>CAWJRD010000014.1:0-48706 GCA_963845015.1 uncultured delta proteobacterium
GCTTGTTTGAGATCGGGCCACCGTAACAAGTCAAGTTGTTTTTTTGCGAAGATGTGATTGATCCATAAAGCATATGGCATCCATATATACCAATGAGATGTCAAGAAAAATAGTAGATACGACCGCAAAGATATTAATCATAATATAAAGAAGCACAATCCATACTAAATAGCGAACCCCCGGATTCTGATATATCCTTACAGTTGCTTGAATAACGGCGGGTAGAATCATAAGATAGTCACTTGGCCATGTATAGAAATTTGTCATAAGAGATACAAGAATCAATAGGGAAATCTGATCTTCCCAAATCCACATGTTCCTGTACTTACGCCAATAGATGATAAACCATATCAGCCCTGCCAGTATAGGGATATATTGAAGCCAGTCATATTGTGAACCGAAATATAATCGCAAAAAAGTTCCCAAGGTGGGAGTAGCCCAATAGAGAGCGTAAGATTTTGTCACGATGTTGATGAAATACTGGTTATATACATTCGGGTTATAGAATAATGGGAGCAACAGCACGCACAGGAGTGTGAGCATGCTTCCCAGCAGGACCGGCCACAGGCGATGTTTCATCGCCCACAACAGCAAGGCGAACCAGAACAGGTAAATTGTATGCGGTTTGACGGCAATAAAAACCGTCATCATGCCGGCAAGCCACCATTTCTCCTTCTTGACAAAATACAGGAAACCCACCAGACCCAGAAGCATCAGGGGGACGATTTGACCGAGTTTGTAAGCCAAAAGCCCGGGAATGAACGTAACCATGACAAGCAGTGCCCATATCACGAGTCTCGCGAGATCCGCCATAGATCAGCCATAATCGGTCTGCGCTAAACATCATGAATGATAGCATGCATATCAGCCAGATGATTTTATCCGTGGTAAAGTTGGACATGCAAAAGGGTATCAGGAACGTGAAGACCCATGGAGGGTTGTATATAACGATTGGCTTCATTTTTCAATCGTCCAGCCGAGCGATTTCTGAACGGCCAGGATTTTTTCTGAAGCGTATGGATCATCACCATTTAAAAGAAGATGGCCAGATGCCCAATACCCCGCAAAATCTCTTCCGATTGTCTCTGATAGATATATTGCCATGAGACCACTTCAACAGCCCCCACAAGCTATCACAGTCAAGACCAGTCAAAATGACAAGCCTGTATAATTTTCATCTTCGATATGCCCTCCGATATATTTTACAAGAAATGGGTGATTACCATTCTATATTTTGCATTGCAGGAGCGGCAATAATGAACAAGTGACAGGAAAAAAGTGAAGACCACAAGAAAAAAAAGCGGACTAAACCCTATTCGGTCTGCAAAAATTTGTGTCAATCCGATCAACCAGACAAAACAAATCAGTTCAATTTTTCTTCTTTGAATTTTGGAAATAATGACCGCATAAGTTAATACGATTAATCCAGCATCATAATACATAACATGGGGGGGGATTAAAACAAAAGAGACAGCAGCAAGGCCCATTTGCGCATTAAAATCAGATTTGGTCCCGCCAACAGCCCATACATAAGAAATGAATAGAACTGTTGCAAAGCAGCATGCATATCCAATGATGAATGTAATTCTATTTTCAGTTCCAAAGACAGCATCCAGAAATCCGATCCAGGAAACCGCGTTATGCCCATTCACATGGGCGTCGGCAGGGACAAACCACTTTAAAAAATGATACCACTGCTCATATGGCTGAATTCCCGTAAAGAATAAGCTGATTGCAATTACCAGACATGCTGTAACTATGGCTGAAGATGCTATTTTAATTCTGCCCGAAAGCATAAAAACCCCGATAAGTGGAATTGCAAACTGGGGTTTGAATAGAAGCAGCCCCATGAAAAATCCGGCTGAATATTGCCTGTCTTCCATGGTGAGTCGCCAGACTAAAGCAAAAAGCATGAATATTATAGCGGTAAGTTGGCCGTTAAGGGTAGCCTTCATAAAGGGATAAAAAGTCAAGGACAGTGTAAAAACAGGAAGAAAAAATTCATCTAATCCCCGGATTACCTTTTTTAAACAAACAAATGCCATGAAGAATGCGCTCATGTTAACGAAAAGATAAAGCACATATGCAATGCGGTATGGAAAAAAAGACAGAGGGATGCAGGCCAGCGCTACGAACGGAGGGTATGGAAAAGGCAGGACAGCCCTTGTGGTCCGGGAACAGATCCTTTTGCGATTCAATTTGCTGGTCCAGGTCATAGAGATGATTAAAACCTGAGGTGGCAGCCATACGTCCGGCGGCATAAAATGGCGTGAAATCGCCTCCTAAACGGCCTGATAGTATCCTGGGGCCTGTGCCGGAAAGAAGTACAATTACCAATGCAGAAAATATTCCAAAAAGCACCGCAATAGAATACCACTTCAGTCGCCAGGGGGTGATCAGGGAAGTGGCTTTCATTGTTGCTGCACCATGGCCATGTGGGCTTTCTTCATATTGCTGGAAATTACCGTTCTATTTCGCATTGCGGGAGCGGCAAGAAGAAAAAGTGACAGAAAAAAAGTGAAGGCCACAAGAAAAAAAAGCGGATTAAACCCGATTTTGACTGGCAAAAACTTGTGTTATTCCGATCAACCAGACAAAACAAATCAGTTTAATTTGTCTACTATGCATTTTGGCAATAATGACCGCATAAGTTAATACGATTAATCCGGCATCATAAAACATAACATGGGGGGGGATTAAAACAAAAGAGACCGCGGCAAGGCCCATTTGCGCATTAAAATCAGATTTGGTCCCGCCAACAGCCCATACATAAGAAATGAATAGAACTGTAGCAAAGCAGCAGGCATATCCAATAATGAATGTAATTTTATTTTCAGTTCCAAAGACAGCATCCAGAAATCCGATCCAGGAAACCGCGTTATGCCCGTTCACATTAGCGTCGGAAGGGACAAACCACTTTAAAAAATGATACCACTGCTCATATGGCTGAATGCCTGTAAAGAATAAGCTGATTGCAATAATCAAACACCCTGTACTGATGGCTGAAAATGCGATTTTCAGCCTGCCCGAAAGCATAAAAACCCCGATAAGAGGAATTGCAAACTGGGGTTTGAATAGAAGCAGCCCCATGAAAAATCCTGCCAAATATTGCCTGCCTTCTTTAGTAAATCGCCAGGTTAAAACGTACAGCATGAGTATTATGGCGGTAGTTTGGCCGTTAAAAATAGCCCCAAAAAAAGGACTAAAAGTCAAGGACAGCGCAACAACAGGGAAAAAAAATTCGTCTAATTCCCGGATTATTTTTTTCAAACAAACAAATGCCACGAAAAATGCGCTTATGTTAACGAAAAAATTCAGCACATATGCAATGCGGTATGGCAACAAAGACAAAGGGACGCAGGCCAGCGCAACGAACGGAGGGTATGGAAAAGGCAGGAAGCCCTTTTTTGATCTGGAAATAGATCTTTTTGCGACTCTAATTGGTGAGATATGTCATAAAGATCATTAAACCCAAAGGTGGCAACATATCGTCCGGCGGCATAAAATGGTCTAAAATCGCCTCCTAATACGACCTGGCAGTATCTTGGGTCCTGTGCCGGAAAGAAGTACAATTAAAAATGCTGATAATTATTCCAAAAAGCACCGCAATAGAATACCACTTCAGTCGCCAGGGGGTGATCAGGGAAGAGGACTTCATTGTTGCCTCCCATGTCCATGCGGCTTTCTTCATATTGCGGTTCTCTTTGGCGTTGAAGCGGTTCTGGATGCGGATCATCAGTTGTTGACGTATCGCCTCATTCGGTAAGTCTAACATTTAACGCTCGGCCATCACCCATGGGAGCTAATCCATTTACAATTTATATGACACCCCGCTGCTTGTCAAAGGGAAAAAGTTAAGAATTACGGAAAGTTTCTTCCTTCTCCGATGAATGGTCCGAATTGAAAAACGCATCATTTAAACTGCGAAATAAATGTTAAAGATTTTTATCTTCTTATAACCGATAGTGATATTAACGATCAGGTCATTTTGACTTGACCAAACATCATGGTGCTGATACATGATAAACAATTAATATGCTGATATACTATTTAAAAAAAATATTAGTGGGTATTTAAAATACCCAGCTATGTGCGAAATCATAAATACCCTTTATATTTTATATTATGAGGATATAAAAACCAACTTAAATATTTATTCTCATACCGTTTAATTTGCAGGATGTGCGAATTTCGATCAATTTTCGTTAATAGAAAAGGAGGTGATGAAAAAGAAAATAATTGAGATTGAAACACACTTTAATTTGACATTCAACACCAAAGAAAACAATAAACATAAAAAAAGGAGAATAAAAAATGATTAACAAACTGATTAATTTTTTCAAGGACGAAGAAGGCGCGACCATGGTTGAGTATGCACTTATGTTGGCTTTGATTGCAATAGTTTGTATCGTAGCGGTCACCGTAATTGGCACTAAGGCAAGTACAAGTGTTTTCAAACGCAGCTGCAAGTTTGCCGTCTTGACGATAACTTTTGGGAAATCTTAAAACGAACGAGGGTCCGAATGGAGAGCTATCAGTGAAGAGACTTGCTGATCAAAATGGAACTATAGACAATTGAATGCGGCCTGTTTTATTGTTTCTATCAGTTGTTAAAGTTACCGATAATGATCGAAACTATGTTTATTCTATCTCTGGTACCGTCATTATTGTTAGTTTATTAGGGAAACGCATGAAGAAGTGGCGGGCATCTCAATTTACAAGTATTTTGATGTCCCGCCTTTCTGACTCATGATAATACTGCATGAAAGATGCTATAAAGGATTACTGATGCTGAATATTAATAGGCATGCATCATATACAAAACCGAGTCAATCCTGCTTGATTGTTTTGTCTGCGATTTTGCTTTCCTCGGCATTTACAGATCTGAAGTCTCAGAAAATACCCAATTATTTGACCCTTTCAGGCATGATAGCCGCCCTGACGCTTTATTCATTTGCAGCCGGTTTTGATGGTTTCCTTTTCAGCCTCAAGGGGATTGCCGTGGGCATCGGGGTCATGTTGATTCCGTATTTGCTGGGAGGCATGGGCGCCGGAGACGCCAAGCTCATGGGGGCTGTGGGTGGATTTTTGGGAGCAAAGGGCGTTTTGGGTGCATTTCTTCTTACGGCAGTCATCGGGGGCATCTACGCGCTGCTGACCATTTTCTTTTTCAGGTCACATTTCAAGAATTATTTTAAGGGATTTTGGCAAAGAATGCTTGACATTTCTGTTAACACGTGAATACATACCAGAACCAGATGATGGCCAAACCAAGCGGCCCAGACTTTGTTATGGTCTTGCCATTGCTTTGGGGACGGGTTCGTATATGCTGATTAATTTCATGGGGTATCGTTTTATCACATAAATCGAGGAGGTGGTTGCATGGGGGAAAACCTGAAGTCCGTAATTCCCATTGTGGTATCGATTGTCATCGCCGTAGCAGGCACCTGGTTCATTTACCAGTGGGTGCAGGGCCAGCGGGCGCCGAAGGAAGTGGTTCAGGTTCAGACGGATGCGATACCGGTTGTGGTTGCCGCCGCGGATATCCCCTGGGGGACCAAACTTAAGCCGGAAATGACGAAGATATTGCCGTTTTTAAGGGAAAGTCTTCCTGCCGGGCATTTCACCAAATACGACGATCTCAAAGACAGGGTGCTCATCCAGCCCCTGAAAGCGAACGACCCGATTACCGAGCCCAGGCTGGCGCCGGTCAGTGTGCAAACCGGCGGAATATCCGCCGTACTGCCGCCCGGGAAACGCGCTATCTCTGTTAAAGGAGACAAGGTCATCGGCGTGGCCGGACTGATAAATCCGGGAAACATCGTGGATGTTCTGGTCACTGCAGCTGATTCCAAGGGTGACAGCGAGGAAAGCAAGACCAAACTGGTGCTTGAAAAGATTCCGGTGCTTGCAACCGGGACCCAGATTCAGAAGAACGAAAAAGGGGAGCCCACCCCCGTCGATGTTTTCACGCTTGAAGTGACCCCCGAGGAGTCGGAAAAACTCGCCTGTGCCGCAACCGAGGGAAAAATTCAACTGTCTCTCAGATCGATTACGGACACGGAAAGCATCTATACCAATGGCATGACCATTCCCAAGCTGCTTACGTCTTTGACGCTGAATAAATACCGCCCCGAGCCGCTTAAAACCGAATCCGTCAAAGCCGGCCCGGCGCCTGTAAAAAGATGGGTACCGAGGCCAAGCGCATCGGTTGAGGTCATAAAAGGCACCGAAGTCAGCCGGAAAAACTTTACCCCGTAAGATGCAACGAGGAGATGTGAACATGGATTCTCTGAGAGCTCAGAAACTGACTGCAGCAATAATCATTTTGTCCATCATGCTGATTCTGCCGCCCCGCGCATCCGTTGCAGCGGACATATCCGCGACGGAACCGGTTTTGACCCGCTCCATCCAGCTATCCTCCGGCAAATCCATCGTGCTGAAGAGCGAAACGCCGATAAAGCGTGTGTCCGTTGCCAATCCGGCGGTGGTTGATTTCATCCTGCTTTCCCCGCGGGAGATTTATCTTACCGGAAAATCCGCGGGCGCCACCAACATCACCTTCTGGCAGGACAGCCGGGTGGTGGCTGTTTACGACGTGAATGTCGGCTATCGATGTTTCGCGTTTCAAGCAGCAACTGAACGAAATCCTGCCCAACGAAACCGATCTTCAAGTCCTGGCTGCAAACGATTCCATTACCCTGGCCGGCAAAATTTCAAATGCCGCGAACTTAAGCCAGGCCCTGTCTCTGGCCCGCGCCTACGCGCCGGAGGGCAAGGTTCAGAATCTGGTTCAGGTGGGAGGCGTTCACCAGGTGATGCTGGAAGTCCGGATTGCCGAGATGTCGCGCTCCCTTACCCGGCGGCTTGGCATCAATTTTTTATTCACTGACGGAACCGCAGTTCGTGGCCAGCACTCTCGGCGGTCTTGCGGCTTTAGCGGACAGATGGCAGCCATAGTCATCTGACAATCGTCCTCCGTAAACACATTCTTCCGGTTCAACCATGGGACTGATAGCACCTGGACGGGGTTTATCGATGCATTAAAGGAAGACGGACTGATCAAAGTACTGGCGGAACCGACCTTGATCACCCTCAGCGGGCAATCGGCCAGTTTTCTTGCCGGCGGCGAGTTCCCGGTGCCGGTGCCTCCAGGACTGGAACGTATGCGATCGAGTACAAGAATTTCGGTGTGGCGCTGGGATTTTCGCCGACGGTGCTGAGCGGCGATAAGATCAGCATGAAGGTCAGCCCGGAAGTATCGGACATTGACTACTCCATAGGAACCAGCATTGCGGGGGACCATTGTTCCGGGATTGCGAACGCGAAGAACAACCACCACGGTTGAACTGGGGGACGGACAGAGTTTTGCGATCGCCGGGCTGCTGCAGAACAACATTCAATCCATCAGCTCCAAGTTGCCTTTGCTTGGAGAGATACCGATACTCGGGGCCCTTTTCCAGAGCAAGCAATTTCAGAGGCGAGAGACCGAACTGATCATCATCGTCACCCCGCATCTGGTGAAGCCGCTGAATATGGCCAAACAGACCCTGCCCACGGATTTTTACGTGGAACCCAACGATGCGGAGTTCTATCTTCTGGGAAACCTCGAAGGCAATGCTTCGAGACAGGTAAAATCACCAAGCGGCAATATGGATGGCGATTTCGGGCATTCCATGCCGGAAAATTAATATCTGACCTTCGAATTTTAAAGGAGTCGGCCATGTTCAGAAAATCGCTACGCCTGGCAGTGGCACTTGCATTTACAGTGTTGACAATCGGCATCATTGCCTGCAGTGAGTCCGGCAGATTGTCCAGCCCGATACGCTGCTGGATGAAAACTGGGGAAGATCTTACGAGTCTGCCAAGTACAACCAGATTCTTGAACCCGGATGCCGGCAAGAATCTTGAGCCCGTGACCGGTATGGATGCTGTTGCATCGGAAAATACGGTTAACAAATACGATAAGTCTTTCACTGAGAAAAAAGATAAGGAAGTTACCAATATTCTCAAACTGCAATAATGAGAAAAAACTTCTGTGGGAGGCGCGGACCGGCATCCATGGCCAAAATTCCGGTACTGGTCCAATAGATTACAAAACATCGAGGTAAATTTCTTTCATGGCAATGGATAAGCGTTTCACGGTTGGATTGGCGTTGACCAGTCTCAACCTGACAAAAAAACTCACGCAAATCATCAATGCGTCAGGCGGGTTCGAGGTGAGAGATACAGCCGATACCCCGCATCCGGACTTGCTGGTGATGGAGCTTTCGGGCGACGCCGAGAAAAGCCTGGAAGTTGTTGCGTCGCTTTTGAAATCGGGTGAGGTGTCGGATGTTTTTTTAACGGCGGAGTCCGTGAGTCCAACGATCCTGATGCAGGCCATGCGGATCGGGGTCAAGGAGTTTATCGCCCAGCCTTTCACCGATCTGGAAATCCAGGATGCGCTCAAACGTTTCAAGGAAAGGCAGATTGCCGCGGCAGTTCCGGCGGGGCGGAAAAACGGACAAATCATTTCACGTGTTCGGAAGCAAGGGAGGGGTCGGGACGACCACGGTGGCGGTGAACCTGGCCGTGTCTCTGGCAAAGTGCGAAGGCCCGTATTCGGTTGCCCTGCTGGACATGAATACGCTTTTCGGTGAGATCCCGCTGTTCCTGGAGATGGCGCCAAAATTCAATTGGGGAGAAATCACACAGAATATCGACAGACTGGACGATACGTTTCTGTCCAACATTCTCACGCAACATCGTTCTGGCGTGCAGGTGCTACCCTCGCCGGCGTATCTGAACGGGCATGTTCGCCCCACGCCGGAGATCATGGGGAAGCTTCTGGGGCTGATGAAGCGGATGTTCGATTTCGTCATCATCGATGCCGGGCAGTCCACCAACGATTCGTCGCTGAAAGTCCTTGAAATCTCCGATACCCTGTTGCTCATCTCCATCCTCAGCCTCCCCTGTCTGGCCAACACCAACAAACTGCTAAAATCTCTTACGGACCTGGGGTATGTGTTGCCGGATCACATCAAGGTCGTTCTCAACCGGTACAGCCGGAAAGGCGAGATATCCCTGAAGGATGCCGAGGCCGGCATCGGCAAGGAACTTTTCTTTACCATTCCGAACGAGTTCGCCGCGACCATGTCTGCCATCAACAACGGCAAACCCCTTTTTGAAATCGCCCCCAGGTCCGAGATTACCAAAAGCTTTATGGACCTGGCGGCGTCGTTGAGCATCCGCAACGCGGGAGAAGTGAAAAAGAAAAAGAAATCGATGTTTTTCGGCTTGTGCATAAAAACGAATGCCATCAATAAGTGAAGCAAAAGGTGTGACCGTGCTCCCTGAAAAAATAAAACTCGACGTACTGACCCAGCGAGCCACCGGCGGCTATATGCCGGATGAGTACTTCGAACTGAAATCCAGAATCCATGACAGGCTTCTGGACCTCATTGACCTGTCCATGCTGGATAAGATGGACCGGGAGACCATCTCGGCCCAGATCCGGAAAGTCATCGAGAAGATCCTGCGGGAGGAAAGCTTCAACCTCCCGATGAACATGGGTGAGCGAGAGAAAATCCTCTCGGAAATCATTGACGAGGTTCTGGGATACGGCCCCCTGGAACCCCTTCTTAAAGACCCGACGATATCCGATATTCTGGTCAACACGTACAAGAACATCTATATCGAACGCAAAGGGAAAATAGAGCCAACGGATGCGCGTTTCAAGGACGATGCGCATTTGATGCGGATCATCGACAAAATCGTTTCGACCGTCGGCCGCCGGATCGACGAGTCTTCCCCGATGGTGGATGCGCGCCTGCCGGACGGATCGCGCGTCAACGCCATCATTCCGCCGCTGGCAATCGACGGCCCCTGTGTTTCGATCCGGCGGTTTGCGGTCAATCCCCTGGAACTGACGGATCTGATCGATTACAAGACATTGACCCCGGAAATTGCGGAAATGTTGAAGGGTATCGTCAAGTCGCGGCTGAATGTCGTTATCTCGGGCGGCACCGGCAGCGGGAAAACCACCCTGCTGAATGTGCTCTCCAGGTTCATCCCGCCGGATGAGCGGGTGGTCACCATCGAGGATGCCGCGGAGCTTCAGCTCAAGCAGGAGCACGTGGTGCGGCTTGAAACCCGGCCGCCCAGCATCGAGGGAAAAGGAGAGGTCGTCCAGCGCGATCTGGTGCGCAACAGCCTGCGCATGCGTCCGGACCGCATTATTGTGGGAGAGGTGCGGGGCAAGGAAGCCTTCGACATGCTCCAGGCCATGAATACCGGCCATGACGGGTCTCTGACGACCATTCACGCAAACTCCGCCAGGGATTCGCTGATGCGCCTCGAGACCATGGTGGCCATGGCCAGCATGGACATCCCCAGCGAATTCTTACGGCGTTTCATTGCTTCGGCCATTCACGTGATCATCCAGGTGTCGCGCATGATGGACGGCACCCGCCGATTGGTCAGCCTGCAGGAGATCACCGGCATGGAAGGCAATGTCATCACCATGCAGGAAATATTTGCTTACCATCAGACACGAATCGATGCCGGCGGCAAGGTGAAGGGGCATTTCAAGTTCAATGGCATCCGGCCCAAGTTCATGGAAAGATTCCGCATGGCGGGAATCGACTTTCCCCAGAACTTGCTGGATCCGAACGTCATTTACGAAGTCTTAGGTTTTCAGGAGAGGCGAATGGAAATGATCGTCATCGGGGTGGGCATTTTCGTTCTTGCGATCGTCATCATCGAGCTTTTGAGATATGCCTTCCGCAACATGCGTTCCGCCCAGCGCGCCCAGATCCGTAAACGGCTGCGGCGGTTCACATATATGGAGGGGGGCACGGGACGGCACGGAAATTTACAAGAAGCGGATATACAGCGATATTCCCTGGCTGAATGCGATTCTGGAGCGGGTGCCGTTTGTTGCGCGGATTGACAGACTGATTATTCAGGCCAATGCGGAGTATCCGATCGGCTTTTACCTGTTGTTGTCCCTTTTTCTGGCCTGCCTCGGGTGTTATGCTGTTTTTATAAAGACGCGGCATGCGCCATATGCCATGATTGCGGCGGCTGACGGCGTTTTTCCTGCCCTATGTTTATTTGAGCCGGAAAAAAGCCGTGCCGCATCGAGAAATTTAAAAAGCAGCTTCCCGACGCCCTGGATCTGATAGCCCGCTCGCTCAAGGCGGGTCATTCCTTTAACGGCGGGCTGAGCATGGCGGCCGAGGAACTGGACGACCCCATCGGCCCCGAGTTTTCCGAGACCCTGAGCGAGATCAATTACGGGGTCAGCGTTTCCGATGCGCTCAAGAATCTGGCGGAGCGCATCGACTGCGAGGAACTGCGGTTTTTTATCATCGGGGTCATCCTGCAACGGGAAACCGGAGGCAATCTGGCCGAACTGATGGAAATGCTCGCCAATCTGATCCGCGAGCGGTTCAAGTTTGATGGCAAGGTGCTGACATTGACGGCGGAGGGCCGTTTCTCGATGTGGGTTCTGATTGCACTCCCGATCCTCCTGGGTGTTTTTTTGTACATCCGGAACCCGGATTTTCTTCACCCCCTGCTCACGGAGCCGATCGGAAAACTGATGATTCTCCTTGCAGTGGTGGGGATGATTGTCGGCGGGCTCGTGATGCGCCGGATGGTGGACATAAAAGCTTAGAGCGAGGCGTTTGAAATGACGACTTCTTTTTTAGATATGCCGATTCTGATCAATGTGATGACTTTCATGGCCATTTTCCTGTTCTGCATGGGCGTGAATCAGTTTTTACGGGAACGGTCAGCCAGGAAGTCCGTGGTTCAAAGGATAAAAAGGGCAGGGGCCACAGGCCTGGATGAGCAGATGGATCCGCAGGATGGAAATATTATTTTAAAAAACGACAGCCGGATAGCCGGTGCTGTTGCCAGGATCGGGGCAGCGGTTTTCCCGGTCAAGGATGAAGACTATTCGCAAATTTCAAGGGTCCGTTTTCTCAGGGCCGGCTATCGCCAGACAAATGCTCCGGCAGTATACTGGGGTATAAAAATACTGCTCGCCTTTCTGCTGCCGGCGCTTCTTCTGGCGTACCGGATTTCCTTTTACAGCACGATGACGTATCAGTGGACGATGACGATGCTGATTTTCGGCGCGCTTTTCGGTTATTACCTGCCGGATATCTGGCTGCGGCAGAAATCCGACAAGCGCAAAGAAAAGCTTCTGATCGCGCTTCCGGATGCGCTGGATCTTCTGGTTATTTGCGTTGAGGCCGGAATCGGCATTGACGCCGCATTGCAGCGGGTATCCCAGGAGATCGCGTTTAATTTCCCGGAGCTGAGCGATGAGTTCAATTACGCAAACCTGGAGCTTCGGGCCGGCAAAGCGCGTCATGACGCCCTGCGGAATCTGGCGCAGCGGACCAACTTGAGTGAAATCAACAGCCTGGTGACGCTTCTGAATCAAACCGACAAGTTCGGCACAAGCATCGCCAACGCCTTAAGGGTGTATTCGGAAACATATCGGACGGAACGCTATCAGAAAGCGGAGGAGCTGGCTGCCAAGCTTCCGGTGAAACTGTTGTTTCCATTAACTTTTTTTATTTTTCCCGCCATGTTTGTCGTTCTTCTGGGGCCGGCAGCCATCAGCATTTACAAGGCGTTCATCCCTAAATAAGGACAGACTGGAAACTATTTATTTAAATTCGAAATTCGAAGCACGAAATTCGAAACAATGTTCAAAAACCTTAATGTTCAAAACGAGTGCTTACAAACCGGTAGTTTATGATTTTTGAAATTAGAATTTTGAATTTGTTTCGAATTTCGGATTTTGATATTCGGATTTTCTCTGATGTGAAACATATATGCCAACTCTTGTATTAAAAAAAACACGCTGGACGATGGTCATTCGCCCTATGTTTTATTGCGTTTCTGTCCGGATGCGCCGGCAAAGGGCTCAAATTTGAAATCAGCCCTGCGGACAATTCTTCGAAGCAGATGCAGGAGCTTGCTCAGGCCCAGCAGGACGTGTCTGTTCCGGACAAGCAGTTGCCTGATATGACCAGCGATGAGTTCGAGGCTCTTGGCGACAGTTTGCTGAATCAGGGCAAACCCGCGCTTGCCTATGTTCAATATGAAAAGGCCCTCAAGTTGAAACCGGACAACGTCCGCATCATTTATAAACAAGGCCTTGCTTTCCTGGTGGCCGGAAAAAATGATGATGCCATTGTGCAATTCAACCAGGTCGTGAAGAAAGACCCAAAATTTGATCTGGCGTATGAAGGACTTGGCAGGGTTTATTTTCAAAAGAAAGACTATGCCAATGCGGAGCTGAATTTCAGAAAAGCCGTCGACTTGAACCACAAACTCTGGATGTCCTACAACTACCTGGGCAGTATTTATGATTTCAAGCAGGACTACGAGCAGGCGATTGTGGAATACACCAGCGCCTTATCGGTGAGAAATGACCAGGGATTTATTTACAACAATCTTGGCGTGTCCTGTCTGCTGGCCGGCCGTAACCAGGAGGCCGTGGATGCCTTCAACAAAGCCATGGAAAAGAATTTTCGCGAAAACCGTGTATACAACAACAAGGCGCTTGCCCTGGCCAATCTGGGGCGATATGATGAAGCGCTCGATGCGTTCAGATTGGGAGGCGGAGAAGCGCATGCCTATAACAATCTGGGATGCATTTATCTGGAAAAGGGAAAATACGAGGAAGCCATCGGCTGTTTCGAAAAGGCAATCGCAGTTTCACCCAGCTTCTATGTCAAGGCCGGCGAGAACCTGAAAAAGGCCAAAGCGCTGGCTGCCAAACAGTAGCGCAACTATCGCGCGTCTGGTGCAAGGCGGTATCGGATGTTCCGGCGTGGAAACGGAATAAACACAATAAACCCATAAGGGGTGAAGCACATGGGAAGAAAAATTAAAATCAACAAGAAGATGATCGGTTTTATCTCTGTGCTGTTTATGTTTACCGGAATCATTTACGGGTGCTATTCCAGGGATGCAGCACCGCAAGTGAAAAATATTTATGGCCAGAATGTCAAACTCAAACCGTTTTCCGAGGAACAGATTCGCCAATTTGCCGGCTCAATCCGCAAAGTCGACGGCCAAGCCGAGGCCCACTATAAAATGGCGCTGTATTTTCAGGAACGGCGGCGCCACAAGCTGGCCATTGACGAGCTGAAACTGGCGCTGAAGCGGGACCCCGCCAGCGCAAAGGCCTACAATGCCATCGGCGTTTCCTTTGACGCCCTGGGGGACAACGAAACCGCCATAAGTTATTACAATCAGGCGCTTCAGATCGACCCCAAGCTGGATTATGTTTACAACAACCTCGGCTATTCTTATCTGCTGAAAAACGATATGCAGAACGCCGTTGAATCCTTCCAGCAGGCGATCGCCCTGAACGATAAGGAAAAGCGCTATTCCAACAACCTGGGCCTGGCATATGCCAGGCAGGGGAAATACGAACTGGCCTATGATCAATTCAAGATTCAGGACTCGGATGCGAACGCCGAAAAAATGTTGGCAAGGGTGATGAAGGACATCGGGAAAGGTGCCGAGGTGGAGCCGGTGCTGCTGGCTGTCAGAAATACGCCGGAAACGGAAGTTTTAGTTGCCAAGGAAAGCAGCATCTCCGGGGTCCAGGATCAATCCATCCCGCCAGGGGATCAAGAATCCTATAAACACGAGGAAGCCATCGCGGAAGTCCAGTCGGAAACCCCCCAGATTACAGTTGCTGAAGTAAAACCCGAAGTTCTCCAGAATGCCGTCGCGGAAGTGAAGACTGAAGTTCCACAGGTTGCCGTTTCCGAAGTGAAACCAGAAGCATCTCAGGTTGTCGTTGCCGAAGCAAAACCTGAAGTTGTCCAGGATACCGCTGCGGAGATCAAACCGGAAGTCAAAGAATATGCCATTGCTGAAGTAAAACCCGAAGTTCTCCAGAATGCCGTCGCGGAAGCCAAACCGGAAAACCCCGTGAATCCTCCGGTCGTCGATAACATCCCTGCTGTGCCGGTCCCGCAAAAAGCCGAAGAGGTCCAGATTGCTGAAGTGAAACCTGAAGTTTCCGTTTCCGCTTCCGCGCTGTTCCTGCCTTCAGAAAAGAAAAATCCGGCTTTGGGAATAAATTCGATCCTGGTTCATGATGTAAAGATAATGGACGCATCTTCATCCATCCAGGCGGGCGCCAGTCAGGCTGCTCACGGGATGATCGCCGCTAAAGAAATCGAGATTGCGGTGGAAAACGGCAACGGGGTGAAGGGTGCTGCCGCCAAGGTGGCGCAGCAGCTTCGACGAAATGGGTTCAAGGTCGTGAAGGTGTCGGATGCCAGGAGCTTTGCACATTACAGCACCAAGGTCTTTTACGACGCCGACAATCTCACGCAAGTCCAGCAAATGCTCCGGGTGATGCCCGAAAATCCTAAAAGCGCCGAGATCTACAAGATGGATAATATGGGCCCTCCCCCCATCCGGCTGCTTATCGGTAAGGACATGGTGAAAAAGCAAACGGTGCTTGCACACGGGAAAAAGCCGGCAACAATAAAAGCCGCATCCTTGAATGACATGAGTAAATCGCCCAATCTGAAAAAGAAAAAAACGTAAACGCGCAACCGGCGAGAGTCAATTCCCGCAGCGCCATTAAACCGGAATCAACAGACATTCAATGATCAATGAGATTTTTATCGATTATTACGAGGACCTTCAAGTCAGCCAAAACGCGGACACGGAAACCATTAACCGCGTGTACCGCCTTCTTGCCAGAAAATGGCATCCGGACAACGCGTTGACCGGGGATGCTGAAAAATTCAATGTAATTAATGCAGCCTACGGTGTTTTGTCTCATCCGGAGAAACGGGCCGAATATGACGCCGGATACGAGAATCGGAGAAACAGTCAGTTGGGAGTGCTTTCCGCCGAGTTTCAGCCATCCCGGAGCAGTGGTCTGGACAATGACATCCGCTTCGGCATTCTGTCGGTTCTCTATGCGGCCCGCAGGCAGGATGCCGAAAAACCGGACATCGGCATGTGGCGCCTGGAACAGTTGCTGGGATGGCCGGAAAAGGAAATTGGTTTCCACATCTGGTATCTCAAGGAAAAAGACTGGATTTATCGATCTGATACAGGTGGATACGCCATTACGGTAAAGGGGGCGGATGTGATCGAAGCGCGCAAGTCGGGTTTTAACAATGGCCGACTGATAACTGATAACAATCATCATGTCGATGAACCTCACGCCGTCATGTAATTATTTGGAACATTTTAAAATCATTCATAAATCATCCTGTCGTGCGCTTGAGTGATGAATTCGGGACGGTTCGGCGCACGTCATCCTTCCAAAAGTCTTTCTGGATTTACTGCATTAAAGATTAGCAACGCCTGCAGCACCTAAATCTTCAACCGGCGAAAATCTATAACCACTGTTTGATGACATATTTGATGGATTCTGAAAAACTCGTTCAAAGCTCGGGCACTTAATGAATGCGTCATATTTAAATAATTATCTTCTGGCAAATATCCGCCGATTCGTGTTATAAGCGGATGAAATTGTCGATGTTTTTTGCCAATAATCAAAATGGAGGATGATATGAAACGCTTATCGGTGATGATGGTCATGACGTTTGTATTCGGAATCGCTTTTGCCGGCATCTGTCTGGCGGATACGCTGGAGCTGGGGATTCCCCTGCCGCTTACCGGGTCCCAGGCCAAGTTCGGGGAAATGGAAATGCGCTCCTACGAGATTGCGATGGAAGAGATCAACGCCAAGGGCGGGATCAAGGGCAAGACCGTTGCGCTGAACTTTGAAGACGCGCAGGGCAAGCCGGAAATCTCCCGCGCCATTGCCGAAAAACTGATCGACGTTAAAAAACAGCCGATTATTTTTGGGGATTACAGCTCTTCCTGCTCAAAAGCCATTGCGGCGGTTGCCAATGAGAGAAAAATACCCTATCTGGTGGTTACCGGGGCGGACGATGCCATTACCCAGCAGAATTATGAGTACGTTTTCCGCATGAATCCTTCCAATGCCTATTACGCCGCGGGCTTGGGATCTTTTTTATCCAAGGTCGTCAAGCCCACCTCCATCGCCATTTTATATGAGAGCTCGGATTTTGGAACATCCGGCGCGGATGAAATGGAAAAATATGGACAGAAAATCGGCATGAAGGTGGTGGTCAAGGAAAAATACGAAAAAGGCGCCGTGGATTTCAAGCCGATTCTGACCAAGGTCAAGGCGGAAAAACCCGATGTCATTTACATGGTCTCCTATGTCATGGATGCTTCCCTGCTGATGAAACAGATCAAGGAACTTCGCATTGACGCCAAGCTGTTTGCCGGCGGCGCCGCCGGATTCGCCATTCCCGAGTTCATTCACAATGCCAAGGATGCCGCCGAATACGTGGTGACGGCAACGCTCTGGAGCACCCAGGTGAAATATCCGGGCGCCAAGGAATTCGCCGAAAAATACAAGACCAAATTTGGCGATTATCCGTCCTATCATGGGGCGGAGGCCTATTCCGCGCTTTACATCATCAAGGATGTGATCGAGCGGGCAAAGAGCATGGATCCGGCCGAACTTCGGACCGCCATGAAAGCCACCAAGATGATGACGGCATTTGGCCCCATTCAGTTTGAAGACAAGGAAGGGTACCAGAATCAGAATTTCATGGAAACCCTGGTGCTTCAGGTGATCAACGGCAAGCACGAGACCATCTGGCCGGAAAGCTCCGCCAGCGCCAAGTATATTTACCCCATTCCGGCATGGAGAGACAGAAAGTAAAAAGCCGGTTGTATCGTTCGGGTGTTTACCGTGAAACGTCAGAAGCCAGAATAACAGCGGTGGAGATCGGTTTTTCGTTCCCATGCAAAAAAGCGTGGGAACGCGTATCAGCCGCTATCCAGAAGGATGGGATTGTTATGGAAAGTTTTTTGCAAACGCTCATCGCAGGGTTGCTGCTTGGCGGTCTTTATGCGTTGATCGGCATCGGCATGACGCTGATCATGGGCGTGATGAAGATCATCAACCTTGCCCATGGCGAACTGATGATGGTAGGCATGTACGTTGCCTTCTGGATGTTTACATTGCTTGGCGTCGATCCCTACCTGTCGGTTTTCATCGCAAGCCCGGTTCTGTTTTTTCTCGGCATTTTCATTCAGAAATACCTGATCAATCCGGTGCTGAAAGTGGATTCCATCCTGCCGGAAAATCAGGTGATATTGACGGTGGGCGTCGGCATGGTGCTGGCAAATCTGGCCACCATTTTCTTTAAATCCGATTATCGTACAACGCCGGTCAGCTACGGTACCAGCGCCTGGTATCTGTCCGATTACTGGAAAAGCGCTCCCATCGAGCTTTCCCTGTCCGTTCCCTGGACCGTATCCTTTGTTTTTGCCGTGGCCATTACCCTTGCCCTGTGGTTTTTTCTCGCAAAAACCGATTCAGGCAAATCCATCCGTGCAACGGCTCAGGATCTGGATGCAGCCCTTTTAATGGGGGTAAACGTCAAACTCATGCGGGTGGTCACCTTCGGACTCGGTTCGGCCCTGGTCGGCGCAGCAGGGTGCCTGTTTATCCCGATTTATTATCTTTATCCTTCCCTGGGCGGGCAGTTTACCCTGATAGCCTTTGTCATCACCATCCTGGGCGGGCTGGGTTCGACCATCGGCGCCATCATCGGCGGATTGATTCTAGGTGTTTTCGAGTCCATGACAGCAACATATATTGGCATGGGGTGGGCGCCGGTAGGCCGTTTTCTGATTTTTGTGGCTGCCCTGATTTTTCTGCCCGGTGGGGTGGCATCTCTTTTGAAAAAGAAGCGGGTTGGAAAATGAAAAAATATTTACCTCTGATCGTGTTGGCGTTACTGGCGATATTGCCGCTGATCGGGCTGAGCACCTACATGCTGCACATGATCGTGCTGGTGATCATGTGGTCGGCGGTGGGAATGGCGTGGAACCTTCTTGCCGGCTACTGCGGACAGGTTTCGTTCGGCCATGCGGCCTATTTCGGCGTCGGCGCCTATACATCCGGTATTCTGTACTACCAGTTCAAGCTCTCCCCGTGGTGGGGAGTTCCCCTGAGCATTGTCGTGGTCATCATTTTTTCTTTCCTTCTCGGGTTCATCGTGCTCAGGCTCAGAGGGCCTTTTTTCGCACTGGCCACCCTGGCCATGGGCGAGGTCATGCGGGTGTCCGCCGAGAACATGAACTGGCTGACCGGCGGAAACCTCGGTATTCTGATTCAGGAAAGAACATGGGTAGACAAAACCTATTATTATTACATCATCCTGGCGATTGCGGCAGCCACTTTTCTTGTTGTCAAATTTTTGATTGAATCCAAACTGGGATATTATTTTGTGGCCATCCGCGAGGATCAGGATGCCGCGGAATCCCTGGGGATCGATACCACCTGGTATAAAACCATTGCGCTTTGTATCAGCGGGGCACTGACCGGAATCGCCGGCGCATTTTACACCAACTACATGGGCTATATCGACCCCAATGTCGTCTTCGCACTTCACGACGTGTCCATCGTGACGATCATGATCGTAATGGTCGGCGGGGTGGCCACATTCTGGGGCCCCTTTGTGGGAGCCATCATCATGGTCTTTCTGGCGGAGCTGGTTCGCTCCATTCCCGGACTGGGAGTCGCGCATCAGACATTTTTCGGAATCCTGCTGATCGTGATCATCATCTTCCTGCCCAACGGCATTGTCGGAGATTTTCAAAAATTGAAACGACTGCTGAAATTTGGAGGCGCTTTCAAATGAGTTTGCTGGAAGTCAGAAATGTTTCAAAACTCTTTGGCGGACTTGCCGCCTCCTCGGATGTATCCTTTACGATCCAAAAAGGGGAAATCCTGGGATTGATCGGACCCAACGGCGCCGGCAAAACCACCCTGTTCAATATCGTGGACGGGTTTTATCCGCCGACAAAAGGTCAGGTGCTGTTCAAGGGTCAGGTCATCTCCGGCCTTAAACCCCATCAGATCTGCAAACTCGGCATTGCCCGGACATTTCAGGTGGTAAAGCCCCTTCAGCGGATGAGCGTGCTGGACAATGTCATCGCATCGGCGTTCCTGCGGGCGAAAAACAAGGCTGAGGCAGTAAAAATCGCGATGGAAACGATCCGGTTTACCGGTCTTGATGAGGACAGGGACGTCATTTCCCGGGGCCTGCCGCTGGGTAAGCGAAAAAAACTGGAAATCGCACGGGCCCTTGCGACCCAGCCGGAACTGCTGCTGCTGGATGAGTCCTTTGCCGGCCTGAACCACTCCGAGCTGAATGATTCCATTGAAATCATCAAAAATATAAAGGCGCGCGGGATTACGATCATGATTATCGAGCATCACATGAAAGTCATCATGAGCATTTCAGACAGGATTGTGGTGATCAATTACGGCCAGAGAATCGCCGAGGGGACCCCCCAGGAGATTCGCAACAATCCGCTGGTCGTTGAAGCCTATCTGGGAGAGTAGAAACGGTGCTTGAGATAAAGAACATCGATGTGTCTTACGGGGATGTCCAGGTGATCTGGGGGCTGTCCTTTGGCGTCAAACAAGGCGAGGTCGTGGCATTGATCGGCGCCAACGGCGCGGGAAAATCCACAAACCTCAAAACCATATCCGGAATACTGCGGCCGAAAAAAGGGGAAATCCTCTTCGAGAATCAACCCATCCATAAGATTGAACCGTTTCATCTGATCGAAATGGGAATCGCCCATGTGCCGGAAGCCAGGCGGCTTTTTGTGGAGATGACGGTTGAAGAAAACCTGGATATGGGGTCCCTGAAAGGAGCGGCCCGCAAGGACCGTGCAAAAACAAAGGAAATGATATTTACGATGTTTCCCAGGCTGCGGGAACGCCAGTATCAGCCCGCGGGCACTTTAAGCGGCGGAGAGCAGCAGATGGTGGCCATCGCCAGGGGCCTGATGTCCAAACCCAAACTCCTGATGCTGGATGAGCCGTCTCTGGGGCTTGCGCCGATCCTGGTCCGGGAAATATTCAATGTCATCAAGCGGATCCGGGAAGAAGGCATGACCGTGCTGATTGTCGAGCAGAACGTCAAGCAGACCCTGACCATCGCGGACAGGGCGTATGTGCTTGAAAACGGCAGGGTCACCCTTGAGGGAACCGGCGCCGACCTGCTGAACAACCCGCATGTCCAGGCGGCGTATCTCGGGGTATAGCAGATTCAGATAATCAATTTATGAAACGGAGGCCATTTCCATGCTTGTCAAAAACTGGATGAACAAACCCGCCATTACGATAGATAAACACAGCTCCATGCAGGAAGCCATGAATCTGATGAAAACGCATGGAATTACCCTGCTGCCGGTCATGGACAAAAAACGCCTTGTCGGCATTGTATCGGACAGGGACCTGAAAAAAGCCTCTCCATCCGATGCCACGACCCTGGAAATCCACGAGCTTCTTTATCTGCTGTCAACCATTCAGGTCAAAGACATCATGTCGAAGAAACCGATATCGGTTCCGCCGGATTTCACGATTGAAGAAACCGCCGAAATACTGCTGGCCAACAAGATATCCGGGGTCCCGGTCGTGGATAAGGATGGCAGCGTCGTCGGGGTCATCACCCATACCGATCTGTTCAAGGTGATCATTTCCCTGACAGGCATCGGGAAAAAGGGCATCCAGTTCGCCTTCTGCCTGGAAGACCGGCAGGGCTCCATCCTGGAGGTCGCCAGCATCATCCGCGGGTTCGGGGGAAGAGTGGCCAGCATTCTCACATCCTACGAGAAGGCGCCGGAAGGGTACCGCAACGTCTATATCCGCATGTACAGCATCGATCGCGTCAAACTGGAAGCGCTGAAAACAGCGCTCAAGGAAAAAGCAACGCTGCTTTACATGGTGGATCACCGGAACAATACCCGGGAAATCTTCTGACTTTCATTTTCCGGCATCCGGAATCCGCACGATCTCAAGCAACTCACGCACTTTTGCCGCGGCTTCCTGCCGCGAAATGTTTTGATGGGTGTGGAGTCAGGCCGATTATTCAAAATACCCTTTTCTTTCGATAATGCGGTTCCGGACCATGATCACCCCTTTTGCCATGACATCTTCGATGATCATCTTATCTGGTTCCAGCACGATGATATCGGCATCGGCGCCGACCGTCAGCTCGCCCTTGACGCCTTTAAGGCCGTAAATCCGGGCCGGCGTCGTGGTCAGGGGGCAAAGCGCCTTTTCAAGGCTCATGCCTTTTTGATGGACCAGGCGGGAGAGTTCGAACAAAAGGGATGCCGGCGTTCCGATTCCCATGGACAGAATTCGGCTTTTATCCTTGTTCCAGACCGGCAGCGAGCCGCCGGCATCGGAGCTGAAAGAAACCTGATCAAACAGGCCCTGGTCATCCGCCATGACGGCAAAGTCGGCGGCGGAAAGGTGATTGTCATCTTCGGCAGGCAGGCTGCTGCAGCAGGTGGCATCGATGGTCGCGCCCTGCTTTGCCAGATCCAGCGCCTGATCCGTCAGTATCGGGTTTTTGCGGTTGATGTGCGTGGGCACGAACATGTCCGCCCGCATGCCGTGTTTTTGGACGATTTCAAAAATCAGATCCAGGCCCACGAGTTTGATGCCGGTGTGGACCGTGATGATTCCCGGTTTGTTGGCGACCAGGGCCGCCACCCGGATTTCAGAGGCCAGGGTCGCCAGGTCCCGCGCCTCCATATGGGGGCCGCGGATATCGGAGATGGCCAGCTTGACGCCGATGACCGGCTGCAGATAGACCAGGTCGCGGGCCACGCTTCCGGTGATGGTCGGCGAAGGATACCAGTAGGCGCCGGTCAGCATGAAGGCGGTGATGCCCTCGGCATTAAAGCTCTGGGTTTTGGCATAAAGGCTTTCAACCGAGCGGGTGAGGGAATCGGTTCCCAGCAGACCCACCGCCGTTGTCACGCCGTTTGAAGTATTCATGCTGAGCCGCATTTCCGGCGTGCGGGTATGAAAGCCCCCCTCGCCGCCGCCGCCCGTGAAATGCTGATGCCCGTCAACAAAGCCCGGAACCGCAGCAAGCCCGCCTGCGTCAATGACTTCCACCTCTCCGGGCAGCAAACCGGCCTGAATGCTTTTTTCGATGGCCAGTATCTTCCCGCCGCCCGTCAATATGTCACACCGGCCCATGGCGCCGGGTGCAAAGACTTCCGCATTTTTTATCAATATCATCATATCATTTCCCAATTGGATCTACTTTATCATCAACAATTGTTTCCCCTTAGAAAAAGGGGGATCATGGGGGATTTAAAACGATGACCAGTGTCCCTATTTTTATCTCAGTGCCGAAGGGGAGGCAAAATGCCCAAAGATGTTTTTAATTATATGCAATCCTTATGAAAGTCAAGTTTGCGTGACATCTCATACCCCCTTCAAAATGAAATCTACCCCCAGTGGCGGTCTGGAGCCGTCGCAGAGCGACATCAACATCACGGCCCAGCTCAAAGCTGTGGGTGAGATCGTGGGCATCGAGTTGCTGGATCATATCATATTCAACCGGACCGGATACTTCAGTTTTCTGGAAACCGGAGGATATAGAGCGATCATGATTTGCGAATCATCCGGGGGGTCTAAAACAGCATGCACCTGGCGGCTTTACTCGACCCGGATTAATTCTTGCATTCGAATACAAACTTTAATAAAATTTCATTGCATAGGAATACAAATCACTTCATTGCCGTCCCTCACCCGAAACAAACGCGGAGCACCATGAATATCGACCACTTGATCCTGCTTTCCAATGTGACTCTTGGGATGAAAATGGAAACTTACAAGCGTTTCCTCCATCAAAAGCTGAATCCCGAGGCAAGGCTTGTCGGTATCAAGGGTCCTCGGCACTGCACATCGATCATGCCAAGGTGGATCTTTCCCGACGGGACGTGATCCATTCCCTTCCCTGCAAGTCATATGGACCTGAAGACACTCGTTAAGGAGCATTCCGGGATCACAATAAAAATCGTCCAGCAACTCAAAGAGCATATAATTTTAAAACTCTACCGGGACTATCTCATCTTCGGCGCATATCCATTTTACCGGGAAGGGGTACGGGATTATCCGATCAAACTGATCGAGGTGGTCCGGCAGATGATCGATTCGGATCTGGCGGTCATTTACGCCATCGACAAGGAGAATCTCCACAAACTGAACCGGATCAAACCCATTTTAAAGAGGTTTATCTGCCTGCCGCGGTCAGTCATGATGTTCTTGCCGAGAATACGCGTACCCTGGAAGAACAGATGGCATCCTTGCGTCTGGTTGATCTTGGTCCCGTAATGGTCATTATCCGGAAAAAAGAACGATATTAACGATGCGTGTATCAGGGTCTTACGTTGAAAAATACGCCGGTTAAAGGTTCTGTCGTCCCTGATTATTTTGATGGAATGCGGTCACGTATTCGAGACATTCGCGCCGGCACTTTCGGGGATGCAAATATGGAGCAAGCAGAGATTCAAACATGAAAGCCATGACGATTTACCTGATACCGCCGGTTCTGTCATTGTTGGTCAGCCTGGTGCTGGCCGGAATCGCAATCCGCACCAAGCCAAGGACGACGGAACTAAAACTGTTCTCGGTCGTCTGCCTGTGGTGGGGGCTCCTGTCGCCCATTTTTATCAGCCACCACTTTCTGGACAGCATTCCCCAGATCCTGGCCATCGAACGATTTATCCATTTTTTTTATGTGTTCCTGCCGGCAATGAATATCGTATTCGTGCACCACCTCCTTGGCATCCGCAACAAACCGGTCGTCCTGGGCGCTTTTGTCCTGAGTGGCCTGCTGGCGGCCACAACCCCCACGAACCTGTATATCCGCGGGCTATACCAATATGATTGGGGATATATTGCAAAGGGTGGTCCGGCGTTTCAACTATTCGGCTTATATGGCATGGTAGCGCTTGTTTATATTGTTTCCCGGACGGTACAACGCGTAAAAATGGAGAACAATCTCGTCCGGAGTCGGAAACAAAAGTATATCATCTTCTCATTCTGCATGTCGGGTTTTTTGACGATTCTCAATATTCCGGCAATGAATGGATACGATTTGTATCCGGCAGGCAACTTTCTGTTCCTGCCCCTGTCCATCCTGGCATACGGCGTGCTGAGATATCGTCTGATGGATATTCGCAGCATATTGCTGCAAACCGCATCGTGGATCGTCGTATCTTCACTGATACTCGTGCCCAATATATTTTTTCTGATGTGGATTTACAAAATCTCCCCTCGAGTCGGCCGCTGGCCATTTATGGCGTGTTCTGTCGCTGTGGCTCATTTTTAATTATTATTACATTCGAAAGCTGCAACCCGCCATCAACAACCGGTTTAATCGTAACCGCAACCAACTGAATCGTGCGGTGAAGGATTTTATCGCCAACGCCGTTTTTTTAAAGGATCTGGAAAAACTGGTGACGGAATTCCAGGATCTCATGAGACGCAGCCTGGCCATCCCGCATGCAGCGTTTTTTCTCTTCCGTGACACGCCGAACGAAATGGTCAATCCGATAACCGGGCAAACCCTTGCCATATCCGACAATTTATTGAAATTGCATGAATCATGGCCGCGCAGCGTCAGTATCGATATGATAGAGACCGATCCCATGTATTCAGACGTGGCTCCGGAACTGATTAAACTACAGGCGGAAAACGGATTCAGCTATATGGTTCCGCTCGTTCAGGCAGGAAGGCTGGTGGGTGTTGTCTTGCTGCCCCTGCCCGATCACGGCGCCGCCCTGTCGCCGGACGAGTTTAAACTGCTGGACCAGTTATCCGTTACGGGGCTGGCCTTTTCCAATTCGGCCATCTACAAGAATATTGCCGACCTCAAGGAGAATCTCGAAAAGCGGACCGTTGAATTGACGCTTGAAATAGAAGAGCGGCAGCGAATCGAAGAAGCCCTTCGAAACAGCGAGGGAAAATATCGAAACATCCTTGAGAGCATTGAAGATGGATTCTTTGAAATTGATCTTGCCGGCAACTGCACGTTCTTCAATCCTTCGCTTTGCACGATTCTCGGTTATCCCGGAGAAGAAATATCTGGGTATGAACAACCGGGCATTCATGGATCCCGAAGATGCAAAGAAGGCCTTTAAGACTTTAAGCGAGATCTATGAAACCGGGATCCCCTCCAAGGGCTTTGAATGGGACGTTATTCAAAAGAACGGCACCAGAAGGCATCTCGAGGTGTCCGCATCTCTTATTGTAAGTCCGGAAGGGAACCCAACCGGGTTTCGTGGCGTGGCGCGTGATGTCACGGAGAGGAAGAATATCGAATTGGAGCTCCGGAAACACAGGGAACATCTGGAGGAAATGATTGCCGCGCGTACAAATGAACTGGCGGAAGCCATGCGGAAAGCTGAATTTGCAAACAAAGCCAAAAGCCAGTTTCTTGCCAACATGAGTCATGAGATCCGAACGCCTCTAAATGGAATCATGGGAATGGCGGAGCTTTGCCTTCAAACAGAGCTTGATGCGGATCAAACACGCATCGTCAGCACCATCAACAAGGAGGCCGATTCACTTCTCGGGATCATCAATCAAATTCTTGACTTCTCTAAAATTGAGGCTGGAAAACTTGAGATTGAGCAGATTCCCTTTGACCTGAGGACCCTTTTAAAGGATCTTACGGAGAGTTTTTCATACCAGGCGGTTAAAATGGGGCTTGAATTTGTATCCTCTATTTCGCCGGAAACACCGGCCCTTGTCGTGGGGGACCCCGGTCGTCTCAGGCAGGTGCTGAAGAACCTGATCGGCAACGCCTTCAAGTTCACGCATGAAGGCGGGATTTACGTTAAGGCTGAGCCGCTGCAGGATATGGGGGACAAGATCAAGCTGCGGTTTATAGTATCAGATACAGGCATCGGAATCCCCAAAGAAAAGCAGGCAATCGTTTTTGAAAGCTTCACGCAGGCGGACGGCTCGACCACGAGGAAATATGGCGGAACAGGGCTGGGCACCACCATTTCAAAGCAACTGGCTGAACTGATGGGAGGAGAAATCGGGGTTGACAGCGAGGAAGGAAAGGGCTCCACATTCTGGTTTACGGTTGTTTTTTCAAAACAGGGCAAGGCTGATTCGCACGGAAGCAAGGAAGTGTCCCTCGGGAATGCATGGGGGCATGCGGCAGCGGCGGACAAAAAAGAGATTCGCGTCCTGCTGGTGGAAGACTATCCCACAAACCAGATGATTGCAAAATTTCACCTTGAACATGCGGGCTATCAGGTGGATCTGGCGGAAGATGGCAAGCAGGCAGTTGACGCATTCAAGCGCAAGCATTATAAACTGATTTTCATGGACGTACAAATGCCTGTCATGGATGGATACCAGGCAACAAAAGCCATCAGGGAATTGGAATCAGAGCTTCATCAATGGATAAAATTAACGCCGCGAAGTCATTTCACAGAGTCCCGATCATTGCGATGACGGCGCATGCCATGGAGAGAAAATAAAGCGCTTTGCCTTGAAGCCGGAATGGATGATTTTCTGACCAAACCGTTTACCAGGGAAGAGTTGCTGTCAATGGTGTCAAAATGGCTGCTTAAAATGAGCGCAAAACCGGAGAGCCGACCCCTTGTGGCACTGAATCCGGATGCAATGTCCGGTCAGGACATCTTGCCGATAGAAAACCGTGACGATAATCCAATCAATATTGGAAAAGGCAATTGCAGAATTTGAGGGGGATAAGCAATTGCTGTCTGAAGTCCTGGAGGGTTTTACCAAGAAGGTTGGCGAGCAGATAGGCGCCATTCGCAAGGCCCTGTCTTGTGGAGATGCTGAAACAGTGAAAAAAGAGGCGCATGCCATCAAGGGAGGAGCCGCCAATATCTCTGCAATGCCGCTCTCAAGAGTCGCCTATGGGCTTGAGAGCAAAGGAAAAACCAAAGAACTCAATGGCGCTGGTGAAATTACAGATAGCCTCGAGAGGGAATTTGAGGCGCTGAAGCGCTTTATTCAAGAGCATTTCCAGGAAAATGATGATAAACCCCAGACAGTCCATGAGGGATATGCCATGAGAATCCTTGTCGTTGACGATGAACTTGTCAGTAGAAAAAAAATGGAAATAATTATGCGCACTCTTGGCGAATGCGTTGCTGTTGACAGCGGGAAGCCGCACTAAAGGCCTTTAAGGACGCCATCGTGAATGGCGCGCCATTTGATCTGATATCGCTGGATGTTTCGATGCCCGAGATGGACGGTACCGAAGTATTGTATGAGATTCGAAAAATCGAAAAGAAAAGCAATCTCCCCAGGAAAAAATGGTCTAAAATAATCATGGTGACGGCCCAGTCGGATAAAGAGACCGTGATGTTATGTATTCAGGTCGGTTGTGACAGTTATATCACAAAGCCTTTTGACAGAGCCATTGTAGCAAAGAAACTTGTGGAACTTGGAATGAACCGTTCAGAAAACCTGTCCGGAATAGCATCTGGTCCCGGGGGTCGGACAAAAACAGTAATCACCTGAAATTGCACATAAACAAATTCGTGCGGTTAAAGATCAGTCACGGTCGGTCTATTGTCTGAGCCGGGGCGCCATATGGCATCTTCTTCCAGGAATTTGCCCACGATCTCTTCGTATTTCTTCAAGGTGTTGACCTTTTTAATCTTCTTAAACAAGGTCTCTCCGTTTTCAAAGGACCTGAAAAAATACAGCCAGTAGCCTTTCATTTTATCGACCAAATGGGATTGCCCGCTCAACTCGGTCCTGTAGGCTTCAAACAGATCGTCATGGAATTTTTTAAATCTTTCCACAGGTTGAGGGATGTTTTCTTCTCCGGATCGAAGGATTCCCGGCAGAAACGGATTGGAAAGAACACCTCTTCCGATAAGCCAGCGGGAAACGGTTTTGAACCTTTCTTTCAGCTTGATAAAGGAGTCGTAGTCACGGATGTCGCCATTATAGGTGACCGGGATATTCAGCAGCGGCAGGCATTCCTCGAACGTAACCAGATCCACTTCTCCACTATACATCTGGACTCCGGTTCGGGGGTGGATGATTAACTCCGCAAGCGGGTATTGATTGAAGATGGGGAGAAGATTAAATATCTCCTCTTTTTTTTCGCTTCCGATTCTGGTTTTTATGGATAGCCGGGTTGGGATGCGCGGAATGACATCGTCCAGAAAAGCCTTTATCAACCCCGGGTGTGGCAGCATGCCGGAGCCCCGCCGCTTATTTGCGACCATGGGGGCAGGGCACCCCAGGTTCCAGTTCACGGTGTCAAAGCCAAGGCCGTGGAATGTTGTTGCCAGTTGAATGAATCCCGCCGGATCATTGCCGATGATCTGAGGAACAACCGGCATTCCGTGGTTGTTTTCAGGCAAAATGTCCTTGATATGGGAGCGGTTGATCTGTTTTGCCGAAAGCGTGTTGATAAAAGGGGAAATAGCGGTGTCAATCCCCTGAAAATGGGCCGAATAGAGATTTCTGTAAAGAGCATTTGTAAAGCCCCGGAGGGGGGCAAGCGATAGAAATAGGGGCATCAAGGGTTTGGCTTCCTGCAAAATTAAAGGCGCATATCATCTCCAGACGTTGCTTGATCTCATGTCTGGCTTCCGGGAATGCTTTAAGCATCACCGCCATCGTTTTTTTCATGCAATTCATGACGGAATAATGCATAGTAGCGTATATGACGTCAAAATAAAACCACGATTCCAGACCCAACAAAATGCGATTGTTCTGATCCAAGCTTTGAGTTTTGCAGAACAATGCACCATATCCGTATTTGCATCCGTTGTGTCAGTCAATATGATGCTTTGATGCTCAGGCCGTCTGAAATGGCTGCCTGACAATTGATAAAGAAGGAAAGTGTATAGTTATGAATGAAGGCATTTATTTTGATATGAGCAAAACCATTCGCGCGGTTTTGTTCGATCTGGATGATACGCTCCTGGAAAACAACGTGGATCGCTTTTTGAAAGCGTATTTCGGCTTGTTGACCCCCCATATGGCCCATCTGGTTCCACCGGAGCAATTCATATCCGCGCTGATACATGCGACCCATGCGATGCTTGAAAACACCGGCCCTGCCATCACGAACCGACAGGCGTTCATCGATGATTTCTTTCCAAGGGTCGGACGGACATCGGAAGAAATGATGCCCCTCTTTGACGATTTCTATGCGGTGCAGTTTGGCAAGCTGCGATCGCTCACCCGTCCCAACCCTTCCGCCCGCTCAGCCATCCAGGCTGCACTGGATTGCGGGTGCGACGTTGTCATCGCAACAAATCCCATCTTTCCCGAGACGGCGATCCGGCAGCGGATGGAATGGGCCGGGGTCTCGGATTTTCCCTTCAAGCTGATCACCTCCTTTGAAGTGATGCATGCCGCCAAACCGGATTGCCGCTATTACAGGGAGATTCTGGAGCATATCGGCCGAAGTCCCGGTGAATGTATCATGGTCGGTGACGATTGGGGCAACGATATCGTGCCTGCGATGAAAGCAGGGCTCCAGGTATTCTGGGTCAATGCCGCGACCGATTCAATGAATGGTTCTTGATCGTTCCGCAAGAGGGACCCTGGCTGAATTCAGGGACCGGTTTCTCGGGTTGCAAAGACAATAGGTCTTCCTGTATATTCTGGACGATAAGAAGGCCGATCCCCCTCATGAACTTAACCGCCAGGGAAAACGTTACATGATTCCGCCCAGAGAGTTTATTCGCAAAATCCGTCCCTTTTCATTTTTGTCTGAACATGGATCTGGATCTCGTCATATCCGCCTTGGATGTCGCATTGTTTGAAAAAGGCAAAATCATTCATAAAAAAGGGCAGATCTCGGAATGCGTTTACGTGATATTCTCAGGGACTAGTCGGCCTCTTTGATGAGGAAGCGGCGGTCGATTACCTGTCAAGAGGTGAAATCTTCGGTATCCTGTCGCTTTATGGAAATCCGCTGAACGCGACGGCCAAGGCAGTCGAAGATACCGTCTGCTATCTGGTGGAAATGCGGCAATTCAAGGTGATATTCGATGCAAATGAAAGATTCGCATCGTTTTTCACCACATTCATCAACAGAAGCTTCCGCTCTTTCAAGACCATAGCGTCCGATAAGAAGATTGTCGAAGAGGCTTCATTCGTTCTGGAAGTTGAGAGAATCATCTATAAAAAACCGGTGATATGCCATGCGGATCTGACCATATCGGGCGTTGCCTCCGAGATGGAAAAGCATGCCGTCAGTTCAATCATTGTGGTGGACGACGACATGAACCCAATCGGCATCCTCACCCATAAAGACTTGAGGAAGGTCATCATTCAAGGGGATAAATCGGACCGGGTTGCCAGGTTTATGTCATCTCCGGTGAAGACAATCACCGAAAGGGCGACAATCTTTGATGCCTTTACAAAAATGATTGATGCCGGAATAGACCACCTGGTCGTGACGAAAGCCGGCAAAGTCTTTGGTGTCGTCACCCGCAAAGACATCCAGATACACCTGGAACCGTCTTTTTCCATCGTCAAACTGTTCAGAAGAGTTCACCGGGCGACTTCCATTGACGAGCTGAAAACCGTCTTCGATGCGCTTCAGCTATCCATATCCAAGATTGCGATGACCGGCCCGAATTTCTTCGATTTGACACGGATGCTGTGCGCTGTTCATGACGCGGTTGTGGCCAAGGTCATCGAGATCCACCTCGACGGATATTCCCGCGATCAGTTTATCTGGATCCATATGGGCAGCTCCGGCAGAAAAGAAGAGATCATCGCAACCGATCAGGACAATGCCCTGATTTGCCGGGGAGGCAATCTGGCGGCATTGGCCGGCGATGTAAACGCGTCGCTGGCCAGGATCGGCTTTCCCACATGCCCCGGAAACTATATGGCTTCCAACGCGAAGTGGAATCAACCCCTCTCGGTTTGGAAGGACTGCTTCAGACAGTGGTTTGCAGACCCGGATCCGGACCGGATCCGATACCTTTCCGTGTTTCTGGACATGAGGCCGGTATATGGCGAAACAACTTTATATGATGAACTGCTGGAATCGATAAAACCGATGGTAACGCGCGAGGTTGTCACGCTGCTGGCTCAGGATGCGATTGAAATCGAGCCGCCCCTGGGTGTACTCGGGATACTGGGTCTTCACAAGGGGGTGGATCTGAAAATATGCGGCATTTATCCCATCGCCAATGGCGCAAGGGCGCTGGCCCTGGATAGTGGAAATCTGGAGATCACCAACACCCGGGAGCGATTGGAATCAGTGTGCGCCAACAGGACGATCACCGGTCAAATGTGCCATGATCTGATTGAGTCATATGGTTTTTTGCAGGACATAAGGCTCAGGCATCACGCCCGGGCGGTATTGAACCAATCTCAGCCGGATAACCGGGTAACGGGGAAGGAACTGTCAAAGATTGATTTGCTGTTACTTAAGGAATCCCTGAAGATTGTCTTTGAATTTCAGGAGTTCCTGAGGAAAAGATACGACGTCAGCCGGACGATCCTGTACAGCCAGTTATAGAAAGGATCGATATCCTGCCATGCATATAGAAGCGGCCAGGTTTTGCGCCATTGACATCGAGACCACGGGATTGGATCCCAAAAAAGATGAAATGATCGCTTTGGCCTGTATGCCGATATGCCATTTGAGAATCCGGGTGTGCGATACGTTCTACACGCTGATCAAACCGAAGCAATACAGTTTCAGCGCAATGAAATACCACGGGATAAGCCGGGATAATCTCAGGGGTGCTCCGGTATTCGAGGCGGTTGCGGACGAAATCCTAAATGTTCTTGACGGTATCCTGATAGGCCACACTGTCGAATTTGACCTTGGTTTTCTCAAAATGAATTTCAAGAAATCAGGGGTGAATTTTAAAAGGGAGTGCCTGGATATTGCCAGAGTTGAGCGATGGCTGCGGCAAAAGCGGGGAACTCCGGATATGGATTTGAGTTTTGACGCGATGATGAAGGCTTACGGCTTGAAAGAATATTACCGGCATAACGCCGCCGCGGACGCTTTTTTTGCCGCCCAGATCTTCCAGATGCAGATGCGGCAGATGCTGGCCCTTGGCGTTGATACGGTTGATAAAGTCATCAAAGCGGCAAAGCGCTGCGGGGATGCAGGCTGCGACTTTGCCTTTTAACGAATCAAACACACAACAGGAGGATATGGTGATGTCAATTCTATACGCAAAAGCTGTTCTCGGCTCTCTGGCATTACAGAATCATCTGGTCATGGCGCCGATGACGCGCAGCCGTGCTACCGGCAATATTCCCAACGCGCTCATGGCGGAGTACTATGCGCAGCGCGCCACGGCCGGACTCATCATTACCGAGGGCACTTCGCCTTCGCCGGACGGGTTGGGTTATCCGCGCATACCGGGAATCTTCTCCCCGGCCCAGGTCGAGGGGTGGAAACGCATCACCGGTGCGGTGCACGAAAGGGGCGCAAAGATGTTCATCCAGATCATGCACTGCGGTCGCATTGCCCATGCCCTGAATCTGCCCGCAGGGGCACGCGTGCTCGCGCCTTCGGCCGTGGCAGCCTCCGGAGAGATGTTTACGGATGCCGAGGGCATGAAGCCGCATCCCGTGCCGCAGGCAATGACCGGGGCGGACATCGAGGCCACCATGGATGAATTTGTCCAGGCCGCAAAGAACGCCGTATCAGCGGGGTTTGACGGCATCGAGCTGCACAGTGCCAATGGCTATCTGCTCGAACAGTTCATCCGCCCGAACACGAATCAGCGCACCGATGGTTATGGCGGATCTATCGAAAACCGCGCGCGTTTTGTGCTGGAGGTGGCCGAGGCGGCAGGGGGCGCCATTGGCAAGGACAAGGTCGGCATCCGGCTTTCGCCATTTGGCGTGTTCAACGATATGCCGTTGTACGACGCGATGGCGGTGGATTACACCTATCTGGCGGAGCAGCTCAATGCACTCGGGCTGGTTTATGTCCATCTTGTGGATCACTCGGCCATGGGCGCGCCGCCGGTGCCTGACGCCATAAAGGCAACGTTCCGCAAGCTTTTCACGCGAACCCTGATTCTGTCCGGCGGTTATGATGCCAAGCGTGCCGAAATCGACCTGGCCGCGGGCAAATGCGATCTCATCGCCGTGGGAAGGCCGTTTCTTGCCAATCCCGACCTGGTGGCGCGGTGGCGGACGGGTGCGGCCGTGAACCCGCCGGATATGGCCACGTTCTATACCCCTGGACCCAAGGGCTATACCGACTATCCGGCGTTGAACAAGTAGGGAGAGCATGTCAGGAGATTATCGGATTGTGACGCAGTCAGAGCAAATTTTTATAAGTTCGAGATGATTTCATTCGACACGTTGTCCACAACAACCGGGGTTTCGAGGTAATTAACAACGGGGTCGGAGCCATATTTCCCGCGCACAAAGGCTTTCCATTCCACGGTATACTGACGATCCGCATCTTCGCGTGATTGCCATAGATAGATGCCTCCGGCTGTGGTGCCATCCGGGGTAATGAAGTAGTACTTTCGAATTAATCCGGGCATGCCCTGGTATTTGGGTGCCGTGCTTAAAAAAATCTCCCGGGCCTGCAGATTTGTGATCGCCTGTGGGAGTTTGAATTCAACAATTGCTGTAATCATAGACGTCTCCAAGTGAAGGGGTGTCTGACATTTCAGTGTCCACGTTATCATGCCTGGCCTGTGGAGGCAACAGGCCATAGCGCATGTAACGATTGAATCCATGGCAAAAGCGGCAGTAAAATGCTGATGGTTTAAAACTGCTTCTTGTTGGTTCCTGTCAGGAAATCGGTGCGGGAATCTCCTTGACAGCATCCGGAACAGGTGCTAACCAAAAAACTCATAAAAGGCGTTTTCTATGTGCGCCGGGCAAAACCTGGCGAATCCAGTTGGTTAAGCAACCAGTCTGACAAAGTTCGCCGAGCCCATCGTGGGAAAACGCTCAACTCAACCTTTACCTGTAACAACTTTCTGAAAAACATTGGAGAAAAATTTCATGACAATCCTGTGGTGGCACTGGCTGACTTTCGGATTGATTCTGATCAGCGCCGAGCTCTTTATCCCCTCATTTACCATTATCTGGTTTGGCCTCGGGGCATGTCTCGTGGGGCTTTTTCTGTGTTTATTGCCGGAATCTTCCTTTACCGTTCAATTGTTTACGTGGACTGCGACGTCATCGGTCCTCACGCTTCTCTGGTTCCGGGTGTTAAAACCCAAAATGGTGGACAAAACCACGGCCGGAATGTCGCAGGAAGCCATACTCGGTGAAGCGGGAATGGTCATTAAATCCAATTTGACCTCGCTTGATAAGGGCAGGGTCCGGTTTACCCTGCCGGTTCTGGGGGCTGAAGAATGGGACTTTACCAGCGTGGATCTTCTTCAGCCAGGCGATTATGTCCGGGTTTCGGGCATCGATGGGCATGTGCTGAAGGTGGAAAAAAAATAATTCTTACGGAAAGGAGGTATGGTTATGGCCGGAGGGCTGACAGTCGTCGGGGTTTTAACGGTTCTTGTTGTTTTGACGATTTTTATGGGTGTGCGTATTGTCCCTCAGGGGTACAAACACGTGGTGCAGCGCCTTGGCAAATATCACACTACCCTGAACCCGGGGCTCAATTTCGTCATCCCTTATCTGGATACCATTGCCCATAAGGTCATTACCAAGGATATTTCCCTGGAAATTCCGACCCAGGAGGTGATTACCAAGGACAATGCCGTGATCATGGCTAACGCCATTGCCTTTATCAATGTGATTGAACCCCAGAAAGCCGTCTACGGCATTGATGATTACCGGTTTGCCATCGTGAACCTGATTCAGACATCGCTCCGGAGCATCGTCGGAGAGATGGACCTCGATGACGCGCTCAGTTCAAGGGAACTCATCAAATCAAAGCTCAAGGGCGGGATTTCAGACGATGTGGCGGCCTGGGGTATCGTGGTCAAAACCGTTGAAATCCAGGATATAAAGCCCTCGCCGACCATGCAGCAGGCCATGGAAAAGCAGGCGTCCGCGGAAAGGTCCCGAAGGGCTGCAATTACCGAGGCGGAAGGAAAGAAAGTTGCGGCGATATTAAACGCCGAAGGTGCCAAGGAAGCTCAGATTCGGGAAGCCGAAGGAAAACTGGAAGCCTCCCGAAGGGATGCGGAGGCCAAGGTGATCATGGCCAATGCCACGAAGGAAGCCATCCAACGGGTATCGGACGCAATCGGGGACCGCCATCTGCCGGCGGTTTATCTTCTGGGGGAGCGTTATGTGGATGCCTTTAAGAATCTGGCGGCCTCACCCAACGCCAAAACCATCGTGATGCCGGCCGATATTCTGAAATCCGTTCAGGGGCTGCTGGGGGGGAAATAAAAAGGAGAAGGGAAGACGGGTTGCTGCCGCTTATTGTTTTCCCTGTCTGCCGTCTTCATGGCGTTTTTTCCCATACCAGTCAATCTGCCGGCAGATTCCCCGGATGATGCTGACTTCCCCGGCTTTCAGTTGCAGGCGGGTAAAAAAGCGCCGGATCTTGTTCATCCAGTAGTCCGGGTTTTCCGGATTGATGTAGTTGATCCGGACCAGAATATCCCGAAGCTGCTCATACATGCCGTCCAGTTCATGGCGTGTGGCCAGGCGCGGGGTGTTTGACTCTGACAAAGGCCGCCCGTTTCCGCCCGCCGTATACAGTTCATAACAGATGACCATGACGGCCTGGGCCAGATTCAGTGAAGAGAATGCTGCGGTGGGGATATTAACCAGTTCATGGCAGAGGCGCAAGTCTTCGTTGGAAAGACCCCTGTCTTCAGGGCCGAAAACAAAGGCAATGGTGTTTTCCCGGGATAGGACAATCAGCCGGGTTGCCAAGTGAGAAGGGGATTGGACCAGTTCCCGCTCCCCGCCCAGACGTGCGGTGGTTCCCACAACCAGGTGAAACGGGGACAGAGCCTCCCGTAGATTCTGAAAGATCTGGATCTCCTGAACAACGTCGGCCGCCACATGGGTTGCCATTTTGAGCACCCGGGAAAGATCATAGTTTTCCGGCTCAACAACGATCAGACGGCGAATGCCCATGTTCCGCATGGCCCTGGCGGCGGCCCCGATATTTTCCGGAAATCGGGGCCGTTGAAGGACAATGGTGAGATGATCCAGGCAGATGCTTTCGGTGGACGATTTCATAAGTCAGATGGCGGATATTTTAATGCGCGTTCCCACGTCCGCGTGGGAACGCGTGGCGCGACTTCAGTCTTCAGCTCTTATTTCACGATTTCAAAGCTGTTGAAGAAATAGCCGATCTCAAAGGCCGCGGATTCCGGAGAGTCCGATCCATGAACCACGTTTTTTTCGATATCCGTTGCGTACTCCCTGCGGATGGTTCCTTCGGCGGCATTCTTGAAATTGGTTGCGCCCATCAGATCCCGGTATATGGAGATGGCGTTTTCGCCTTCAAGAACCATCACCACCACGGGCCCAGAACTCATGAAATCCGTCAGACTGGCAAAAAATGGCCTTTCCCTGTGGACGGCGTAAAACCCTTCCGCCTGAGCCCGTGTCATGTGCAGCATTTTCATGGCGATGATTTTCAGGCCGGATTTTTCCAGTTTTTGAACCACACTGCCGATAAGATTGCGGGAAACCCCGTCAGGTTTGATAATGGATAATGTTCGTTGCATGAATAGATCCTTTCCAGATGGTTTGAGATTAACAGGAGCCGGGGATCCGGCGGCGGGGTCTTAGAAAGCCGAAACCCCATTGGCCATTTGCCGGCTCCTAAGATAGATTGAGACTTTTCTTGATGTTATGGATACGGCTCCGGGCATGATCCGGGTCCCGGATACTGGATAATGCCAGAAGGTTTTTGGATGCGTCATCCGGAGATTCTTTCCGGTTGGCCAGTACCATGCGGTACCAGTGCGGCAGGTCGTCATAATAGGCGTCCGTCAGCGCAACCGATTGCTTCCGGCAGATCCCGGACTGCTCGGGCGAGAGCTGAAAAATTTTCTCGCCGGACAGCCTGAGTTCATGGCCGTGGATGATATCCGTAATCTGTTGTTTGATCCGCTGATAGCGCCTGATGGGCAAGAGCCAGAACCGGAAAACAATATATCCTGCGGCGCCCAGGCTGAATCCGATCAGGGATGCGAGAATGATGTTGTTCATGATATTCCCAGATGGGTCATTTTTTCTTTCAAATGCTGATAGACGGTTAATGAAATACGCCGGGTGTTTTCAAGGCTGCCGCTGTTGTCGATGACGATCGTGGCGCGCTTCTTTTTTTCTTCGATAGGCATCTGGGATCGAATTCGCGCAAAGGCCTGTGCCTGCGACAGCGCATCTCTTTCCATCAGCCTTTCAATCTGAACCGACTCCGGAACATAGACCACGATGATATCGGAAAGGCCGGCGTCCATGCCGGATTCGATCAGCAGCGGTACATCCAGAATCACGACTGCGCAGGGCTGATTATTTTCAATTTCCGCCAGGCGGGTTGCGGTTTCCGAAATGACTTCCGGGTGGACGATCCGGTTCAGGGCCTGCTTCTGAGCCGGGTCATTGAAGATGATGTCGCCAAGGCGGATGCGATTGATTTCCCCGTCCGGCAGCAGGATCGATTGGCCAAAGGCCCTGACAATTTCCTGCCACGCCGGTTGTCCTTTCTGAACCACTTTGCGGGCGATTTTATCCGCATCCACGATGACGGCGCCGGCATCTTCCAGAAAAGCGGATACCGTTGATTTCCCGGACGCGATGCCGCCGGTAAGGCCTGCAATAACCAAGAGCCCCTCCCGCTTATTGCAGCAACGCGATTATCCGGGATCTGACGGTATCGGAACACATTCCCTGGTTCGGGATCTGCTCGGAAAGACCGCCGCAGCCTTCCTTGCAGGTTCCCATGCAGGCATATCGGGGATGATAACCCCTTTCCAGAAGCCAGGTTCCCATTCGGGATCCGAGGCCTGTTTTTGCACTTTGTGTTTCAACCGTCAGAACAGCCTTGCCTGCGCCGATAATTTTCAGCATGTCTTCATCAATCAGATTCAGGGTGGTTTTATTGACGAGGCCAATGGATAACCCCTGGGTTTTGAGATCCTCGACAATGTCCAGACAGCGGTACAACATTTCGCCGTAGGTGACAATGTATCCATCGCGGCCTTCGCGGATCAGATCGTCTTTGCCGGGGATAAACGTATACCCTTCACCATAAAAGCGCTGTCCGTCGGCTTTTAAAATAAAAGGAGTGCCGGATCGGGTCGAAAAGACAAACCGAAGTCCCTTGTCGAAAAAAATCGATGAAAGAACGGCTTTTAGCTGCAGGCTGTCCGCGGGATAGTAGAGCCGCGTAACATCGTTTTCCAAAAGGCCGTTGTCGGCAAAGAAAATGTTGATTCCAAAATGACAGGTATTATCCGCCATGTCGTCCACGCCTGCATGGGAAAAATGCGCCAGCACATTGGCCTGGTTCAGTCTGGCCATGGTGATTTCGGAAATCACCATCTCCAGAAATGCGGAAAATGTGGCGAATATGCCCTGTTTGCCGGATGTGGCCCCAAAACCGGCTGCCACGGAAAAATTGTTTCGCTCCATGATGCCGCCGTGGACATAGACTTCCGGAAAGGCCTTTCGAATATGGTGAAGGCCGCAGGACCCTTCCAGATCGGAATCCACGACAATCACCCGTTCTTTTCGATCCGGCATGTCTTTCAGGATTTCGCAGACATATTTGCCGAAATCATCCCTGTTCTTGGCCTGTTCGGGGGTGCTGCCCTTGTACAGAACTGCTTTTGGTTTGGACAGCGGGGTCTCCAGAATCTTTACGGCTGCGTCATACCCGTTTCGCTTGAGATAGGATATGGCAAAATTGACCGGAATCACATCATGCCCTTTGGGCAGTCCCTCGATGCCGTCAACTCCCGGGGCCATTTTACGGCGGTTGACCAGGGCATAAGGGCCGCTGGTGGCCAGCGCTTTATGGATTCTTTCAAACAAAGCATCCATATCTTCCCCGTCTCCGGCATCCACGGATAGGCCGTGGCCTTTGAGGGTCTTTTCAACATCAAAGCCCTTCAAATACTGGCTGGGATGTCCGGCAATGGTCACGTCATTGTCGTCTATCAGCAGCTTGACATTCAGTTCCTGGGCCACGGCATAGCGCGCGGCTTCGGCATCCCCGCCTTCCTGCTGGGATCCGTCGCTGCCGAACAGAATGACCGATTTGCCGGGGTTGGCCGCGGCAATGCCGTTGACATAACTCCAAAGATGCCCGAGTCTGCCGGAGCTGAAGAAAATCCCCATGTCATCATGACGTTCGGGGTGGCCGTAAAGCCCTTTGTCAAATTCCCGGTAATGAAGCAGCGCTTCCGCCGGCATAAACCCGTTCAGCGCCGCCATGATGTACTGAATAGCCACCCGATGGCCGGCTTCATCAAAAAAAACCGGATAAACGGTCGCGCTGCCTTTGATGAAGCCGTCAATCATCAGCAATTCCGGAACAATGTCAAAAGCGCCGCCGGTATGGCCCCCGAGTCCCTTTGCATTGGCATAGGCCGTAAAGAAAACAATGCTGTCTCTGACAAGTTTGATGTTTCGGCTCAACTGCTCTTTTTGCTCCGGAAGCAGTTGAGGCTGGGAAAGAGAAAAACGAACAGGGGTATAATGGTCGAGCGCAATCGGAAACTTCATGGGTTCTATCCTTTAATCAAGGGAATTGTATTGAACTGCGGGTTGTTTGCATTATGAACTTTTTTGCGGCCGCTTTGGCATCACTCAGGGCGGGTCCCTTTTGATAAAAAAAATCGAATCCTCGATGGAAAGGGTTCGGGACGTCTTGATGTTGTGTGTATCCAAGTCATTGAACACGAACTGATTGTATTGAATTTCCGTACGCTGGGCATCCGTTCGATCGACTGGAACCGGCGAAGGGGCGATATGGCTGGCGGTCAATGTGTCCAGGCAGGTAAGACGCTGAACGATTTCCGCGGCAACCTTGTCAATCACAGCCTGGCGCCTGATTCCCGGTGACATCCGGCCGGCAGACGAATCCGAACCGGATTCTGCATTCTGAGTAACGGTTCCGGCTTTGAAAAGCTGAAGGCTATAGGTGTTCAGGACATTGTGGATTTGATATGCGGGAATATGCATGATTGTTTAAAGCCAATGATCGCAAAAAGTGACATTTCCCTCATACACGACGGGGATTCTGCTCAGCTCCCGAATAAATTTCAAATGACTTTCAAAGGCAATCTCCGGCATCTTGCCGGGGGAAAAAACGCGGCATCGGAAGCATCATCCCCTGCGATAAGATTTCCGGAATATGCCGTAACCCAGTAACCCACCAGCAGGACCGAATCGTACAACCGGCTGGGATTGGTCGTAACGCCCAGCAGTTTGTGAATTCGGCCCGTTAGTCCGGTTTCTTCATAAAGCTCTCTAAGCGCTGCGTTTTCCGGTGATTCGCCCAGTTCGATGAAGCCGCCGGGAAGGCACCACAGCCCTTTTTGGGGGTCAACACTTCTTTGAACCAGAAGAATCCATCCCTGGTCGTCTGTGACAACCAGGCAGGATGCGGGAATCGGGTTTTCGTAAATGGGGTCATTGCAATGGCTGCAGAACAGCCGGTTCCGGTTCTCATAAAATTTTTCAATCAGTTTCAAGCCGCAATACGGGCAAAACAGTTTTTTTTGCATCAGGAATTCGAATATAAGCGATATTCTGTTTTTGCACCGATCAATACATCGATCTTTTCCTGAATCTCCGCCCTTTCAGGATGATGGAGCCAGGCTTCCCATTCCTTTTCCGACTGCCATGAACTGATGACCAGAAATTCTTGAGGATCGGTCATGCATCGCAGGGTTTCGCCGTAAATATATCCGGCATGATTCATGGCAAGCGCTCTGAGCTTTCTCAAAAGCGGCGTCAACAGCTTCGTCTTGCCCTCGGGAACAATTCGTCTGATGATGATTTTGATAGCCATGAGGAACTCCTTTCATGAAACAATCGAGAGACCTGAGTGCATCGTCCGAATAATATTCCGGACCGCGTGGAACATGATTTTTATGCAACTATAGGAAACTACCCATCATTGTGTCAAGTAAAAACCCGGAATTCGTCAGTATGAATGACGACTCATTCATTAAATCAGAAGTCTTTTTTTTAATATTATATTTTTGCTTGACTATTGAAGCCGTGTTTTGTTAAATGAATGAATATTCATTCATGATCTTGCCGGAATCGTAAGGAGGCTGTTATCAGTACCCGGGACAAAAATAATGACAAATATCACCGAATCCTCGAAGCTGCGGTCAGGGTGTTTGCCGAGCTTGGTTTCTATCAGTCCACCATTTCCCAGATTGCCAGGGAAGCGGGAGTGGCGGATGGAACGATTTATCTCTATTTTAAAAACAAGGATGATATCCTGGTTCAGTTTTTTGCCTACAAGGCCAAACAGGTATTTGATCTGTTTCGAGAAGAAGTGTCAATGGCCGACAATGCGGTAGAAAAGCTTCGAAATCTTGTCCGCAGACATCTGGAAGAGTTTCAGCGCGACAAGAACATGGCCATTGTCTATCAGGCTGAAACGCATCAGAACAGCCGGTCCGCGGAGCCTCAGATTCGTGAAATGTCCAAGATGTATCTGGATATCGTATCCGAAATTGTGGAGCAGGGGCAGGCGGACGGCAGCATGCGAAAAGATCTTTACCTGAGTCTTGTCAAACGTTTTATCGTGGGAGCCGTGGATGAAACCATCAACAACTGGCTGCATTCCGGCGGCAAATACGATCTGGTATCCATGGCGGATCCGTTAATTGATTTGTTTATCAGGGGCATCGGCAATACCCGATAACCGCGTTGGCCTGCTGGTCATCGCCCATGCATGAAAGATACGATCACACATTTTTATTAATAATTCATAATTAATTGTAACCCCTAAAAGGAGAAACTATCCATGGCACAGCCTATTGCAGACCGAAGAGATGTGGATTTTGTTCTGTTCGAACAGCTTCATGTTGAAGAGCTCAGCAAACATGAAAAATTTGCCGACTTTAATAAAAAGACGGTAGACATGATCATATCCGAAGCCAGAAACCTGGCCATAAAGGAGGTTCTTCCCACCCAGAAGATCGGAGATGAAGAAGGCTGTAAGCTGGAAAACGGCGTGGTTACCGTGCCGGAGTCCTTTCATCGGGTGTATGGTTTGATCAAGGACGGCGAATGGGTGGCGATGCCGGAAGATCCGGAGTGGGGCGGGCAGGGAATGCCCAGAACCGTTTCTCTGGCTGCGGGTGATTATCTGGTCGGCGCAAACTTTGCCTTTATGATGTATCCCGGACTGACCCATGGCGCCGGCAAGCTGGTTGAGGAATTCGGAACCGAAAAGCAGAAAAAGCTGTTTCTGAAAAAAATGTATACCGGCGAATGGGCCGGAACCATGCTCCTGACCGAGCCAGAGGCCGGATCCGACGTGGGCGCGCTGACCACGACCGCAGTCAAAAATGACGACGGCACCTATTCGATTACCGGCGCCAAGATCTTTATCTCCGGCGGCGAGCACGACCTGGCGGAAAACATCATTCATCCGGTTCTGGCCCGGATTGTCGGAGCGCCTGCCGGCACCAAAGGCATCTCGCTGTTCCTGGTGCCGAAAATCCGGGTCAATGACGATGGCAGCCTCGGAGAATTCAATGATGTGGTCTGCACGGGCATCGAAGAAAAAATGGGGATTCACGGCAATTCCACCTGTTCCCTGACCCTCGGCGGTAAGGGAAAATGCACGGGAACGCTTCTTGGCGAAGAGAACAAGGGCATGAAGGCCATGTTTCTGATGATGAATGAAGCCCGGCTTCTTGTGGGACTTCAGGGCTTCAGTTGCGCATCTTCCGCCTATATGAATGCCTTGAACTACGCCAGGGAAAGAAAACAGGGCAAGAATCTGCTTCAGTCCATGAATGAGAATGCGCCGTCGGTTCCGATCATTCAGCACCCGGACGTCCGGCGCCAGCTCATGATCATGAAATCCTATGTGGAAGGCATGCGAAGCATCCTGTATTACGTGGGCTTTTGTTCCGACAAGATCGCCACCACGGACGATGAAAATGAAAAAGCCAGATATCAGGGCCTGATCGAGATCCTGACCCCGATCGCCAAAGGGTATATCACCGACAAAGCCTTTGAAGTCTGCAGCCATGGTGTTCAGGTATACGGCGGTTACGGCTATATCAAGGAATATCCGATGGAGCAGCTCATGCGCGATTGCCGCATCACCATGATCTACGAGGGAACCAACGGCATTCAGGCCATGGATCTTCTTGGCAGAAAGCTGGGAATGAAAAAAGGAAAGCCGGTCATGGATCTTTTCGGCGAAATGCAGAAAACCATTGCCGCGGCAAAAGGAATCGCCGGCATCGAAGCGTATGCCGCAAAACTGGAAGCTGCGGTGAACAAGCTTGGCGAGGTTGCCATGCATCTGGGCGCAACAGCCATGTCTGCCCAGGTCATGACCGCCTTTGCACATGCGCATCCCTTCCTTGAGGTTGCCGGCGATGTGGTGATGGCATGGATGCTGCTGTGGCGGGCATCGGTTGCCGCGCCGCTTCTGGAAAAACTGGCCGGCGGCTTTGACTCCCGAAGCCCGCAGGGCGGCAGCCGAAAAGAACAAGAATGCGGCGTTCTATGAAGGTCAGGTCAGAAGCGCCGAATATTTCATTTCGTCGGTCCTGCCCGTGACTTATGGAAAGATGAAGGCCATCATGAACTCCTGCGGTGCTGCAGTGGAAATTCCCGAAGCGTCTTTTGGGGGATGATTGCGATCAGAGGGCAGATAACAGATGACGGATGACGGAAGCAGCCCGAGGGCAAAGGTGTGACCCTCGGGCAAAGGGGGCGATTTGAGAAAATCGCCCCCTTTTTTGCTGACTCGCTTACCCCTTTTTTAGCGATTCTGTCCGCAGGTCCTTCTTCAGGATTTTTCCGACATTGGTCTTGGGCAGTTCGGTACGGAATTCAATGCTGGTCGGCAGCTTGTAGGCAGCCAGGCTTCCCTTGCAGTATTCGATCAGTTCCTCTTCCGTTGCGGTTTGTCCGCTTTTCAACACGACAAAGACCTTTACGGATTCTCCCCGCGTGGGATGGGGAACGCCGATGGCCGTTGCTTCCTGAACCTTGGGATGGCTGAAAAACACTTCTTCGATATCCCGCGGATACACATTGAAGCCCCCGCAGATGATCATGTCTTTTTTCCGGTCCACGATGAAGAAATAGCCGTCCGTATCCATCATGGCGATATCTCCGGTGTGCAGCCAGCCGTCCGTAATGGTCTGAGCGGTTTCATCGGGCTTGTTCAGATAGCCTCGCATGACCTGGGGACCGCGGACAACAAGCTCTCCGGTTTCTCCCACCGGCATATCCGTGGCGCCGGAATCCAGGTCGACGATTCTGGCTTCGGTGCAGGGAATGGGGATGCCGATGCTTCCCACCTTGCGCTTGCCGCCGGCAAAGGGGTTGATGTGGGTCACCGGCGTGGACTCGGTCATGCCGAATCCTTCGACAATCACGGCCCCGGTCTTTTTCTCAAAATCCCGGATGACTTCGACCGGCAGGGGAGCGCTTCCGGAAAAACATCCCTTGATGGAAGTCATATCGGTTTTTTGAATCAGCGGATGGTTCAGCATGCCGATATACATGGTGGGAACCAGGGGTGCAAAAGTGGGTTTGAATTTGCCGATGGTTTCAAGCAGGGGTTCGGGTTGGGGTTTGGGAACCAGAATGTCACCCCATCCCATGTAGATGGCAAAATTCATGGCAACCGAGAGGCCGAAAACATGAAAGAAGGGAAGTGCGCCCAGCATCATTTCCTGGCCCTTGTTAAAACCGGGAAACCAGGCCTGTAATTGCTGTACCTGGCGGCTGAGGTTTCCGTGCGTCAGGATGACGCCCTTTGAAACGCCGGTTGTTCCGCCCGTGTACTGATACATGGCGACATCGTCAAAGGAAAGATCTGCTCCGGTATGATCCGGCTTTGCCGTTGAAAGCACTTCTTTCCATTTATGCACATTCGGGGCGGATTTGACATCGGCAGCCAATTTTTTCTTTTTAGCGACCAGGGGAAAGAGGAGATTTTTCGGAAAGGGCAGGTAATCGCCAATGGAAGTGTAAACAATGTGCTGGATGCCGGTTTGGGGCCTGAGGTCGATCATCCGGTTGCCCAGAAGATCCAGGGTGATCAGGAGTTTTGATCCGGAATCATTGAACTGGTGAAGCAGTTCCCGGTCCGAGTACAGCGGGTTATTCATGACGGCAATGGCGCCGATTTTCAATGTCGCATAATAGACGACCACACAAGGAATGACATTGGGCAGCAGGATGGCAACGCTGTCGCCTTTTTGAATTCCGAAACCGGAAAGGCAGGCGCTGAAGCGGTTCACCATGTCATTGAGCTGGCGGAAAGTCACCTTGAACCCTTGAAAGAGAAGCGCCGTATGATCGGGGAATTCATTGGACGAGCGTTCCAGAAATGCGGGAATACAGGCTTCTTCAAATTGAATGGTTTCTGGAATTCCTTTTTCGTAATGCTTCAACCACGGTTTGTCCATATAGCCGATTGACGTTGTCACAAGAACCTCCTTTTTTCACAGCTGGATACCACAAAATGATGTGGTTGTTAAATAATGATGAATTCATAATATGTCATGAATTCGAGAGTTTCATAAAAAACTGACGGATTCGGCACAAGCGACGCTGACGGGCTTTTTATAAAGTCGTCAATTAATCATTGAAATAGTCCCCATTATCAGATATTGATTCTGAGCGAACGTTCAGAAAAAATAAATATTACTTGACGAAAATGAATTTCTTGTTTAAATGAATGAATACTCATTCATTATCATGGCCAAGAAAAGCCACGAAAAAAATATTTAATGACATGCGCGAAAAGGTAACAAAACAAATAATACAATTGAAGGGAGAAAGAAAGTAAAAAATGGAAACCGCTTTAATCTCTCCGGCTAGTGCTTGGGTGCTGGGTTTTATCCCCACGATGTTTTTTTCAATCATCATTCCGATCATCGGGGTGGCCTGTTTTACCTTTATCATCGCCAAGCGGGCAGCGCCACTGGTCCGCTCCAAACCCGATCCCCGTCTGAACAGCATCCCTGACAGGCTGACGAACATGTTCAAATTCGCCATCGGTCAGTACCGTCAGCCCCGGTACATGATGGCCGGTATACTGCACATTGTCCTGTTTGCCGGGTTCATGATCCTGTCGCTTCGCTCTATCACGCTGGTGATTCTGGGTCTCAAGGACGGATTCGTTCTGCCGGGTCTGGGCGGGATGGCCGGACACATCTACGGCGTCCTGAAGGATATTGCCGCCACATCCGTATTTCTGGCCTGCGTGGTGGGCATGGTGCGAAGGGGCATCTTCCGGCCCGAGCGCTACGACGTTCCCAAGAAATACGGCAAGGACCATACGTCCGAGGCCGTATTCGTGCTCATGCTGATCACAACGCTTGTGACCTGCGACATGATTTTTGAAGGCACCCAGGCCGCGGCCCAGATGCAGAAAGGACTGCCCGCCGAATTTCTGCTGCCCGGAATGGGCGCATGGATGGCAGCCGGTATTCTGAGCGGGACAAGTCTTTCAACGCTTCAGAATCTTCATTTGGGGTCTTTTTTTCTGCATAATCTGATTTTCTTTTTCTTTCTGTGTTTCCTGCCCATGGGAAAGCATTTTCATGTCATCACCTCCATCCCGAACGTGTTTTTCATGAAGCTCAAGAAAGGTGCGATAAAGCCGGTCCAGTGGGGCGTGGAAGAAAACAAGCTGGATGAGCTCAAATCCTTTGGCGTTAAAAAATTCGAGGATTTTACCTGGAAGCACATGCTGGATTTTTATTCCTGCGCGGATTGCGGCAGGTGCTCGGACCAGTGTCCGGCCAATGCTGTCAAACGCCCGCTGTCCCCGCGCTTTATTTCGATCAAGTGCCGGGATTATGCCTTCAAGAATTATCCCATCCGCGGGGAAATGACACCCAAGGATGAACACCTGATCGGCTCGATATTAAGCGAGGATGAAATCTGGTCCTGCACCACCTGCGGGGCCTGCGAGGCCGAATGCCCGATTTTTATCGAATACATCGACAAGATCGTGGACCTGAGGCGGGGCATGGTGGATGAAGGCCTGGTGCCGCAATCGCTTCAAAAACCCCTGAAAGCCCTTGAAAAACGGGGCAACCCCTGGGGCAAGATGGAGAAAAAGCGGGCCGAGTGGACAAAGACCCTTCCGGAAACCTGCGATGTCAAACTGTTTGAAAACGGGGATGAAGCCAAGACCCTGTATTTTGTGGACAGCATCACTTCATACGATGACCGGATGCAGAACATCGCCCGGTCTACCGCCTGCCTGCTGAGCGCCATGGGTGAGGATTTCGGGATTCTGGGAAAAGACGAGAAAGACAGCGGCAACGAGATCCGTCGCTTTGGTGAGGAAATGCTGTTTCAGGATATCAAATCCCATAACACCGAGGCCATTCTGGGCACAGGGGCCACGAAAATCATCACCGCCGATCCCCATGCCTTCAACACCTTGAAAAATGAATACACGGGACTGCCGCCGGTTGAGCATATCAGCCAGACTATCACCCGAAGCATCAAGGAAGGCAAGATCCGCCTCAACCCCGTTGAGGATGCAACCAAAATTTACACCTACCATGATCCCTGTTATCTTGGCAGACACAACGGAATTTACGAAGATCCCCGCCAGGCCCTGGATGCAATTCCGGGCTTGACGCGCGTGGACATGCTCAAAAGCCGGGATCGCTCGTTTTG
>CAWJRD010000015.1:0-62378 GCA_963845015.1 uncultured delta proteobacterium
TTACGCCCCGTACGCAAAAGGTAACTTCGTATTCGACCGTACGATTCCATTGGACCGCTCGCATTTAGTACTTGACTTGCGCCTTAAAAGGTAATATTAATATGACACATGGTACGATCAACCGATACACAGAAGTCCAAACGTCTCAACGTTGCCCATGGGTTGCTCACACGTGGACTCAGCATTGCGGAGGCTGCCGTGTCACTGTCAGGCCAGTTTGCAATATCTCGACGGCAAGCCTACCGGTACATCCAGGAAGCCCAGGCAATTGGGGGTCCGGTTCCGGTGGCCGAATCGGCCGTTGCAGTGACTTTCAAGCTGGCCCCAAGCCTTATTCACGCCGTGCGTGCTCGGGCAGCCGCCGATGGTGAAACAATCAGCGAGACGGTTTCGCGGGCTCTGACAGCGTTTCTTGCGGAGTTTGGCAACCATGGTTGAGCGGCGAAATGGCAAACACCCTGCCGTTCGCCTTGAATACATATTTGATCGTTTGCTTGTCCCCAAACTGGCACAGGTCTACGAAATTCTGGTCCCCGCAAGGGTCCGCATCATTGGTGAAGAACAGAAAGTGAAGGACGGTGGCAATGAAGATCGCCGCGATTTACGCCCGCGTATCCTCCGACAAACAGAAGGAGGAGAACACAATATTCAGCCAGACGGCGGCACTGAAGGAATTCGCAGACGCGCATGAATTCAACGTTCCCGAAGAGTGGGTCTTTGAGGACGATGGGTATAGCGGCGCCAGCTTGGTACGGCCTGGACTTGAGAAAGTGCGCGACCTTGCTGCCGAGGGTCATATCCAGGCGGTTTTGGTTTATTCACCTGACCGTTTGAGCCGCAAGTACGCATATCAAGTGCTGCTGACCGAAGAGTTCGGCCGTTACGGTGTCGATACCGTTTTTGTCAAGGCACCGCAGTCAGCTACGCCGGAAGATCAACTCCTTTTGCAGTTCCAGGGGATGATTGCTGAATATGAACGTGCGCAAATTCTTGAACGATCACGACGCGGCAAGCGTTACCGTGCCAAGGCCGGTGAGGTTGGCGTGCTGAGCAGTGCCCCATACGGCTACCGATTCATCCGCAAAGGTGTTGATGTAGCGGCCCGTTTCGAGGTTATTGCTGCCGAGGCCGAAATCGTTCGCTTAATGTTTGAGAAATATACCCTGGGTGGCTTAAGTATAGGCGCTGTTGCCCGCATGCTCTGCGAGAAAGGTGTGCCAACCCGTCGCCAAGCAAGATGGGAACGATCCACGGTATGGGGGATGCTGCGCAATCCGGCATACAAGGGAACCGCCTTCTTCGGCAAAACACAAGTGGCTCCGCGACAGAAAATCACACGGCCATTGCGGCTGTCAGGTCATTCTCGACGCGGCGAGACAACAAGTTGTGATCGCCCGCGTGCTGAATGGATCGAGATTCCAGTCCCAGCAATCGTTACCGAAGAAACTTTCATGATGGCCCAAGAGCGGCTGGCGGAGAACAAGTGTCTTTCGTTACGTCGCACCATCGAGCATAGTTTACTTCAAGGGCTCATGTCATGCAAAAAATGTGGTTATGCACTGTATCGCACATCTACGAAAACCTCTGCTCGTAAAATTTACTATTACCGTTGTCTCGGTTCAGATGGCTGGCGCTACCAAGGCGGCCCACAATGCAACAGCCACCCCATTCGACAGGATCTTCTGGATGACCTGGTATGGACCGAGGTGGTAAGACTCTTGGAGGATCCGGAGCTTATCAGTGCAGAGCTTAACCGGCGCCTTACGGTGGCACGAACCACCGGGCCGACAAGAAGACGGCAAGAAACATTGGAACGAAATCTATCGCGGGTGAATAAAAGCATGGAAAGGTTGGTTACAGCCTACCAGGAGGATCTTGTGTCGCTCGACGAACTGCGAAGTCGAATGCCGGATTTACGACGGCGCGAACAAGGAATACATGCTGAACTGAAGTCAATTAACGATCAAATAGCTGACAACACCGAGTACCTGCGTCTGGCTGAGACACTGACAGCATTCCTGCAACGTTTGCGCATGAATGCCAATACGCTTGACGTCATAGAAAGGCAGAGAATTGTACGCCTGCTGGTCAAGGAGGTTCTGGCGGTGGATGACTCGATCGTCATTCGCCATTCGATCCCGGTCCAGCACAGTGGTGAATCGATATTGCCTTTATTGGATGGTAGAGGTTCTCCAGCAGACAAAAGTTACCTTTTGCGTACGGGGCGTAAGGATAGAACCTTGAGGGGTGCCCTTTTCATTGGCCTGAACCAGCCCGGCTTCCATGATTCCACCCTTTAGCATACGGCTGATCAGCCGCAGTATGCGAGGGTCCCCAATCCGGTGTTCCAGAAACTTCAGCGTCCATTTGTGTGACACTTCGTCGAAAAAATTGCGAATGTCTGATTCCACGACATGGTTCACCCGCTTTTGTTGAATGGTCCGTCCCAGCATATCCAAGCATGAATGCTGGCTTCGTCCAGGCCGGTACCCGTAACTGCTGTCCTCGAAAATTTCCTCATAGATCGGCTCCAGAACCTGTTTGACCGCCAGTTCAACTATTTTGTCTTCAAAACAGCTGATTCCCAGCGGTCGCCCCTTTTCACTGCCCGGTTTGGGAATATAGCTCCTGCGTCTGGGCTGGGGGTGATAACCCATACGCTTCAACCGGCCAGACAGGCACTGAAGGTTCTCTTCGAGATCCTCTCCGTACTGCTCCTTGGTTACGCCGTCCACGCCGACGGCTTTGTCTCCGTCAAGCGCTTCGTAGCAGGAACGCAGGTTGTCCAGATCCGTCACATGGTGATACAATGAAGTGAATACAAGACCCGGTTGCTTGCGCGCCCTTCCTCTTATCCTGTCAGGTCAGTGCTCACCGATTCTCACTCTTTGCATAGTGTCAATGTTTTCTCCTTTCACGGGCAATTGACCGTGGAGACCTTCGCTCGGCGGGATTAGCCGCTTCATCGCTAAACCATTGCGGTCGTACTGGTCTCCATCCCTCGCATCGGCGTCTTTTGGCCGCCTCCTTTTACGTTGGCCGGCCATACTCGGTTACTATCCCTTCGATCAGGGATGATTCGCCAAGAGCCTTTGGGTTATTTTCCGATGCTCGCCTGGTTACTCCATCGTCGTTGTCATGCTCGATGCTGTCTGCGACCCCGGGGTGTCGGTCGGCACTCGTCTTTAACGCACCTTCCGTTTTGCCTGCGCCTGTTATCAAGGGATCGGCACTTTCCCAATAATTCATATTCTCGGGGCTATGTGTCAGATTCAGGGCATCCACCCTTCACCTCGCTTTACTCGTGTATCGCCCCAAAATGGGAGGGCAATACACTACCGGGCGGTTGACTAGACCTTATCCGGGAGGGCCTATGCTTTCGCATTCCCCTCTCAACGTTGGACCAGAGCCAGGTTCAAACGATAACAAATATTCTGCTACATTTTCGAAAACAAAATCGAAAGGAGGCAGACATGTTACCTGATTGTAGAATTGCCGATGATCCATATTTAATCCCAAAGTTTGATATAACTATTAATGACCTTGAGGGCATTGTTGATGAATTAAGGGGATTCCACGAGCAATTTAATGAGTGCTTTTTAAGAAGCGAGCCCAGAGAGAATTTTTTCTACTATATGGTGGGCCACTCAGTCCCCTTGAAAGAAAATCCATTGAACCGATTGCATTGAATATAGAAAATGCCAAGGTTCGCGCCATGCAGTTTTTCGTCAGTGACGCATATTGGGATGAAAATAAAATTTTATCAAAATATCATAGTATGGTTAAAGATGATATGGGCGAACCGGATGGCGTATTGATTTTTGATGAATCCGGGATGGTTAAAAAAGGAAACGAATCTGCAGGGGTAGCCAGACAGTATTGTGGTAACATTGGTAAAGTTGAAAATTGCCAGGTCGGTGTTTATGTCGGTTATGCAACCCGGCACGGTTATTGTTTATTGGGGTCCCGATTATCCCTACAACGCAATATGATGTAATTTTAACTTGCTCGACTTGTATTTGCCTGCTATACTGCGAAACAAAACCGCAGAAAGGAGGCAAGCGATGCTACCCGAAATTCGACAATCCGAGTATCTTTACGATGTCCCCAAGTTTGAGCTGGACAGGGCCGATATTGACGATTTGATGAAAGATCTTAAAGCGTTTCACGAGGACTTTGCCGACTGTTTTCACCGCAGTGAGTCTCGGGATAATTTTTTGCGCTACATGTCCGGTCAATTCAGTCCAATCGAACGCAAATCGATTGAACCTATATCCCATGCCATCGAAGGGGCTCAGGTCCGGGCGATGCAGCGATTTGTATCCGATGCTCCATGGGACGACAACAAAATAATGGACAAGTATCGTTATCTTGTAAACGAAGATTTGGGTCATCCTGACGGTGCTATCATCTTTGATGAGAGCGGCTTTCAGAAAAAGGGAGACGATTCCATTGGTGTAGGCCGACAATATTGCGGCACCATCGGCAAGGTCGAAAACTGCCAGGTGGGTGTTTTTGCATCCTACACAAGCCCCTATGGCTATGCCCTGATCGATAAAAGCATCTATCTGCCCCAGAAATGGTTCACGGAAGATTACGCGGTCCGGCGGGAAAAATGCAAACTCCCACCGGACACCGAATTCAAAACAAAACCTCAACTGGCAGCCGAAATGCTCAAGCAGATTTCTGATCAGGGGCAGCTCCCGTTTCGTTACATTCTGGCCGATTCGGTCTACGCCACCAGCCCGGAGTTCATCGATGTCGCCGATTCACTGATAGGGATCACCTACATGGTCCAGATGCCGTCCAATACCCAGTGTTGGTTGAAACGCCCTGCCACCATCAAGAAAAGCTATCAGTATGGTGGCGAACTACGGACCAAGCGGGTGATCACCGACCAAGCCACTGAGCCCGTCACATTTTCCGCTTTTGCCAGTGGCCTCCCAAAGGTTTTCTGGTATCGCCGCATCGTTTCAGAAGGGACCAAGGGGCCGATCGAATACGAATTCACCCGGCGCCAGGTGGTACTCTGCAAGGATGGGCAACCAACCAGGACGGTCTGGCTGCTGGTCCGGCGCAACATCGCCCAGGAGCCCGAGTATTCATATTTTATATCCAATGCATCCACCAGTGTCCGGCTCAAAACACTGGTCTGGCTCAGTGGGCTGCGCTGGTCCATTGAACAGTGCTTTGAGGAAACAAAGACTGAGCTGGGCATGGACCACTATGAGGTGCGAAAATTTCCCGGCTGGCATCATCATATGCTCACATGCATGCTGGCCCATTTCTTCCTCTGGCATCAGAAGATTCGGTTGGGAAAAAAAAGCACCATCGCTTACTCTATCGCAGCTTAGAGTGCTGCTCAGAGTGGTTTTGCCCATGAGAGAATTCAATATCGATATGACCATCGAGCTGGTCCGTTGGATTCAAAACCGAAACCATCGCGCCTATCTATCGCATAGGCGAAAGAAGCTGATGGATATTAATAACATTATTCATATTGCGTTGTAGGGTTATATGTGCCGGAAATATGGTTTACTGATGAATATGCCGAGAGAAGAAAACGGTGCCGATTCCCGGCAAATTTAACATTTAAAACAAAGCCTGAAATCGCTGCTGAAATGCTGGAGGAAATCGTTCGGTCCGGTAAGATACACTTTCCGTTATGTTGCAGCAGATTCAGTTTATGGTAACAATCCCGGATTTCGAAATGCTGTTGAAGCAATACCCGATGTAACCTATATGGTCAGTATGCCGGGAAATACACAATGCTGGCTAAGGCGGCCTGTTACAGAGACAAAACATTACAAACACGGCAAAGAACAAAAATCCAAGCTGGTTTTGAAAACATCAGAGAAAGAACCCATCACGTTTGAAGAATACGCCAAGAACTTGAATCCGTTTTTCTGGTACCGCCGCAAGGTTTCCGAGGGAACCAAAGGCCCCATTGAATATGAATTCACAAAAAGACAAATTGTACTTGCCCGGGATGGACTTCCCGGAAGAAAGCGTCTGGTTGATTATTCGAAGAACCATGGGAGATAATCCGATCTATTCTTATTACATCAGCAATGCTATGGTCAGCACACGACTGAAGGTTTTTGTATGGTTGAGTGGTATTCGCTGGGCGATTGAGCAGTGTTTTGAAGAAGCAAAAACAGAACTGGGCATGGATCATTATGAAGTAAGGAAGTGGCCAGGTTGGATTCACCATATGATGACATGCATGTTGGCTCATTTTTTCCTCTGGCATATCAAGATCAGATTGGGGGAAAAAAACACCAGCTGTTACTGTGTCCCAACTCCGTCTTTTGCTTAAAGTCGTGCTTCCCTTGAAGCAATTCAGCCCACAAGGAGCTCTTGAATTGATCAAAGGCATTCAATTGCGAAACCATAGAGCCTATATTTCTCACAGAAAAAGAAAGCTGTTAATGTTAAACAATAAATAATTATCGTTGTAGGGTTACGCGACCTGTTACCCACTTCGCACAACCTTTCTACCAGACCGCCCGTCCGCCCCAGGGGCTATCAGCGGAATTCTGTCTTTGAAAGGATAAGGGCATTAATCTGATATCAACCCGCCCACCACCCAGACATTTGTCCGACATACGAGACATGCCCTGGAGTACTGGCCCTCAAAGCGCTTATTGGGTTCATACAAGAACCTCTGACAGAATGTATCTTTTGATATCCTGATAAATTTCATCGAGTACCTGAAACACATCGACGTGCTGATGGAATATTAACCTATGAAAAATACCATGCCTAAAGTCCGAACGGCCTACAGGAAGCCTCTCACAGAGGCAAGAAGGTAAGTCATTTCATCTGGTGATGATTCAGGTTTGGCGCTTTGGTGTTCAAACAAATGGAAATATGAATACCAGACTATGGACAAGAAACGGCTTATTTGCCTCGGGGATTGACTGTAGTTGATAGGGCTGGTAAAAGATGACTGTGCAAGTGTGAGAAGATACTGTGATTGAAAATCCTTGTATCATCCTTGTACTGGCAGTATTTTATTGAGAGAAACAAAAAAAGGATTTACAGCTTTTGGCTATAAATCCTTAATTTTATTGGAGCCGGCGCGCGGACTCGAACCGCGGACCTGCTGATTACGAATCAGCTGCTCTACCAACTGAGCTACGCCGGCCAGCATTGTTTATTTGGATTGGATACTGTGTTTATGCTTCAAAATCAAGAAAAAAATATGCTCCGCTCCCTGATAGATTCAATTCCATATAGAAATCAGCGTATTGAATGCTCCGGAATTTCCGCATCCCAGCAGGCTTATTTATGTACGGCCCTGTACCGGAGCCATCCCCTTCCGATGATTATCGTAACGCCTTCCGTCAGGGAAGCCCAGCAACTGATGGAGGACATGTTTTTTTATGCAGGCGAAACGCAACTGCCCATCCGTTTTTTTCCGGCATCCGCCGCCGGGGCATATAAATCGCTTTCCAGCCACAGCGAGGCCTCGACCAGGCGGATTGCCGCGCTGTACCAGCTCATTTATGCCGACTTCCCCGCCCATCGTGATCGCGCCCATTGAAGGCCTGCTTCAAAAACTCATTCCCCGTCAGGAGCTCTGCAATTTTTCGGAGCTGTTGATGGAAAATGAGGAGATCAGCCTGGATCGCCTGGTGGAGAAAATGGTTTCCGGCGGCTATGTGCGGACGATGATCGTGGAAGAGCCCGGAGATTACTGCATCCGGGGGGGAATTCTGGATGTTTTCTCCCCGCTGTATGCGGATCCCCTGCGTATCGAGCTGTTTGGCGACTGCGTCGAATCCATCCGGTTTTTTTCCGCATCCAGCCAGCGCACGATCGGAAACATCCCCGAGGCCATCATCATTCCCGCCCGGGAAGCCATCATCAAAATGGAATCCATCGAGCCGGTCATCGGCCGGATCCGGGAACAGGCATCGGTTCTGGAGCTGCCGGTCACAACGGTCCGGGATCTGGTTGAGCGCATCAAAAAAGAAGGCGTTTTTCCGGGAATTGAATTTTTGACCCCGCTGTTTTACCCCAAAATGGACAATCTCCTGGACTATGCGCCGCAAGACGCCTTGTTCGTGATGGTGGAGCCTGCCGAGCTGGAAAAATCCGCACTGGCCTTTCATGACAAAACCGTCCGGCAATACATGACGTCGCGGAAAAACGGCGTCCTGTGCGTTGCGCCCGAGGCCCTGCATGAAACCTGGGATGCGGCCTTTCCTGCGATTCTGGAGCGCCATCCGCTGATCCTCCGGCAAATATCGCTGAGTTTACCGGCCAACACGTCTCAGCCGTTTCACGCGGTCGCATTTTCTGTTGAAAACAATACGGAGATTCAGGAGCAGCTTGCCGCGCAGCGTGACGCCGAACTGCTCCTGCTGCCGCTGGCGACCTGGATCAATGAAAAAATTGCGGAAAGATATACGACCCTGATTGTCTGCAGCACCCGGTCTCAGGCCGAGCGGCTCCATGCCCTGCTGCAGCCCTACGGAATTCAATTGGAACTGGCAAACGGCATTCCGGACCTGTCCCACGGGCAAGGGCCGGGTATATGCCTGCATCGGGCACATTTCATCCGGTTTCGTGTGGCCGGATGAATCCCTTGCCATTATTTCGGAAGACGAGATATTCGGCCGAAAGCATCACAGAAAGCGCCTTCCGGCTTCAAAAATACACACCGAGCAGCTCATCTTCGGGGAGCTGAAAAGAGGGGATCTGGTCGTTCACAGCGATCACGGCATCGGCCAGTACGAAGGGCTGATGAAGCTGGTTGTGGACGGCGCCACCAATGATTTTCTGCTCATCACCTACCGGGATGCGGACAAGCTCTATCTGCCGGTGGTCCGCATGAACATGATTCAGAAATACCTGGGCGTGGAAGGGGTCGCGCCGGTTCTGGACAAAATGGGGGGAAAATCCTGGGACCGGGTCAAAAAACAGGTCAAGCAATCCGTTGAGAAAATCGCCGGCGAGCTTCTCAAGCTCTATGCCGGCCGGAAAGTGGCCGCGGGCATTTCATTTCAGGGCATCGACAGCTATTTTCAGGATTTTGAAGCCAGCTTTTCCTACGAGGAAACCCCGGATCAACTGCGGGCCATCGAAGATGTGCTCCAGGACATGCAGTCCGCCGCCCCGATGGACAGGCTCGTCTGCGGGGATGTGGGATACGGCAAGACCGAAGTCGCCCTTCGGGCATCCTTTCTGGCGGTCAACAACAGCAAGCAGGTCGCGGTTCTGGTTCCCACCACCGTGCTGGCGGAACAGCATTTTGAAACGTTTTCCGCGCGGTTCAAGCGATATCCGGTCCGGGTTGCCTGCCTGAGCCGGTTCCGAAGCGCCAGGGAGCAGAAAGGCATTATCGAGGAGCTCAAGACCGGCGCCGTGGATATTGTGATCGGCACCCATCGCCTGCTGCAGAAGGATGTCGGGTTCAAGGATCTTGGGCTGATCGTTCTGGACGAAGAACAGCGCTTCGGGGTCAAGCACAAGGAAAAGCTGAAAAAATTCAGACACAACGTGGATGTTCTGGCCCTGACGGCCACCCCGATCCCCCGGACCCTTCACATGTCCATGATGGGGGTTCGGGACATCAGCATCATCTCCACCCCGCCGGAGCATCGCCAGCCGATCGCAACCTTTATTTCCGAGTTTGACGACACCGTCGTCACCGAAGCCATCCGCAAAGAGCTGGAGCGTAAAGGCCAGATCTATTTTGTGCACAACAACATTCACACCATCTGGTCCATGGCCGATCACCTGAAAAAACTGGTCCCGGAAGTCCGGCTGGATGTGGCGCACGGCCGCATGAGCTCCGATGAACTGGAAACCGTCATGCTGCGATTCACGAAAAAAGAGCTGGATATGCTGGTCTGCACCACCATCATCGAATCCGGCCTGGATATTCCTTCCGCCAACACCATGCTGGTCAACCGGGCCGACAGATTCGGACTGGCCCAGATCTATCAGCTTCGCGGACGCGTGGGCCGGTCCGACGAACAGGCTTACGCCTACCTGTTTATTCCCGCCGAGCACACGCTGAACCCGGACGCCCTCAAGCGGCTGAAGGTGCTCATGGAGCACAGCGATCTGGGATCCGGTTTTCAGATCGCCATGAGCGATCTGAAAATCCGGGGCGGCGGAACGATTCTGGGCGCCTCCCAGTCGGGCCACATCGCCGCCGTCGGCTACGACATGTTTTTGAAGCTGATGGAAGAAGCCATGTCCGAAATCAAGGGGGAACCGATTCTGGAAAGCCTCGAGCCCGATATTCAGATTACCATGAGCGCCTTTATCCCGGAAACCTATATTATCGATATCGATCAGCGGCTCGTGGCGTACCGGCGGCTGGCAAAAATGACCAGCCTGGCGGAGATCTCGGATTATAAAAAAGAGCTGATCGATCGTTTCGGGCCGCTGCCGGATGAGGCGGCCAACCTGCTGCTGAAAATGATGCTCAAGGTGCTGTGCATGGCAGCCGGGGTCAAGCGGCTGGATCTTTGCGGCCAGCAGCTTCATCTGCGATTCTCCGAGGCCCACCAGAAAAATCCATTCGGCATCGTGGACATGATCGTGTCTGAAAAAGGACGATTCGAATTCACCCCCGACCATGTTTTGAAGGTTCATCTGGCCAGGCGTCATTTCAGCGGTCTGCTGTCGGAAACCAAAAACATCTTGAAAGAGATCGGTCAGCGTGTTAACAATTGATGGCTTGTAAAAAGTCCATCTGCTGCGTTGCGCTTCATCCTTCGTCATTGCGGCGTACGATCATGTACGCCTCACTTCCTCAGGAATTGCGCGCCTTGCATCTGAAGCTTTTTACTTTGCCATCCCATTTTATGATTTTTAAGGAGCAGGCAAGCAATCATGACCCGAAACATCATTATCCGATTTATGAAGCAACAAATCCCCCTGCTGGCGGCAGTCGCCGTTGGCGTGTTACAGGCCGTCTGGTGTCCCGCAAATTCAGCCATCGGGGCTGAGGTGGTCGACCGGATTGTGGCAGTGGTTAACAACGATTTGATTTCACTGGATGACCTCAACAGCAAGCTCCAGCCCCTATCTGGAGAAAATCAATGCCATGGGATACCCGCCGGACAAGGAACAACAGATGCTTTTCAAGATTCGGGAGGACGTCCTCAATCAACTGATCGATCAGAAATTAACCGATCAGGAAATCGCCCGATATAAGATTACGGCTTCGGACAAAGAAGTGGACAATGCCATTGAGCGAATCAAGAAAACCAATTCGCTTACGGATGAAGGCTTTCGACAGGCACTTGCCAAAGAGGGGATGACGCCTGAGGAATACCGCAAAATAGCTAAAGAGAATTTATTAAGGTCCAATCTGGTTAACCGGGAAATCAAATCCAAGGTTGTCATTACCAAGGAAGACATCAAAGCCTATTATGATGCGCATCCTGACCAGTACGGTTTTGAGGAAAAATATCACCTGGCAAATGTCATGATCAGAATCCGGAAAACCCGGGCAGTGCCGATCGCAAGCAATCGGACCAGAAAATGGCGGAGATTCTTCAGGCGCTCAAAGCGGGTAAGTCCATTGATGAAGTGATTCAGACTTTTTCAGACAGCACTACCAAGGTCCAAGGCGGGGAATTGGGCACCTTTTCCCTTTCCGCCATGGCTCCCAACATCCGTGAAGCCGTCAAAGAACTGGAGCCGGGTCAGTATTCCGGAATCATCGAAACCGATTATGGACCTCAGATTTTCTGCCTTCTGGGTAAGGAAAAGACCGCCAGCAAAACGCTTGAAGAATGCCTCTTCCGAAATCGAAAACAAGCTGTATAAGGATATCGTGGATCAGAAATTTTCAAAATGGCTGGAAGAACTGCGATCCCGATCCGCAATTAAAATCTTGCTATAAGCTATGGGCGATAGGCGATGGGTCAGGGGTGATGGGTGAGAGCGGGAGGGCGGGTTGACGCGTTATGACGATCTGTTTTACCACGCCTGCCATTTTGCTGAAACGCGTCGATTTTGGCGATAATGATCTGATTTTGACATTTTTTTCCCTGACACGGGGCAAAATTTCCCTGATCGCCAAATCCGCGAGAAATAGCCGCAAGCGGTTTTGCGGCGCGCTGGATCTGTTTTCGGCTTCGGATCTGGTTGGTTCAAGTGGTCATGGACGTCTGCCGGTGCTACTGGAGGCAACCATAAAGCATCCGTTTTGCCAAATTCGTTCGGATTTCAAAAAAACAACCTATGCCAGTTATTTTGTGGAGATCATCAACAACTGGATGGAGCCGAACGTTGCGCAGCCCCGGACATTTGACATGCTGTACCAGGTACTGGACAGGCTGGATCGAAGCGATCTGCCGGATGAACTGCTGAGCATCGTGTTTCAGATGACGTTGATGATTATTTCGGGTTTTTCTCCCAATTTCAGTACCTGCTGTCTCTGCCATACCGAAATGGACTGTTTGAACGGGTGCCGGATCGGAATCAATTTTGCCAAAGGCGGCCTGATTTGTTCTTCCTGCAATTCCGCTGTTTCTCCATTGGTTTATCTGTCCAGAGGAACGATCAAACATCTGCAGTGGATTGGATGCGGAAACTGGAACAAAATCGCCAGAGCCCGGTTTTCCGACCAGTCCATTCAGGAAAGCCTCGGCTTTCTGGAAGCGTTTGTTCCCTATCACCTCGGGAAAGTGCCCAAAAGCCTTTCTGTTCTGAGGCAGCTCCGGAGTGCGCAGGGAATGGGGTAAAAGGATCATGCCGGAAAATTATCGAAAAATTTTGGAGTCCGCTCCGATCGAGGCATCCGCTCCCTGCCGGATAGACATGGGAGGCACGCTCGATATCAAGACGTTTCATTTGCCGCTGCGGCGCCTGAATCCCTGCACGGTGAATGCCGCGATCAATCTGAGAACCCGGGTTCGGATTCATCCCGGTGTACCGGGGCAGGTGAGAGTGAGCTCCGCCGGCTTTGAAAGCGTTTCGTTTCCTGAAGATGCAGCGCCATATAACCATCCCCTGGGCCTGATGTTTGCCATTGCCGCGTATTTCGGCGTGAGCGGAATCCATATCGATATCAACTCCGCCTCTCCGCCGCGAAGCGCCCTGGGCGGATCTTCGGCAGCCGCCATTGCCCTGGTTGCCGCGCTGTCAAGACTCCTTGAAAAGGCCGGCGAAAAGCCCCTGGCCCGCAAACAGGTTGTTCTGCTGGCGCACGCCATTGAAGAAAGCGTGGCCGGAGTTCCTTGCGGATTTCAGGATCAACTGGCCGCAGCCTACGGCGGAATCAATGCCTGGTACTGGGGAAATGCGATGAATGCCGGCGGATTCCAAAGAAAAGTTTTGGTCGCCAAACCCTTTCACCATGATTTTTCCCGGCATATGCTGCTGGCCTATTGCGGCATTCCGCACGCGTCCAGACTGATCAACCGCATATGGGTGGATCGGTTTATTGAAGGTGCCACCCGGAAAGAATGGGAATTCATCGTGGATCACACCCACCGGTTTTGCCAGGCCCTGCGTGACCGTCAATATCAGCGCGCCGCAAACTTCATGAATCTGGAAACCGACCGTCCGCCGGCAAATGACACCGGATGTCCTGGATGATATGGGCATAAAACTCATTGAGGCGGCAAGGAAACAGGACTGCGGCGGCCGCTTTACCGGGGCCGGGGGCGGCGGCTGCATCTGGGCCATCGGGGAAACCGGCGCCATTGATTCGCTTCGAAAAGACTGGGAGAAAATTTTGGCTCAAAAATCGGAGGCGCGTCTCTTAGATGTCCGGATCGACCCGGATGGATTGATCGTGGAATAACTTTTTTTAACAATACCATGAGGATAACAATGAACTTTCAGGATGTGATTTTGTCTTTGCAGAAATTCTGGGGAGCAAAAGGATGTGTTCTGGTGCAACCCTACGATCTTCAGGTGGGGGCCGGAACCTTTCATCATTTTACGCTGCTGAAGGCCCTTGGGCCGGAGCCCTGGAATGTGGCCTATGTCCAGCCTTCCAGAAGGCCCACGGATGGCCGGTACGGTGACAATCCCAACCGGCTTCAGCACTATTATCAGTTCCAGGTCCTGCTGAAACCCTCCCCGCTCGATGTTCAGGATCTGTATCTTCAAAGCCTGAAGGCCCTGGGCATCGACCCCCTGGCCCATGACATCCGATTTGTTGAAGATGACTGGGAATCCCCCACCCTGGGCGCATCCGGCCTGGGATGGGAAGTCTGGCTGGACGGCATGGAAGTGACCCAGTTCACGTATTTTCAGCTCGCGGGGAGCATCGAGCTCCATCCCATATCCGTGGAACTGACTTACGGGCTGGAGCGGCTCGCCATGTATCTTCAGGGCGTTGACAATGTCTATGACCTGAAATGGAACAACGAGGTGACCTACGGCCAGGTCCATCATCAGCAGGAAGTGGAGCAGTCCACCTACAATTTTGAAGCCGCGGACGTGGAAATGCTCTTTTCCCTTTTCAATCAGTACGAGGCCGAATCCAGACGGATCATCGATCAGTCCCTGGTCCTTCCGTCCTATGAATACTGCCTCAAATGCTCCCACACCTTCAATCTTCTGGATGCCAGGGGCGCCATCAGCGTCACCGAACGAACCGGCTATATCACCCGCATCCGGAACCTGGCCAGGGCCTGCGCGGAAGCCTATCTGAAACAGCGGGAAGCCATGGACTTTCCCCTTCTGAAAAAATGATAACGAGGCAAAAATGGACACTATTTTACTTGAAATCGGATCTGAAGAAATTCCGGCCGGCTATATCGAACCTGCCCTGTCCTTTCTCTCATCCGCATTGACTCAAAAGCTGGATGACGCCCGCATTGCGCATGGCAAGGCCCTGACTTACGGAACTCCCAAACGGCTGGCTGTTGAAATCCAGGCCGTGGCCCCCAAACAGGCTCCGCTTGAAATGGAAGTTCTGGGGCCGCCGGTCAAGGTGGGGTTTACGGAAAGCGGCAAGCCGACCGTGGCTGCCGAAAAATTTGCTGAAAAAGTCCATCTGCCGGTGGATCAACTGACTGTCAAGGAAACACCCAAGGGACAATATCTTTGCGCCTCGGTGATCGATCGGGGCCAGAGCCACCATCGCAATTTTGAAAACCCTGCTGCCGGAGCTGATTCTGGCAACGCCTTTTCCCAAAATCATGAAGTGGGCGGATCTTCGGATTCAGTTTACCAGGCCGATTCATACGGTCCTTGCGCTATACGGCGGGAAGGTCATCCCTTTTAAACTGGGCAACATTTCCAGCAACCGGTTTGTTCTGGGCCATCGGTTCATGAGTCCCGGCAAAATCAAGATCGCCGAACCGTCGGCGTATTGCGATGCGATGCGAAATGCCCATGTTCTGGTGGATATGGCTGAACGGAAAAAAATGGTGAACCGGGAAGTATCGAAAATCGCCAAACGTCTGGGCGGAAAAGTGTTTCCGGACAATGAACTTGCCGATATCGTCACCAATCTTGTGGAATACCCGGTGGCCGTGGCCGGAAAATTCGATCCCGCATTTCTGGAACTTCCGGACAAAGTGCTGATCACCTCCATGCGGGAGCACCAGAAATACTTTGCCGTCATTGATCAAAATGACAAACTCATGCCCTGTTTCATCGCGGTCAACAACACCCATGCCAAGGATATGGATATCGTGGCCAAAGGGCATGAACGCGTCCTAAGGGCAAGGCTCAGCGACGCCCAGTTTTTTTACCGGGCCGATCTTGAGACGCCGCTGGATGCCTGTGTGGACAAACTGAAAGGCGTTCTTTTTCAGGCAAAGCTGGGAACGGTCCATGATAAAACCCTTCGGGTGCAAAAACTGGCTGAATTCATCGGCGCCGAGGCCGGACTGAATGCCGGCGACATTCAGATGCTTTCCCGAGCCGCCCGGCTGTCCAAGGCCGACCTGGTCACCCAGATGGTGGTTGAGTTCCCCAAACTCCAGGGAACGATGGGAAAAGTGTATGCGCTAAAATCCGGAGAATCCGAAGCCGTATCCATTGCCATCGAAGAGCACTACCGTCCGACATCTTCCGGAGGCCAGCTTCCGGAAACGCTGATGGGCTCGATTCTCAGCATCGCCGATAAAGTGGACAGCCTGTGCGGATGCTTCAGCGTCGGCCTTTCCCCGACCGGCGCATCCGATCCTTATGCCCTCCGCAGACAGGCCATCGGCGTGATTCAGATCATGCTGAACCGGAATTTTTCGTTTTCGCTGGCCAGGGTCATTGAAACCAGCCTGAAAATCTATGATCAATTCGATGCCGACCATATCCGGAATACCGCGGTTTCGGTTCAGGCGTTTTTCCAGAGCCGCATGTCTTTTTTAATGGCGGAACAGGGCTTTGCCAAAGACAGCATTGCCGCGGTTCTCAGCGCTTCATCCGAGCCACATTCCCAATGTCTGGAACCGGGTCCGCGCCCTTGAAGGACTTGAAGACGGCACCGGATTTTGAACCGCTTGCCATTGCCTTCAAACGGGTGGCCAACATCGTCAAGAAAGCGGCCGAAAAATCTCTTGACCAGTTTTCACCCAGAATCAATGCATCCCTGTTCCAGGATCCCAGCGAAACCGCCCTGTACGATGCCTATCAGACGGTTAAAAAACGGGTGAGCCGGCATCTGAGCCAGGGGGATTTTGCCCAGGCCCTCCGGAACATGGCTTCCCTTCGGGACCCTGTGGATGCGTTTTTTGTGGCGGTTCTGGTCATGGCCGATGACCCGGACATTCGAAAAAACCGGCTGACGCTTCTGGAGCGGATCGGCTCCTTGTTTGATGCCATTGCGGATTTTACCAAAATATCCGGCATAGACGGAAGAGGGAAAGGCACGAAGGCACAGAGGGCGAAGGCACAAAGTAATCTTTGCATCCGCCGATGCGCTGCATGTATGCTTTTTATTCTGCTTTGTGCCTCTGTGCCTTTGTGCATTTGCCCCTTTTGAACTGACAATAACCTTATTTTTACCGGAGGAAGTATAGATGGCGTTTGATCCTGAAAAAGACAAAGTTCTGAAGGCCTGGAAATGCGAAGAAACCGGCCTGATCATTTCAATCAATCAATATGACAAAGGGCAGCCCAAGCTTCAGATCGGGCCCCGCATTCTGAACAAAAAAGAAGGCGGTCAGCGAACGCCGGTCAAGGCCGGACGCCTGACCATGGAAGATGTGATGTGGCTTTACGAAATGATTGATGAAATCAAGGATGACATGGCCTCAAGAGTCAGTCCGGAATAATGAAAGGCATCGTCCAGCCCATTGTCACGCCCAAAACCCCCCGGATCGGTCCGCTGGGGGTCTTGTCCGCAACCCGGACCGACCTGCCCGCTTTGATGGCCGCTTTGGAACTGGAAAACCGGCACGCAGCCGATCCCTTTACATGAGCCAGCTCCATATCCGGGATGACGGGGTTTTTCTTTCAGGCCCGTTCATGGGCGCGCCTTATGCCGTGATGATTCTGGAGACCCTGGCTGCATGGGGCGCCAAACAGGTCATCTTTCTGGGCTGGTGCGGCGCCATTTCACCGAACCGTTCAGATCGGCGACATTCTTGTTCCCACCCTGGCCTGGATTGACGAAGGCACATCCCGGGCATATTCCCCAGAAGCCCGTTGCAAGTCGCTCCCTTCAGATGCCCTGACCCGCGGCATTAAATCCGCCCTGCTGATAAAGCGCCCTGCCATTTCATGAAGGCGCCATCTGGACAACGGATGCCATTTTCCGTGAAACGCCCGATAAGGTAAAACATTTCCGGGACAAAGGGGCCCTTGCGGTTGAAATGGAGCTGTCCGCCCTGTTTACGGTATCTGCATTTCTGGGCGTTGCGTTTTCCGCAATTCTGGTGGTTTCCGATGATCTTTCCAGCCTGAGCTGGAAACACGGGATTCAAGGACGCGCGATTCGTGGATACCCGCCATAAACTGGCCGGGATCGTCGCCAGTTATCTAAATGACCAAAATCATGATGATCAAAGCGGAGTGTTTCAAACGATATCATTCCATGGGTTCGATAGCGTCCGGCGCATGAAAAGAGGCCTGCAAAAAATGATTGAATCCTGTTCTTCAGCGTATCCAGGTAAATATAATAAACAGGGGTGATGTAAAGGGTCAGGAGCTGTGAAAAGACCAGCCCGCCGACCACGGCAAGCCCGAGCGGCCGCCGGGCTTCTGCGCCGGCTCCAAAGCCGATGGCGATGGGCAGCGTGCCCATGATGGCGGCCATGGTGGTCATCATGATGGGCCTGAAACGGACCAGACATCCTTCAACAATCGCATCCCGGGGGCTTTTATTTTCCTTCCGCTCCGCCTCCAGCGCAAAGTCAATCATCATGATGGCGTTTTTCTTCACGATCCCGATCAGCATGATGATCCCGACAAAGGCATAGAGACTCAAATCCACTTTAAAGATATAGAGCGTCAAGCAGCGCCCCGAATCCCGCAGAAGGCAGTCCGGATAGAATGGTCAGCGGATGTATGAAGCTTTCATACAAAATTCCCAGAACGATGTAGATGACCAGGATGGCCATAACCAAAAGGCCCACCATTCCCTTGAAAGAGGCCTGAAACGCCTGGGCCGTGCCCTGAAAATTGCCGCTGATCGTTGCCGGAAGCAAGGTGCGCGTAAACATTTCGACTTCGGAAACCGCATCTCCCAGTGAAACCTCGGGCTTGAGGTTGAATGAAATGGTCACGGAGGGGAACTGTCCGGAATGGTTGACCGAAAGCGGTCCCACGCCCGAGGTTAACGTTGCCAGCGTATCGAGGGGAACCAGATTCCCGCCGGCAGACCGGATGTACAGCAGCGAAAGCGCGGACGGCTCTCTCTGGTACCGGGGAAGCAGTTCCATAATCACCTGATAGCTGTCGGTCGGCGCGTAAATGGTGGACACCTGGTTGGATCCATAAGCGTTTTGAAGGGCGTTTTCAATTTGAGTTGCCGTAATTCCCAGGGCGGATGCCTTGTCCCGGTTGATATCAATGCGTATTTCCGGATTGTTCATCTGAAGATCGCTGTTGACATCCTGGATGCTGGACATTTCTTTCATCTTTTTCTCAAGAATAATCGCATGGCGATACAACTCGGCCGTATCCGGCCCCTGCAATGTATATTGATAAAGGCCCTTGGAGGGTCTTCCGCCGATGTTGATGGCGGGCGGATTCATTAAAAAGGCCTGAATCCCCGGCACTTTTGCCAGTTTGGGCCTGAGCTTCTGAATCAGCTCATCCGCGCTTTCCTTTCGCTCTTTCCTGGGTTTAAGGCGCATGAAAAATCTTCCGGAATTGCCGGCCGCATTGGGCCCTCCCGCACCCACGGAAGACATATAGGTTTCAATGGCCGGCTCCGCGGCCAGAATCTCGTGCAGGGCGGACTGATGGCGGACCATCGAATCAAAGGAGATGTCCTGGGAAGCCTCGGTAAACCCCATGATCTGGCCGATATCCTCACTGGGCAAAAACCCCTTGGGGCTGATGCCGGAACAAATGGATGGTTGCAATCAGAACCAGCACCGAAATCAGAAACGTCAGCCAGTGAAACCGGAGCGCCCCTTTCAGGGTTTTTTCGTAAAGCCAGAGCATGCCGTTGAAAAAGGACTCCATGGCCATATAAACCCGGCCGTGATGCACTTCCTGCTTGGGTCTTAAAAAAAGGCTGCACAGCATGGGGGTGAGGCTGAGCGATACAAATCCGGACAACAGAATGGCCACGGTGATGACCAGCGAAAATTCCCGGAACAGTCTGCCGACAATTCCGCCCATGAACAGCACCGGAATAAATACCGCGGCCAGGGAAATGGTCATGGAAACAATGGTAAAGCTGATTTCCCTGGACCCGTCCAGCGATGCCTGAAGCACGCCCTTTCCCATCTCCAGATGCCGGACGATATTTTCCAGCATCACGATGGCGTCATCCACCACAAATCCGACCGCAAGGGTCAGCGCCATCAGCGACAGGTTGTCCACGCTGAATCCCATCAGATACATGGCTGCAAAGGTCACGATAATCGACATGGGAAGCGCCATGCTGGGAATGAGGGTGGCGGACAGGCTTCGCAGAAAGATGAAAATAACCAGGATGACCAGTCCGATCGTGAGCGTGAGCGTAAACTTGACATCATTGACCGAATCACGGATGGATTCGGAACGGTCAATCATGACCGATAGCTGAACCGCCGCGGGAAGCTGTTTTTCAAATACGGGAAGCAGCTTTCGGATTTCGTTGACCACGGCGACCGTGTTGGTTCCGGGCTGGCGCTGAATGGCCAGCACAATCGAACGGACGTTGTTTCGCCAGGTGAAGGTTTTATCGCTTTCAACACTGTCAATGACACGTGCCGATTTCTTCAAGCCGGACAGGAGAGCCGTTTCGCCAGGACACAATGAACGGCCTGAAGCTTTTGGCATCCATGAGCTGTCCATTGGCCTGAATATTAAAGGCCTGATGTTCACCGTAGAGCGTACCGGTCGGCAGATTCACATTGCCTTGTGAAATGGCCGTTCGCCACTTCATCAATGCCGATTTCCCGGGAAGCCATGGCTTTGGGGTCGAGCTGCACCCGCACCGCATATTTTTTGGCGCCGTAAACCGAAACCTGGGCCACGCCGCTCAGCATGGATATCCTTTGGGCAATCATGGTGTCCGCATATTCATTCACCGCGGACAGCGGCAATGTGGGAGAAGACAGCGCCAGATAAAAAACCGGTGCATCCGCTGGGTTCACCTTCTGGTAGGTCGGCGGCGTCGGCATATCCGGCGGCAGTTTCCGGGCCGCCTTGGCGATGGCGGATTGAACGTCCTGGGCCGCGGCATCGATGCTTCTGTCCAGACTGAACTGAATCGTGATCCGCGTAATGCCCAGGGTACTGGAAGATGACATGGAGTCAATGCCGGCAATGGTCGAAAACTCCCGCTCCAATGGCGTGGCGACGCTGGCCGCCATGTTATCGGGATTGGCTCCGGGCAGCCTTGCGGTCACCTGAATCGTTGGAAAATCCACATTCGGCAGATCGCTGACCGGCAGTATCCGATAAGCCATCACCCCGAAAACAAGCAGGCCGGCCATGACCAGCGTGGTCATGACCGGCCTGCCGATAAAGAGCCTGGCGATATTCACGATCCGGCCTCTTTGCTGACGGCTTGGGATGGATTGGTTTCAGGTTTCAAATCGGATGTAATCTCGACAGATGCGCCGGGGGTCAGACGCAGATGACCGTCCGTCACAACCTGCTCTCCGGCCATGATACCGCTTTCAATAATGGTTTCACCGCCATAAGATTTTCCGGTTTTGACCGGTTTTAATTGAACGGTATTGTCCGCCGTAATGACAAACACAAAAAGACCGTTTTCACCGGTCTGAACAGCCTGAGACGGAACCGTCACAACATTTTGCAAGACTGCCAAGGGTCAGCGCGATGTTGACAAACTGGCCGGGCCACAGTCGCCTTGCCGGGTTATCAAAAGTGCCTTTCAGCCGGATCGTTCCGGTTTTGGAATCCACGGAATTATCCACAAATGTCAGTCTGCCTTTTTCAGGTCCGGACGTTGATCCATCGGACATGGCATTCACAACCAGATCCTGGCCTTTCATGCGTTCCATGATTTGAGACAAATTCGCCTCCGGTACGGAAAAACTCACATAGATCGGCTGAACCTGCTCGATGACGACCAGGCTTTTGTTGTCATCATTGGCCTTGATCATGTTCCCCTGATCAATCAGGATCGTTCCGGTCCGGCCGGATATCGGGGAATAAATGGCGGTATAGCCAAGTTGAAGTTTAGCGTTTTCAACCACCGCCTCATCCCCCACCACCGTCGCCTGGAGGGAACTGAGATTGGAGCGGACCTGATCGTATTGTTCCCGGCTGATAAATCCGCCCTGAACCAGATTTTCGTAACGCCGGTTATCCGCTTCGGCCTTTTCCGCCAGGGCCTTGTCTTTTTCAAGGCGGGCTCTGGCTTCACGAAGCGCGGCTTCAAGCGGGCGGGGATCTATGGTAAACAGCAGATCGCCCTTTGCCACCTCCTGACCTTCCCTGAAATGAATTTTCTGAAGCTCTCCGGTGACCCTGGCCTTGATGGCAACCGTGGCATAGGATTCCACATTTCCGATGGCCCGGATTTCAAGCGGGAAGTCCTTTTGAACCGCCCGGGCGGCAAGCACCGGAACCGGACGTTTTACGGCATTTGCCGGATTGCGCTGGGCCGGTCTTGGCGTGTTCGATGCTTCCGGCGCCTGGGACGAACACCCGGTCATTGCCAAAGCCACACAGCCTAACAGCCAAATCGAAATCTTGCGGAAATCCATGTTGAACACAGGCACCTGTTGAAAACATATATTGGATCCAAGCGTTCAGCCGTCAATAGCTGTCATAGGCCAGGTCTTTCCAGTAAACCGGCGTATTCAGGCGCTCTTCGATATTGACGCCAAAAAAATCAGCCACGGGTTTCAACAGCTCCGGATTGGCTTTCTGAACGGTTCTTGCAGCGCTCAGGATTTTTTCCAGACCTTTTTGCGTCATTTTCCCCAGGGGCCTGCGGCATCCACCGGAAGGCATTCCCAGAATCGCCATCAATGTCTTGATGGCCAACGGATTTCTGGCCCGGAAAACCACCTCGCCATAAGGCGTTGTCTCAAGGGTTTTAACGGTAACCAGATCAAACAGGGGATCAAGGGCTTCTTTCAGTTTTCTGGCTTCGGAATTGTTTTTCTGAACCAGCAGGCGAACCATTGTCGCCATTGCAGCCGGAACCACATTGGACACCACGGATATCACGCCTCCGATGCCAAAATCCCGGAATCCGTCATCATGTCATAGGTCAAGGCATCGTCTCCGGATAAAATGGTATAATCCGGCCCGCAGCATTTGCGGGTCTGCCGCATGTTGTCCAGATTGCCGGTGGCTTCCTTGACGGTGGCCACATTGGGGTGGGTTTTGGACACGATGGCCAGGTCCTGCGGCAGAAGCTGTGTTCCGGTTCGACCGGGAATCACATAGGGAATCACCTGGGTATCGGGAAATGCCGCGGCCACGGGCTCCACATATTCCTTTCGGATTTCAAGAGAGCTTGGGCCGTTGTAATAGGGATCCACCAGCAGCAGGGCATCCACACCCAGGCCCACGGCATGGCGGGAGGCTTCAAGGGCTTCCGGGGTATTGTTGCTGCCGGTGCCTGCAATGCAAAGGCATTTTCCTTTTGAAGCGGATGCAATCAACTGCGTTACCTGATGATGTTCTTCCCAGCTCAGCGCAGGGCTTTCCCCGGTCGTGCCGACAGCCAGAACGCCGGTAATGCCGCTTTGAATCTGAAAACTGACCAATTTTTCAATGCCTTCGACATCCACCATTTCCCCGTTAAAAGGGGTGATCAAGGCAGTATAACAACCGGTTTTCATGTGACCTCCTATTATTAGTCGGTTTAGATGCTACGCTACCTGGCAATCCCCAGAATACTGACATCATCCTGAATCGGAAATCCGTCGCCGAATGCCATCATGGCTTCATAAATCCCGTTCACCATTTCCTCCATGGGCCTGTTCCGAAGGGAGCCTGCGATCCGGATGAACCGTTCCTTGCCAAACAGCTCCTGCCGGGAATTCATAAAATCCGTAACCCCGTCCGTGTACAGCAGGAGCCTGTCTCCCTTATACAGCATTTCTTCCTGTTGTTCAAACGGAACCATACCGCCAAGCCCGATAACGGTTCCGCCTTTTTTGAGCTTTTCGATCCTGCCGTCCCCGCGAAACACCAGCGCCGGCATGTGTCCTGCGTTACAGATGGCAAAACTGCCGTCCCGCACATCCAGCACGATATAAATCATGGAAAAAAACGCATCAAATCGCTCCAGAGGGTATTCCCTGTCCAAAAGCGCCATGACCTCCCTGGGGCTGGTAATATCGCAGCCGGAGCGGAAGCCAGGGTTTTTCCGCACCACAAGTCCGGTATGGGGAAGCAGCATCTGAGACACCGATACCGTCACCAATGCCGCCTGAACGCCGTGACCGCTGACATCCAGCACATAAATCCCCAGATGGTGCTCATCCAGCAAAAATACATTGAACACATCCCCGCCGATTGTCTCCGAGGGAATAAATCGCCATGCCATATCCAGACCCGAAATCCGGGGAAGGCTCAGGGGAAGAAGACTTTTCTGAATGCCCGCGGCTGCCTGCAGATCTTCATCCAGCCGCTGCTGACGCTCCGACAGCTGGCGATTCAATGCGGTGAGTTTCCGCTGGGCCTGGGAATATTTGTTCACCAGTTCCTTCAGAAAACGGTTGTGCAGCCGGTTGTCCTGAAGCATCGCCCGGCATTTCAGGATTTCATGAACACATCCGGCTGTATCGGAGCCGGACTTGCGGCGATCCCTGAAGGGAAAGGAAGGATATTCGAAATCGTCATAGAATCCGGTCGATTCCCACGCCCTTCAGCGACATCAGGCGATGGCTGACCGTCTCGATGTCCCCGGGACCGGACAGAACGCTGCCATGCTGCGGCGCAAGCATTACCGCAGGAATTTCAGCAATGACATCCAGGGCGTAACGCAGGGCTTTTTCCGATGTCATGATCTGCTTGATGGAATCTGAGAATGTCGGGAATCGGGCAGTAAGTCTTCTCCCCGAATACAGCGCGTGAAGTCTTTGCATGTATGGCATTCCGGATTCAGGGACAAAAACAGGTTCCACTTGGCCCCGTAGCTTCCGAACAGGTCGCTGGTAAACAGCACGCGGGTTTTGGTATCGAAGGTCACAAAACTGCCTGCGGAATGCGAGTAAGGCGTGTTGAAGAACTGAAGTTTCCGGCCGGAAGAAAACAGAAATTCGCTGTTGATGGCATCGTGGGAAATCAGCCGGGAAGATATCGCATAATGCCGGATAAACATGTTGTTTTCTTTATGCGAAATAATTTTAAGGTCGGATCGGTCAATGATATCTTCAAAATGGCCTACGCTTCCGCACAGATCCGGATCATAATGCTGATAAATCAGGGCGATGATGGATGATGCCGATATGCCGGTTTCCAGGATTTTCATCATGACCGTTGGAAAATCCGGACGGCTTCCGCCGTCAATGACAACAGCCTCGTTGCCATCGACAATCAGATAGGGATTGCAGTGAAGCCCGGACTGGACATCATAAAATCCGACCCAGTAAATCCCTTCGGCAATTGAAATGGCGCTGTTGTAATCCGGTTGCTGCGGTTCCATAAATCCTTCGTGTCCATTCGATCACGATGCAATGTTCATGGACGACTTCCCGATCATTACGGATGAAAGCTGACCAGCGATCAGGCGTTTTCACTGATCATTGCCATCAGATACTCTCCATAACCGTTTTTCATCATATCCGATGCCAGATTTTTGACCTGTTCGCGGGAAATATATCCCAAACGATAGGCGATTTCCTCGATACAGGAGATTTTCAGCCCCTGCCGGTCCTGAATGGCTTCAACATAGCTTGCCGCCTGCTGAAGCGCCTCATGGGTTCCGGTGTCCAGCCAGGCAAACCCCCTTCCCAGCAGCTCCACCCTGAAGATCGCCCCGGCGGAGATACGCCAGATTGACATCCGTGATTTCCAGCTCACCCCTGGCCGAAGGTTTCAGGTTTTCGGCGATTCGCACCACATCATTGTCGTAGATATAAAGCCCCGGAACCGCGTAATTGGATTTGGGTTTTTTGGGTTTTTCCTCGATGCCGATCACGGTGCCGGCTATCATCAAATTCAACCACGCCGTAACGCTCCGGATCTTTGACCAGATAGCCGAATACCAGCCCGCCATGGGTCAGTTTTACGGCCCGTTTCAAGATTTCCGAAAGATTGTGGCCGTAAAAAATATTGTCTCCCAGAATCAGGCATACCGGATCATTCCCGATAAAGGATTTGCCGATGACAAACGCCTGGGCCAGTCCTTCGGGTCTGGGCTGCTCCGCATAGGATAAGGAAATTCCGATCTGGGAGCCGTCTCCCAGAAGCCGTTTGAATTGCGGCAGATCCTCCGGCGTCGAGATCAGCAGAATGTCCCGGATACCTGCCAGCATCAGCACCGACAGGGGATAGTAAATCATGGGTTTGTCATAAACCGGAAGCAGTTGTTTGCTGACCACCCGGGTGATGGGATAAAGCCGGGTTCCGGAACCGCCGGCAAGAACGATGCCTTTCATCATGAATCAACTCCAATAAACAAGGGTTCAAAGAGCCTGCCGCATTCTGTCATTCAGCCTGTCCACCGGATCGAACTGCGGACTAAAGATTATTAAAACAGAGAGAACTCAGGCCAAATCACATCAACAGCCGACGATAATAGCGATACAAACATTTATTTTTACGATTCCGCCGATCGCGTGTCAAGCACAAAGCCTGCAGGGCCCGGAAGAGATGCTTTATAGCACACCCCGTTGCCATACAGATGATATTCCGCAACCGATGCCGGAACCACGACGGAAACCCCCTTGAAAAGGTGAATCGGATCATCGCCCGGTCCGCTGTCCAGGATAAGCTGTCCCTGCGTGCACAACAGAATCTCTGCGGATCGTTTTCCAGGGCTGATCCAGTATAATTTCGGAAAAACGGATATCACGGAAAGGCTGAACTCCTCAGCCGGCGTGTCATAAACCCATTCCACCTCGCTGCGCTTCCGGGGCAGAATCACGGACGGCGCCTGCTCCTGAAAGGTCAGAACATTTAACAGTTCCGGAACATCCAGGTGTTTTGGAGTCAGGCCGCCGCGCAGCACATTATCCGAATTGGCCATCAGTTCGATGCCAACCCCATCGAGATACGCATGGGGTTCTCCGGAAGCCAGGTAAAGGGCCTGCCCGGGTTCCAGGCAGAACAGGTTAAAAAGCGCCGGAAACAGCACGCCGAGATCGTTTGGATATTCCGCATGCAGCCGCTGTATCCACTGAAACACCGGATCGGCCAAAAGATCTCTTGGCCACTAAATGATCCGGCACGGGAAACCGCCGAACGGTATGGCAGCCGTTTTCTTTTCCGGCGGCATCGTCAGCAGGGATTGAAACAGGCGTTTTAACCCCTGCGAATCCGGCTGGCTTTCTAAAAGCGCAATTTCATCTTCAAGCACATCCCTGCAAAGACTGCGCAAATATTCTGACGATTTCCGGAATTCCGCGAAATCCGTTCATTCCCCAAAACCGGGTCAATGCACAGATGCATTCGGGTTTGTGGTTATCATCCTTATAATTTCGATTGGATGCCATCAGGGAAATGCCCAGCCGGTTCTCCCGCGCAAAGCCTTCTTTTGCCTGACGCGAATTCGGATGGGCCTGAATGGAAAGCGGCTTTGCCGCTGCCAGCACCTTAAAGAGATAGGGAAGCTTTCCGCCGAATTTCTCCGCAGCCTCCTTCCCCAGCACATCCTCCGGATGCGATTCAATCACCTGAAGCAAGGATTCCCATTTCCCGTCATGGTAAACCTGCGACGGGGCCTTGGGATGCGCCCCCATCCACAGCTCGGCCTGGGGGCTGCCCGTTGCAGGCTGCCCCAGCAGCTCCGGAATGGCCGTCAGCGACCCCCAGGCATAGTCCTGAACCGTGTTCTTCAGGATTCCGATGGTTTTCATATGTCACCTTTGATCTTTACTTATCATTATCCGGCTGGTATAAATTAAGTGTCTGACAGGCAAAATCCGAAACAAATTCAAAATCCGAAATCCGAAACAAATTCAAAATTCCAATGTCAAAATGACTAAAACCATCGGTTTGAAATACACGTTGTTTTGAACATTATGATTTTTGGTCATTGTTTCGAATTTCGTGCTTCGAATTTCGAATTTATTATCCATGCAGGGTTTTTCGTTACGACACTATTTATTACAGATGGTTTTTTATGTCACTCAGAATCAATGAAATATTTTACAGCATCCAGGGTGAATCCCTGTATGCCGGACTCCCCTGTGTTTTCATCCGCCTGACCGGGTGCAATCTCCGGTGCGCTTACTGCGATACCCGGTACGCCTATGATGAAGGCACTGGACATGACGATACCCGAAATACTCGGACGGGTTGAATCCTATCCTGCCGCAGCGCTGGTTGAGATCACCGGCGGAGAGCCGTTGTTTCAGGAAAACACCCCGGATCTGGTCAAGCGGCTTCTGGATCATGGCCGCACGGTTTTAATGGAAACCAATGGAAGCCTCGATATTTCCCGGGTTGACAGCCGCTGCATCCGGATCATGGACATCAAATGTCCATCGAGCCTGATGCACGCACACAATGATCCGGACAATTTTCAGCGGATCGGCCCCCAGTGATCAGATCAAATTCATCATTGAAACCAGAGACCGATTATGCTTTCGCCCTGAATGCCCTGAAACAGCTTCCGCCGGATTTCCCCAGATCCAGCGTCCTGTTTTCCCCGGCTTTCGGATCCTTATCCCCAAGCCTTCTGGCAACGTGGATTTTGCGGGATGGCCTCGGCGTCAGGCTTCACCTTCAGCTTCACAAACTGATCTGGCCGGATACGGAAAGAGGCGTATAACACACAAAGGAATGATATGACGCTCCCGAAAAAGCCGTGGTTCTCTCGAGCGGCGGGCTGGATTCCACCACGGTGATCGCCATTGCCCAAAGTGAAGGATTCGAGATATACAGCCTCAGTTTTGATTATGGACAGCGCCATGTCTATGAGCTGAAGGCTGCCGAACGGATCGCCGAACGGTTCCAGGTCGCCAGGCACCTGGTCATCGGCATAGACCTTCATGCCATCGGCGGATCAGCTCTCACAGACAATCTGGACGTTCCCAAATCCAGAAATCTGAAGACCATGTCATCGGAAATCCCCATCACGTATGTTCCGGCCCGAAATACCATTTTTTTGTCCTATGCCCTGGCCTGGGCGGAAGTTTTAAAATCCGCGAATATTTTTATCGGCGTCAATGCCGTTGATTTCAGCGGTTATCCGGACTGCCGGCCGGAATTCATCGCGGCCTTTGAGCACATGGCCAATCTGGCCACCAAAATCGGGGTGGAAGGCAACACCCGGGTCCGTATCCGAACCCCGCTGCTTCACCTCAACAAAGCCCAGATCATCGCAAAAGGCGCCGAACTGGGCGTGGACTATGCCATCACCCACAGTTGCTACGATCCTTCCGCCGAAGGCCTGGCCTGCGGCCAGTGCGACAGTTGCCTTCTGCGCCATAAAGGATTCATCGAAGCCGGCATCCCGGACCCCACGCGATATATTTAATCTTTGTTCGATGCTCCGGATATTTGAAGGGCCATCACGCTTCCCAGAATCAACAGCCCTCCCAGCCAGAACCGCCAGGTCACCTGTTCCTGCAGGAAGAGAATTCCCAGAAGGCTTGTAAAAATAAGCTCCGTGGTCATCAGAACACCGCCTTCCCAGCTTTTGCAATACCTCAGGCCTTTGGTCATCATGAGCTGCCCGATAACGGATGCCACCACGATGATTGCCATCATGGCCCCGTCGTTCCAGGATTCCGGCAACTGCGGCTGTGCGATAAAGGCCGGAAATGTGATGCACGTGCCCAGTATACAAAAATACATGTACACAACACCGGTCCGATGGTTTTCCCGAAGTTTTTTGATGATGGTAACGGTCAGGCCGGCAAACACGGCGCCCGTCACCGCCAGCACCTGCCCCAGCCAGACGCCTTCAAACCGGAAATCAAACAAACAGGCGATCCCCAGAATGGTTGCCGCAATACAGACAATCTCGGGCAGGGTAATCCGCTCCCGGTAGATCAGGGGCGAGAACAAGGCCGTAAATGCCGGAAACGAGAAAAACAGCACCATGGCCGTTGAGATGGGGATCAGGCGGATGGCGCCGACAATGGATAGAAACGCCACGGAGCCCAGAACCCCGCGAAGGATCAGCAGCCCGGGATTGGCCCCCTTGATCAGGCTTTCCCTGCCGCCGTAAATCCCGAAAAGGATCACGATCCCGAAGCCGAACCGGTAAAAGGCAATGTCCCAGACCCGGAAGGAGGGGCCGATGATTTTGATGAGCCCATCCATGACGGCGAACATCAGGGCGGATCCCAGCATGAACGCCGGACCCGTGAGTGTTGTTTCGCGCGTATTCAGAGTTAGATTTCCTTTGCGGAGAACCGCGGAAAGTCCGGTCAGAAAAAAAGTATGGGCGGATGGCTGGGTCTTTCACGGTATCGAAAAATGATTTGGCCAAAAGGATTGCCTGGTCCATCCACTGCGGGTCCGCCGTGAGATCATGCAGGCGCGACAGATTGACCAGGGAAACGGAATTGGCGGACGGCATGGCGCCGTCATAAAGCGCTTTGGGCCGAACCGGCAGGTCATCGGGGTCAAGGTTCATGAAATATCCGCCTGCTCCCGGTCCCTGTAATCCGCATCCAGAATGCCCTGAAAGTCGGATGGCCTCCGCCAGCCACCGGGGATCCCCGTCCGCCTGATGCAAGGACAGAAGCCCGAAAATCATCCATGCATAATCATCCGCAAAGGCCGACACCCCTGCCTGGCCTTCCCGATAGCGGTGAAGCAGCCGGCCATCGGCATCGCACAGGCTTTTCAGGATAAAATCAGCGGCCCTGGCCGCAGCCCTGCGCATAAGCGGGATTATTCAATATCCGTGCACCGGTTGCAAGTGCCGCGATCATCAGCCCGTTCCAGTCCGTCAGGACTTTATCATCTTTCAGGGGATGAACCCGCCGGCTGCGGACCGCAAAAAGCCGGCTGCGGATATCCTCCCATTCTTTCAGCAGGTCCGCTTCCGGAACCTGGATGCGCAATGCCCATTCGGACAGGGGCAGCCCCGTGTGAAGAATATTGACGCCGGATTTTTGGCCGGTTGCCTCATCGTGGAAATTGCCTTCCGCGCTGACATTCAGAAGGGTTTCCCAGTGCGCTGGAAAAGACGCCAGAAGCCTGCGGAATTCATCAAAAGACCAGACATAAAACCGGCCCTCCTCGCCTTCGCTGTCCGCATCTTCCGCCGTGAAAAAAGCCCCGGCTTCCGAAGTCATGTCCCGAAGCACATAAGTAAAAATTTCCTCGGCGGTTTTCGCATAAAAGGCTTTTCGAGTCATGCGATACGTTTCCAGAAAAGCAAGGGCCAGCAGGGCCTGGTCATAGAGCATTTTTTCAAAATGCGGCAGAAGCCATCTGCTTGTCCGTTGAATACCGGTGAAATCCAAAGCCGACATGGTCCCATATGCCCCCGGCCCGCATGTTCGAAAGCGTTGTTTCAACCATTTTCAGAATCTCGCCGTCGCGATTCTGCTCATACCGCTGAAGCAAAAACAGCAGCCGGTGCGGAGAGGGAAATTTGGGCGCGGGTTCAAAGCCCCCGAACTGGGAATCGAACCGCTGGGATATCTGGGCATTGGCGGCATCTATAGGAGAGGCATCCAGAGACAGGGACGATTTGTATTCAAACGAGCGTAAAAGGTGCCCTTTGATCTCCGATACCGCATCCATAATCTTCTGCCTTCGGGATTGCCACATGTCCGTGATCTGCGTGCAAAGATCCAGGACACCGGGCTGACCGAACCGGCTGTGAAGGGGAAGATAGGTTGCGGCAAAAAACGGCTGCTTTATCCGGCGTCAGCAGCGCTGTCAGGGGCCAGCCCCCGCGGCCCGTAATCAAATGGCAGGCCGCCATATAGACGGCGTCAATATCGGGGCGCTCTTCCCTGTCCACCTTGATGCAGACAAAAGCGTCATTTAAAGCCCTGGCCGCCTCCGGATTTTCAAAGGATTCTTTTTCCATCACATGGCACCAGTGGCAGGTGGCATACCCCACGGACAGAAAAACGGGCTTGTCTTGCGCTTTGGCCAGGCAAAGGCCGCATCCCCCCAGGGATACCAGTCCACGGGATTATGGGCATGCTGCAGCAGATAAGGACTTTTTTCGTGAATCAGGCGGTTTGCTGTCTTCATTTCTCTTCTTTCGTGAAGGGTTGGCCCCTTACTGAAACGCCGCAGCGACACCAGCGCTTTTAACCTTCAGTCAAAGGAAAATACGCTGCCGGTTGCCGCTGCCGTGAATCTGTCCTTGAAATGGGCGCCCAAGCGCAACGGCAGCCTTCATGCCGGTACAATGGGAAACCCCGACCTGCGCCACGCCAAAGTCTTCAAAACGCTGAATCACCGCAGCGATCCGTTCCGGTGAAAAAAACATCAGATGCGTGCCGCCAAGAATGGCCCGAAGTTTTCGAATCTTCAAGGTATCCTGAAGATGATCCAGAATATTCAGGACCCCTGCATGGGCGCATCCCAGCAGCAACACCGGGTCTGTTGCGGTTTCAATCAGAAGGCTGGCGTCATCGCTGATGGGATCCGGGGAAAACGCATCTCCTTCCTGAAGCAGAAGCTGCGGGTCCTGAAAGCTCTGGTCCGGTTTACAGGGGACGCCGGTGACAAACCGGATGCCGTCTTCCACCTGCCGGGTCTGGTCCACCCAGGTAAAATCCGCTCCCAGGGCGGTGAGTTCTTCTATTGAAAGCGGACTGCCGATATACCGGGGCTCGTTTGCAAACAGCAGGGGATTCTGGACATAATGCCTGGAGAAAACCTGCGGATGCGCCACCACATTCACCGGCCCGGTTTCCTGAAGCGCTGTTTTAAGCCCGCCGGTATGATCATAATGGCCGTGACTGAGAAAAATACGGCTGACCCCTTTCAGGGATTTTTCGAGCAGTTTCAGATTGAAAGAAAGGCCGACGCCGGAGCCGGCGTCAAACAGATACCGTTTGTCCCCGTTTTCAATCAAGGTGCTGAATCCATGCTCGCCAATAAGGCCCGGCCTGCCCACATAATTATCGCAAAGAATGGTAAGGGTTTTCAAAGTTCCTCCTTTTGCCTACTGCATCAGGCTGGAAAAAAAATCGTTTCCCTTGTCATCCACGATGATAAACGCGGGGAAATCCTTGACCGTAATCTTGAAAATGGCCTCCATTCCCAGTTCCGGATACTCCAGGGTTTCGATGCGGGTAATGCAGTCTCTGCCCAGGCGGGCCGCGGGTCCGCCGATGGATCCCAGATAGAATCCGCCATATTTTTTACAGGAATCCGTGACCTGCTGGGTGCGGTTTCCCTTGGCCAGCATGATCATGGAACCCCCTCTTGCCTGAAACAGGGGAACATAAGGATCCATGCGTCCCGCGGTGGTCGGGCCGAACGAACCCGACGCCCTGCCCTTGGGGGTTTTGGCGGGACCTGCATAATACACGATGTGATTCTTGAAATATTCGGGCAGATCCTCGCCCCGGTCGAGGCGCTCCTTGAGCTTGGCATGGGCGATGTCCCTGCCCACGACAATGTCTCCGGTCAGGAGCAGCCGGGTGGAAACGGGATACTTGCTGAGGGTTTCCCGGATTTCCTTCATGGGCCGATTCAGATCGATGCGCACGGCGTCATCCGCTTCGCCCGAGGGTTCCGGCAGAAACTGCGCGGGATTGGTTTCAAGCTTTTCCAGAAAAATGCCGTCGCGATTGATTCTGGCCTTGATGTTGCGGTCCGCGCTGCAACTGACGCCCATGCCGATGGGACAGGATGCCCCATGCCGGGGCATGCGGATCACGCGGACATCATGGCAGAAGGCGACTCCGCCGAACTGGGCGCCAAGACCCAGATCCCGCGACATCTGATACAGCACGGCTTCCAGCTCTTTGTCCCGGAAGGCATGGCCCAGGGCGTTTCCCTGCTCCGGAAGCGCATCCAGATATCCGGCCGAGGCCAGTTTCACGGTTTTAAGATTGGCTTCCGCCGAGGTTCCGCCGATCACAAAGGCCAGGTGATACGGCGGGCAGGCCGCGGTTCCCAGGCTTTTCATTTTGGCCTTTAAATATTCCGGAAGCTTGTCCGGCGCCAGCACGGCTTTTGTTTCCTGAAAGAGATAGGTTTTATTGGCGGATCCGCCGCCTTTGGCAATGAAGAGAAATTTATAGGCATCCCCCGGGGTTGCAAAAATATCGATCTGCGCCGGCAGGTTACAGCCGGTATTTTTTTCCCCGTAAAGGGTCAACGGCGCATTCTGGGAATACCGGAGGTTGCTCTGGGTATAGGCATTGAAAACGCCCCGGGAAAGGGCTTCTTCATCCGAAAATCCGGTCCAGATTCTGCTGGCCTTTTTTGCCCATGATCACGGCGGTTCCCGTATCCTGGCACATGGGATATTCGCCTTCGGCGGAGATCACCGCGTTTTTCAGCATTTCAAGGGCCACATAGCGGTCATTGGAAGAGCTTTGGGGATCATTCAGTATCTTGACCAGTTGCAGAAGATGGGATCTTCTTAAAAGGTGGGACACGTCTTTAAAAGCCTGCTCCGCCAGCAGGGTCAGGCCCTCTGGAGCAATCTTGACAATGGCATGGCCTTCGAAGGAAGCTATCCGAAACAAAATCGGATGTCAACCTGCGATATTCCGTTGTATCGGGTCCCAGGGGAAACATCTCCTGATAAGTAAATTCAGTCATCTGTCCATTCTCCATTCTTTCCATAAATGTAAAGATACCCCCCTTTTGGAAAAGGGGGATTTCTGGGGAAACGGCATTTAGAGGGCGCAGTTTAATTTATCAGCGGCCTCTGAAGCATTTTTTCATAAAGATCAATATACTGTCTGGCGGTTACCGAATGGTTGAAACGGGCAATGCTCTCTTTCATGATGCGTCGAATCTCGAATTGCCTGCTTTTCTCGGAAAGCCGATAAAACGCCATGGCCTGATCGATGGCCCAGGAAAGACCGGCCGCATCGTGGTTTTTGAACAAAAAGCCGTTTCCGGCATGTTTTGACGAATCCAGATGGCTGATCGTATCATGAATGCCTCCGGTGTCATGGACAACCGGCAGGGATCCATAGATCGGGGCGATCATCTGCGGCAGGCCGCAGGGTTCAAACAGCGACGGCATCAAAATGAAATTCGAAGCCCCGTATGCGAGGTGCTCCAGATCTTCACTGAAATCGCAGACGGCAATCCGGTTCTGGATGCCATGGTACTGGGCGATGTCCTTGAAATGCTGCTGATATTCGCCGTTTGCCACGAAAACGATCTGCAGGTTGCTCTGCCAATACCTGGAAATGACCGAATAGAGAATATCCGCCAGAAGCTGCGACCCTTTTTGAATGCTGTCCAGCCGGGATGGCCAGAAAAACACCGGCGCGTTCTCATCCTCGATCAAGCCCAGAAGTTTTTGAAGGGCCAGCTTGTTCTGCTTTTTCCCCGCGGCATGGTCATCCGGGCCGAAGGTTGCCGTCAGATACTTGTCATACATGGGATTAAACGCCGGATCCGGGGCATTCAAAATCCCCGCGGCGCATCCGGCATACCATTTGTTGGCCAGCTCCTGTTGAATGGATTTTTCGATAAAACCGTGCCGGCCTTCAACGACTTCCATTAAAAACGTGTGACTCACGGTATTGACAAAATGGGCTGCGAAAATGCCGCTGGTCAGAAAATCCACGGCATTGGAATCCCGGCTTTCTTCATATTCGATTGCCATGCGATCATAAATACAGGTGCTGCCAGAAATAGGCGGCATCGATTCCCCGGTCTTCAATCTGCCACAGATAGGTTTTCATGGTATGAATGTTGTGAATGGTAAACAGACAGGGAATCCCCATTCTCCTGGACATGGCGGGAATCAAGCCGGTCATCCAGTCGTTGCAGTGAATCAGATCGGGCTGAACCCTGGGAACGATGTTGTTGATGACTTCCCGCTGAAAGGCCAGCGCCATTTTGATATTTTCCATCCAGTAATCCGAATAGACCCGGTTTTTGTAAAAAAACGCCCGGTCTTCCGCCAGATGGATCCGCTCGCCCGGCATTTTGTTCTGAATGGCCTGAAGTTCCTTGGACAGGAAAGGCGCCATCTGTCCGCTGAAAATCGCCCGATAATCGGGCATGGCGACATGGACATCGGCGCCCTGGTCAAAAAGCGCATTCACCAGCGCCGCCGAGACATCTGCAAGGCCGCCTGCCTTGGCCGTCAGATAACTGGCAAGACTGCCCATGCGGTTGGGCAAATAGGTGACCTCCGGCGTTACGATCAAGAATGCGGGGATTTCTGGATAATGTCATAATATTTCCTTTATATAAAAACAGGCAATGCGACGCCTTCAGCCCTCTGCCTTCCGTCATCAGCCTGATTCCTTCACGCCCAGGTAATCAGCCCCGGGGTATATTTAATCCAATTGTCTCCCCGCGGCGTCACCCTGGCCGTAAAGGCAAACTGTCCGGAGACCTTACAGATTGTGGTGCAGGAATACTTGATAATGGCTGTATCCGATATCCTCGCTGACGGTCATGATTTCTGTCTGAATATCTTCAAGCACGTCTACGGTTTTGGGGGTTCCCAGACACAGCTCCACATCCACTTCATAGGGACTGAGCACGCCCAGATGAACCGCGACCGTGACGCTGAAGGCATCTCCGACCCGATAATATTTTTTGGGATTCACGACAACCGGCGGCAGGAGGTGAATCTGTTTCCAGTGCAGCATCAGCCTGAGATGCTGGTCTGCCAGCTGCCTGGCCTCATCGGCCTGATTGTAAAGCAGCTCCTGAGACCGATAGGCTCCCGGATGGTAAAATTTCTCCTGATAGTCGCCGACCATCCGCTGGCTGCTGAACTGCCGCATGGCCATTTTCATGGAAGCCTTCATCATCCGGATCCACTTCACCGGAATGCCGCCCTTGCTTCTTTCGTAAAAACAGGGAATCACTTCATTTTCCAGAACATTATAGAGCGATCGGCTGTCCATCAGATCCTGATATCCGGGATCCGTATAATCGACGCTGTTTCCAATCTGCCAGCCGCAGTCTTCGGAATACCCCTCATCCCACCATCCGTCCATGATGCTGACGTTGAGCACGCCGTTAATGGCCGCCTTGATGCCGGATGTGCCGCAGGCTTCAAAAGGCCTCCGCGGCGTATTGAGCCAGACATCCGCTCCCTGAACCAGATGCCGGGCAATATGGATATCATAATCTTCCAGAAACACGATTCGATGCCGTACGCTGGGTCTCCGGGAAAATTCAATCAGGCGTTTGATCAGATCCTTGCCTTCGGAATCCCGGGGATGGGCCTTTCCGGAAAAAATAAACTGCACCGGATGCGTTTCGGAATTCAGAATGGCTTCAAAACGCTCCGGTTCCTGAAGAATCAGGTAGGCGCGCTTGTAAGAGGCAAAGCGCCTGGCAAAGGCAATGGTCAGAACATCCTGGTCCAGCACCGATTCGGCATCTCTCATTTTGGACATGGGGGCATGGCGGCGCTGATACTGCGTGATCATCATCTCCCGGCAGGTGCGGATGAGTCTGGAGCGATTCATGTCATGGGCGCGCCAGAGCTCTTCGTCGTAAATCTGATCGAACCGCTTGAAGATATCCGCATGCCGGATATCCATGTGCCAGTCCGGACCGATATACCGCTCAAACAGGAGGGCGTTTTCATGGGATATCCAGGTCGGGATATGGACGCCGTTTGTCACATGCGTGATCGGAATCTCGCTTTCCGAAACCCCCGGCCAGATATGCAGCCACATCCGCCGGGCGACATTTCCATGCAGTCTGCTGACGCCATTGCAATACTGGGACATGCGCTGGCCCAGAACAAACATGGAAAACGGCTGATCGGAAGTGGCCGTAATGGGCTGTCCCCAGGTCAGCATTTCTTCCGCGGATGTCTGGAGCGTTTCCTGAAATGGGATAAGATAAGGCTTTATCAAAAACGGCGGAAATTCGTCATGACCGGCCGCAACCGGCGTATGGGTGGTAAAAACGGTTGTTCGCGGAACTATTTCCAGAGCGGTTTTGATATCGATATTCAGTTTGGACATGAACAAGCGCCAGGCGCTCCAGGCTGGCAAAAGCGCAGTGCCCTTCATTCATGTGGCACACCGTCGGGAAATATTCCCAATGCGGTCAGCGCCCGCATGCCGCCGATTCCCAAGCAGCATTTCCTGGGCCAGGCGTTTTTTCTGGTCTCCGGTGTAAAGGCTCGATGTAATATCTCGTGATTTCCGGAGGATTGTCCCGAATATTGGCATCCAGAAGATAGAGCGGAATTCTGCCGATATTCAGCTTCCACACGATTGCGTGAATTTCTCCGTCAGGGCCGGAAACCGATATGCGCACTTCATTTCCTTCCGGATCCAGCGCGCGTTCAAGGGGAATGGAATACATATCGGTTCTGGGATAGGCTTCCTGCTGATAGCCGTCATAATCCAGATATTGATGGAAATACCCCTGCCGGTAGTAAAGCCCGACGCCGGTCAGCGGCACCCGCATGTCCGATGCGGATTTCAAATGGTCTCCGGCCAGAACGCCCAGCCCGCCGGCAAACAGCGGAAGACTTTCATGAATGCCGAATTCCATTGAAAAATAGGCAACCGTTCCCCTGTCTCCAAAAACAGAGGAAGATGAATTCATCGGCGCCTGAAGCATGGATTCAAAACGCGCCTTGACACGGCCCTGGTGGGCCAGAAAGCTTTCGTCCTGAGAAAGTTCCTGAAGCCGCTCCTGAGGAATCAGGGTCGAAAAATAAAGGGGGTTGCCATTGGACTCCCGCCAGAGCCGGGGATCGATGCGGCGAAACAGTTCAACAGCATCCCGCTGCCAGCTCCACCAGAGGTTTCTGGACAATTTATCCAGAAACAGCAATGGTTCGGGAATGGTGGGGAAAACATATACAGTTTGAAATTGTGTCATGATCGTTCCTGAAAATTTCTATTGAAAAAGTTGAGGCAAAGCATCTGTTGATTCTGCCTGTCATGTATCACTGATGACCTCAAAGACCTTCACCGAATGAAACACGGGCATGAATCTACCGCTTCGTATTGACTTCTGATTCTTCTTTCTATAATGCTCATAAAAGCCGTCCAAAGTCAAGAATGACCCGAAACTGCCCTGCCTCCGAGGCAAACGGACGTTCAATTATTTCATCGCCTCGCACCGGCATAATGGTTACCGGATCATGCCGGCTCTGGGATCCGCTTTGTCTTTTTCGCCAATACATATTCCGTTGTTATTTGAACATGGGTATAGTAGTATATTATAGTTTGAATAGATTAATGCCAGATTGTTCTTGTTTTCTCTGCGTTCCAAATGACTTTTTTGGGTCCGACCTTTTACTGGATGGAAACCATGCTGATCAGTATCAATCCCATAACGCCGCAGCCGCGACTTGTCGCCAAAGTGGTGGACATTCTGAAAGACGGGGGTATCATCGCCTATCCGACAGATACATTTTACGGCATCGGCTGCGATATCATGAATAAAAAAGCCATTCAGAGAATTTATCAGATCAAGCAGCGGGATTCATCCAAACCCTTCAGCTTTATCTGCTCGGATCTTAAAGATATCAGCGACTACGCCAAGGTTACCAATTACGGATATAAAACCATGAAACGCCATCTTCCCGGACCCTATACCTTTATCCTGGAAGGATCCAAACTGGTTCCGAAAATCATGCTGACCAAACGCAAAACCGCCGGCATTCGCGTGCCGGACCATCCCATCTGTATCGCCCTGGTCAAATCTCTGGGAAATCCCATTATCTCGACCAGCGCAACCACTCCGGACGGCTCGGTCTTTGACCATCCGTCCCTGATTCATGAGCATTTTGGAACCCGGCTGGATCTGGTCATTGATGCGGGTTCCGTATCGGGAAATCCTTCCAGTGTCATATCGCTGATCGGCGATACGCCCGAAGTCATCCGCAAGGGAGCCGGGGATCTGAGCGCTTTTAATTCTTGAGCAAAATGAAATCCGGCAATCTTTTAACAAACCGTTTCTGGACCGGCATTCCGCCCTGGGTGCTGATCGGCGCCGTGCTGGTTCTGCTGCCCATTTTCTCGTTCATGACGATTGAAAACATCAACCGGCAGAAGGAGAACTCCGAACGGCTGCTGAAAGAAAAAGCCGCTGCCCTGATCCGCTCGTTTGAGGCCGGAACCCGAACCGGAATGGCGGGGCGGTGGGAAGGGTTTCAGCTTCAGAAACTGCTGATGGAAACCGCCCAGCAGCCGGACATCGTTCATTTGATTGTCACGGACGCCGAGCGGCATGATCATGGCCAGCAGCGATCCGGAGCAGATCGGCAGACACGCATGGAAAAGACCTGGACCTGGAAGCCATTGCAAAGTCACCGGAAAGCTTCTGGCGAATCCTTCCCGAACATCACGGCAAAAAGACATTCGAATTCTATCGAAGATTTACCCCGACCCGCCCGCCGCTGGGCTTCCATCGGGGTCGCGTGAAAGGGGATTCCCCGATCCCGCTGCCGCCTGTCGATGCTGCATCCGGCTGAAGGCCCGGGCATCTCCCGGATTATTTTTATCGGCCTGGACATGGATTCCATTGAAGAGGCCAGGCATGCCGATGCCATGCATACGGTGATCATGGGAATCGATTCTGCTTTTCATCGGTTTTGCCGGCGTGATGATGCTGTTTCTGGCGCAGAATTACCGCATGACCCAGGCATCGCTTTCCAGAATCAAGGCTTTTTCCGATACCCTGGTTGAAAATATGCCCATCGGGTTGATTGCCCTGGATACGTCCCTGGCCATCACCTCCTTTAATCAGGTCGCGGACCGGGTACTGAACCTGTCCGCGGTCCAGAGCATCCGGGAAAAAGGCCTCCGAGGTGCTGCCCCGGATGTTCCTGGAGCTGATTTCGCATCCGGACATCGAAACACGGGCGGTTGAAAAGGAAATCGTATGTCACATCGCGGAGAAAACGCGCCTTCCGCTTCAAGTCAGCGCCGCAAGGCTTCGGGATGAAACCGGCACGTTTCTCGGATATGTCCTCTTGTTCAAGGACCTGCGCGAGGTCCAGGCCCTTCAAAAAGCGCTGGCCAGATCCCAGCGGCTGGCTTCCGTCGGAAGCCTTGCGGCCGGTGTTGCGCATGAAATCCGCAACCCCTTGAGTTCGATAAAAGGATTTGCCACCTATTTCAGGGAACGGTATTCGCACATCCCCGAAGACCGGGAGGTTTCATCGATCATGATTCAGGAAGTGGACCGGTTGAACCGCGTGGTCAGCCAGCTTCTGGCATTTGCAAAGCCCGTAACCATCAACAAACAGCCGGTTCCGATTTCAGACGTCATTCACAAAACGCTGAAGCTGATGGAGCGGCAGTCCGGCGACCGTCAAATTGACATCGAGACGAAGATTCAACCGGGACTGCCGCTGATTCCCATGGATTCGGACCAGATGGGCCAGGTGCTGCTGAATTTATTGCTGAATTCCGTGGAATCCATGACCTGCGGCGGCAGGATCGTGATCAGCGCCGCGCTCAATCAGGACCGGCTGATCCTTCAAATCTCGGACAACGGGTCCGGCATTTCCGAAACCGATCTTTCGCAGATTTTTGACCTTTATTTTACCACCAAAACTTCGGGAACCGGTCTGGGACTGGCCATTGTCCATAATATCGTGGAGGCGCATGACGGCGACATCAAGGTTGAAAGCCTGGCGGGAAAAGGCACCACGGTAACGATCCGGCTTCCCTTTGAGAGCGCACACCCATGAAAACATAAATCCTGTTCCATCCTTGTCGTTGATGATGATACCGCGCACCGGACCATGCTGCGGACATTAATCGGCGGCTGGGGGTATGAAATCGTCGAAGCCGACGACGGCGCCGTTGCCATCGAAGTCGGTTCAAGACCGTCCTTTTGATCTGATCCTGATGGATGTGCGCATGCTCAAAGTCTCCGGCATTGAGGCGCTGGGCCGCATCAAGGCGATCAATCCGGCCATACCGGTGATCATCATGACCGCCTATTCCTCCATTGAATCCGCGGTTTCAGCCCTGAAAGCCGGGGCCTACGATTATCTGACCAAACCCCTTGATTTTGACAAACTGAGAATTACCATTGAACGGGCCATGGAACACATCTTTCTCCGGGAAGAAAACCGCATGCTCAGACAGCACCTGGACCAGCGATTTGACCGGCGGCAGATCATCGGCCAGGGCCTGAAGATGGAAAGGCTTCTGGAAACGGTTGCCCAGGTAGCCCCATCCGAGGCAACCATTCTGATTCATGGCGAATCCGGAACCGGAAAAGAACTGATCGCAGGCGCCATTCATTTTAACAGCCATCGGAAAGCCGGCCCTTTCATCAAAATCAACTGTGCGGCCATTACCGAAACCCTGCTGGAATCAGAGCTTTTCGGCCATGAAAAAGGGGCCTTCACCGGCGCGGACCGCAGAAAAGAAGGCAAATTCGTGCAGGCCAGCGGCGGCAGCCTCTTTCTGGATGAAGTCAGTGAAATGTCTTTGATGATGCAGGTCAAACTGCTTCGCGTGCTTCAGGAAAGGGAAATTACGCGGGTCGGCGGCGAGCAGGTGATCGCCGTGGATGTCCGGCTGATTGTGGCCACCAACAAGGATCTTCTGGCGCTGACCGCGTCCGGACGTTTCCGGGAGGATTTGTACTACCGGCTCAATGTCGTGAACCTGGATCTGCCGCCCCTGCGCGAGCGAAAAGAGGACATTCCGCTGCTGGCCCAGCATTTTCTGGAAAAATTTTCAGCCCTGAATCACAAATCCATCAAGGGCTTCACCCCGCAGACAATGGACCATTTGATCCGATATGACTGGCCGGGAAACGTCCGGGAGCTGATGAACTCCGTTGAAAGAGGGGTTGTTCTGTCCCGAAGCGAATATCTGGACGACCAGGAGCTTCCCATGCTGCCGGCCTCCCCTGCCCCGGCGGCCCCGGTTCCCGATGAATCCTTCGGAGGCCGCCGAAACCCTGCCGCTCACGGCCGTTGAAAAAGCCACGATTCTGAGCGCGCTGGCATCCGCGGACGGCAACAAAAGCCTGGCATCCCGAAAACTGGGAATCACGCGAAAAACCCTTCATAAAAAACTAAAAGAATATGGAGTCATGCCCTGATGACAAACATCACCCATTACCTGTTCCGATGCGCTTCGTGCAGAACCCGGAATCGAATTCCGGCGGCCCTTGCCGGCCAGCCGGGAAAATGCGGAAAATGCGGCGCGGCGCTGAAAACCAGCGATCTTTTCCTTCAGCAGCCCATCATGATCACGGATGCCAATTTCGAGGAAAAAGTCCTTCGATCTCCGATCCCGGTGCTTGTGGATTGCTGGGCCCCCTGGTGCAGCGCCTGCACGATGGTCGGACCGGTCATCACCGAACTGGCAACCGAGTACAAGGGACGGTTTCGGATCGGCAAACTGAATGTGGACGCCAATCCCGTGATATCGGCACCGGTTTGACACGCGCAGCATTCCCACACTGCTGATTTTTGACAACGGCCGGCTGAAAGACACCCTGGTGGGCGCCATGCCCAAACCGGAGGTCGTCAGGAGGATGAGGAGTACATTTAGTGCGAATTTATAATTCCAAAGGCAGGATCAATACATGACGAAAAATCGATATATTACCTGGATTCTCTTGGGTGTGTTCCTGAGTTTCCCTTCCCTTTCTTACGGGGAAAAGCTTCAGGTCATCGCCAGCATCTTTCCGGTCGCGGACATGGCCCGGCAGGTCGGGGGCGATGATGTCGAGGTCACCACCGTCGTGCCCGCGGGCGCCAGCCCGCATACGTTTGAGATGAAGCCGAGCCTGATCAAGGCATTTGACTCCGCCAAGGTCTTTTTGATGATCGGATCCGGCCTGGAATTCTGGGCGGATCAACTGGTTCAGTCTTCAAGCCGGAAATTGAAGCCGATTGTGCTATCCGATGGCATGACGCTGATCCAGTCCGCGGGCCACCACCCCGGCGAATCCGCCGAAAAGGCGCCCCATGAATCAAATAAATCCGCACATGCCGATCATGCCCATTCTCACGATTTTCACACCGGCAATCCCCATGTCTGGCTGGATCCTCACCTGGCCAAAACCATGGTAACCCGGATAGCCAAAGCACTCTCTGTAGCGGATCCGGACCATGCCATCGCATATGAGAACCGGGCCAGAGCCTATCTTGGCCGGCTCGATGCCCTGGACCGTGAAACAGCGGATACCGTGAATCAATTCAAGAACAAGGAAATCGTTTCATTTCATGCATCCTGGGACTATTTTGCCGCCCGGTACGGCCTGACCCTGGCCGGGGTGATCGAGAAATCCCCCGGAAGAAATCCAACGCCCCGGGAAATCGCCGACATTGTTTCCAGAATCAAGGATTATCACATCCGCGCGGTCTTTGCAGAACCCCAGTTCAGCCCCAGAGTTGCGGACGTCATCGCCAGAGAAGCCGGCGTCAAGGTGCTGATCCTGGATCCGCTGGGCGGCGAAACCCTTCCCGGGCGAAATTCCTATATCGGATTAATGAGGTATAATTTACAGATCATGAAGGAGGCCATGCAGTGAAAACAGGCCAATTGATGACAGAGCCCGAACCCGGCGTCCTGGTGGACCTGGAAGATGTCTGGGTCCGATTCGACGGCAAATGGGTGCTCAAATCCATTTACCTGAAATGTTACGAAGGGGAAATTCTGGGCATTGTCGGCCCCAATGGCGGCGGCAAATCCACGCTCCTGAAAGTCATTCTCGGGCTGATCAAACCGGAAAAAGGCTCGGTGCTGTTGTTCGGCCGAAAGCCCCGCAAAGAGGGCCGGCTGAATGTCGGGTATCTGCCGCAGATATCCCGTGCGGAACGCTCTTTTCCGGTAACCGCACTGGATGTGGTGGTCATGGGCCTGTACCAGCAAGTGGGGCTCATTTCCCGGCTGCTGAACAAACACAAAAAAGCCGCCCTGGAAAAACTGGAACAGGTCGGCATGGCCGAGCATGCCAACAAGCCCTACGGGGTCCTGTCCGGCGGCCAGCAGCAGCGGGTTCAGATTGCCAGGGCGCTGGTATCCGGCCCCAGGCTTCTGGTTCTGGATGAACCCTCCACGGGCGTGGACAGCGTCGGCCAGGAGGATTTCTACGAGCTTCTGGCCGGTTTAAGAGACAGCCCCCAGCGGATATCCGTGATCATGGTATCCCACGATATCGGCGTGGTAACGTCGCATGCCGACCGCGTGGCCTGCCTGAACCGGGAAATTCATTATCACGGCGATACGGATTTGGAACTGGATTCGGATATTCATCAGAAGGTTTTCGGCAGAAATCTAAAGGTCATGGTACACGACGCCCAATGCGTATCCTGCAAGATGAGGCATATCGACGATGACTGAGTGGCTGCATCTGGGTTTCATGCAAAATGCGCTGGCGGCCGGCACCCTGCTCGGCATTGTGCTGGCCGTGGTTTCCTGTTTTGTGGTGCTTCGCCGGTATTCCTTCATCGGCGTAGGCGTGGCCCATTCCGCATTCGGCGGCGTGGCGCTGGGCGCCCTGATCGGTGTATCCCCCACAATTTCGGCGATTGTTTTTGCCGTTTGCGTTGCCAATGCCATCGGCATTGTCGGCAATCAGCAGCGGCTCAGCGCCGACACCGCCATCGGCATCTTTTTTTCGCTGGCCATGGCCCTCGGGGTCATTTTCATCGGATTGTCAAGCGCTTACAACGTGGACCTTTTCGGATATCTGTTCGGAAATATTCTGGCCATTACCCATCAGGATATTCTCATCATCGCCATACTCGGCAGCCTCGTGCTGGCATCCATCTGGCTGTTCTTCAAGGAACTGCTGTTCGTGGCCTTCGACAGCGAAGTGGCCCACGTCAGCGGCATTCCGGTCATGTTCCTGGATCATTTTTTTCTGACGATTCTTGCCCTGACCGTTGTCATCAGCATGAAAGTGGTCGGCATCATCCTGGTGTCCGCCCTTCTGGTCATTCCGGGGGCCGCGGCCGCCCAGGTCACCGACCGGTACGCCACCATGTTCGCGGTCGCCATCGGCGTCGCGCTTGCCGCAACCACGGGCGGCCTGTGCATTTCCTATTATGCGGACCTGGCCTCCGGCGCCACCATCGTCACCCTGGCATCCCTGATTTTTTTTGTTTTCTTCGGTATCGGAAAATGGATGAAGGGAAAAGGATGAAGCATGATGCAAGTCGATTCGGCTTCAACCTGAACACGGAATCGTTATCATGTATCTCCTGCTCATTTACTAAAACATCTTCTCCACGGGTCTTCGCTCGGGAACATATTCGCGGGGAATCTTCCCCTCGTTCCATTCCCTGGACACGTAAAGATTGCAGTAGCAGCTCCCGTATTCCGCCACGTCTTCAGTGCGGTAAACGCAGGGGCAGATGATGTCTCTGTCCTTTTCCTTGTTTCCCGTAGACAGGCGGCAGGGGCAGACCATGTACCCGTATCGCCCTTTATTGGCCAGAAGAGCCTGCATCAGATCCATCACCCTTTCGGAGTCATCACTGAAATAATACCCTTTTGGCTCCTGAACCTTTTTGAGCATTTCATAGAGTTGTTCGGCGTTCATTCCAGACCCAGCGCCTCCTTGATTTCTTTCTCCTTGAATCCGACAATCACGGTATTTCCAATGATGATGGTCGGAAACGAGCATTTGGGATTGAATTTTTTGACATCTTCCAGAATCGCGGCCCGTTCCTCTCCCTCAAGCGTATCTACATCCACGAAGTCATATTGAATTGTGCAGTCGGAAAGCATTTTTTTGGTGGATTTGCAATGACTGCAGGTGCTGAGCGAATAAATCTTTACGGGAGGTACTGACATGGGTTTTTTCCTTTCATTGATTTCCCCCATTCGCCATGAGAAGATATGGAGGGGTTAACTGTTCTGATAAAAAATAACGCGGGCAAAATAGAAGAGGAATCCGAAAATCATTTTATATGATGCAAGCGACTTGTCGCATCAATTTATGCTTTCAATAACATAAATATGGGAGCTGCTGCAAGATACATCCACAGCCTTATGTTTTGTTAATGGAAAATAAAGGTGATCGGCCGCGGGTGCGGAAAAGCAGAGGAAGATATTGTTTCAGGGGATTTGAGACGATTCCCAGTGAACGGCCAGTGAGAGGTAAATCAATGCGGCTCTGGCCATTTTCAGAATCCGAAGCGTTCGATTGGCAAAATCGGTTCGCCCGATCACATAAACTGATGCGTCACTGGTAACCCTCAGGCCGGTTTTGCCGGATGCGGCATAGTGTGCATCGTCCTGAATCAGCAGATAGTTGTGTTCAAGATGGTTGCGGAGGGCATAAAGCTGCCGGGCATCGGCTTCCAAACCCTCCATGAAATCGTGATTGTGCTCGTATAAATCCTTGCTCAGCCAGAACAATCCCCGCAGCGGCCAGTTTGAGGTCTGAAGCAGAGTCGGCTGCAATCCGTTTGCTTTTCTGCCCTCCGGATACCACAGGGTTCGAAAATTCACCCGCTGCTGCGAAATCGGCAACTGAAAGTATTTTTTCAGAAAGAAGGCGATTTTATCGAACAGGGAATAGGCCATGCGAAAGGCGATTTTGAGTTTTTCAACGGATAAATCACAGGCCGCATTTTCAGGGATTGGCAAACTCGCACCGCAAGATGCGGCGATATCCGGAGCGGATCGCACGAATTCAAAATAGAGCTGTCTGGCGCAGATAAATTCCTGCTTCAGAAGCATGAAGTGATCCTGGAACGGAGACGGTCCGGCCGGGTCTTTTTCCAAGGGCAGCGTCATCAGGTCATCGGATGCAGCTTCCTGAAAAGATCCCAGATCATTCAGCGGATTCAGGCAGAGCCTATTTTTTAGACGCCAGTTCCGGAAGGCGGTTTCGCCATCATCATTTTCGGCACATTCACGGGCAGGGGTCAAATATTTCTTGTCCGCATATGGATACAATACCCGATTCAGGGATTTCAGTTGATCCTTAAAAAACGGCCGGGCATGGGGATCCATTTCCAGCTTCAAGGCCTGGCGCAGCGTTTCCCGGGACTGAAGCAAAAAGATCATTGCATGGCCTTCATCCTGAAGCAAATGGGCGTAATGCAGAAGACTATACCCTTTATTTGCCATGGCCATGCCAAAATCCGGCTTTATAACAAGCGCCCTGTTCCAATATTCCAGCGCTTCCACAAAACGGCCAATCTGAAAGAGCGTATTGGCCAGATTGGTGTAGATGGCGCAAACCACAGGGATCGGGCATGCGCCGTCAGCAGTTTCCAGAGCGGCAGCCGCCAGCCGGTTATGGATCAATTGCTTTTCAATTTCAGGCTGTTCCCAGATGCGCTCCTGTTTCTGGTCATTGGGCAGCAGTTTGAATGAATTTCCCCAGACATTGGACACATGGTAGTGAAAGATCGCTATCTGGTATTGGCTAAGGCTCCGCGTGTCCACTTGGGTGGCCAGCATCGCGGCATCATCGAGAATATCCACCTTTCCCTTGAACAGGGCCTGATCCGCCAGAACACCGATTTTCTCGATAAGCTGTTCATTCGAAAAAATGGCTGCCTGCACCGTCGGCTGTAGTTCAGATTCCATGATCTGAGAAGTGGCCATGACATTCTATCCAGTTCGTATGTCAGGTAAAGTTGTCGACTTCGTAAACATTCATGAATTGCATCGGGACTTCACCCCCGGCAATGAAAATGATACCTTCCCGCTTTGAAAAAGAGGGATCGAGGGGGATTTTCCAGCGGATCTTTTAAATCTCCCCTGGCCCCCCTTTCCAAAGGAGGGGATCAATTTTCACGGTAAAAAGCGCCGGAAGCGACAGTTTCTGATTATATAAAATAACGGAAAGGATTCGATATGTCAATAATGACATAATATGCGGAATATTTTCTTTAACATGTAGCGGATTGATGAACCTAAAAATCTCATTGAGGTGACCCGGCCACGCATGCAGAACGATCAGATACGGTATATATTAAGCGTGGGGCACCGCATCATTCGTCTGTTTGGGAAATTTTGGAAAGCGTGTCTTCAAGAAACAGCCGGTCCGATTCCAAGGCGATGCGGCGGTGAATTTCCCGGAAATTTTCAATCAGAATTTTTGCAAATGGCGTCAACTGAGAGCCACCGCCGGAAGCGCCGCCAATGTTCCGGGTCAAAAGCTGCCGGCCCATCCGGTTTTCCGTGGCTGTTATTCTGCCCCATAAGGCCCGATAGCTCATCTTGAGCTCTTTGGCAGCCGACTGAATCGAACCGTTGCGCTCAATGGCTTCCAGCATTTTCAAACGCCCCAGACCAAAAATCACTTCTCCCGAACCATCTTCAAACCAGATTTTCGAGCGGATGAAAAACGGGCCTTCTTTGCTTTGTGTCATGACGGTTTGATGAATTCCTTGCCTTAAAATCGATTCACGGTAATGTTGGGCGCGGAAAGCCGCGATGCCCCTGCATGTTGATTAATAAATCAATCCGGGGGAATGAAACAAGAAAAATCTGCGGAATTCCTGAAAATCATTTCAGGTCATGAATGGAAAGACCCATCAGGGTTCAACGCGCCTTTGCGCCTCAAGGGCATTGTCCCGCGACCCACGGCCACGGCTGCACGTTGCATTGTCTCAAGTGAAATTCCGGTCTTTTCAGGGTCTAACAACCTCTCAAACTGCGCTCGACTTGTGTGCATCCATTCAGCCATGGCGGATTTGGTCAAGTGGTTATTTTTCATTTCCTGCTTGAGTTGCCAAGCCAAAATGCGCTTCAGTGCAACGGCTGTGCATTCTTCGTACAAGCCTTCCTCTTTCAGAAAATCATCAAAGGAAGACCCTGTGTGAGGATTCTTGCTCATGTTTTTCATGCTCCCTTCTTCGTTTTACTGCCAAATCGATCTCACTTTTCGGTTGTCGTTTCGAGGCCAACCCAGTTCGGCAAGTCAGATCAATCCTTTCGGACGGGTCCGACGCATTTTGTTCAGGAATTGCGGCTGGACCCTCCTGGAAAATTTTTCAGCCTGATTTCCGGATGGGGATGCAGGTTCTTCCAGTGACGGCCCCTGTAGTCGCGCTGGCAATGATTTCGGGCAGTGTCGCATGGGTTTGTGGTATGGGTCGAAAAGAACCGCTCCCCGCCCAGGGCCACCTCTTCGGAATGCGTCAATTTATTTGACAGGCATCGCAACTTTATCGTAGGGTCCTTTCAGGTGAACGGGTCAGGATTATCAATGATACCATTCGTATCCTTGAAGATGACCGGACTTAACAATATATGCAAGTAAGCATAATTCCAATAAATTAAGAAGATGCTGGAGATGATAATTTCTATCGCACTTATTTATGCAAAAGAAACTCATAATTACACTGTATAGCTTTTCTGAGTTGATGATATACAGAAATTGCCTATCTGCTTGTTTGCTGTGAAGAAAGACAACATGACAATGACAGTACTTGAAACGGCTTTGAAAAGCCCGCAGTGCGTATTGAGCGTGATTGGGGACCATGCTGGCGAAGGCTCTGATGCGATCTTTGACAGAAAAATTAATGATATAGTGCGAACGGAGAAGACTTTCTGGCTTATGAGGTCACCCAAAGCGCAGCCTGTGCAAGTTCAGGGGATTTGCAAAGCGATTCCAGCATATACAATATTCCTTGAACCAGCGACCAAGGGTGGTGCTCGTCCTACTAAAAGAGAAGATGCAGCGAAAGAATACTCATACGATGGGGTGTTATGGCAACGGCTTCCTGAAGGGTTAAGTCCCGTCACCGGAAAACTGGACGCAGGAGCAACTGCCCTTGTTTTCGACATGATGACAACCGACGTCAGCGGAACCTTGGACATATGGAATTACAGTGAGTTGTCAGACATATACAAACCTATTAAATTCATTCTTGGTTGTTCTACGGTCTGCGCTGCACGAAATAACACGAAGGCGCATCTGGAAAAAATGAAGTCGCGTTACCGTGGAATTGTCGCAGTAGCACGACTTGCGGATCCTTATGGCGTCTGGATTCGTTGAATCGCTATGAAACGGATGAACCGGAGCCGGAATTGAATCGCGCGTTCGTTTCGCTCATCAACGCCATCTCCCAGTCCGGTTATCCTAAACGTTAGCTTTTTAAGGAGTCTCATCTATGTCAGCTTGGGAAATTGCAACAACTGCCCTGAAATTCACAAGCCCGGTCGGCTGGCTTGTCGCTGAGGGTGCCGAACGGGCAGCAAATTTAGTTGCAACGGCTTCGGACGAGGGCGTTGAAAAGCTGAAGGAAGAAATCACGAAGCAAAATCTGCAAATGCAGTTTGCCCTCCAGCAGGCGCGTATTGCTCATGAGCTTTCTATCGCACGGCGAATTGATAACGCTGAGGAAGTTGAGATCGAGGAGTTTTACGATACCTCGGGCAAAGGGCACGTCGGATTGACCGTCGACCAAGCGAACGAGGCCGCCACGCTCGGTTTAGATGGCGAAGGTCGGCGCGTTACGAAGTGTTTATCACTTCAAGGGTTGGCGTCCCCAAGACTCTGAGGTCATAACTCAAATCCTTAAAGAAAGGAAAAGCTAACCCATAAGGTTTGATCTGACCGGGCGACGTGAATAGAGTATAAATAGTTGATCTTTCGCTCCCGGTCTGAAGCATGCCATTGTTCTATGGACAGGAAACAGAACTCCGCTGTTATGCGGATCGATCTAATTATTGTTGGCTGGTAGCGCCCAAGAGCAAATACAAAACCGTCTTTGATTCGCAAGTTTGGTTTTTGCAATTGGCTAAAATATTCAAACCCAGTTTTGGACTGGTTGAGGCATCAGAGGAAAAAATATGCAAACTTGGCTAAAATTAATTGGCTCGAATAAAGAACCGATAACCGAGCATCCCTTTTATGGTAATTATGACCAAAAGTACGTTGGATTCCGAAAAACAAAAAAACCAAGCATCCATTCAGGAGACAAAATCTTTCTTTACGCCCCAGGAGGTAGCATGAGTATATTTGCTCTTGCTGAAGTCGTTAGCGACCCAGAAATCAATCCCCAATACAATCCTGAAGAAGAAGGAAGTTGCTATTGGAATATTAACGTTCATTATTTAATTAATTTACCAGTAAGTTCTGGAATCCATCTTAATGAGATTACTACGGAGCAACGAGACTTGTCGAAGTCCATTCAACAGCAATCGCATATTCGTTTGTTGCCAGAAGAATCGGATTTAGCGTACAGCAAGTTACATAAAAAGGTGGCAAACCAGCCATGATTTATGGGTGTGGTTCTGGTTATTAATCGGTGCGTCTTGCACAAAGCCAGCCAACAAAGCGAGCAGCTGACGTGTGGGATTCTGCGCGTTTTTCAAGCCTTTTTCTGGCTTCGAGTTTTTTCTACATCTCAAGCCGAGTCCACACCCACCCACACGCAGCTAACGCAAACCGTTCAACAATTTGTTATCCAAAACACAATCATTCACAGGCCGGTTTTCTTATGAATACCATCCGTATCCTTGAATATGGCCGGTTTCATCAATATATGCAAGAATTGTTGACATTTCAAACATGGTTCCTCAATATCATTTGATAGATCTCTCAAACAGAAACAGCGATTATCTGAATTTCTCATTTGACACACCATATATCCACCTCTGATAAGGAAAATTAAGGAAGGTTCCAACATCAAATTCAATTGAAAGTGAACCTGGAAAAGCTGAATCCTTTGGATTGATATGACTTTACAGTTTCTATAACCAGATTTTCTTCTAATGGAGATCAGTTATGAATTGTCCAAAGTGCCATTCAATAAACAAAGACGGGGCAAGGTATTGTAACGAATGTGGCCAGCGGTTTGGTGACGAATGTCCCCAGTGCCGGGCCATCAATTCAGCAGGAAGCAAGTTTTGCAATGAATGCGGCCATGACCTGCAAGAGCCCAAAAAGTCTCCTCAAATAGATTACCAGCAGCCCCAATCCTACACCCCCAAGCACCAGGCGGAAGAAATCCTCACCACCCGAAGCGCCAGCGATGGCGAACGAAAATACGTTACCGTTCTTTTCTCGGACCTTACCGGATATACGTCCTTGTCCGAGAAACTGGACCCGGAAGAGGTCAAGGAGATCACCTGCCGGATATTTGGCGAGATTTCCAGAATCGTGGCAGGTTACGATGGTTTCATTGAAAAATATGCCGGTGATGCCGTGATGGCCATATTCGGTGTACCCAACTCCCATGAGGATGATCCGATCCGGGCCATCAAGGCTGCCCGTGAAATTCATCAGGTGGTAGATGCCATCAGCCCGGAGATCGAAAAAAAGATCGGCCGGTCCATTTCCATGCACAGCGGCATCAACACCGGCCTTGTGGTGACAGGTGAAGTGAACATGGAAAGGGGCACGCATGGTGTGGCCGGAGACACCATCAATCTGGCTGCGCGACTGAGCAGCCTGGCAAAACCGGGACAGATCCTCATTGACGGCGGCACCTGCCGCCAGGTTGAAGGGCATTTTGATTGTGAATACGTGGAAACAACCACCGTTAAGGGGAAAAGCGAACCGGTTCAGGTGAATGTCGTTGTTATCTGAAAGGGATAAACCCGTCACCATCCGCAGGCTTTCAGGAGTCCGGGCCGAGCTGATCGGCAGAAAGATGGAGATGGCAGAACTGCGTGATGCGGTGGAAAGACTGCGGCAGGGAAAGGGCAGTATTTTTTCGATCTGCGGCGCAGCCGGTACGGGAAAAAGCAGACTGGTTGAAGAGTTCAAGGCAGGACTTGACCTTAATAAAATTCAATGGATTGAGGCTCATGCCTATGCGTATTCTCAAAACATCCCGTATTTTCCGCTGATTGATCTTTTAAACAGGATTCTGGGTATTGATGAAAAGGATGCTTCTGAAAAAGTAAAGCAAAAAATCGAATCCGGGATGGAAACGCTTCTGGGAATAAAAAGGAAGAGGCAATCCCTTATGTTGGCAGGCTTTACTCACTGCGTTATCCTCAGGTAGAAAATGTGAGCCCGGAGTTTTGGAAGTCCCGTCTTCAAACGGCGGTCCTTTCGATTTTTACCGCACTTGCCTCAAAAGCGCCAACCGTTTTTTTTATGGAGGATCTGCACTGGGCGGACCCCTCTTTCATGGAACTGATTCGCCGTGCATTTCTGGAGATCCGGCAGCCTGCAATCGTCCTCTGTACTTACCGGCCGACGTTAAGTCTTTTCACGGGTCAGCAGAAAGCCAATGTCGCCAAATACTACCATGAAATTCGGCTGGAAAATCTGTCACTTTCAGATGCCCAGAACATGCTGGAATCCCTGCTGAAAACAGAAAACATTCCTTCCGACCTAAAGCGCTGGGTGCAGAGCAAAGCAGAAGGAAATCCCTTTTACCTGGAAGAGTTGATCAACTCCCTGATCGAATCCGACAGGCTGGTTCAGGATGGCAATGGATGGAAACTCACCGGTTCCCTTAAGGAATCAGATATCCCCTCCTCTTTGCACGGCCTTATTTCCGGAAGGCTCGATCGCCTTGAGAAACAGACCAAGCGCATCCTGCAGGAGGCGTCCGTCATCGGCCGGGATTTTCTTTACGAGATTTTAAAAAGAATATCAGAGCTTCAAGAACGCATCGACGGGGAACTCAGCCAACTGGAGAGGCTTGATCTGATCCGAACCCGATCTCTTCAGCCGGATCTGGAGTATATGTTTAAACACGCACTGACCCAGGAGATCGTATACAATGGGCTGCTTAAAAAACAGCGCCGGCAGATCCACGAACAAATTGCTCAGGTGATGGAAACGATCTTCAAGGACCGGCCGACGGAATTTTATGAGACGCTGGCCTTTCATTATTCCCGGGGCCAATCGCAGTTCAAGGCGGTGGATTATCTGGTCAAATCCGGGGAAAAGTGTCTGGAAAGATACGCAGTGGAAGAAGCCGATCAGTACTTCCGTAAAGCCTATGATATCCTTGCCTCCAAAGAAGAACTCTCCGAAGCTGAAAAGATTATTCTCATCGATATTTTAAACAGCTGGGGGTACGCTTTTTACTACCTTGGTCAGATTGGGGCATTCTCGATCTTTTCAGGTCTCATCAGGCTCTGGCCGATTCCCTGGATGACAAGGCAAGGGTCGGGATGTTCTATGCGTGGCTTGGTATTGCCCATTTTATGGCTGGAAAAGCAAAGGATTCATATGGTTACTTGCTCAAGGGACTGGAACTTGGCGAGAAAACTGGCGACCAGAAAGTAATCGGTTATGCATGCACCTGGATGCCATGGACATGTGCGGAATTGGGGCTCTTTGATGAAGGAATCGGCTATGGTGAAAGGGCTCAGAAAATTGCGGAGTCGTTTCCATCCGACCAATATCTTTATTTTAAATCGCTTTCTGGTCTTTGCTTCATCTACTTTTTCAGCGGGGAAACGAACAAAATATTTGAGGGTGCAAAACGGCTTTTAGAATATGGTGAAAGAAAGGCTAACAGCAGAGGCAAGGTGTTTGGGCATTTGTTCAACGCATATGGCCTACCTTTTAACCGGCGATTTAAATCTGCACAAAAAAGTTGTAAAAAGGCAATGGAAGCCGCCATTGGACCCTTCTTATGCTCAATTTCCAAAAATTCCATTAGGCTTAGCTTATTTATTCAGTGGCCAGCTTCAGGAAGCTGAAAAAGTTTGCAATCCGGATTAAGCTTCTGTGAAGAACATGGTATGAGGCATTATCCCTACTTTTTCAGGGCTCTCTTGCTCCAAACTTAATTGCCAAAGGCAATATGCAGCAAGGGATGGAACTTTTTGAAAAAGCGCAAAAATCCCTAATTATTAATCAGCGGCGAGCCGCGGTTGCCATTTCTGAACAGATTCTGGGTGAAATCTATGCCCAAATCGCCACAGGAGCCAAACCATCATTATCGATTATTGCTAAAAACATTGTTTTTCTGGTAAAGCATGTTCCCTTTGCTGCCCAAAAAGCAGAGGAGCATCTTAACAAGGCGATTGAATCAATGAAAGAAATGGGAGCCAAGGGATTACTTGGACCGGTTTACCTGAGCCTTGCCAAGTTCTATAAAGCAACGAAAAGAACGGAACAAGCCCGGCAATCCCTGCTGGAAGCCATTAAGACCTTTGAGGAAGGCAAAGCCGAAACCTATCTTAAGATGGCCAATGAATTACTGGCAACCTTAATTGGAAAAATTTCAAAATGAAACCATAAGGAATTATGGAGAAGCAGATGACTAAAGACCCGTATCAAAAATCGGCAAAAAAATATGATAGGTATGTGGAGCCCTCCATTGCTGACATCAGGCAAATAGGGATGAAAATGTACCCGCCACAGGAGGGAATGCATGTCTTGGACGTGGGGTGCGGGACTGGTACGACTTTGATGCTTTATCATGAAGCCGGCTGCAGAGTGTTTGGAATAGACCTGTCTCCTGCCATGGTAGAAGTAGCTCAAAAGAAATTAAGGGATCGTGCAGAAATTCGACAGGGTGACGCATCAAAAATGTCGTATCCGGATGGTTCATTCGATTTGGTCATAGGATTTCTTACCTTGCACGAAATGCCAAGTCGGATTCGACCTGTAGTGATAAGTGAAATGGCACGTGTAATGAAACCTGATGGCCGGATTTTGCTCATCGACCACCACCCTGGGCCAATTCGCTTTCCAAAAGGGTGGATATATAGACCTATTGCTCTATTATTTGAGATCATGGCTGGTCGTGAGCATTTCAGGAATTACCGCGATTTTTTATCGAGGAAAGGCTTGCCAAACCTCATATCAACACAAAACCTTATGGTAGTGAGCAAGAAGATTATTAGCGGAGGCAACATAGCTTTATTTTTAGTAAATTCTGAGTGAACTTTGCATCATTTATCCATCTGCTGCTGGCGCGTGAAACATGAGTCTTCAATTCCTTGGATTTCAGCTAAGAAAACACACAATTCATCGCAAAGCCTCATCAATCGGAAATTTATAGCGTTCACAAAAAACAGGCATCAGAAAAGTACTATATGAATCAAAGGTCTCGACTTTCGATTATGTTATCCGAATGTTGAGTATTTACTTCGCGGTTTTCTCATGTATACCAATACAATTCATGATTGATATGGAAACACGGTCTTTGAACTATCTGGATCAAGGACCCGTCCAGCAACCCAACCTTCGTTCATGGAATTTATCAAATGTTTTGACGACCGCCGGCCACTTCGGCTATGGTTAATGATACCGGAAATATGCTTTAATAAAAATCCGGAAATAAAGACTCATGCTTATATGCAAGAATCATTGACATTTTGAATATTGTTAATCGCTTTTTCGGAAGGGTTTCAAATACAGAACAATGACGAGTCTTTTTTTGTTGACAATATTCATTAACTGTGTAAGTCAAAAAAACAATTTATTATTTTTTAGGGTCTGAGAGTAATTTTTCTCAGAGGGAATATTGATAGTCGGGCCGCTATCTCGATTTATTCGTGATTGGCGGCTTTTTTATTTATTTGCTGACAATTGTTGTCAATTCATACCATATAATTATTATTTAAGAATGAAGCCAATATAAATAAACTATCGAAACTTAAGGAAAATGATATAGGCTATGGAAACTTTTATCAAATTTCTTATGTCCTTACAAAATGGTGAGGTATCAGAATCTGATGTTGAGATATTGGAAAAGCTCCTGATGCATTACTGGAATAGATTATCTGGCAGTGAAAGCGAAGGAATGGAAGGTTATAAATTGGTGGGCCGTATGAAAGATGTATATTGTATATATGGGGTATCTCCTTGACTCAAGTACCCCCAAGATATAGTATCTTTGGGCATGGAAGATTATCCTCAAACAGTGGCCGAACTTGAAGCCCGTTTCTCCTCGGAGGAAGCATGTAGGCTGTATCTGTTCAGGCTGCGCTGGCCTAACGGCTATCGATGTCCGCGTTGCGACTGCGAATCCTCATGGCTGACTGAACGTGGCTTGTTCATGTGTTCATTGTGTGGAATGCAGTTGTCGGTGACTGCGGGTACTATCTTCGATCGCACGCGCACACCGCTGGCGACTTGGTTCCGTGCGATCTGGTGGGTGGTGGCCCAGAAGAACGGCGCCAGCGCCCTCGGGTTGCAGAGGGTTCTTGGTCTAGGGAGCTATGAGACGGCATGGACGTGGCTACACAAAATTCGGCGGGCCATGGTTCGTCCTGGACGAGAGCTGCTCAGCGGACGCATCGAGGTTGACGAGACCTACCTCGGGGGGCTGGAGGAAGGTGTCCGCGGACGGGAGACGTTCAAGAAGGCTCTGGTCGTCATTGCTGCACAAGAAGATGGAAATGGCATAGGACGTATTCGGATGCGTCGGATTCCCGATGCTTCAGCGGGGAGTCTGCTACCGTTCGTAGAATCGACGGTCGAACCGGGCAGCGCGATCCACACAGATGGTTGGTCGGGATATTCCGGATTGAAGGGTAAGGGATACAAACACGAGGTTACTTCCCTCAAGCGGTCCAAGGTGTCGGCAAGTGAACTGCTCCCCCGCGTTCATCGCGTAGCGTCGCTCCTGAAGCGATGGATTCTCGGTACCCATCAGGGTGCAGTCAGTCCGGAGCACCTGGATGGTTATCTTGACGAGTTCACGTTCCGATTCAACCGTCGTACATCACGTAGTCGAGGAAAGCTCTTCTATCGGCTGATACAGAACGCCATGATCGTGGAACCTGCGCCCTACAAAGGACATCATCAAAGGCATTCGCGGTCCTGAACGCCAGAACCACAACATATAGGTGTGACTGGAGCTAAGGAGATATCCCTATTGTATATATCCCATCTTGACATTCAATATTGAACGGTATGGAGGTACTGTTTTAGGCTCGAAAAAAACTGAGATTCATACCTGGCTTGTCGATATAGAAATTAAAAAAGCTAACTGCAAGAAAAGTGGAAGATAAAGTTGATCGAAGCAAGGAGTAATTCTTTGGATGTAAGTCAAATTGCAGAAGAAGTGTCCAAACTGATCCTGAATCATCAGGAAGATCCTCGTTTAAAATGGAAAATAGATGGCACTGTCCGTATCAAGATCGGAGATATTATTTCAGTTGATTGCCACGCTAATCTTAACGGCCGACAACATCATTTCAAGAAAAAAGTAGATGAAATACTTTTGCCACTTGGATGGCAGAAATTAAGCTATAATCATTATGCTCCACCCACTGCCAAGATTATATCGAAATTCAAAAGAATAAAATACGTAACACCATAGGGAATTAAAGAAGAGGGTGAATACGTCAAAAGATATCAAGACGTGATCAATACCGGCTCTAAGGTTCTGATTTGCCGAAGAATAATATGGTTTAGATTTTAATCGCCCAGGTCGCCCAGATCGTCCTCAAAAACCGACTTTGAAATTCATTGGATGGTCAGGGCGATACTATTAAAACTTCTGTCAAAAACTGCATTGCATACAAAACAATAAAAATACTAAAAGTAAGTCATGACCACCGGCATAGCCGGTGGCTTGATTAAAGCCATATAATGGCTTCTATACTAATCACCCCTTAAGGGGTGATTCTGGGCCATTATGCTGTTCAGTGGTCAGAATCTCATTCTTTCTATTCTACAAAATCTTCTTTCATAGGCTGTTACTTGCACCCCTGAATGGGTCTGAACAATATTCATATCGATCTTTATAATTCTTTATCTACTGCATCTAACCTTGAACATTCAGCCCACAATACTTCTCATATATTTTCTTGAGCAAAATCATTCTTTTGAAAGCATCACCACAGTATGCTATACCATTCAAAAATGTATCAGCACATTTTATGTTCCGGTTATAAAATCTACGTTTTCCGTTAACTGAAAAAAGATTTTCAAATACTATAGCATAGCTTTTTCAACTCTCCCCAGCATAGCTGGGGGCTTAGCTCCGGAGTTAAACTGAGGTAATTTCAAAAGTCTTGGATCACAGCGAATTATTTTTTGAAATTACCCTAAAATGTTATTTAATATCTTGATTTAATTAAGAAAGTGCTCTATTATCACCCTAATTTATTGATTTCCCCAAACCAAAAACAGGACGATAATATGAGCACTCTCTTTGACATTTGGAATACCATACAATTGCAACTTTTTCCATGGTTAGAGCAAGAACTTGATCCACTTTCAGAGAAAGAGCGGGAATTTGTGCAGGTTGTTTCCTTGCTCGATTTGCCAAGCCACATGAAGGAATTTCGATGGCAAGGGTTCGGGCGAAAGAAAAAAAGCCGCACCAGCATGGCAAAAGCCTTTGTCGCAAAGTCCGTTTATAAGTTTGAAACCACTGATATTCTTATCGAATATCTGAGAGGCTGCAAGAATATCAGGAGGCTGTGCGGATGGGAACTTTCAAGCCAGATTCCATCCAGCGCAACGTTCTCTCGGGCCTTTACAGAGTTTGCAACGCACAGCCTGCCTCAAAAAATTCACGAAGCAATGGTTAAAAAGCATTGTGGGCAAAGGCTTGCCGGCCATATAAGCCGGGATGCCACCGCCATAGAATCGCGTGAGAAACCGCTCAAAGCAGTCAGCATCGGATGCTGCACCCAAGCCTAAAGGCAGACGCGGTCGTCCCCGTAAGGGCCAGATTCTTCCTCCCAAACCATCCAAGCGTGTAGAGCTCCAAGCCACAAGAAGTCTGGAAGAAAATTTAAAAGACTTACCGAACCACTGTAACGTTGGCACCAAAAAGAACAGCAAAGGGTACAAGGAAACCTGGATCGGCTATAAACTTCACCTTGATTGCATCGATGGAGATATTCCGATCAGTGCTGTTCTCTCATCAGCGTCACTGCATGACTCCCAGGTGGCGATTCCGCTTTCGCAGATGAGCTGCCAACGGGTTACCAGCCTATATGATTTGATGGATGCTGCTTATGATTCACCGACAATTCACGAATTTAGCAAATCATTGGGACATAGACCGATCATTGATAATAACCCAAGGCGCGGAGAAAAGATCCATATGGATCCGGCAACCAAGTCCCGCTTTAAGCAAAGAAGCAGTGCCGAGAGAATCAATTCCAATCTCAAGGACAATTATGGCGGCCGTACCATCAGGGTAAAAGGAGCCAGTAAGGTGATGGCCCACCTGATGTTTGGAATCGTATCAATTACAGCAATGCAGTTATTCCGATTGCTTTTATGACAAAGAACGTAAAAAATACATTAAATACAGAGTGTTAAACAAACGAACGGAGAGGTGTTGCCAAAAATCGCCATTTTGAGGCATATCAAAGCTCATCTATGGACTTTTTGACATTCACCATACGTTTGTTAAGATACGAATATTGTAACGGTTTTTCTTTCACTGTGAGAGCACGATATATATCAAATACATCATAAAAACAGCCAATTGAATAATCTATGTATTTCAAAACGATGCATAAAATAATGTAACGGTTTTACAGAATTCCATTTTTGAGCGGCAAGGCCCCAAAAAAGATGCGCCGTTCAAGTCATTATTGCGAGAAATATGAGTTGCGTAATTTCTTAAAAGAAGGGTGACAGAAGAATAAATAAAGAAAATGGTTCAAAAGAATGGATGGATGGTGCGGATCAAGCAAAGGCACGACAATGGGGCGGATACTGCGCGGGGCTTTCGATTCAGGCGTTTTGTTAATAATGCGGCTGTTCTGATATAAGTGAGAGCACAAGATTGACATCCACGAAGCTGTAGGTCAGTTCTTTGGCTTTTTGGCGACAATCCGTGCAGATCTCATCGAATTTGCGCATATCCCCTTTGGCTGCGGCATAGATCTGTTCAATGGCCTCGGATTCAAAGTCCTTGTATTCCATGATGAAGTCTTCTACCTCGATCGGATACAACACCAGGGTTTTCAAGCGGCTGAGGATGTCGGGATGTTCGCTTGTAAGAAAAGTCCTGACCTTGGGAAGTCCGGCAAAGACGATGGGCACCTGTGCATCGATGATTCTTTTTAAATATGGCCAGAGCCTGCGATCCAGATCATTGGCCTCGTCGATAATGATGAGAAAGTCGGACAGTCCGCAAATCATTTTCAGATATCCGGGCGTTCGCCTGTAATTGGCTGCGGCTTCATAGTTCAATTCATGAAGAATAGAGGCCAATATCTCATGTACGTTGAACAAGGATTCCGCCCATACGATTTGTAGTTTCTTGGGTTGGATCAAATGCAAAAAGCGGGTTTTTCCGGCGCCGTAGCCACCTTCGATCAGAACACTTTTGCCTCGGGTAATTCGGTTATAAACAGAGGCAAGGTATGACACGCGGCGTTTGTCATTAATGAAGCTCTCTTTTCTTTTCATTTTTCTCCATATCCGATGTTGCGTTGGTGTTTGCTGTAGTCAAGTATGAATGCATTGAAAATGGCTTTACCGGTTATATCAGGTGGCTGCCTTAATTTGAGCCGGTAGTTGTCATACCTTTCCCTGTTACGTTCATAAATGGTTTTGGCCATGGTAAGGTTGAGTCCTTTTCGATGACATTCGATGAGCGTGATTCTGTCGACCACCATGGTGTTTTCGCAAAGAAAGTCGATGATCCGCTCCACTTCATTTTCTTTCATTCCGGTAAGGGAATTTTTATCCGGTTTTTCGAAGGGCTCCTGACAGAGGGCCTCGCCAAGAAGGATTCCGTCTTCTTTAAATTCAAAGATGAGCAGTTTGCCGTTCACCGCCGAGATGTGCACTTTCGTACTTTGATGCCTGCTGAATTT
>CAWJRD010000016.1:0-10923 GCA_963845015.1 uncultured delta proteobacterium
TCCGGGCCGGTGCCGTCGCCTTCAATAAAGGGGATGACGGGAAAGTCGGGCACTTTCAGATGGCCGTTCGGGTCAAAGGTGATGCTGTGGAATGATTCCATGAAATATCCTTGTTGAAAATGGGTTCAAAGTCAAGATTTCCGTTTGATCAGGCTCCCGGCAAATGCATCCGGATATACCGAAAGGTTCAGACAGTGACCTTCATGCGCTGCCTGACGGCTTCATACATGACCACGGCGCCGGCAACCGATGCGTTCAAGGAGTTGAAACAGGTCGATTGGGGGATCGAAACCAGAAAATCGCACTGCTTTTTGACAAGCGGACGAATGCCTTTTTCCTCTCCGCCGATTACAATGGCGATGGGCCCGCTCAAATCCATGTCGTAGAGGGTTTGTTCGGCCGATGAATCCAGACCGGCAATCCACAATCCCGAATGTTTCAGCTCCTGGATGGTCGCCGACAGGTTGGTGACCATGGCCATTTTAAGATGTTCCATGGCGCCTGCCGATGACTTGGAAACAGAGGGCAGGGGAGAGGCGGACCGGTCCTTGGGAAAGAGGATGCCGTCGACACCGGCGCACAGGGCGGTTCGAACCAGGGCTCCCAGGTTTTGCGGGTCCACAATGCCGTCCAGAATCAGCAGAAAACAGGGGGAGTTGCTTTCAGCAGAAGCCCCGGTAAGGGATTCCAGCTCCACCAGCGGATATTCACTGACTTTTGCGCCGACGCCCTGATGGCCTTCCGTGCCCGAAAGGACGGACAACTGGGAAGAAGAAAGGGATTTGACCGGAAGTTTCAGCGTTTTTGCGGCCTCGGTCACTTCGGGTAGGCGATAGGGTGTTCTGTCCGTTGTGATATAGATCTCCAGACAGGTTCTTCTGGCGGCTTTCAGGGCTTCCAGCACCGGATGGATTCCGTAAAGAATTTCGGTTTTCATGGCAGTATAGGTAATGGGTTAGGGGTAATGGGTTTCAGACTGAGGATTACAGGTTAAAGGGCGATTCTGCCGGTAGGATTCTATCAGCAGTATCAGTTCCCGGGTGGCAAGTTCCAGATCGTCGTTGACAATGACATGGCGGTATCGATGGGCCTGGGTCATTTCCTTTTTCGCGTTTGTCATCCGGGTTTCGATGATATCCGGCCTGTCGGCGCCTCTTGATTCCAGGCGCATTCTGAGGGTTTTCAAAGACGGCGGCCGGATAAAGACGGTGACGCTGTCAGGAAAGCGTTTCAGAATTTTCAGCATTCCCTGGACATCGATGTCCAGGAGAATATCTTTTCCCGCCGTCAGCCCCCGATTCAGAAAGTTTGCGGATGTGCCGTAATAATTCCCGTGAACCTCCGCCCATTCCGCCCATTCTCCGGATTCAATCAGATGCAAGAATTCGTCTTTGGCAATAAAATGATAATCCGTTCCCTGGGTTTCTCCAGGCCTGGGCAGGCGGGTGGTATGGGAGACGGAATACAGCATGTCCGGAAAGCGCCGGCAGATCGCCTGGCAAAGGGTGGTTTTTCCGGCGCCGGAAGGTGCGGAAAGAATAAACAGACGGCCTTTTGAGCGGGAAGGACCGCTTTCCGGAATCTCTGCCGGATGGGTTCATTGTCCGTTATTCCCATCCATTAAAGTGGACAGCCGCTGAGAAATGGTTTCCGTCTGAATGGCGGAAAGGATGACATGGTTGCTGTCCGTAACCAATACGGATCGGGTTTTGCGGCCATGCGTGACATCAATCAGCCGCTTTTCGTCCCGGGCTTCGTCTTTCAGGCGTTTGACCGGGGCGGAGTTGGGGGAGACAATGGCAACGACCCGGTTTGCCGCAACGACGTTTCCAAATCCGATGTTCAGCATGATGTGATTGATTTTGGGAATGGTATTGATGATATGTGGGTTCCAAGCAGCCTCCTTATTCGATATTCTGAACCTGTTCGCGGATTTTTTCAAGTTCGGATTTTACCTCGACCACGCAGTAGGATACCGATGCGTTTTCGGTTTTTGATCCCATGGTGTTGAATTCCCGGTTCATTTCCTGAAGCAGGAAATTCAGTTTCCTTCCGGCCGGTTCCGGCGCATCCATGAATCTGACGAAACTGGATAATATGACTTCTCGGCCCGGACGATTTCTTCGGAGATGTCGCTCCGGTCGGCCAAAAATGCCGCCTCCTGAGCCATGCGCCCCGGATCGATATCCACGATTCCCTGGGTGATCTTTTGAATGCGGCGCATCAGCCGCTCCTGGTAATAGGCCACCAGGCCATCGGACTCCGTTTCGATTCTGGCGAGTTGATTTTCAATGACTTCAAGCCGGGCCCGAATGTCGCCGGCCATGTGCTCCCCTTCCTGTCTTCGCATGGCCACCAGTTCGCAGACCGCCGTCTGGGTGCATGGCTGGACGGCGGCCCAGGCGGCATCCATGTCTTTTTCCGTTTCGGAAGGTTTGATGATTCCGGCTGCGGCCATCATCTGAAGGGACACGGAAGACTTCAGCGAAAACCGCTCCTTGATTTCGGTCAGGACCTGATAATACGCCAGGGCCCGGGGCTCGTCAATTTCAAAGTCAGCAGTTGATACAGCGGTTTCCGATATCTGAATCAGAATATCCAGCCGTCCCCGGCAGATCGTTTCGGAAATCAGGGATTTGATTTTTTCTTCAAGCGCGGAGTACCCTGAGGTGATTCGAAGCGAAATGTCCAGGGCTTTGCTGTTACAGGCACGGATTTCGCAGTTGACGGAAATGGGGGGCACGGTCAGTTTTGTGCTGGAAAAAGCGGTCATGCTGAGAATCATCGCAGGCCTTCCTTTAAATCTTCCAAATCTTTCGTATATTTATTGCGGACAAGGAGAAGAAAATTCCGGATGTCGTCATGGGCATAATCCGGATATGTCCAGGGAAGGGGTTGATAACCGTTTTTTTGATAAATGAGCGTCAAATCGGCATAAATACATTTGCCGATATAGATTCTATGCGCAAAATTCTTTCCGGTTGCCAGCACCAGCCGTTCCATCAGAAGATATCCAGGGTCGATGTTGACCTGCCGCTTGCCTTCCGATGCAAACACCGTTTCAATCGCATTGGTTCTCAGCTTGATATCCGCAAGATCATCCTGCTGAATCAGCGACTTGAAAACAAAAATTCTCCGGAACAGTTCAGATCCCATTTCCTTTTCATAATACGTTGTAAAGTCAAAGGGAAAAAGCGGGCTGATCAGGTCAATGGGTCCGAAGCTTTCCATGAGTTCGGTTGCCACGGCAGTCATCCGTTCCTGCTTCCGGGTAAACAGTCCGATGATCAGCTTGGCGGGCTTGGGGGGCTGGGGATGGCTCATGGGAATCAGGAAAACGGCCTGGCTTCTTCAATCAGCATGATGGGAATATCATCCCGTATCTCATAGATCAGTTTGCACTGGTTGCAGACAAGCCCATCGCCGGTCTCGTTCAGATAAATCTCCCCCTTGCATTTGGGGCAGGCCAGAATTTTCAAAAGTTCCGGGTGAATCGCCATGTCAGCCTCCTGTTAATGGTATCTTGTTAATTCTTGCGAATTATGTTGCGTGGATGCGATTTTTTCCGCGATCTGCGTGGTGCTGTAACCCTGGAGCAGGGGGACAAGACAGACCCTGCCGCCATGGGATTCAACAGCTTCTCTCCCCACCACCTGATCCAGGCGGTAATCATCACCCTTGACCAGGATGTCGGGTTTTATGGCCTGGATCAGTTCAAGCGGCGTGTCTTCATCAAACAGGACGACCAGATCGACACAGCCAAGGGCGCTGACGATGGCCGCCCGATCCATTTCCGACACAATGGGCCGGGCATTTCCCTTCAGACGCCTGACCGATGCGTCCGTATTGAGTCCGACAATCAGGCGATCGCCCAGATCTCTGGACTGGTGCAGCAGATGAATATGGCCCGGGTGCAGCAGGTCATAGCATCCGTTGGTGAAGACCACTTTCTGGCCGGAGCTCTGCCAGGATTTGACCAGAATCCGGGCAGACTCCAGAACGGCGATTTTGGATGCGCCGGTGCTCTGGCGCTGCATGTCGTTCAGCTCGATGGCTACCGACAGCTCGGAACGGGTAATGGGCTGGGTTCCCAGTTTTCCCACCACGATTCCGGCCGCCAGATTCGAAAGCTGGGCTGCCCTGGCAAAGGATAGCCCCAATGCCAGGCCGGCTGCCAGCGTGGCAATGACCGTGTCTCCGGCGCCGGAGACATCGAAGACTTCCCGGGCCCTTGCCGGGATCATGAGGGGGGAGTCGTCATTCCCGCACAGAATCATTCCCCTGGATCCCCGCGTGACCAGGAGCCATTCCAGCCCGTATCGGCGGCGGATCGCCGAGGCGCTCTGATGCAGTTCCGGCTCGCTTGCATCGGCAGTGCTGCCAGTGACCAGTTCCAGTTCTTCGGTATTGGGGGTGACGCAGGTCGCTCCCTGGTAACGGGCCCAGTCCGCGCTTTTGGGATCCACCAGAACCGGGATGCCGCGGGTCCTGCAAAAGCGGATGAATCGCCGGCAAAGATCCGGGGTCTGAAAAAGGCCTTTTCCGTAGTCGGACAGAACCACGACATCACAAACAGGCGCATTCCGCTCGAATCGGGCGATGATTTTTTCTTCCAGCTCCGGGCTTAAAATCCGGGGTTCTTCCTCATCCAGGCGAAGAAGCTGCTGGCCTCTTGCCATAACGCGGGTCTTGGTAATGGTCGGCCGTGAAATGCTTTCCTGAAGCAAGGGTTCGATGCCTTTTTCCAGAAAAATCTTTCTTAAACGGATTCCGGCTTCATCATTGCCGCAAACACCCAGGATTGAAACCGGGCATTCCAGGCCGGCCAGGTTTGCAGCAACATTTCCGGCGCCTCCCGGAACCTCGGATTGCTGTCGGACCCGGACAACCGGCACCGGCGCTTCCGGCGATATCCGTTTGACATCGCCCCAGAGATACCGATCCAACATGACGTCACCGACAACCAGGATCCGTTTTTGGGTCAAAGCGGACAAATTCATGAATCCGGGTCCTTTAAGGCTTCATCCACGCAGCATGCCCAGAAATGCAGGATAAAGCTGTGGACTTCCTGGATTCTGGCGGTACGGGAATGCGGGACAATCGCCGGGAAGTCGACGTCATCCTTGATGGATCCGCCGTTTCTTCCCAGAAGTCCGATGGTCCGCATTCCCATGGAAGCGGCTTTTCGAACCGCTTCATGGATGTTGGGGGAATTGCCGGAAGTGGAAATGGCGATCAGCATGTCACCTTTTTGGCCCAGCCCCTCGATCTGCCGGGAAAACACCCGCTCGAATCCGTAGTCATTGCCGATTGCCGTCAACGCGGATGAGTCCGTGGTCAGGGCAATGGCGGGGTAAGACGCCCGTTCCCTTTCAAACCGGCCCACAAGTTCCGCCGCAAAATGCTGGGCATCCGCCGCGGAGCCGCCGTTTCCGCAGATAAGTATTTTTTTGCCGGATTCCAGTGTTGCAGTCAGCTCCCGCGCTGCGCGGAGGATCTCCGGCGCCATGCGTTTCAGGGCCTGAAAACTGTCTATATGCTCGGAAATTTGATCCAAAAAAAATTCTGTGTTCATTTCTTTTCCTTCACGCTTGCAAGGCGGTTTCATAAATCGCTGCAGCCAGAAGCGGAATCATGATCTCATGATGACCCGTAATAGCATATCCCTTGCCTCCAGGCAATACGGGACGCTGAACCACATTCACGGTCGGCCGGTAATGCTGGATCATGTCGAAATTGGCGGTCGTAAAATGGGTAACGGAGAATCCCAGGTTGCGGGCAACGGCCAGGGCTTTTAGGAAAACCTCCGGCATCAGGACCGCGCTTCCGAAATTGAGCACGACCCCTCCGTCTCCCAGCCGGGAAACCGATGCCGCAAAAATACGGAAATCCCTTAAAGACGCTTCCCCGATAGCGGCCCCGCTGGCCGAAGGATGCTGATGCACGATATCGGTTCCCAGCGCCACATGAAGGGTATAGGGGATTTTCAGCCGAAAACATTCATGGGTCAAAGCCCGGTTCAGATGCGGCGGCGCTTCCTGTGAGAGCAGCCTTCCCACAGCCTCTCCAAAGCCTTCCCCGGGCGTTTCTTTCGATGCCGCGGACTGTCTGGCGGCTTCATTGACCAGGGTCGCCGTGTCCTCGGCCATGCCAAAGGACCCGTCTTCGAGCTGGGAAGCCACATCTTCCGAGGTATGGCCAAATCGGGCAAGTTCCGTATCATGAATGGCCGCCGCGCCGTTTGACGCCACGTGGGTAATATACCCGTTTTCAACCAGTCCTGCAAGGACCGGGCTGCATCCGGTTTTGATGACATGGCCGCCGATCATGGCAATGACCGGTTTGTTTTTCTTTTTTGCCTTGACCACGGCCAGGGCAATCGCCTTCATGGCATCGGCCTTTAAAATTCCGGGCATCGCATCCAGAAATTCCCGCATGGTCATGCCGGCGCGAATGGGTCCGGCTTCAAGATCCGTGGTTACCTTGGATATCCGCTCTCTGGCCGAGCAGGTGCGGACCCGGCTGATGTCGATTTCCGGGTATGGCGTCATGGCTTCTCCTGTGTAAAATATAAATTCGAAATCCGAAGCACGAAATTCGAAACAAGGATCAAATATATAAATTCGAAATCCGAATATCGAAATCCGAAACAAGGATCGAAAATACATTAAGATAAAAACTGTGTATTTTCAGACTGAACGTTTTGACATTAGAATTTCGAATTTTGATATTCGGATTTTATCTGAATGGAATTTCCATTCAGGCGCTATTCAGGTTCTTTTCTGTTCAGAAATGAGTGTCCGGTATATTTTGGCCATTTTATCGGCAACTTTGTCCCAGTCATGATTTCCGGCAATCTGTCTGGCCGTTTCTCCCATGGACCGGCGTCGTGCCGGATTCATCAGCCGGATCAGGGACGCGGTCATATCCTGCGCCGTTGGGTTTTCCGGCAGAATATAACCGCTGCCGCCATGGGCCACCAGATCGGCAGCGCCTACATTTGAACTGATCACAACCGGCAGTCCGGCTGCCATGGCTTCCAGGACTGCCAGGCCAAAAGTGTCCATGTGCGACGGCATCACAAACAAATCGCTTGCCAGGTAATAGGCTTCGACTTCATCCGTTATACCGGCAAAAACAACCCGATCGCGGATGCCAAGATCTTCGGCCATTTTCAAATAGGGTCCGGCGTTTCCTTTTCCGACAACCAAAAGCTTTGGCAAGGGGGGAAGAAAACCATCGCGCCGCATGCCGGCAATCCCCTGAAAGGTCAGATCCAGGCGCTTGATTTCAAAATTCATACCTACAAAACAAACGACCACATCCGATGCGGACAACCCGTGGCGCATCCGGACCCGCTCGCGGCAGGACCGGGCATCCAGGCCGGAAAACCGATCGATCGACACTCCCGGATGCACGACGGAAACCCGGTCTTCGGAAATGGCATAGCTTCTGGACAGCTCTTTTTTTACCAGGGTTGAAACCGGCAGAATCATTTTCAGGGCCGGATTTTCAATCCCTTTTTTCTCCGCCCAGCAAGTGGCCCGGTCAAACCCGCTCAGGGGTTTCTTGCGCATATCGTGAATCCAGGTCCGGTGCGGGATGCCGTGAAACGTCATCAGATCCATGCAAAAAATGCGCTCATGGCTGTGCACCAGATCAAAAGCCATGCTGTCAATTTTCCACCGGGCAAACCCGGCAAAGCTGACGGGTTGAAGCCACCTGGGAAAGTGAATCATGGGCACTTTATGAAAGGTGACCGGGGAAGGGCCACGATCCCATTTTCTGGCAAATACATGAATGTCAAACATTGCCGCCAGGCGCTCACAGAGTTGAAACGCCATGTTTTCCGCGCCGCCGATGCGGCCGTATTGGGGAATCACCACGGCAATCGACGGACGACGCTCGGCGTTTAATGGATTGCATTTGTATTTTCTGTCATCTGTCATCTGCCGTCCGTCGTCCGTCACCCGTCGTCCGGCGTATGGCTGACAGGGGGATCATCTTCACGATAAATATGGAATGCATATTGTTTTAATAGTACAATCACGGCGCCAAGGTCAAGGATGATTGCCGGGAGAACCGGCCGGCCCCCTTGCGCGGCGTTTGAAATTGTGATAGTTTTAGTCTATGAAACAATATGTTATTGATCAGTTAAGACCGAACGACTATTTCAGAATCAAGGCGTACCTGGATATGAACCTCCGGCAGTCGGGCATCCCGGATATTTACTGGCTGATCCTGCCGCATGACATGCTGGAGGGAATTCAGGCCGAACATGCGGACTGCCGGCCATTTTATTTTGCCCTGGAACTCTGTCAGACCGCGCTGTCCTGTGAACTGCTGGTGAGAACCCTGAGTCATATCCGGTGTGATTGCATGTGCTATGCCACGCCCCTTCAGCGAAACTGGATGATTCAGACCGTTGATGACATTTGCAGCCAACTGGAAATCGCAATTTGAATCCGATCATCCAAATTCAAATTTCTTGTCACATCCCTGCTTCCGGCCGCTGTCAATTCAAATTTGAAAGTGATCCATGAAAGTTTCCGATCTGATTTGTTATCTTTGCACGGCGTTCATCATCATGTGGGTTGTCGTGGTGATCATCATTTTCGGCACCGCGGCCATTGCGGTTTCTTTTTTCGACAAAAAAGGAATTCTTCCCCATCTTGTTGCCAGAGCGTGGGGTAGGTCCATTCTTTTCGCCAGCCGAACCCATGTGACCGTAAAGGGCTTCTCCAACATCGATCCGGACAAGCCCTATATTTTCATGCCCAATCACATGAGCAATTTTGATATTCCGGTGATCCTGGCGCATTTAAAGGTGCAGTTCCGGTGGCTGGCCAAGGCGGAGCTGTTCCGCATCCCGCTTTTTGGCTTTGCCATGAAAAGGGCGGGCTATATCAGCATTGACCGTTCCAACCGCAAATCCGCCTTCGAAAGTCTGGCCCGTGCCGCGCAGATCATTCGAAATGGCCGATCGGTTCTCATCTTTCCGGAAGGCACCCGCAGCCGGGATCAATCCGTCAAGGCGTTCAAGAAAGGCGGTTTTGTTCTGGCGGTTGAATCCGGTGTGCCGATTGTTCCGGTCGTCATTCACGGCACATGGCGGATCATGTCCAAAAACGGGCTCATGATCCGGCCCGGAAACGTGACTGTGGAAATTTTTGAGCCCATTGAAACCAGGGATTATTCCAGGGGGACCAAGGATGATCTGCTGGAAAGGGTGCGTGAGGTAATTGTGGAAAATTTTGAGAAAGGGAAAACGGAACCGTGAGCCTGAAAATCATCCCCCTTGGCGGATTGGGCGAAATCGGCCTCAACATGATGGCCTTTGAGTGCGACGACTCCCTCTTTGTTGTGGACGCCGGGTTGATGTTTCCCGAAGATCACATGCTGGGCGTCGATTTTGTGATTCCCGACATCGACTATCTGAGGCGGAACCGGTCCAGATTGCGCGGAATCGTCCTGACCCATGGGCATGAAGATCACATCGGCGCGCTTTCCTACCTTCTCAAAGAGATCAATGTGCCGGTATTCGGCACACCGTTTACCCTTGGCATGGTCCGCCACAGGCTTGAAGAATTCGGCATTCTCCAGTATTCGACCCTTCACAGCGTTGTACCCGGCGATAAAGTCAGGCTCGGCGTTTTTGAAATTGAATTCATTCGTGTCAGCCACAGCGTCGTGGACTGCGTCGGTCTTGCCATTTACACGCCTTACGGGCTGATCGTGCATACCGGAGATTTCAAGATCAGCCTTTCAGCGCTTCCCGGCATGAATACCGATGTGGCGCGGTTTGCGCTCTGCGGCGATGAAGGGGTTCTGGCACTGCTGTCCGATTCCACCAATATTGAAAAAAAAGGGTACACGGCATCGGACAGGGAAATCGGCGACAACCTGGCAGGCATCGCCCTGCAGAGCAAGGGGCGGATTATCGTTGCGCTGTTCGCATCCAGCATTGTGCGGATTCAGCAGATCGTGGATATTGCGGCATCCAGAGGCCGGAAAATCGCATTTAACGGGAAAAGTATTGAAATCAGTGTCCATATCGCCAAAAACCTGGGATACCTTACCATCCCGGAGGATATGGAAATTTTCATCAACCAGATAAACAGCTATCCGGATCATGAAATCGTCATCGTCACCACCGGCAGTCAGGGAGAACCCATGTCCGCCCTGGCCAGAATGGCCAGCGGCATTCATAAAAAGATCAAGATCAAGCAGGATGACACGGTCGTTCTATCCTCAAAGTTCATTCCGGGAAATGAACGGGCCATTGCCAAGATCATCAACAACCTGTTCCGGAAAGGCGCCAATGTCATTTATGAAAAAATATCCAACATTCATGTGTCCGGCCATGCGTTTCAGGAAGAACTGAAGCTGATGATCCAGTTGACCCGACCCAAGTATTTTGTGCCGGTACATGGGGAATACAGGCATCTTGTGCTTCATTCCCGTCTGGCCATGGATCTGGGGATCGCCAGGGAGAATATCTTTCTGGTTGAAAACGGCCAGAGCATTGAATTCGATGACGGCGCCCGTCTCCTGGAACGCGTGGATACCGGCAGGGTTCTGATCGACGGAAAAGGGATCGGGGATGTTGGCAAAAGCGTTCTCAAGGAAAGACGGGTGCTCTCCGAAGACGGCATTGTCGGGGTCACGATGGCCTTTGACGAGGCAACCGGCATTGTGATCTATGGCCCCGAAGTGTTCTCAAAAGGGTTTGTGTTTGAAACGGAAACCGGTCATCTCCTGGAAGACGCCGTTTGCGTGATTCTGGAAGTTGTCGAGGACATCCCCCTGGATACTCCGGGCAGGGTGGCCCTGATTCGAACGCGAATGCAGACGGCCCTCAGGAAATATTTCGATTTCACCATTCACCGCCATCCGATTATCCTGCCGTTTTTCCTGGAAGTT
>CAWJRD010000017.1:0-70176 GCA_963845015.1 uncultured delta proteobacterium
TGGAAATGCCGCTTTCCGGCCGGGAACGGCTAATGGAAATCGACCATTTTCATAGTGTCATCAAGGAATGTCGGCCCACACAGGATCCGGGATATCAATCATTGTCATATACGCATTAGGCTCGAAATTGATTTCTGTTTCAAGCATTTCTTTAGCACCAATTTCAAGGGACTTAATCAACTCGTTTTTAGTTTTTTCTTGAGGCATTTACGCACCCGGAAGATCAACGATGGCAGAACCAATCCACCAATTATCAATCTTTTTTATGACTGCACGGTAGTTTCATTTTCTCACCTCGAAAAGTGGACCCAGGACGTTTGTCCGGATCAATACCTTTTAAGGGTTCGGATTATTCCAAAAACATCTTATTTCTGCCATCGCGGTCAGGCCCGCCCACTTTTCTCATGCCGTCAGGGCCATGCGCCATTGTGCCATTTCATCTTCATATTCGCGTGCTGTCAGCGAGACAAATGCAGCCCGGCGTTCCAAATCAGTCACAAACACCGGACGACCGGAAACGGCCTCGAAGCGCAGAATGGGGGATGCATCATTCAGTGCAACCAGATCGATTTCATCAAATGCCAATACCTGTTGCAGGCAGCTCCGGAGACCGGCCAATTCGTCCAGAGAAGGTTTCCTGCAAAAAAACACCCCGATATCGATGTCTCCTCCGGAACGGACGGTTCCGCCCTGAGCCGAACCAAAAATCCAGGCCGCCACCACATTGCTGTTCCGGGACATACAAGCCGGTATGGATTGCCAGTCAATCTTCATGACGTGTCCGTTTGAGATATGCAAGAATTTCATTACGAAAAGATTCGAAATCTACCAACCGGCGATTCACCATATCCACCAGGATCGTATTATCCACCTGTTCATAATCCTGAACCGTCAGGCACCCCAGTGACCGCAGCTCGGTTAATACGGTATCGAGGTGTTGAAGTTTTTGAGCGATCACACCGTTGATCATGTTTTCGAAATGCCTCTTTTACGTATGTTCAGATGAAATTTTAATGTATCAGATATTGGGTTGATGGGCAAGAGGCTGTGGGCTATGGGTGAGGGGCTCCAGAAGTCAAGTCTATTTATGGGAAACGCCTGTAGATATCTTTTCGATGCAAAAAGCGTATCAGCACCAACTCACTTTTTTCCAGTTTAACTCCAAGTCTATATTCACCAAGCTTGATTCGGTAGTAGTTGGAATATCCCTCCATTTTTCTGACGCCATTCAATTCAGTCAACGACTCTATTTGTTTCATTTTATCTATAAGTTCAAGGAGATTTTTTTTAATCTCCGCGTCGTTTTGGATCGAGTTGATATCTTTACTGAATCGTTTGGCATAAAGAAGTTTCATAAATCAGTCTCTCAGCTTGGCCATTATTTCCATTTCGGGAACATATTCCCCCGTATCTCCCGCTTCAATCGCCAAAGCGAGATTCATATCGATGATAGCCTCCGTCACTGCATCTTCAAGCAAATCTTTCCGCTCTATAAGGACATTGATCATGGCTTCCTTGATCAGCTCTTTCAGTTCACCCCTAGTTACATTCATTGTTTCCATAATATAATCGATTCCTTTCAATCAATCCCTTTAAGAAAGCTTCTTTCCTTGAATTTCAGGGTTAATTAATATGTATCAGATAGCGGGATTATGGGCAAGGGGTTAAGGATGCCCATTGGATGACTGGTTACTGTTGATGCGCCGAGCGTCCGACAGGTCTTTAAATTGCGCCTCGGACATCCAATGCGGCCTGACCGGCATTTCTCCAGCCGATAACGTCCGTGCCGACATGACGATATTTATCATCGCCGCCATAAATGAGAATCGGGTTCAGCGCTCGGGTTCCCGCCAGATTTTTCCACTTCTCCAGGCCCGCAAAAAAGTCCCGGGCCACGGTTTTTCCCGACTTTATCTCCAGTGGAATCAACTGATCCCCCGCCTCGATAATGACGTCCACTTCATTGCCGTTGCTGTCGCGCCAGAAATACATATCCGGGCGCCCGCCGCGGTTAAGGCGGGATTTTATCAGTTCGGCGACAATCAATGTCTCGAAAACGGCGCCTCTGAGCGGATGCGACTCCAGGTGCTGCGGCGTCTGTATGCCTAAAAACCAGCAAGCCAGCCCGGCATCATGGAAATACAGTTTCGGTGCTTTTACCAGCCGCTTGTTAAAATTGGCATGATGCGGGCTCAGCCGGAACAGAATATAGCTCGCTTCAAGAACCGATATCCATGCCTTGGCGGTGTTGTGGGTGATACCGCAGTCGGCGGCAAGCGAGGATAGGTTCAGCAGTTGCCCGGTGCGGCCCGCGCACAGCCTTACAAAACGCTGGAAGGTCTCAAGCTCCTGTACCAGGAGAACCTGCCGGACATCCCGCTCGACATATGCCGTAACATATGCGCCAAACCAGGCGCGGGTAGAGACATCGCGATCATAAAGCGCCGGATATCCCCCCTTCAGCATCATTTCGTCCAGCGTGCCGGGAATCAGGCCGGCTCCGGTCAGCTCGGCAATGGAAAGCGGGAGCAGTTCGACAAATGCGGTTCTTCCCGCCAGGGACTGGGTAATGCCGGACAAAAGGCCAAACTGCTGCGAGCCGGTAAGAATGAAAAGTCCCATGCGACCGTCGGCATCCACAATTGTCTGCAGATACGACAGGATTTCGGGGCATCGCTGCACCTCGTCAAGAACGGCGCCATCGGGAAAACGCTCCAGAAACCCTCGCGGATCATCCCGGGCGGCCTGGCGAATGTCCGGGTCTTCCAGTGAGCGGTATGGTTTGTCGGCGAAAATGCGTTTGGCAAGCGTCGTCTTGCCGGACTGTCGCGGTCCGGTAATGGTGACAATGGGGAACCCCCGCAGCAAGGTGCGGACGGTCTGTTCTACATCACGAGGTATCATGATAAGAACGGATATCAATAGTTATGCAAAATGTCAATCACTTTTACAATATGCATAAATCCTCGGGAGCGCTCTTCAATATCCGGCAGAAAACATTATCAAGCCGTTAGGAAAGATGGTTATTTCCGAAATACCGTTAGCTGTATTCACTGGAGAGGTGACCGTCCTATCGGCTTTTAAAAATCGAGCCGGTCTTCTCATAAGAAAACGGTATATTGGTATATTTTCAAGTCCCTTAGCGAAGAACGTGTTCAGTATATTTTTGCAGGAACTACAACTTTTCCAATCTCTTATCCAGTGCTTTGGTCTGAATTTTAAGATGGGTGATTGATGCAGAAAGCTCCCCAAGAATATCTTCCTTTTGATCCCCGGACAGTTCCTTCACCTTTAATGCTTCAATATATCTGATAGCCGTCATACATTCCTGTTCCAGTTCTTCGAACAATACGCTCATGCTATCAGCCGAAACCGCATTTTGTTCATTCATGGCTCCAACCTCTTTATCGCCCTTTCGATGCTTTTCTGAAAAGCGCTGATTTCTTTTTCCAATGCCGGATCAGCTTGCTATCCGGCATACTTTTCAATCGTTCCAGATCAATTTTCAATTTATGTTCTTCAAGTCTGCTGGTCAAGCTTTGGATTCTTTTTTTGAGAGCCCTTTTTCCCATCTCCCCTCAACCTTTTTCTTGTCCTTCGTGTTTAAAAAAACTCTTCGTGCCATTCGTGTTCTTCGTTGTTAATTTTTTCGTCGCGCCCTCGCGCCTTTACGTTAATCTTTCTCTTTCTGCCGCACAAGCTTCTTACCGAAGAAAGTGATCATTCAGTATGATTCGTCCGTATTTATAACTACCCGATATCGTTTGTATCATAGAAAAATGACTTCCACTTTTTTGTTGGGAGGGAATTTCGGCAATCCCTTCAGGTTGCCGAACAGCTCTGGGAGCAGATCAAGCTGGCCATGTTCAAGTCAATAGACCTTTTTTTTAAAAGAATCGAGTACAAGTACGTCATAAAACTCATTGATATTATTGAAGACGCCTTATTCAGTTTCAAAGTACCGTTAACTGCGAAAGTTTAGTTCTTTATTTAAAAAGAGAAAAAAAGACAATGGGGGGGGCGCACCGCTGCACGGATCGGGAGTGCTGCAAAGTTTCGTGCGGGCCGGGCGCCTGCAGAACCCGGGCGATTTCCTGCTTCAGCAGCCGAAGACGAATGTCATCTTCGAGAAAATTCATGTTTATGGCGTAACTCATAGACCGGAAATGCGTGGGGGTCAAGGGGAAAATTTCTCCAGATCTCTTGCTTTTTGCCATACCAACAACTCCTTAAAACCCTTTCCCATATTGGTTTTTTGCCGTGCCCGCGGCAAGCTCCCTGACCAGGCCGCCATCCAGCATCTGGTGAAACTTGACATGAAGACAGTAGTCGTCAAACGGCGGGGAGCTTACCGCGACAACGGTCCCGACTGGTCAATGGCCCGATCTGGCGCCATTGACAGCAAGGCTGAGTTTCAGCTCCATGCTCCGGCCCAGCAACAACTGCCCGATTTCTTTTTTGGCCAGCTTGACAATACAGGCCAGGCCGGATGCGGAAATATCGGATACAATCCCTCTGAAGGGCTTTCCGACGGGGGCCCCGGCGGCTCCCAGTATCTGCAGGCCGGCTTTTCCTTCAACGCGGAAACGCCGCTGCACCCGGCGGTCCAGGCCTTTTTTCTGTAACACGTCCTGGGTTTTTTCAAATTTAAGGCAGTATCCGTTCAGTTTTGTCTCAAGCGCGGGAAATTTCTCTTTCCATTCCTGCAACACTTTTTTTTCGAGATAATTGACCTTTGCCATGGAAAAGGGCGAAACGGTCGTGGTGCAGACACTGTCGGAAAAGAAAGTGTCAATTCCGAAAATATCGCCGGGTTGAAGCGTTTTCACCAGGATTTCTCTGCCGTGCATGGCTGCAGCGCATTTTCAGTTGGCCCTGGTTGACAAAATACAGGTTGGAATTGCGGTCGCCTTGCGTGAAAATCGGCTGATCATTGAGATATGATGCCTCCTGCATGGCATAATACAAGGCGTTTCCTTCTTCTTTGCCGATCGCCTGATAGAGATCGGCCCAGACGGTCAGATGATCCTGGGTCATGCCCTCTTTTTTTTCCTGTTCAATGATCTCCGCCGAGGTAATGATCTCGTTCAATGCCATGGGATCGATATCCATGAGTTTTTCTCTGAGAGATTCGGCTATTGCAAAGTCTTTTGCCTTGGCATGCGCCACGATCCGGCGATATAAATCGGCGACAGTAGTCTCTTTATCGTTTCGGGATATAAGGGGCGGCAAACCCTGCTGTCTTGACATTTTTATCCATTTGTCCTTCTTTTTCAAGATGACCGGCCGCCAGAGCCGGCATTGATTGTTTCCGGATTCGGATTTTCTGAAATCTTCAGCGGTTTCGGTTCTAAATCAGCCTGCACAATTTCCGATTTGCTCGAGTGATTATTCGGTCGGCCGGAACCGGCAAAGCGACTGTGAATTATTCGATATAATCATCTGCAGAAACACATCCACAAGGGCCGGGTTGAAAGTGGTCCCTTTTTCCTTCCGAAAAATCTCTTCGATCTCAGGAACGGTTTGGGCTCTTTATAAGATCGCCTGCTTCGCAAAGCATCGAACACATCGGCAATGGTGATCATTTGCGCGACAATGTTCGGTTTCCAGCCTGGCCGGATGGCCGGATATCCGGTTCCATCAAATTTCAGATGGTGCTCGAGCGCTGAAAGGACCACGATTCCGGGCATTTCCGCAAGTCCCATCAAATAGAGACATCCCTTGACCGGATGGGCCTCGATAATCTCGCGTTCTTCAGAGGACAGCTTCCCGGGTTTGCTGAGAATTTCATCGGGGATAAATGTTTTACCCACGTCATGGAGCAGCGCGGCGATTCCGATTTCATGCAGATGATTTCCGCTAAACCCCAGTTCGGCTGCCAGACTCATGGTTAAAATACCGACATTGATCAAATGGGTATAGGTATATTCGTGAAAAGATTTGACCGAACCCAGCAAATGGATCGGGCAGAGGTTCCGTTTCAGCTCATTGATAAACCTGACCACGATTTGGTCCAACTCGCGAACGTCGATTTTCTTTTCATGATGGATCATGCGGTATTGTTCTTCGAGTTCATGCGGCTCCTGGCCTGTCAGTGAAACAGGTTCTGGATGCGCCGGCAGGATGGCGTATCCGATGCCGCCGGATCGTTGAACCCGTCTCTTCGCCGCGGCCGTCGCACTCGTTTTTTCTGAGTGCCACCTTTCCCAGCTTGATGCAATTGCGGGAGGCGATTGATGGCAAGTCAAGGCAAGACAGGTCGCGAAGGAACTGATGGAATTCATCTTTTTGAAGTCCGGGCAGAAAAGACAGGCTCTCTATCCCCCTGTGCTTCAGAATAAGGGCGAATTTCTCCGTTGCAGGCGAGACGCTCGAAAGCCTGCGGCGATTGACCACAACGTCTTCCCCCACCAGAAATATCGTCAGTGTCTCATCACCCTGCATCAAGTCCAGCAACTCGCGATAGGCTTTTTCGATATTTTCCGCAATATAGGGATTGTGCGAAAGGTAAAGCCGCTGGCTGGTGATCGCGGCGCTCATCCAGGAAAGGATTTGCATGAGTTTTTTTCTGAAATTCAAAGTCCGTTGTCATTGAGGGTCTCATGAAAAAACAGGTTTCAACGGGTTATGTCGCGAGCGGCGCGCAAGGCCCCCAGCAACCAGGATTCAGGACAAGGCTCTTGCAGATATCCCGGATCCGGTAATCATCCGACTGTTCGCCGATGCTTAAGATTCGGGAACGATCTTTCTCTGGGATACCCGCTCAGCGACTCAAAAACTGCGATTTTCATCTTTCTGAGATCGTCGGGGTAGATGGCCAGTGACTTTCCGGCAAGTTTCTCAAGAACAGGGAGCACGCCCGGATCCCCGATTTTTCCAAGGGATTTGATGATTGCCGCGTTTTTTCGGTAATCCACTTTGCGCCAGGGCGACTTGATCAACAGGTCGGACAGATCTTTTGTCACTTCCCCAACCCGATAATATCCCGACAATTGAATAGCCCCCAAACACTCCCGGGGATCGCTGGACTGGAGGGAACGCCGAAGAAAAGCCGCTGCGTCCGAATCCTGGAAATGCAGCAGCGCTGTCAGTGCATCCAGCCTCACCAGCGGATCGCCATGGCTGATGAGGGGCCGGATGTGCCCGATAGAAGCTTCGGAGCCGATTTCCCGGATAAATGCCAGCATTTTTCGCAATACGGGAATGCGGGAATCATGAAGCCGCGCGTAAGCTTCTTCCAGTGAATCCATTCCAAGACCTTTCAGCAGTCTGGATATCGACACGACTGCCATTGCGGGACGCCTCGGCAATATAAAGATCCATGATTCCGGGAATCGCGGATTTACCAAAAGCAGACAGAATATCGGAGGCGACGCTGACTTGGTCATCTGGATCCATCTTGCAGCACCTGCAAGAACCCTTGTCGGGATATCCGAAATCGTCAGCTTCTGAAGGCATTCTTTCGCCACAAGCCGAACGGCGCCGGATTTTTCCTGTCGCGTGGCGCTGAAAGGTTTGAATCATCATCAAAACGACATCGAACGCGCCAATGTCCATCAAGTCACCGCCTTCACGGCCAGTTTTTCGGCGAATCCCGCATAATCCGCAACTGCCAGATTCCCATCCAGAAGGGCAAGGCTCATGTGGGTGATGCGCATGTCCAGCAATGCGTCATCGAATACGTCCAGGTAAGATTCGGAAACGGTTGGTCCGTCGCGTGCCTTTAACCGCGGATGTCGTTTCATGCTGAACCGTTTCTGGTAATGGCTTTTGATGCGGCCGAGCGGATTGAGAAGACTCCTTGCTCAGTTGTTGAAGCAGGGTGCTGTAGCTCGTCATCGACATATTTTTCATAGGATTCGCGGTCCAGCAATTTCTGCAGATGTTCCTTTGCCACTGCCGCATCCGCATCCGAACCGGCAATGCCCGTCTTTTCGGAATGCAATGGCATCGATCCCTGGGCGTGGGACAATTTCTCAAGCAGGGTGATCAGCGACGGCGACAATTGCTTGTTCTGAGAATTGGCATGACTGCAGCATTTCAATAACCATATCATGCGAATAATTTTCCATAAATCCGTCTGAGCCCCTGGAAATCGCGTCAAACGTAATGGAAAGAAACTGCTGTCTGATTTCGGGCCGCAGATTTTTAAGCAGCGTGTCCAACCGCAAATCGATCTGATTCCGGACTTCCGGCGGGCAAGTTTCGGCAAATATTTTTTGATAATTCTGCAAGGCGATTTCAGGGTCTATGTTTCGAGCATTGAGCTCAGCGGCAAATTCGGATGGCTTCATCCGGACAAGACAATCCCTGCGGATTTTATCAACGCGCCGTTCTGAAAATAAATTTCCGATAAATTCGTGCCAGATATCAGTGGGACTTGATTTTTGGGGGAGATTCGAAAGCGCGAGAATTTCGGCCGCTTCGGTCAGATAAAAAAGGTTATAATCGATGGATTCGATGCCGATGTGTTCGATGCCTGCTTCATGTTATCGCCAGAAGCGATATCTTTGCGGCCTCGCGAACTTCCATGCCCCCGGCGATAACCTTGAGGAAATCACACAACTCTTGTTTTGTCAGTCCATTGGCAAAAGAAATCGCGGCAATGTTCAGGCTGTGCAGCGCATGGGCGAATTCCCGGTGAACCGGGTTTTTGAAATCAAGCTGGCTGTTGTCCGTAAAAATATGATCCTTTGCAGCGCCGAGGACCAGCGCCGCCGGGAATTCATCAGCCTGGAAAGCAGCCCGTAAAGCCTTGTCGACACTGATTGCAATCTGGCTGTGCCCGAGCGGATAGATGGCAAAATTTTTCCGGGCAATATTCAGCTCTGAAATAACCTGGCTCAAGAGGCCGCTGTCCACTGGCGGGTGATTTTCTCCTTCGCCGGATATATTGCTCCCTCGGGGGTTCGCTTTATCAAGGTGTCAGCGATGTCCATCGTCATCTTCCGTGATGCGTTTCGCCGGGTTCATGCGCGCTGAATCCTGGATCAGGGAATTTTGATTGCTTCCACTCGGGCATTTCACTTATAAGAAAAAAGGGATGGGCCCCTATGTTCAGACTATTTTAAATTACTCCATCCGTATCCGCAACAGATAAAAGCCTCGCAATGATCCAAACGCTTACTTGCATCCTCGCATGCGCGTCAATATATATTGTCCACATCTTCGTCCTGTGCTGTCTTTGTGGAAGGCCATTCTCATGAACATGGTAAAAGGGTTTTCCAGGGATGATGGGCATTAAAGCGGGTTGCCGGGATCAGCCGGGTTCTGGTCCGGCATGGCCTGGGAAATGTTTCAGACTGGATCGGCGGATTCGGCGCCGGCCGGGCAAAACAAGCCGGAGAGCCGGCAGGTAAGTCTTCCTCCGGGTTTCCCTCTCCGGAGCGCATTCGCAGGATATTCGAGGATCTCGGGCCCAGCTTTATCAAGCTTGGCCAGTTGATGAGCACCCGGGCCGATATTTTTCCGGCGCCCTATATCGAAGAGCTGAGAAAACTTCAGGATCAGGTTCCGGCAGTCTCTTTTTCCGAAATCCGGCAGGTGATTGAAGAAGAGCTTAAAAAACCGATCGGCTCCATTTTCAGGGAATGCCATGCGGAATCCATCGCCGCGGCGTCGGTTTCCCAGGTGCACGCCGCGGTATTGTTTACCGGAGAGAAAGTGGCTGTCAAGGTCATACGCCCCGGTATCCGGAAAATCATCGAGCAGGACATCCGGCTGATGTATTATCTTTCCGGGATCATTGAAAAAAACTTTGAACTGGGAAAGGTTGTCGGCGCCACCAATCTCGTAAAGGAATTTGAACGGACCATTTTCAATGAACTGGACATGTTCATCGAAGCCGGCAACATCGATCGATTTGCAAAAAATTTCAAGGACAGCGACGAGATTCATATTCCGAAAGTATATTGGGATCTGACATCCAAATCCGTACTTGTCATGGAGTACATCGAAGGGGTCAAAATGGACCAGGTGGATGCCCTCCGGGCAGGCGGCATTGATCCGGAGAAAATTGCCCTGATCGGACTGCGATCCTTTTCCAGGCAGCTCATGGAATTCGGTTTTTTTCACGCGGATCCCCATCCGGCCAATACCATTGTCATGGCGGACGGCAGCGTCGGCATCGTGGATTTCGGCATTATGGGACTATCTGGATGATGAAATGATGCAGCATGTCGCCCACCTGCTGCTGGGCTTTGCCGAACACGATTACGATATGGTGATGGAAGCGCTCGGCGATGCCGGGATTCTTCGGGAAGACATGCCGGATCTGCCAGGATTTTAAAACCGATCTTAAGGATGTCTCGGAGCCGTTTTATGGCCGGTCCCTGAAAACCATTTCCGCCAGGGATGTTTACGATCAGGTGATGAAACTGGTGCTGAAATACCACATCAAACTGCCCCGGAACCTCCTGCTGCTTTTCAAAACATTCATCCAGACCGAGGCGCTGGGGAAAATTCTCCAAAGCAACGCCAGTCTTCTGGAAGTCTCCAGTCCCTTTGCCAAAAAATTTCTTGAAAAACGGTACGCCCCCGAAAATCTGTTCTCCGAGATGGCAAAAGACATCAAGGACATGGGATCCCACCTGAAAATGGCGCCCAAATGGCTCCATGAGATTCTGAAACAAACCGCCGCCGGGAAACAGCGGCTTGAGCTGCATCACAGCGGCTTTTCCAGCATGGATGCCCGGCTGGAAAAAGGCATCAACCGGCTGACCATCGGCATTGTCATCGCCGCATCCACCATTGCCGCTTCCCTGATTCTGAATTCCTCTCAAAAAGTGCTGGAATTCTCCTTCAATCTGTTTGGCCGGCAGACCCTTACCATTACCGGAATTCTGGGGCTGACGGGTTACACGGTCGCCACAATCCTGGGCATCTGGCTGATATATTCGATTTTTCGATCCGGAAAATGTGATGTGAAAAAGTTTCAAGCTATTTAATGCAGACTTTACGGACCTGAACCAGATTGCAGCTTCCGCCAAAGATTTTTTCGATGCCGTCCTGTTTGAGCGTTCTCATGCCGTCTTTTATGGCCTGCTCGCGAAGCTTTTCAATCAGGGCTTTGTGCTGAATAATCTCTTTGATGGCGTCGGTTCCCATCAGCAGTTCATGAATCCCCATTCTGCCGCGATACCCGGACTTGTTGCATGCATCGCATCCCACCTGCCGATAAAGCTCCAGAGAATCCGTATAGGGGATATTGACATTTTGGTAAAATTCGTCCTGCCCATATTCTCTCACCAGTTCTTCATATTCGGATCGGGAAGGATGATAGGGTTTTTTACAGTCACTGCAAAGTTTTTTAACCAGGCGCTGCGCCAGTATGCACAGGATCGCGTCTGAAAAATTGATACGGATCCATCCCGAGATTCAGCAACCTGGCAATACTTTCCGGAGCGCTGTTGGTGTGAAGGGTTGAAAAGACCAGATGACCGGTGAGAGAAGCTTCGATGCAGATCTTTGCGGTTTCTTTGTCCCGCATTTCCCCCACCATGATCACATCCGGATCAGACCTTAAAAATGCCCGCATGGCAGCGGCAAAGTCCAGACCGATTTTTGGCTTAACCTGAACCTGTCGAAGTCCTTTCTGAGAAATTTCAACAGGATCTTCCACGGTCCAGATTTTGGTTTCGGTTTTGTTGATATACCCCAGCGCCGAATGCAGCGTGGTTGTTTTTCCGGAACCTGTCGGCCCGCACACAACAACAAGCCCGTATGGCATGGTGATAACCCGGATAAAATTTTCCAGGTTCTGTTTTGAAAATCCCATCGAGTTCAGGGAAATCGGCTCATCCGTTCCCAGAAGCCGCAGAACCACATCTTCCATTCCCCCCTGGGTTGGAATCGTTGCCACACGTATCTCAATTTCCTTTCCGCTGCCTTTTTTGAATTTTATTTTTCCATCCTGGGGTTTGCGATGTTCCGAAATATCCAGATCCGACATGATCTTGATGCGCGAAATAACGGCATTTCGATAATTGAAGGGAATGGTCTGATAGATATGGCAACTGCCGTCAATGCGAATTCTGACCTGGGTATTTTCTTTGCCCGGATAGGGTTCGATATGAATGTCCGAGGCCTTTCTCTCAATTGCATCCTGAATGATCTTGTTAACCAGTTGCACCGCAGCGCTGTCTTCTTCTCCAATGACGGGTTCCGTTTCAACGGGTTCACTCGTTTTCCGCCTGAAGCCTGGAGAGAATTTCCTCTATTCCCGCCGCCTGTTTTTCAGCATGGGTGAACAAGTCGATATAGCTGAAAAATATCGTCCTGCAGTGCCACACAGTAATGTATGGGCCCGTCTTTCTTAAAAATGGACTCGATTTCATTTGTCTTCTGAAGATCGGCGGGATTGTCTATGGCAATGACAATGCGTCCTGCTTCATTTCTGAGCGGAACCCAGACATTACGGCGCATAAACGGCATTTTAACGCGTGAAAGCAGTTCATCCGGAACCGGTGCGGCGGGGTCGTATTCAACAAAAGGGAGTTTGAAGAACCGGCTCAGGGATTGGCCGATTGATTTGTTTGGGAATTTTAAGCTGATTGTGCAATACCGATTCAATCGGTTTATTGAGGCTGACGCGCATCCAAAATGGCTTTTTTCAGTTCATCCCCGGTCAGAAACGCCGTTCTCGATGAGATAGTCGAACTTCGAATGCCGGCTGCCGAGCATCCGCTTCTGATTGAAAAATGCGATGCCAAGAATCCTGCCGATTTCCTGGATGAGACTGCTCATCCATGGAAGTGAAAAAACCGCCGGAATTGCGGTTAATCAACTGGATCACGCCCAGAAGATATTTCAGATGGATGATGGGGCATGCCAGAACCTGCCGGGTGGCATAACCCGATTTTTGATCCCAGGTCCCATCAAACCGCAGACAGGGGTCAATACCGGCAAGCTCCTTGTTATCATGCACATTTTTAATACAAACCAGTTTCCGCTTGAAGGCGGCGAATCCGGCAATGCTGCCGGGGGATACCGGAATTCGAATCTCGGCGATTTCATGTCCGGATTTGTACCGTGAAAACAGCTCCCCTTTCTGGGGGTCAATCGCATAAATGGTGATACGTTCTGCTTCAAAAAGCTTGATAATTTCATCTTTCAGATGAACCAGGATTTCATCCAGATTTGAGGCGGCATGAATCCGGTTTCCAATTTCCTGAAGTTTTCTGCGGTATTCCACCTCGGCCTGAAGATTTGAAGCCTTTTGTCATTGCCGTTGAATTTCTCGGAACTTAATGACATAAGATCCCCCCCGCATCGGATTGCAAATGGAGATTTATGAACCTTGGGCTTATGGAGAACGCATTTCGGTGTATTTTTTATAGGTATTTGTCAATTTTTTGATGCCGCCGCCAATGAGCAGTATGCCCAGAAGATAAAAACAAAAATAGATAAATCCGATAACATCGGCAAATTGGGGAATGGCTTTGATCTGCGGCATGACCTGGGGAATTCTGAAAAACATGCCGATACCTGCCAGAAAAAGGGCGATCCCCCAGATAAACTGCAAGGTGATTTTCTCTTTTGTCATAATCATCCTAAATGGGCTGTACCGGACATTTCGATTCCGGGGATCACCGCTCTGCAGAACTCACAGCTGCTGTCCAGAATCCGGTTTTTTCGAATGGCAAATCCCCACCTTTCGATAAGGAGCTTGCCGCAGTGATGGCAATACGTGTTTTCGCCATTATCGCCGGGAACATTTCCGGTATAGACATATTTCAAGCCGGCTTGAATACCGATTTCCCTGGCGTTGATCAAGGCGTTCACCGGAGTGGGCGGGCAATCGGTCAGTTGATATGTCGGGTGAAAGCGGCTGATATGCCAGGGCGTGTCCGGCCCGAGATCCGCGGCGATAAAAGCCGCCATTTCGGAAAGTTCGACAGGGTCATCATTCATGCCCGGAATCAGCAGCGTTGTAATTTCAAGATGAATCCCCATTGATTTCATCAGACAGAGGGTTTTTTTAACCGGCTTGAGGCTGGCGCCGCAAACTTCTTTATAGAATTTTTCCCGGAAAGCCTTTAAATCCACATTGGCGGCATCCAGATAGGGATGGATTTTCTCCAGCGCCTCCGGCGTCATATACCCGTTGGTCACAAATACGTTTCGAAGCCCTTTTTCATGCGCCAGTTTTGCCGTATCCAATGCAAATTCAAAAAAAACCGTCGGCTCGGTATAGGTGTATGCAATGCTTCTGCAACCGGTCTTCTGCGCTTCGTCAAGAACCGACGACGACGTCGCAGACGGATTCCGGCGATTTTCCCGTTCTGATCCGCGGGCATTCGAGAAATTTCGGCATTTTGACAGAAACGGCATGAAAAATTGCAGCCGACCGTTGCGATGGAATAGGACAAACTCCCGGGCATGAAGTGAAAAAAAGGCTTTTTTTCGATCGGATCCACATTGCCTGCGATCAATCTGCCATAGACCAGCGTTTTTAAAATACCTCCCTGGTTTTCCCTGACGCAGCATTTTCCCCGCTGGCCTTCGGAAATCACGCACCGGTGACTGCACAGATGGCACTGAACCTTCAAGTCCTTCAAGGTTCATACAGACAGGCTTCCATTGGACCCTCCTATCGTATCCGACTGATTTATCCGGGAACCGGGCCTGCGGTCCTTTTCGGGCGGTATTCCAGGGCCAGGGGCCTGGTTTTGAACCGGGGAACCAGAACCGCCACAATTCCTGCATACGCCCCGAATGGACAGCTCTGCAGAAGTCTGGATTGCTCCATGCGATAAAACAGCCGCATCAGCGAGACCGGAAAATGACAGATGGCCCGCGAATCAATGGGGACATTGCCAAGAAGCCGGCGCAAAATGCCTTTGATTTCACCGACACTGAAATATTGAAACTGAGTGCGAACGTTTTCGGACAATACGCCATTGATGCGTTTTCGATATCCTTTCATCGCAAAGCGGTTCATGATTCCGATATAAATCTTGTCCTTTGCCACACGGCAGGCTTCTTCGATGACCGCTTCATAAGTCATCCACAAATTCCAGGGTGGAATTCAGGCAGACATAATGGAATGAATTGTCTTCAAAAGGCAGATCTTCACCAGAGCCGCGATGCAGATCCGCCCGATGGCCTACCTGGCGCTTGGCAATATCCAGCATATAGGGAGAGGGGTCAATACCGGTAACCAGCAGACCTTTTTCGATGAACGGGATCAGGCCGGACCCGGATCCGCAACCGACTTCCAGAACAAACTTCCCCCGCATCGGATTCAGCATATCCATCATCAGCCGCTGCTCAAACGCCTCTGCCCGTTTGATTTCCGGTTTTTTTGCCCACTGCTCGTAGGCTCGGGCAGTATGAAAGTCAAAAATATAGCTCATGAGAGTCATTATGAAAAAAAACGAGGGTTAAATCAAGGAAAATCCCTGAAGGGCCAGGTCCTTGATCAATGTCTGAAATTGCGGACGTCACCTTTCCGTGATGATTTTTCTGAATGCCTGAACAACCCCGTGACACCGGCAGGCAGTGCTCAGAAGAATGGATCCGGGATACTGCCGCACTGAAACGAGGGCATTGAACAATGCACCCGGCCGTAATCCCCCCGATTCCCGGCGCCAGTTGCTCACTTTGAAGGACAAGATTCAGAAACCCATTGCAGGAAAGCGCACGGATCGCCTGGTACAGGGACTCTTTTCTGGGCAGACGGGTATGGGTACAGATGTCCCGGGGTTCGGCGCAGTTCTCCGGGCAGACAAAATCGGCATTGCTGACGAATATCTCTCCCGGTTTTCCATGAAAGACATTGGGAAGCGATCTGCAAATGGTTTCCGGGATATCAACCGGAACAATCGGAATATCAGGCAACAGCCTCAGCCGAATCCACTCATAGGCGAGGTGAACCGGTATGACCGGTATGATCCAGCCGGGCGGATCCGTCTCCGTCAGATAATTATTCAGATAGGAAACGCCGTCCATGCACACCGTGGTTAAACCCGATTCAGCGATGGTTTCACAGGCTTTCGGACAGTGGTCCACCACGGTGAGGGCGGATTCCGGATAGCGTTTTTTCATGGCGGATACGGCTTTTTTGCCAAATCGACCCGCACCGATAATCCAGATATCTTTCATGAATAGGTCACCGTAAGGCAATGATTCTTCTCCGTCGCCCAAAAAAAGAAAAGCAGAATCCGCCTCGCAGACCCTGCCTTTCGTCATACAAAAATCAGAATTGACTTTAACTGCGCATCTTTCTCCTGATCCCTAAAAGTCCGATAATGCCTGTTCCCAGAAGCCATCCGGCGGCGGGGATGGGAACCGGTCGTATTTCTATATAACCAAAAGATATATATTGAGTGCCATCTGTTCTCGTGGCCACTGTTAAATTGATAAAACCATCATAACTGGCGGCGTTTAAGCCATAATAACTTTGCAACTCAGGTGGGACAATGACACCCGTTATATTATTCACATTCATTTTAACTTGATGAGTGCCGATAACCTGTGGCGTGATGCTGCCACTAGTTATTGTGCCAGTTATTGAAGGGGATCCATTTGATCCAGCAATTGTGAATGCGGAATTTGTGCTGAAGGTATATCCTCCAAGCTGGTCGGTAGGGGTGAATGTCGAAACATTTGCGTCGGCATTAAAGGAAAGAGATCCAGCGTAAGAATATGGATCTTCGTTATGCAAGGGTGTTTCATATCCCAATTATTCCAGTAACTCCGACGCCTGAAACAATAAGAGAACTACCGGCAATATAGCTGGCAGAATTACCAGTAGGATTTATTCCAAAAACAAGATATGGTTCAGGCGTGGCAACAGCAGCAAAAGACAAATGAGGTAAAGCAAACATTAACAACAATGCAAATACGATGGGCAGTCTTTTAAACTTGAAATGGGCATCTTTTTCTGTCACTGGCTTTTCCTTTTAATTAATTTTAATTAAGCAAGTATCGTCTTATGTGCCTATCACTATCAAGTTCTCTGTGACGAGCGGAACTTCCGCCGGATCCCGAAAAGGCCAACGATCCCGGTTCCAAGAAGCCATCCAGCAGCCGGGATGGGGACGACTTTTGTCGTGATGGTAGCTGAGATAGTATATGGTATATTATTAGCATTACCCAGAGTTAAATTTATCGTTTGCGCAGCGGCTGTTACATACAGTTTGGAGATGCCATCTGCTCCAGTGAAAGTATAGTCTATGGCGGAAAGCTGCAGTGTTTTTATATAAGGATCATTTGTTGTATTAGTTGTAATACTATAACCCTACAACGATAATTGATGGAATGAGGCCTCTAACAACTTTCTTTTTCTGTGCGAAATATAGGCTCTGTGGTTTCGCAGTTGAATCCCTTTGATCAATTCGATAATTCCATTTGGGCTGAATTGTTTCATGGGCAGTACAATTCTAAGCAAAAGCCGGATTTGTGACACTGTAACAGCTGGTGTTTTTTTCCCCCAATCTGACCTTTATGTGCCAGAGAAAAAAATGTGCCAGCATGCATGTCATCATATGGTGAATCCACCCCGGCCACTTTCTCACCTCATAGTGATCCATGCCCAGTTCGGTTTTAGCTTCTTCAAAACATTGCTCTATCGCCCAGCGAACACCGCTTAACCATACAAAACTTTTCAACCGTGTGCTTCCCATGGCATTGCTTATATAGTAGGAATAGATTGGATTTTCACCCAGGGTTCTACGAATAATCAGCCAAACATCATCTTCCGGGAGACCATCCCGGGCCAACACAATCTGTCTTTTTGTGAATTCATATTCGATCGGACCTTTTGTACCCTCAGAAACTTTACGCCGGTACCAGAAAAATTTATTCAGGCTTTTGGCAAATGTATCGAATGTTATAGGATCTTTTTCCGATGCTTTTAAAATCAGCTTTGTTTTTCGTACACGACCATGTTTGTATTCTTTTTTTTCAGTGATCGGCCTCCTGAGCCAGCATTGGGTGTTATTTGGCATGCCAACAAGGTAGGCTACATCCGGTATGCTTTCAACCGCTTTGCGAAATTCCGGACTGTTTCCATAAACTGAATCCGCAACGACATATCGAAATGGTATTTGACCCGATTGTGCTATTTCTTCCAACAATTCCGCTGCAATTTGGGGCTTTGTTTTAAATGTTAGATCGGCCGGGAATCGACAACGCTTTCTTCTTCCTGCGTATTCGTCAGAAAACCAGATTTCCGGTACATATAATCGGGACCCCAATAAACAATAACCGTGCCGGGTTGCATAACCGACATAAACACCGACCTGGCAATTTTCAACTTTACCAATGTTACCACAATACTGTCTGGCTACCCCTGCAGATTCGTTTCCTTTTTTAACCATCCCGGATTCATCAAAAATCAATACGCCATCCGGTTCGCCCATATCCTCTTTAACCATACTATGATATTTTGATAAAATTTTATTTTCATCCCAATATGCGTCACTGACGAAAAACTGCATGGCGCGAACCTTGGCATTTTCTATATTCAATGCAATCGGTTCAATGGATTTTCTTTCAAGGGGACTGAGCTGGCCCACCATATAGTAGAAAAAATTCTCTCTGGGCTCGCTTCTTAAAAAGCACTCATTAAATTGCTCGTGGAATCCCCTTAATTCATCAACAATGCCCTCAAGGTCATTAACAGTTATATCAAACTTTGGGATTAAATATGGATCATCGGCAATTCTACAATCAGGTAACATGTCTGCCTCCTTTCGATTTTGTTTTCGAAAATGTAGCAGAATATTTGTTATCTATCAATATTTATTTATCGTTGTAGGGATAAGTTTGTTATATAGTAAATGGAGTACTGTAAGCATTGATCGTCCCCAAATCAAAAGTGAATCTCCACCCGCAGAGCGGGTGGCTTCAGGAAGCCCCCCATAGGGGGGCATTGACATTGGGAAAGCCCCGCTGGGGCTGAAATTTATTATAAACCCAATACCAATCGCATTTTGTCAATGTTTTCTTGTTCTCGGAAACATTTCCATATGAATTTTTCATCCAAGCCAAGTGTTCTTACAAAAATACGCTATTGTCCAAAAGTGGAGATCCGTTGCCTTCTTGTAGTCCATAATCTCACGAAAAAATCAACGGAGTTCTCCTCATTAAATAAATCTTTCGGATGGGCAAAAGTGAACCTCGTCATTTCACCCCGGATCGGTAGAACCTATCCGGGTCCTCCACCAGAGGTGGAGGTTTTAAGTTTATAATAAAACAGGAATCTATGCAAGAAGAGCTTATTTCGATTCAGGACTATGTAGCGATCATCCGGCGGCGCAAGTGGAGTCTGGTGATTCCGGCGGTGCTGGTGTTTGCGGCCGCGGCGATCGCGGCCTTTAGCTGGCCGCCCACGTACCGGGCCACTTCCACGATTCTGATCGAGGAGCAGGAAATCCCGCGCGAATTCGTGGCCTCCACGGTCACGGGCTTTGCGGACCAGCGCCTGCAGACGATCAACCAGCGGGTGATGATATCCGGCAAACTCCTGGAAATCGTCAAGCGGTTCGACCTTTATCCGGAATTGCGGCAGAAAAAGACGACCGAGGAAATCATCGGCAAGATGCGAAAGGACATCGCGTTCAAGACGATCAGCGCCGATGTCGTGGACAACCGCACCGGCAGGCCGTCCGCGGCCACCATCGCCTTCAGCCTGTCCTACGACGGGCCCAAGCCCGAACTCGTTCAGCAGGTGGCCGGGGTCCTGACCTCGCTGTATCTGGAGGAAAACCTCAAGGTCCGGGAGCAGCAGAGCGCGGGCACCTTCAAATTCCTGGAGGACGAGGCCCAGGACCTGAAAGACCAGCTCGCCGCGATCGACACGAGCGTTTCGGCCTTCAAGAAAAAAAACATGGACGCGCTGCCGGAACTGCTCCAGATCAATCTCCAGAGCCTGGAGCGGACCGAGCGGGACATGGACCAGATGAACGACCAGCTCCGCACCCTGAGGGAAAAGGAGAGCTATCTGCAGAGCCAGCTGGCCAGCATGCCCACGGAAACCGACAGCCAGGACAAGGCCCTTTTAAAGGAATTGAAGGCCAGGCTGGTGCAGCTCGAGAGCCGGTATTCGGACCAGTATCCGGATGTGATCAAGACCCGGTCGGAAATCGCCAGCCTCGAGGAGCGCCTGGGGTACCCGTCCGCCAGAAGCCCGGAAAAACCCGACAACCCGGCATACGTGAACCTGGCCTCGCAGCTTGCCGGCGCCCAGTCCGAGATCGAATCCGTCAAGCGGCAGATCGAGGAGATGCGCCGGAAGCGGGACGAATACCGCAAGCGCGTCGAGAACACGCCCAAGGTGGACGAGACCTACAAGGGGCTGATGTCGGAGCGAAACAACCTGCAGGCCAAATACGACGATCTGATGCGAAAGTCCATGGAGGCCAAGGTTTCCAAGGGCCTGGAAAAAGAGCAGATGGGGGAGCGGTTCAACCTGATCGACCCGGCCCGGCTGCCGGAAAAACCGGTCAAGCCCAATATTCCGGCCATTCTGCTGATCGGGCTGGTGCTGGGGATCGGCGCAGGGGTCGGAACGGCCGCGATCCGGGAATTCTCGGACCAGTCGATCCGGAGCGGCAGGGCCCTGGCCAGACAGACGTCCCTGCCGGTCCTGGGCAGCATTCCGGAAATCATCACCTGGAAAGACCGCAGGCAGACGCGCTACAAGCGCGCCGGGGCGGTTTTCATCCTGGTGGACGTGCTGATCGGGGCCGTGGCGGCGTTTCATTTTTACGTGATGGATCTGGATGTATTGTGGGCGAAGATTTTGAGGCGCTTCGTCGAATAAGGGAGACAGAAGATGTTTGGGAAGCGAAAGCCTGAAACGGTTCAGACGGTACAGCCGGAGATGCGCGGGAATATCCGGGATAAAATACGGCCGATGACGCGCGGGAAAAAATGGGAAATGACCGGCTGGGTCTGCCCGTCCTATGATGCGTCGCAGCCGGTCCGGCTGGATCCTCATTTTATCGCGGAAAACCGGTGCATCGCCGCGCTGCCGGGATATCCGGACCTGGAAGCCTACAAGGTGCTGCGCACCAAGATTCTGAAGCTGACCCGGGAAAAGGGCTGGAACACGATCATGGTCACCAGCGCCATGCCCGGCGAGGGGAAAACGCTGACCGCGATCAACCTGAGCATGACATTTGCCCGGGAATTCAGCCAGACCGTTCTGCTGGTGGACTGCGACCTGAGAAAACAGAACGTCCACAAGGTGCTGGGCATCGACAGCCGCAAGGGGCTGATCGATTATCTGCTGAATAATGTGCCGATGAACGAGGTCATGATGTGGCCGGGCATCGAGAAATTCACCCTGATTTCCGGGGGCCGGACCCTCCTGGAAAGCGCCGAGCTGCTGGGTTCGCCGAAAATGAAGGAACTTTTCTGGGACATGAAAACCCGCTATCCGGAACGCTACGTGTTCTTCGACGCCCCTCCCCTTCTCTGCGGATCGGACGCGATGACCGTTTCCTCCCTTGTGGACGGCATTGTTTTCGTGGTGCAGTACGGCCGCACCACCATGGAAGATGTTGAAAGGGCCCTTGAGATGCTCCCCAGGGAAAAATTCCTGGGCTTTGTGATCAACCGCCGGGAAGACCGGCCCGGCGACTATGAGGCCAGGGCCTACGGCTATCCCGGATAGCCGCAGGCGCGCGGAAAGCCGGCAACTTCACATCCGCCGGCCATTCAACCGAGCCGTTACCGTGTTGATCATGGTGCGGCTTTTTTTGTTTGGGGCGGGGATTTTGGCGTCATTTAACCTGTAGAGGAATAAAGCGGGTTAGGGGCAAAAAAAGCAGATGATGGGTGATGGGAAAAGGGATGAATGGATGTCATCCTTCATCTTTCAGGATGTCGTGAGTGCCGACACGCCGCAGTTCGATCTGGTTGTTTTCAAGTCGCAAAGTCAGGCGGTAACCTTTGCTGATGCGGATTTCAAATTTATCCGTTCCTCCCAGTTTCTTCAGTCTCAGTGACGGATGGCGAAAATTCTCAAACAGCAAGTGCAACTGTTTATCGACGCGATCCCGGATTTCGGAGGGTAGTTTCCTGTAATCCTTTAGAAATGCGTTTGTCCTTCTAATGATCACTGTGCAGATCTTTCAAAAGAGCTTCAAGACTTTCAAAATCCCGGACATTTCCTTCGGCGATGTCGGCATCGGCTTCCCTCTCTTTTTCCTGCCATTCCTTTGTCCAGAACCAGGCCTGGTCCCTGGGTATCTTAATCGTGGCAATGGGAATAAGATAGGCGGTGCCGTTTTCAACCCGGATGTCGATTTCATCGCCGGGTTCAAGATTCATGGCTGTCATGACATGCTTTGGAATTGATATCTGTCTTTTGCTGCTGATTCGCATTGTTTTACCCCTTTACTTTTTTACTGTAGTATACTGTCCGGATTTGCGATTGTCAATAACGCTTCGCGGGAGGATGCGCCAGCGGCGCGGGTGATTGGGATGGGAAAAAAGGGTTGGAAACTACTTTATTACCAACAAAAAAGGGCTACCTTTTTTAAGGTAACCCTTTGATTTTCTATTGGTACGCCCGGCTGGACTTGAACCAGCGGTCTTCAGCTCCGGAGGCTGACGCCCTATCCCCTGGGCCACGGGCGCAGAAACAAATTAAGCATAAGCCGTGACAAGACGTTTATCCGCTTATGTTCGGGATACTAAATGAACCGGAAGAATAAGTCAAGTGATATGAAAGCCGCTCAACAAGCTCATTATCATTATCCCGACTCGTTACATGTACTGAACACCTTCTTTGGATTGATTCAGAAAAGGCTTTGGCTTCGCCCACGACATACAGCGACCCGGCCACGCAGATCACCTCTTCCGGCCGCGCATTTTGAACGGCAAAGGCGATGGCGCGGGAAACGTCCGGAATCTTCTGAACATCAGCCGTTATGGCGGCTGCAATCGGATACAGGGTGTCAACAGGCAATGCCCGGTCAATTTTAGGGCTTGTCAGGATCACCCGGGAACATGCGGGAAGCAGGTGCTCAAGGATGGCGGCATAGGGCTTATCCTCCAGAATGCCGATGATGAGGGTGATTCTGCGGCCTTTAAGCTCCGTCCTCAGATATTTTGCCAGCTCTTTGGAGGCATTCAGATTATGGGCTCCGTCCAGAATAATCATCGGATGGTCGGAAACCACTTCCAGGCGCCCTGGCCAGCGGGTATTGTCCAGACCGGTCTGAATATGCTCTATGGAAATGCTCGTGTTGCTCCGGTTAAGAAGCTCACAGGCAGCCAGAACCAGCGCTGCGTTCTCCACCTGATGACTCCCGGTCAGGCTGGTGGTAATGCCCCGCCATACATGATCCAGCCCATAATAGGAAAAGGTGTGATCGGCATTTCTTCGAACCCTGAAATCCTTTTTCAGCCGAAACAGCGGCGCAGACAGCTCTGATGCCAGATTCTCCAGAACAGAAATGGCTGAAGGCTGGGAAACGGCCGTAACAACCGGGGTATTGCGCTTGATGATCCCGCCTTTTTCTCCGGCAATTTCCGCAAGGGTCTTTCCCAGATACCCCTGATGTTCCAGGGACACATTGGTAATGATCGAAACCACGGGCTGAAGGACATTGGTGGCATCCAGCCTTCCCCCCATTCCGGTTTCTATCACTGCCCAGTCCACCGCCTGTCTGCCGAATTCATACAGGGCCATGGCCGTGGTATATTCAAAAAATGTAGGCTCCCGGTCGCCGCCATGTACATCGGTCACTGCCCGGTAGGCGGAAACCACGTTTTCGTCGGAAATCTGCTGCATTGTTGACGCATATCCGTTCATTGAACCGCACCAGGTGCGGAGACGTGTAAAGCCCCACCTTGTAACCGGATGCCTTAAGAATCGCGGCAAGAAAAGATGCCACGGACCCTTTTCCGTTGGTTCCGGCCACATGAATGCAGGCATAACGATGCTGCGGGTTGCCGAGTCCCGGACAGAATCTGCTGAATGGTCGACAGGCCGAGTTTAATGCCGAATCGGCGAAGACCGTACATGGACTTCAGGCAATCCGAATAAGTTGCGGGAGGGTTTGATTTCATAGGCACAAAAAAGCCCGGCAAAAATGAATTTTTACCGGGCCTATGGATTATTCCTTGGGGTAAATGCTATCTGGAAGCCTTACTTCTGGAAGCAGCAATTCGCTGTCTTCTGATGGCTTCACGCTGTTTGCGCCGTTTGTATTCGCTTGGTTTTTCATAACTTTTTTTAAGCTTGAGTCGCTTGAAAAGTCCATCGTTCTGAATCTTCTTTTTCAAAATACGCATGGCCTTTTCCAGATCGTTATCAAAAACCTTGACCTGAATTTCCTTCACCTTTTTCGCCCCCTTCTTTACCACCCGATTTCCTGCGTTTGATATCAGCGGTGGTTCATTTCTTTCATATATTTTTAGATAATACCCAAAAAACAATATTTTTTCAAGAAAATTCGATAAAAAATTATCGAATTTCCAGAAAAATGCAGGGGGACTGAAAATTCCGAGAACTTACAGCTTGGAAATCAGTTCGGCCGCCACTTCCTTAACGCTGGGTTTTCCATCCAGAGTAATGTAACGAATGCCTTTTCCCGCAGCAGCCAGATCCCTGAAATAATAGGCCGATGCCAGCGTACCATCCACGGTATTGTAATAAATGTCATGGCGTTTGCCGATGGCGGCTTCATCCTGATCATCGGCGCGGGTTTTCAGCTCGCCGCCGCAAACCCGGCATTTGCCGTCTTTGGGCATGATGGCGTCAATATAAATATTGTTCGGATGATTGTTGTCCTTGACGCACAGCCTTCGCCCCATGATTCTGTTTTTGGCGGTTTCGCGATCCAGAAGGATTTCAATCACGATATCCAGGGCCAGTCCCGCGGCCTTGAGCGCCTCATCCAGCTTGATGGCCTGATTTTTATTTCTCGGAAAACCATCCAGAAGCCATCCATTCTTGCAATCCGCCTGTTTCATGCGGTCGAGAATCATGGGAATGGTGATGTCATCCGGAACCAGATCTCCTTTGTCAATATAGGCCTTGGCCTTGGCGCCCAGTTCAGTTCCTTTTCCGATATTCTCCCGAAAAATAGCCCCGGACTCGATATGGGGGGTGTTGTACTTGTCCTTCAAAATTGCGCCCTGGGTTCCCTTGCCACTGCCATTCGGTCCAAAAAACAAAATATTCATGCGGTTCTCCTTTCTGATTTGACGAAACGGGTTAGACTCCTGCCGATTCCTTCGGTTCAAAACATGAAAAAAACATAAAGTTAGGGTTATTTATAAAAACGGCGGTGTAATGTCAAGAATTCATCCAACCGAATAGGCAGACGATTGACGTTAAATTCCCTATTGGAGAGATTTGATGAATTTACGAATTGCATTCTATCCCGTTAGTGATATGATTTGAATCGTTAAGCAATCAAATGGAAGGCGACATGACATCTCCACGAACCCTTTTAAGCAGTATGGATCTTCAGGCTAAAAAGCAGTTGGGCCAGAATTTTTTATCAGATCCTTCAACTGCGGAAATGATTGTTTCGCGCGCCCGGATCTGCGCCTCCGATACCGTTCTTGAAATTGGACCGGGCCTCGGTGCACTGACATTCCCGCTTGCCAGATGCGCCCGGCAAGTCATTGCCATTGAAAAAGACCATCGGATCGCCGCAATTCTCAAATCCATGATCGCCGGCAGCCAATTATCCCACGTGACGATTATCGAAAATGACATCCTGAAGGTCAATGTGAATGAAATCGCCGATCAGGCAGGCCATCCGCTTGTTGTCATGGGAAATTTGCCCTACAATATTTCATCCCAGGTATTGATTCAACTGATTCAAAACCGAAAGGCCGTTTCCCGCGCCATTCTCATGTTTCAAAAAGAGCTGGCCGAACGCATCACCTCGGAACCAGGCGTCAAGGATTATGGCCGCATTACGGTGATGCTGAAATACTGCGCGGATGTCAGCACCCTCGCCACCGTAAAATCGCATCTGTTTTTTCCCAAGCCCAAGGTGGATTCAGAGGTTGTTGAAATCCGGTTTAAAACCCATCCGCCCTGGCCGGCCGATGATGAAGTCTTTCTGTCCCGGGTGATTCAGGCTTCTTTTGGAAAGCGCCGGAAAACCCTGAAAAATGCGCTTTCATCGAGCAGCCTGGAAATATCCGGTCAACTTGCCGAAAAGGCATTGGAATGCGCATTCATTGTCCCGTCCCGCCGGGCGGAAACGCTTTCCATTGCGGAATTTGTTGCGCTCAGCAATTGTTTGGGCAATCTCATTAACAATGAATCAACAAGTTTTGAAGTCCGGCCAGACGCAGACTCCTGACTTCTGTCCGCTGACTTCTACATTCGAGGATGATTATGCTGACATATGACAATATCTATTCATGGGATGGATGGGGTGGAAAACTGCGACTGGGAAATGGGAAATGCAGGCTGCGGATTTTTGACCTCAGAAAAGATCAGACGGCAAAGGGGATCTCTTTTCTGAAACCCATTATTGTCGTGATTACGGATGTTCCGGAAAGCAAGATGACCATTCGAAGCTGCACGAGCCACATCGCAACCTGCGTGACAAATGAGTTCAACATCGATCCGTCCCGAATGCTCTGGATAGAGTATTATCCGCAAACGACATACGGCCAGCAAGGGGAGCGGGTGATTCCGGAACGGCTGGAGGCTGTAGAATTTGAATGGCAGGAAGACAAGGCGATAAAACCCAAGTGGCGTCCGCTGAAGTCTCCGCTGCTGGAGGCTGTAAAACAACTGATCGAGTCAGAAAGACCCGAATTCGGGCCCGGAATCGACAACGGGTTTATAATTTCAAATCTTTCAACCCCTGCAGAGAAATCTGGCCATCGGTATTGAACGCGATCATGGACGGTTTTAAAAACCCTCCGGCAAGATGCAGTTTTCCCTTGATATTATAATTGATTTTATCTTTGCCTTTAAGTTCTTTCAAACATTTTGTCATGTCTTCGACCGAAGAATAAATGGTCAAGGGAATAACGGCGGATTCAAGCGAAGGGATATGGGTCGGCGTATTGGAAACACCGGATGCCAGCTTGACCTGGTCCAGATCCAGCATGCAGTCTATGCCTTTAATGTCATAGGACGCATCCTGCGGGTTTACGACCCGCACCTCAATGTGAAGCACGGCTTCAAAGAGGTTAATATCCTGAATCTTAATGGAGGAAAGGGTGATCCGCGGCGGTTCAACCCGCTGACCGGGCATGGAACAGGCTGATAATATCAAAATGCAGAGCCCCAGGCAGCCAGCGATCAACGCATTTCGTCTGTTATGAAAACGCATGGTTTGATCCTTTTCTTGTTGTCAGGGTCTGTTCGTATGAAAGTGCCAAGCAAATCCAGCAAGTCACGTTCATGCGCGTTGTGCTGAAAAAACATGATGGCTCGATTTCTCTTACCCATCAAGGCGATCACTTCGTTCGACCTTTGCGGGACCGTCAGCTTAGTCACCGTGACACCGTTCAGGCCGTTTTGTCAGAATACGTGATGGGAACGACCAAAGTCCACTGTTGGCTACAATAGATAAAATATCACACATTGTCAATCAGGAAAAATACACAGGCCCCGGCGCATGGATTTACAACCGACAGCGGATCGCAATGATTCATGACAGCATCAGGAATGAAGCATATCCGGATTCATTTTACGGCAGATGCCAGCGCCTTCGGCATTCTCCGCTTCGGATGCAGGGACATGAGACACAACGGGCTGGTACATCAAGGTGGCAAGCAGGGCATCTTTTTCTGCCCACATCACGTTCAAGTGATTCTGAAACGTAACGCGAAACTTCTTGTTCGTAAAATAGTCTCCGACCAGTTCCGGATCAATGGGGAGCGATTCCACACGCACCCGGATTTCTCTGACATTCCCGCAAAGAAACTGCCAGAAATTTCTGGCGCCCTCCGGATAGGCAATGGTTACATTCAGCATCTGATGCATCTGCTCTCCCATGGCTGCCAGGACAAAAGCAATTCCGCCGGCTTTGGGTTTCAGCAAATGAACGAAAGGCGACTGCTGCCTGCGGTGCTTCTCGGGCGTAAAACGGGTGCCTTCCAGAAAATTCATGACCGAAACGGGCATGGTTTTAAATTTTTCACAGGCTTTTTGCGTGATTTCCAGATCCTTTCCTTTCAGATGCGGATGTTTTTTCAAAAATGATTTTGTATATCGTTTCATGAACGGAAAATCCAGGGCCCACCATGCCAGACCCAGAAAAGGGACCCATATCAGCTCTTTTTTTAAAAAAAACTTCAAAAAAGGGATCTTTCCATGAAAAATCTTCTGAAGCACCAGAATATCCAGCCAGGATTGATGGTTGGCCACGACCATGTACCAACCCTTTTTATTAAGCGCATCAATTCCCTGAACATCCCACCTGGCAGGGTTTGTCAGCCGAATGTTCCAGTTATTGATCGCTATCCATGATCCGGCTATCCAGTTAATGACCGCATCGCAGCGCTTTCGCCATATCCCGACGGGAATCAGCGAACTTGAATACCGCAATGATCAGCAGCGGGATTGTAAGCAGAATGGTATTCAAAAGATACAGCAGAAAGGATATACACCCACGAACTGGGCCAGGCAGGTATTTGAGCATATCGGATTCCTTTCGACAAGTTGTCCATAGATTATCGTTGACGACCCGTTTCAAATCGGCTCATGCCATGTTTTTATTGTAGTGATTCATGAACTGAAATAACAGAATGAATTTGACAGGTTACAAAAGTTTTACAAAAACCGCCGGATATTCCTGCCTGAATTGCAAGTTGACATCATCAAGCGGCTATTATAGGAAGTTGAAAATAATCAAGAATAACCCTCAAAATTTCTGACAGTTGACATCATGTCTCAATCCAGATGGTATCTTCACCCCATATTCATCTTCATTCTTTCCACGGTAGCGCTGGCGGTGTCCCTTTTTCTGTATATCTACTGGTATATGGAAGTGAATACGGTTCTTTCGGACATGCTGCAGCGATTCGACCTGGATCGCAGGCAGGTTCTGGAATCCCGCACCTGGATCGTGATCCTCGTGCTTTCGCTTCTGGTCGGCATCATTTCAATCGGAATACTCATCATCTTTGTCTATCAGCAAAAAATATATCAGCTCTACCGGCTTCAGCAGAATTTCATCAACAATTTTACCCATGAACTGAAAACACCGGTAACCTCATTGAGACTGTATCTGGATACGGCATTAAAATATCAACTTTACAACGAGGATCAGATCAAATACATCCGTTACATGACCCAGGATGTGGCCCGCTTGTCGAACACCATCAACCGGATTCTGAACATCGCCAAAATTGAAAGCCGGAGCTATGGCGGGGAATTTCTCACCCTGAACATCGTAACGGAAATCGAACGGTTTCTTCTCAACCACGCGGATCAGTTTCGAAAAAGCCACATTCGTTTCCATCACCCATCCGGCAGGTCGTATGATTACCGGCTGAACCCTTCATTATTTGAAATGCTGTTGATGAATCTCTTGACCAATGCCTTAAAATACAATACCTCTGATATACCTGAAATTGACATCACGATTGAGCATCGATCCAATAAAATATACCTTCATTTTGCCGACAACGGCATCGGATTGGAGAAATCGGAAATCAGGAAGATATTTCGCAAGTTCTATCAGGTGGGAAAGTCCGACGACATGACCGCCAAGGGAAGCGGGCTCGGCCTGTACCTTGTGGATACCATTGTCCGGATTCACAAGGGAAAAATCATCGCAAAAAGTCAGGGAATCGGAAAAGGCTCGGTTTTTACGGTAATTCTGCCATACAAAGCCTCAGCCTGAGGCGCCTTTCCCTGCATGGATCAACATATGGAAACCTCCGGAAAATATCGCATTCTGGTCATCGAAGATGATGAACACATTGCTGAAGGGTTAAAACTCAATCTTTCGCTTCAGGGATACTCCGTCCGGATCGCCGCCAACGGATTCGCGGGACTTCAGGAATGGAAGGAATGGCGGCCCAGCCTGATTGTGCTGGACATCATGCTTCCGGGCATCGACGGGCTTTCCGTGCTGCAGAATATTCGGCTCGTGGACGAACAACTGCCCATTCTCATCCTTTCGGCCAAAGCCGCACCCGAAGACAAGATTAAAGGACTGTCATTCGGTGTGGATGACTATCTGAGCAAGCCCTTTGATCTGGAAGAATTCCTGCTGAGAATCGATCGGCTGCTGACCCGCTCATCCTGGAATCAGCAGCAGTCGTCTGAAGCAGTCTCCGGTTTTTCATCTCTTCCAAAATATTTCGAGTTCGGCAACAACCGGATCGACTTTGAAACCGCCGCTGCCGACACCCCCAAAGGAACCATTCATCTGACCGAACAGGAGATAAAGCTTCTCAAGCTGTTTATTGCCAACAAGGGCAAGCCCCTGTCCCGGGACAGGCTTCTGGAAATCGGATGGGGCTATACCCGTGAAACCACAACGCGGACCGTTGATAATTTTATTGTCCGGCTTCGAAAGTATTTTGAGGAAAATCCAAGGAAACCGCTATACTTCAAAAGCCTGAGATCCATCGGATATATTTTTGACCCGGATTTACAGACACCGCAACCTGAAAAATCCTTTTTTCAGAAATTATTGGATCCTTAATCATCTCTTCACAACGCAGAACAGGAGGCTGACCCCATGGCACTACCCCCCTGGCCCACGACCCGCTGGCCAAAAGATGTTCTACGCGAGATTTCCGGTTTTGAAAAACCGCTGTTTTCCTTTCTGGACGATGCAGCCCGCGATTTTCCCAACCAGACCTATACGATATTCAGCGATGGGAAGCGCACCTATGCCCAGGTCAAGGATACGGCAGACCGCCTGGCCAGTTTCATTGCTTCCAGAGGCATCAAAAAAGGGGATCGGGTGGCGATTTTCCTTCCCAATCTTCCCCATTACCCGGCGATTTTTTTTGGGATTCTGAAGGCAGGGGCCGTCTGCGTGACCTGCAACCCCGTCTATACGGCCAGCGAGTTGAATTACCAGCTCAAGGATGCCGGCGCCAAAATGGTGTTTGTCATGGACCATCCGCAGTTTTATCCAACGGCGGTCAAGGCCATTGAAGGAACCGAAGTTGAATCGGTTGTCATCTGCAACGTCAAGTCCTACCTGCCGCCGATCAAAGGGTTTTCTGGGCGGTCTTCTGGGAAAGATCCCCAAGGCAGGCAGTTACGCGCCGGGCCATCTTTTTTTTGACGATGTCGTGGCCGCGGCATCGCCTCAAGCGCCAAGTGTCGAGATCGATCCCACAAAGGACCTGGCGCTGATCATCTATACGGGCGGCACCACCGGCGTTCCCAAAGGCGCGGCCCTGACCCATGCCAATTTTGTTTTTGACATCCATGGCCGTCTTTGAATGGTCACGGTTTCCCCATGAACCCGGCGGCCCGCCCGAAAAGATCCGTTTCGGCGGATTTCATTGTTATCTGGGCGTGCTGCCCTGGTATCACAGTTTCGGCCTGACGCTCTGCCTTCTAGGGGCCTGCGCCAGCGCCAGCAGCCTGGTCTGCATTCCGGATCCACGGGCCGGAAACCCTCCCTTCACCGAGGTGCTGAAAGCCGTCCAGAAATACAAAACCACAATGGTCATTGCCGTTCCCACGATTTTTATCGCCTTTACCAACCATCCGCTGCTGGATCAGTTTGATCTCACTTCCATTAAATGCTGCGTTTCCGGTGGCGCCCCGCTACCGGTTGAGGTTGCCAAAAAATTTGAGGCCAAGACCGGATGCATTATTTTTGAAGGGTACGGCCTCAGCGAAACAGCGCCGGTCGCCTCCGTCAATCCCAGCAACACCACGGACCGGAAATTCGGCTCGGTCGGCTTTCCGATGCCCAATACCGATATCAAAATCGTTGATTCCAAAACCGGCTTAACGGAACTGGCCCAAGGCGAGGATGGTGAAATTGCGATCAGCGGACCACAGGTCATGGCCGGTTACTGGAATAAGCCCCTTGAGAATTCGGCTGTTTTCCGGGAAATCGAAGGAAAGAGATTTTTTCTGACCGGCGATGTCGGCCACATTGATCCGGAAGGGTATATCATCATCACGGATCGGAAAAAGGATCTGATCCTGGTCGGCGGATTCAACTGTTATCCGAGGGAAGTCGAGGAAGTCCTCTACACCCACCCCAAGATTGCAAACGTGGCCGTGGTCGGCATCCCCGACCCCCGCAGCGGTGAATCGGTCAAGGCCTTCATTCAGCTTCTGCCCGGAGAAACCGTAACCGAGGCGGAAATCATGGAATTCTGCAAGGACAAGCTGGCTGGATACAAACGCCCCAAATCCATTGAATTCCGGGAAAGCCTGCCCACTTCGCCGGTGGGCAAGGTTCTCCGGCGCGTGCTGCGGGATGAAGCGCGCGATACCGGGGTTTGATATCTCTTTTTACCTGGCCGCGGCCAAATTCCGGGCCTGCCGGTTGACCGGCGCGCACGTGACGGCGGCACAGGGCAGGTAGTTGACTGAAAATCCGATCGCCTTGGCGGAAACAGCCAATCTGGAGGCATTATGGAAACCTGGCATAAAACCGGATGCGTATTATGCGCCCAGAACTGCGGACTGGAAGTCCTGGTTGACAATGACCGGATCATTCGGGTCCGGCCGGACAAAGACAACCCGCGGAGTCAGGGATATGTCTGCCGCAAAGGGCTGAATATTACCTATCACCAGTATCCCAAGGACCGGCTGACCGTTCCGCTGAAACGCGCGGGGAACGGATTTCAGGAAATTTCCTGGAACCAGGCCATAGATGAAATTGCGGACAAACTGCGGAATCTGGTCGATCAATATGGCCCGCGATGCCTGGCATACATGGGCGGCAGCTCCCAGGGCGGTCATTTTGAAGCCTCGTTCGGCATCGGCCTGCTTCGGGCCATGGGTTCCCAGTATTATTATTCGTCCGCCGGCCAGGAATTCAGCGGCATCTGGTGGGTATTGGGACGCATGCTGGGCAAACAGTACAACATCGCCATTCCGGATGAGCATGCCGCCGAAATGCTGGTTGGCTGGGGCTGGAACGGCATGATGAGCCACCAGATGCCGCAGGCCCGCAAAACACTCACCGGGTTCAGCAAAGACCCGGATCGGCTGCTGGTGGTGATCGATCCCCGAAAAAGCGAAACAGCCGCCATCGCCGACATTCATCTTGCGGTGCGGCCCGGCACCGACGCCCTTCTTGCCAAGGCAATGATCGCCATCATCGTCAATGAAGGATGGGAAGCATCCGGCTATATCACGCAATACGTGGCCGACTGGCAGCGGATCAAACCCTGGTTCGCCGATTTCGACAGCCGCGCGGCCCTTGACGTTTGCCAGCTCGATTATTCCCTGGTTCACCAGGTGTGCCGCCTGATGACGACAAAGCAATGGTGCATGCATCCGGACCTGGGGATTTACATGGGACGCCACAGCACGCTGAATTCCTATCTGATGAATATTCTGGGAGCCATCTGCGGCAGATTCTGCGTCCGGGGCGGCAACGTCATCCCCGGCATGGTCATGCCCATGGGATTTCATGCGGATGAACGCGGACCCCGAAATCTGGCGGACGGTTGAAACCGCCATGCCGCCGGCAGCGGCCGGATCATTTCCGCCCAATGTCATGCCCGAGGAAATCCTATCCGACCGTCCGGATCGCCTTCGGGCCGTTCTGGTCAGCGCCTGCAACCCGCTCCGCTCCTATGCCGACACCCAGGCATTTGAAAAGGCGTTTGACCGGCTGGATCTTCTGGTGGTCAACGACATGGTCATGAGCGAAACCGCGCGGCGGGCCCATTATGTGCTGCCCTGCCGGTCCTACTATGAAGCCTGGGACGGCACTTTTTTCCCCTGGACCTTTCCGGATGTTTTTTTTCAGCTGCGAAGACCCGTGGTCAAACCGCCGCGGCACTGCCTGGAAGCCTCGCAGATTTTTACGCTGCTGGCGGACCGGCTGGGCCTGATTCCGGATATTCCGGATCATATTCAGAAAGCCGCTGAAGGCGATCGCCTCACTTTTGGCATGCATTTAATGGAATGGGCAGGCAAAACGCCGGATGTGCAGCGCCGGATGCCGTTTGTGCTGGCAAAAACCCTGGGCCGCGTGTGGGACAGCGCCGCACTGGCCGCTTCGTGGGGAATGCTGATGACCGCGCCGAAAACCTTTCGAAAAAACGCCGCCCGTGCCGGCTTTCAAACGGGCCTGGACCAGGGGGACCGGATATTCCAGGCCCTTCTGGATACTCCTCAGGGACTGTGGGTCGGAAAAGCCGATATCGCCGACAACTGGGCGGCCATTCGCACGCCATCCGGAAAAATCGAGGTGTTCATTCCCGAACTGGCAGATCAGGCCAAAAACCTGAATGCGGTCAGCGAAGCCGAGGGCCTGAAAATGCCGTCCGATTTTCCCATTCATTCTTAATGCCGGAAGGCACATGGACACCAACATAAACACCCTGATGCGAAACCCGGAATGGAACAAGGGGAAACGGGCCTGCACCATTGCCATCAACCCGGATGATGCCGGTACGCTGGGTCTCACAGACGGCCAGTCGGTCAGGGTCGTCACGGAAGCCGGCAGCGCGGTCGGTGAACTCCAGGTCAAGCACCCAGGTCCGATCAGGAACCGTTCTGATTCCCCATGGATTCGGCCTGATCTATGACGATGCGGTTTACGGCATCAATGTCAATCACCTGACAAAAAATACGCACCGGGATCCGCTGGGAACGCCCATCCACCGGTTTGTGCCCTGCCGGATTGAAAGCGCCTGAACACAGCAAGCAATCAGAGACCATCCATGACATGATCACCCTTCTATCGGTAGAGCAAATAATCGGGTGATCATTGACACCGTTTGAAAGACCGAGCCGATCTGCCTGAATCAACGGTCTATTGGAAGCTTCCAAGTCCCTTATATTAAAACAGGACTTTTAAAGTAATTTTCTGGATTAAGGGTTGCGAAAGCAAAATATCAGGGATATAATTCCATAAATTCATATAAATTTATGGAATTCCTATGACGATATTTATAGATCGGGCTGTAAAACTTGAGTCTTCTGTCGTTCCCGGCAAAGCGTTGATCATATACGGTCCCCGCAGAGCCGGAAAAACGACCCTTCTCAAATCGTATCTTGCTTCCTGTGGGCTGCGCTTCCGGCTGGAAACGGGGGATGATGTCCGAATCCGCCATCTGCTCGGCTCGGGTGATCTGAAGCAGATTGTCTCATTTGCCGAAGGATTCGATCTGGTGGCCATTGACGAGGCCCAAGAAATTGTCGGCATCGGCATGGGACTGAAGATCCTGGTCGACCATCTCCCCAATCTACGGATCATTGCCACCGGATCTTCATCCTTCGATCTGGCGGGGGCGATCGGAGAACCGCTTACCGGGCGGAAACGAACACTTACCCTTTTTCCAATCGGCCAGATGGAGTTGAAACAGACGTGCAACAAATACGACCTGCGCCAACGACTGGAGGAGTTTCTGATCTACGGCTCATACCCGGAAATTATCGTAACCGAAGGAAGAAAGGAAAAGATCGAACTGCTGGAGGAACTTTCCGGTTCCTATCTGCTGAAAGACGTGCTGGCGCTGGAGCGTATCCGCTCATCACGCACACTGGTGGATCTTTTGAAGTTGATCGCTTTTCAGGTGGGGAGCGAAGTGTCGCTGAATGAACTGGCCACCCAGGTTAAGCTGGATGTCAAAACGGTCGGTCGCTATCTGGACATACTGGAAAAAGCCTTCGTTATTGTCCGGGTGGGGGGCTTCAGCCGTAATCTGCGCGGTGAGGTAACCAGCAAGGCAAAATATTATTTCCTGGACAACGGTGTGCGCAACGCCGTCATCGGCCATTACAACTTGCTCGATTCCCGTAATGACATCGGCATCCTGTGGGAGAATTTCGTGGTTGCCGAGCGTTTGAAAAAGCGTTCCTACACGGGGATATACGGAACATTTCACTTCTGGCGCACCTACGACGGAAAAGAAATTGATTATGTGGAAGAGCGCGATGGCGGGTTGTTCGGTTTCGAATGCAAATGGTCATCAAAACAACAAGTCAAGCCACCGAAAAAATGGCAAGAGTCATATCCGGGAGCGACATTCGAACTGGTTACACCGGATAATTATCTCGATTTCGTCGGATAGAAATATACTGCAAAGGAAATAAACACTGAACATCCGCCTGTATTATTTCTTAGGATCAGAAAGCCTTTTTTGCGCATCCTTGGCAAAAGGGCTGTCAGGATATTTTTGAATGATTTCCTGGTAAAGCTGCTTTGCATGATCCGGGTTGTGCTGTTTTTCCTCGAGAAGCGCCGTATCCATGAGATCCTTGGCCTTATCCCCGGAACAGCCTGAAACGGAAACTGAAAACAGGATCATGAGTGTTAGAATGATCAGTTTCATACAAATTCCCCTTTTTGGCGCAATGGTGTTATGGATTCCGATTCCCCTTGTTTGATACTGGCAAATGCCATACAGAAAGAACTGTGCCGCGGCCAGAATATCTATTGGCCCGTCAGCGCGGACATCATGCACTATATGATGTCTGTTTCAGGCATGGATACCCTTGATGGCATTCAACAAACCCTTCTGGATGAGACCTCCAGCGAAAGCGCATCCCTTTTTGAGCTCATTCTGTTTCCGGATGAAGGGTTTCAGATCGCCATCGAGGGGCTTATCGAATCGCTTCAATTACAGCAAAGCCGATGAAAAAACAATCTGCGACCTGCTGATGTCCCGGAAGCTGGAGACGGTTCTTCATTTTCCGGGCCTTGGCAGCACACCTGTCACGATCCCCGCTGAAGCCATTCAACCCGTTATTGCCCGGCTGAATATTTCCCGAAAAACAGATCCCCGGATTATCGAAGCTTTGCACCAATTTTCAGAAGAGCCCCTTCGAACACGGTGCAAGATCCGGCTGAGGAATTCCAGATGGATTCAAAGCAAAGCGCATATCCGGTTGCTGCAGGCAGTAATTGAAAAACTTGCCCTGCGAAGCAGACAGTTTTATCGAAACCCTGGATGTCGTCCTTGATTTCCTAACGGACTTCCACGCTGAATCCGATATCATACAATCCCTTGAATCTGAAAAAGAGCGGCTCATTCATCTCCTGGATATGGCGGACAGACAGGATCATCTTTTAAGGACATCGCCCATGGAAGCCATCATGCTTCAGGGCGTCCGGATCGTATCGATTGACAGGGAGGAAATCATCAACCGGATCCATATTCTGGATCATGTCTGTCAGTAGCCGGGCAACCGGGCTTGGGACCGGCCTTACCGTCCAACAAGGAACAACTGAATATACCGGGGATTCAGATCCGCTTCTGAAACCGCTCCCAGGTCGGCTTCCAGTTCCGCGAAAAGGCGCTCCATTTCCGGTCCGGAGCGCTCTGTCAGCTCCCTGGACGTCCATCCTGTTTTTTCAGACAGCCAGCGTAAAAAAGAGGATTTCATCGCTTTCCTGATTCTTCTGGATTTTCCGTATCCGGCTTGCCAGGTTTCCCAAAGAGTTCGCGAAAAAACAGGATAAAGCTGTCCATGGGAATGGGTACGCTTTCCGGAGACAGGCCGATATGGCTCTGTGCCCAGCGGGTCAGGATAAGGTTTTTATAGGAAAGGCTCTGCCTGGAAGGGACGTGCTGCAAAAACAGGGTCAGATCATCCGTCATTGCCCCAAGGAACTGGTCAAACCGGATAATCTGATCCAAATGGGATTTGGGTCGTCTGGATATCCGCTAAAGATCGGAATTCCCTGTAGAGAACCCCTGTCTGATAATTATCAAAGAACAAGGGCTTTTTGATCAGCAGGCCGCCCAAAACGCCGAGCCAGGCTTCTCCCCAAAAACCCAGCGGCAATTTATTGGACATGAACCAGCTTTCTTTCACCCATCCCTGAGCCTGCCATTTCAGTTCCAGGGCGGCACCATAACCTACGCGAAAAATCCCCGATAACAACCTGGAGCGAATCAGGGAAGCGCTCCGAACCGCATCCATAGGCTTTGCTGACAGGCGTTCCAGTCCGATGGACAGATACCCAACGGCTTTTTTGACGACTTCTTCAATATCCGCTTTGGATGCAATCTTTTTTTGATCCGCCACCACCAGTTGATTGATCAAAGACGCCAGCTCCGTCTGGATCTCCGGAAGCATGCGATCCTGCTCCAGGGTTTTTAAAGATCGAACGAACAGATTGTCCGCATCCAACATGCCGGAGGCATAGGCCGGAACCGGAAGATGCGGGTCACCGGTTCTTTTTTTGGAAATGATCCGTTTGGGGATCGCATCCGGCTTCATTGGCTGATACACCCCAATGGCCTCGTCAAAAGGAAGAAACCCTTTTTCGGCCATCCGGATATTCCGGATCCGCCAGGCTTCTTCTTCAGTTTCAGCCGAAAGAATTGTCTGAGTTTCCAGCATCACGCTCTGATATTGAATCGGATCCTCGGAATAGAGTTTTTTCAGAAACCGGGTTATAAACGTATAGCGTTCCTCATCCGTATCCGATGCATCGGTTTCATCTTCAGAAGATGCCATATCACCGGATTCCGGCAGAAATCGAAAATACACCATGTTATCAATCGTCATGAACGCATCCGGAATATCCGCGGGTTCTTCGTCCGGTTCCAGAACCCGTATCTGGATGTTTCTGATAAAGATACCATTCGATGAATTCAGTCTCTTCGTTTTGAAACCACCGGAGAAAGCGATCGGGGTCCGCCAGAAATCTCAGGTTCAGCCACCGGGTCAGCGAACGGATTTCGATCCGATCGCCTTTCCAGACGCCCATGTCCAGCATAAAATCCCATTGCGCATTCGAAGCCAGCGCCAGAAGCGGCATGCTGTCTTCAGGCCCGATATCCTGAACCAGAAAATATAGATCTGTTTCCGGGATGGAATGCACCAGGGCTGCCGGCTGCCGGGCATTCAGAATCACATCCATTGCCTTTTCCGCCGGCAGCGCCAAGGCTTTCCCGCGCAAGCTCGCCCAATTCGGCAATGGCCTGTTGAATGGGCGACGCAGGCGTTTTTTTCAGGGGATTCGTCATTTCATCCCGCCATAAGCGTTTCGATTTCTTCGGCTTCCACCGGAATGTGCTTCATCAGGTCCACCGGCCCGTCAGCGGTGATCACGATATCGTTTTCAATCCGAACCCCGATGCCTTCTTCCCGGATATAAATTCCCGGCTCAACGGTAAACACCATTCCAGGCTCGAAGAAGCGGTACCGGTTTCCATAGTCATGAACGTTCAGGCCAAGATGATGGGACGTCCCGTGCATGAAAAATTTCTTGTAGGCCGGCGTGTTTACAGGCTGGTTGTGAATGTCGGTTAATGTCAGAAGCCCCAGATCCACCAGCTCCTTTTCCATCAGGAGCCCCACGGCCTTGTGATATTCCGCCAGCGTGTTGCCGGGGACCAGCATGGCGATGGCGGCTCTCTGTACCCGCAAAACTGCATGATAGACCGCCTTCTGCCTCGGGCTGAACCTGCCGCTGACCGGAACCGTCCGCGTCAGATCGGATGCGTAGCCCGCGTATTCGGCCCCGAAGTCCATGAGCAGCAAGTCCCCTTCCCGGCACTGCCGGTCATTGTTTTCATAGTGAAGTATGCAGGCGCTCGCTCCTGAAGCAATGATGGAGGGATAGGCCGGCCCCCGGGACCGGTTTATCAGAAACTCATGGATGATTTCAGCTTCGACCTCAAATTCCCAGACTCCTGGCCGGATAAAGGACAAAGCCCTGCGGAACGCTTTTTCGGTAATATGACAGGCTTTTTGAATCAGGTCCGTCTCCATCCGCGATTTGACGGCCCGAAGCGCATGCATGATGGGCGCCAGACGTTCATAATGATGGAGGGGAAAATCGGCCATGCATCCCTTCAAGAACCGCTGCTCCCTGGTTTCCACGACGATTTCCGCCCGCAGGTGCTCATTGGTATTCAGATAGATCGTTTCGGATTCGACCGCCAGGGCCCGGAACATGGCGTCAAATTCCCGCGTCCAGCAAACGGTTTGAACGCCGGATATGGCGGCTGCCTGCTCCTGGGTATATTTGGGACCTTCCCAGATTGCGATTTGTTCGCTGGTCTCACGGACAAACAAAATTTCCCGGTGCTTTTCCTCCTGGGCGTCCGGACATATCACCAGGATCGTTTCCTCCTGGTCAATGCCGCAAAGGTAAAATATATCCGAGTGCTGGACAAAGGTCAGCCTGCCATCGGCGCTGGTTGGCATCACGTCGCTGGAAAGAAACACGGCAATGGAATTGGGTTTGAGCCGCGCCTTCAGGTGCATGCGATGTTCAACAAACAGGGACGGATCGATGGGAGCATATCGCATTGGCCGCAACCTACGCCAACTGGCAGGAATCGGATTCCAGCGCCTTCTTGTTTTCCACATAATGGGCAGCGGCAAGGGCGGCCGTACAGCCATCCGAAGCCGCGATCACAATCTGCCGGGCGTATTTCTGGCGAAGATCACCGATTACGTAAAGTCCGGGAATATTGGTTTCGCATTTGTCGTCGGTGACCACATACCCGTTGGCATTCATATGAATCCCCGAAGGCACGAGCTGATTGTTGGGACTGAAGCCGACAAAGATAAACACCCCGTCTGTCGGCAGATCCTGATGCTGGCCGGTTTTGACGTTCTTCAACTCGATGGAGGAAACGCCCTGCTCATTGGCTTTGATCGCCACGGGAATGGAATCCCAGACCATCTCGATCTTGCATTCCGCCTTGATCCGCTGCTGCAGAATCTTGCTGGCCCGAAGCGCATCCCGGCGGTGAACAATGTACACCTGCTTGGCCAGTTTGGCCAGATAAAGCGATTCTTCGGCCGCGCTGTCCCCGCCGCCGATCACCACGACGGTTTTGTTTCTGAAGAAAAACCCGTCACAGACCGCGCAGTAGGACACTCCCTGGCCGTAGTATTCGGCTTCTCCGGGGATATTCAGTTTGTGAGAGCTGCCGCCGGTCCCCAGGATCACGGCATAACCTTTCAGGACGGAACCGTCATCCAGATGCACCGAATGGTACTCCAGTCCCGGCTCAACTTCCTTGACTTCCGAAAAGGCCATTTCCAGTCCGTAGGACAGCGCATGCTGGTGGAACTGCATGGATAGTTCGGGACCGCCGATCCGCTCGATCCCCGGATAATTTTCAACTTCCCCGGACATGGTCATCTGGCCGCCGGGGGCGCCTTTTTCGATCAAAATGGTTTTAAGGGCGGCCCGCATGGCGTAAATCCCGGCAGAAAAGCCTCCCGGCCCGCCGCCAACGATAATCAGGTCATAAATTTCACTGGTTGTCACAACGATCTCCTTCTTTTGAGCTTTCAGGGTCCTTTTCATCCTCTCCCCGGCAGACCTGGCAACGGTCTTCCCCGCACAACTGGCAGGAAAAACAGTCCTTGCAGGTATGTTTCCGGGCCCTTTCCGGACTAAAAACCGGCATAAAAACCTTGCCCGGCAATCCGGGGTGGCTTACAAACGGCATGGCGATTTCCTTTTGCTTCATCCCGCGGCCCGAAACGGCTGCGGATATCAAACCTTAAGTCTCTCGTTTTCCATTTCAATTCGACATCATGGGCATTTTGCCCTGCTCCAGGGTATATCCTTCGGGAACGGAAAAGAGAGATTTATCCAGCGACTTTTTTTCGATTTTCTTCAAGGTCGTGGTTGAGGTTCCCTGCATGATGTTCATGACCGTCTGAACCGGAAATCCATCCAGTTGGCCCATCATCCCGGCAATGTTCATCTGCTTCATCATGGGGTTCTCATCAAATAATGCGGAGACTTTTTTCCCGATTTCCTTGACCTCTTCATATCCCTCGACGTCTTTTGACAGCCAGTAATCACTGTTCATCATCATGCCGGAAACCAGATATTTCTGGCAGTTGTAGCCGGCGATGTTCCGGGTTTCCTGGGTAGGGGTCACCTGAATATTGCCCATCATGTTTTTCATCATCTGCTGCTGCTGTTTTTGCTGCATCTGGCCTTTTTCGCCTTTCATTGCAGGCGGCTTTCCCATTTCCGCGATGTTGATCTGCTGATAGGTCTTGGCTTGCGGATTAATCTGATACATGACCTTGGTATCGAAATTCATGATGGTAATCTGGCCTTCTCGTTCGGTTCGTGAGGCATACGATGCAAGATATGTTTTAATAACCCTGGTTTCATCCGGACGTCCCGGCATTCCCTTGGTTTCCTGATCCGATTCCCAGTATAGATCCGCCATTGCAACTGATGACATCATCAAACCCAGAGCAACCGAAAGCAACAAAAACTTTAGCATCGAGCCGACTTTTTTCATGCAACGCCTCCTGTGTTGATTCTTTTTGTTGTAATACATACAAGACAATCAATCGGTTAACAAATACTATACCGGAATGGACTTATCAAGGAAAAGCGCAGATTTCGCCGGGATCGTACCTTGATGAACAACAAAAAAATCTATACCTCATCGTACCTGTGTGATAAGATATAATATTTTGCATTTTCCAAGAAAATAATAACTCATTAGACGATGTCCAGCCAAAATATAAAAACTTTTTCAGTATTACCACCCATTTGTCCTGACACGGAGGTAAATAGTGAAGACGTACCAGATTAAAGATTTGATGATACCGCTGACGGAATACGCCACGGTGGATGATGACGCCACCTTGTTCGATGCGGTCATGGCGCTTGAAAAGGCCCAACTGGCCTTTGACCACAGCCGGTATCAACACCGGGCGATCCTGATTCTTAACAAAGCGGGAAAGGTCGTCGGAAAGCTCAGCCAGATCGATGTCCTTCGGGCTCTTGAGCCCAAATACGCCGAGATGCAGGGCAGCGACGGACTTGCCCGCTATGGATTCAGCAAGAAATTCATGAAATCCATGCTCATTCAATATCACCTCCGGGAAAGTCCTCTGAAAGACATCTGCCGCAAGGCCGGCGAAAAGCGGGTTTTGGATTTCGTTTACACCCCCACGGAAGGCGAATACGTTTCGGTGGAGACCACGCTGGATGAGGCCATTCATCAACTGGTCCTGGGACAGCATCAGTCCCTTCTGGTGACGCAAAACAATGAAATCGTCGGCATTCTAAGGCTTACCGATGTATTTGCCGCTGTTTTCCATGTCATGAAACAATGCAGTATTTAAAGCCGCCCAGTGGGACATCCGGGTCCCGGCGCAAGCTGAAACCCGGGGGTTGCCTGGCCCGATGGATTCTGACTTCTGACTTATGACTTCTTTCAATTCAAAGGTAACGGAAATGAAACAGATTGAAAACCTCATTGCAAGAATTGCTCAGCGGATCAACATCAGCCTCAGAGAACTGAATTTCGACCTGACTTCCCTATATCAAGAATGTGCTTCCGCTCGGCCAGCTTGCCAAGTTCTACGCCTTTTACGGCATTACCCCGCACCATCCGCTTAATTTTCACTTCAGCCATTCCAACCTGGCAGGCAGCTATTTTCTGGGAAAATGCCGGGTGGACCACTCGGTGCTGTACAAAAGCGATATTCGCGGAGACGAACTGAAGCGAAAAAACGATATTTTCTCCTTTGGAACCCACAAGATTCCCGTTTATGAAGATGAATGCATTCAGATCCGGGACAGCTTTCTGATAAAAACCCTGGTACACAACTATTCCCACGACCCGGAAAGCCTGGAAACTTTTTTCATCCACGATACCATGTCCATGCATTATGCCAATATTCACGGGTCTCCGACCGAGGGATGCTTTCTGGGGACGTTCAGCACCGTTGATCTGACAACTGCCCATGACTGCGTGATCGGACAGTTTTCCTATGTTCAGGTTGGCGAAATGTCCCACATTCACGTCGAACCCGGAACCATCTGGATTAAAAAAGGCGATGTCTTTAATTTTCTTTACCGGTATCCGCGCCAGGCCCTGGATTGGTATGTCAATTTCAAACTCGGCGAAGGCCCGCCCCGAGGCATCATCATGGATTTTATCCAGGAGCGGAAACCGGATTTTAAACGTGTTTTTGATGAGATCCATCTGGAACTGCCGATATCCATCCCCACAGGAGCTTCCGTGGACCGGTTCGCCGTTATCAAGAAAAAAACCAGGATCAGTGAAAACGTTCTGGTCGCTCAGCGCGCTTATATTCAAAATTCTTTTCTGGGCAAAGGCGCCAATGCCCAGGAAAACTGTTATATCGTGAACTCTCACCTCGATGGTTACGATGTAACGGCTCATGGGGCAAAAATCATTGAAGCCCGGCTGGGAAAGAAAGTTTTTGTCGGATTTAACTCATTTCTGAGGGGAACTCCGGAATACCCGCTGACCATCGGTGAAGAAAGCATTGTGATGCCGCATACCATTATTGATCTGACGGAACCGATTTCCATACCTTCCGGCCATTTGGTCTGGGGCTACATCAGCAATTCAAACGATTTGAAAAGCCACAGTCTCCCGCTGGAAGAATTTTCCAAAATCAAGGATGGTCTGATGATGGGGGAAATGCTGTTTGAAGGCGATGGAGAACAGTTTGTGGAAGGATTTCAGCATCGCATCGAGCATATTCTGGAAGCCAACGGCGCCTATTTTGATGGCAGGCACAACCGGGGACATGCCCAGCAGAATCAGAACATTTCCTTCAATACCATTCAGCCTTACCCCGATGGCGAGCTTGAAGGACTGTATCCGACCATTGCGATACTTCCCTGAATGGCCATGGCCATTGAATTCTGACTATCCCCACCCGGGAGCGCGGCCAGAAGATCTTCTGGCCGCGCTCCCGGTATTTTCACGGTAAAGTAATTGTGTTCGTCAATGAAGAAATCCCTCCGCTTCCTGTCTGCTCTGATGGTTTTACTCCATCTTTCCCTGCTTCTCCTGCTGCTTTGGACTGCAACGGTTCCCATGGAGCAAATTCACCAATACACCGCCGACCATCCTGGTGAGACCGGAAACACCGCCGCCTTGCAGGAAAACCTTGTTCAGGTCGAAACCCTGATATGGAGCGCAGCCGCCTTCACCGCTTTGCTTGGATTTATCATCCCCTGGTTGATTTCCCGCCGGGTTCTAAATCCCCTTTTTTCCATCCGCAATACCCTCCGTCAGGCCTGCCTGGGAGATCCGGAAGCGCGGGTTCAGGTTCATGCCGGGAAGGAATTTGAAGCGCTGGCAAAAGAACTCAATCGCATGATGGAACATCAAAAGCAGGATCAGGAGCGATTGATGCGCCTCAACCGCACCCTGTCCGCCATCTCCGCCTGCCGTCATGAGATGATTCAGCAATACGATGAAAAGCGGCTGATTCAGAAATGTTGCCGAATCCTTGTCGACACCGGGAAATACCGAATGGCGTGGGTCGGTTATGCCGGAGAAGACGCGCACGGGACCGTGACCCCGGCGGCCCTGGCCGGATATCAGAACGGGGGCCTGGGCGCGGTTTCTGAATACTGGACGGAAACAGCATGCAGCGCGGCTTCCAGAGCCATTCGAAACAGGCGTTCAGCCATCATCAGCGATATTTTTGGCGATCCCCTGTTTGCCCCTTTGCAGGCTGAAGCAACCCGGCACGGATATGCTTCCATGATTGCGCTGCCGCTTTCGGTTAACCAGCAGCCGCTGGGCGCCCTCGCCCTGCATGCCGGGAAGCCCGATGCGTTTGGAACAGAGGAGATTCGACTTTTGACGGAACTGGCCGATGACCTGGCCGGCGGCATTCATGCCATCCGGTACACCGCCAAGCAGGGAACCCAGCACTTGACGCCATCTTGAAGGATCGAAATTGCAACGAATCAGACAGCCACAATTTCCGGATTCTGACATCTGCCGCCTGAGTGCTGAAAACTTGCTCAAATATCATTTTGTTTCTTGACAAGCCCGCAATATTCGGGTTTAAAGCACGCATGCCGGAATGGATTGCCATCATCATACTCGGAATCATTGAGGGAATCACCGAATTTCTGCCGATTTCATCAACCGCCCACCTGCTCATCGCCGAACACTGGCTGCCCCGCCAGAGCGATCTCTTCAATATCGTTATCCAGAGCGGCGCGGTAATTGCGGTTCTGCCGCTCTTTCCGGAACGCCTGCATCAATTTGCCTTTCAGTGGCGGGAAAAGCCTACCCAGGATTATGCATTCAAGATTCTGGCCGCATTCGTCATCACCGGCATCGGCGGACTCCTGTTAAACAGGGCCGGGTTCAAGCTGCCGGAAGAACTGTGGCCGATTGCCTGGGCCATGTTTATCGTTGGAATCGGATTTCTGCTTATTGAAAAATGGCTTCACGGGAAAAGGCCGATGGGTTCGATTACCTGGGCGGTCGCGGTGCTTGTGGGCGTCGGCCAGTTGGTGGCCGCGGTGTTCCCCGGCACATCCCGTTCAGGCGTTACCATTTTGCTGATGCTGATGATGGGCCTGAGCCGTCCGATTGCCACGGAGTTTTCCTTTCTCGTCGGCATTCCGACCATGCTGGCTGCCGGCGGACTCAAGATTTTTCAAGCACTGCGCCACTTGCAGCCCGGAGCCGCTCATGAAAACTGGAGCATGGTACTGCTTGGATTCATCGTGTCCGCGCTGGTGTCATTCATTGCGGTCAAGTGGCTGCTGAATTACATTCAAACCCACACATTCACCATCTTTGGCTGGTATCGCATGGCGCTTGCCGCAGGGATTTTTTTCATGCTGACGGGATATTAATCGTTCCCATTTTGAAAGATCAGCCGTGCCGCCGTTTCCGCCAATTGCGCATCATTGTGGGCCGCTCCGGGAACTGTTGCCAGTTTCCAATTAAATGTCATGCCCAGCCATGATGCTTCATTCTTTGCCGAATCGAAGAAATGATTCCCCCGCTCAAAACGGTTATTGCCCTGCCCCAGTGCTTCAGGCGATCTGGCGAGCATTCCGTCGTCCTCCATCACATCCTTTTCACCCAGAAGGAGGATAAAATTCCTTTTAAATGCCGCCCTGAGATCTTCCGGAGTCAGTCCCGAGTTTCTGATGCCGTAAGGATATTTTTCGGAAAAGCTTGCCATTGCGTATACGCCCGGATTTGCCGAAATGGCCGTTCGAATGCGGGAATCCGTCTGGAACAGAATCATCCGCTGAACAAATTGCCCGCCGGCGGAATGGCCATAGATGTCGTATGATGGGCTCTGGTTTCCTGTCGCCTCCTTGACAAAGTCAAACAAATGCTCGATCACCGTGAAGGCGCGGTCGTTTTCCGGAATGGGATTTTCCATCTTGTCAAACAGGTTGCCTTCGTTATATTCTCTTTTGCCGGGATAATACTTATGAGAGAATTCAGGCACGATCAGCAGAAAGCCTGCATGCTCGGCATATGCGGCCCATTCGTCCCGATACCGCCGTGCGTCCCGTTTTGCACCGTGCATGACAAATACCAGCGGCGATCCGGAAGAAAAGCCCGACGGACGATAATACCAGACGGTTATCGGTTTATCCGGGTTGCCCCGCCCGTCAGTAAAAATGAAACTTCCGGCCCCATTCCGGATCGGATTGCCGCCCGGTCCGGTTTGAACATGATTACAGGATAGCGTCATCAAAGTAAGGATTATAATTGCCGCCTGTCGTTTCATAATGCGCATTTCCCGAAGCGAATTTCCGTTGCGGAATCAAAGTGTCGTTTCATTCACAAGCTACAATTCCCGGCTTTCAAGGACGGCATGATACCCGGATGATTTCTGTTGATCCCGGAAGGTATTGGATATAGAAAGCAGCAACCGGGATGCTTTCCCCACGCTGTCATCAGGAGCATGAAAATGGAAAAAGCCTTTATCGTCAAGCCCATCGGCGTCATTCGAAAAGACGGCGAGAGAACATGGATTGAAATCGATGCCTGTTACAAAGACGCCCTTTGGGGCCTGGAAGGGTTTTCACACATCCACGTGATGTACTGGTTTCATGAAAACGATACTCCGGAGCTTCGCAGCGTCCTTCAGGTTCATCCCCGGAAAGATCCCGGCAATCCGCTAACCGGCATCTTTGCCACGCATTCGCCCATGCGGCCCAATCTCATTGCCCTGACCCTTTGCCGCATTTTGTCCATTCAGGGCACCACCATCACGGTAGAGGGGCTGGACGCCCGCGATGGCTCTCCCCTCATCGACATCAAATGCTATATCCCCTACGATCAGACCGGTCCGGTTCAAACTCCGGGATGGGTCTGAACAACAGGTTCGGGTAGCTGCAAGACCATCATTTTTTAATGACTTTTAAAAAATAATTAATCCCCAGCGGCTCTTCCAGCAACTCCAAATCCTGAATCTGCTGTTTCGGCACGTCCCTGACAAAATCAAATACTTCATCTTTGGTGCGGTAGATCAAATTCCAATCGTAGATATACTCCATGGCGAAACGAACATCCCGGGGGTTATGATGGCTGAAATTCCCGACGATCAGCGTTCCGCCCGGTTTTAAGAGATCGACAAACAGATTGCGGGTCAGGGCAATGGTTCCCCTGGACGGGTTTAGCATAAAAGTCTTGATATAATCGTAGAGACCCGCGCTGTAAATCAGGTCGTAGTCCTCAATCCTTAAACAATCCAGCTTGTATTTCATATGGATAAAAAGACGCCGCCATCCCCGGAAATCCCTTCTTGGGGAACAGTACTGCTTCAGCATGGGCCTTGGCTTGGCCAGATTGTATTTTTTGGAGGTGATTTGAAACGCATTCGCCAGAAAATATTCAAAACGCCCTTTCTCCGGCAGTTCCTGAAAACAAGTCAGGGCGTCCATATCATGATCCAGTGCATGAAAATAATACTTTTCCCCAGTGGGTCCGTTCAGAACTTCCCGGATTTCCTGCGCAGAACCGGCAGCCAGACTGAGCACTTTCCCACCTTCGGTTTTCAAGATCTGTTCTTTCAAAAAAGCTTTTCGATTCCTGACAGCCTGACAAGCCTTGCTGGTCAGGGCGTTCTTATGCAATAATTTTCCGAATGGCGTTTTTCCTTCGAATTGGTTCCGGTAGATAAAGTCCATCATGAAGGCGTCTCCCACGTATCCATTGGGCTTGTTGATGATTCGCCAATAGAAGGGGGCTTCCTGGACGATTCGATGATATGTCGTTTGACGAATGTATTCTTTATGGATCTGCTTATCTTCCGGGTTAAAATCGGAGGTGATCTGCCCCAGTTGATCCATCAGTAAATAGCGCCATGGCTCATATTTATCCAGTTCAGCAGACAACAAGCTTTCAAGCTCTTCTCCGGCGAAAGAACATGCGTTAAGCTGTTCTCTAAGCAGGATATGCCTTTCCTGAAGCTCATCATAATGATCTTTAAAAGCTTTTGCGATTTTCATTCCGGCCGACCCTTTCCAATGGATAGGGGCGGGCTGTCTGCCGATGGAGAAGATGCCAATATTTCTCGAATCTTGATAGAAAGTGTCTTGATGTCAAAAGGTTTCTGAATAAATCCGTTGCACCCCCGGTTCAGAATCTGCCTGGCCTCGCCGGATAAGCTGTAGCCGCTGGAAAGCAGGACTTTCTGCCCGGGCTGCAATTGCTTTATCAAGTCAAATGCCTTGCCGCCGCCCATTTCAGGCATGATCATGTCCAGAAGAACCAAATCAATTCTATCATTGCTTTCCTTCATTATGGACAGGGCCTCCTTTCCGCTTCGGGCGGAAAAAACCGTATAGCCCAACCACTGAAGAATCTCGATGCCGACATCCAGAACCGTTTCTTCATCATCCACGAGAAGAATGGTTTCATTTCCTTTGAGGAGTTCCACGGCTGTCGGAATTTCATTGACCACGGTTTTCTCTGAAGCCGGCAAATAAATATTAAAGGTCGAGCCCTGCCCAATCTGGCTTTCAACATCAATCAGACCGCCATGAGATTTAACGATTCCGTAGGCTGAAGCCAGCCCCAGGCCTGTTCCCCGCCCCATTTCCTTGGTGGTGAAAAACGGCTCGAAAACCCTTTCCCGCACCCGATCGTCCATACCGATTCCCGTATCCGCCACGCTGATTTTCACATATCTTCCAGGTTCCATACCGTACTTTTTTGCCGAATCATTATCGAGAACGACATTTCGGGTTTCGATTGAAAGGCGGCCTCCCGCCGGCATTGCCTGCAAGGCGTTGAGATAGAGATTTAACATCACGCGTTCAACTTGCCCCTGATCGACGTCAACGATCCAGATATTCGGATCAAATTTTGTGAAAATGGATATTTCCTTTTTAGTACGTCCGAAGAGCTGGGAACTCTTATCGGCAAGTTCATTGATATTGGTGGGTCTGACTTCGTATTTGCCGCCCCGTGCAAACCCCAGCAATTGTTTGGTCAGCTCCGAACCCCTCTGAACGGACCGTTCGATATTTTTCAGTTTTTCTCGCTGGCTCTGGCTGGCGCCGGGATCCATGAGCATCAGCGATGCATAGCCCTGAATACTCATCAGCAGGTTGTTGAAATCATGGGCAATGCCGCCGGCCAGGGTGCCGATGGCTTCCATTTTCTGCGCTTGCTGGAGCTGGCTCTCCAGTTCTGCCTTTTTTGCTTCAGCCTGTTTTTTTTCTTCAATTTCCTGCCGCAAATTCCGGTTGGTTTCGCTTAACTCGGCTGTCCGTTCCTTGACAATTCTTTCCAGTGACCGATTGGCGGCGGCAATATTTGCCTGTTCTTTTTCCAGCAGGGATGCAAGATAAAAATCTCTGCGGCAATAATATTCGATATAGTAGCTGGATAGCATGCCAGCCAGATTGGCGCTGATAAAGAAAAAATTATTGCTGATCAACACCATCCGGGGCGTATCGTTTATCCAGATGGCGGCAATTTCATATGATATCACGATAATCCAGCCGGCCACCGTGGCCCAGACAAAACGGACCCTGGTAAACGTATACCCCCATATCAATACCAGTATCAGGCCTGCATAATAGAAATTATTCACAGGGGAAGGAATGATCGAAATCATGACGATGATGGCAAGTCCGGATAGCACCATTCCCGTGGACATCGCCATTTGAAAATATTTTCTAAACTGGGATGAATAGGAAAGCGCAATCAGGCCCATCAAAACTGGACAGACCACAACCAGGCGAATCGTCCAGAGGGTTTCCTTCATGGAAGGAATCAGTTCCGCATCCAGAAATCCAAACAAGCTGTATAATAAAATGGCTGCAACCAGAGAAAATCGAACCAATGGCAGTGATTTGTCATAATAATCGCCTTCAAACTGCGCTTCAAGATCGCTTGAAAATGCCAGGGTAAATGGATTGAATTCCATTGAATCAGGACCGGCCATCAAAGCAGGCAGGATGTTGTCACAATTTGCTTTCATTGCATATACCGATCCTGATGCACTTCCCGGATCACCTTTTTGTTGATTTTCCCCACGCTGGTCTTGGGAATCTCGTCCACAAAAAGAATTTCATCGGGGAGCTGCCATTTGGCAAATTTCTTGGCAAGGTGAGACAAAAGTGCATCTTTTCCGATCTTGCCGCGGTTTTCTTCGCGCAGGATGACCAGAGCCAGCGGCCTTTCTTCCCATTTGGGATGCCTGATCCCGACCACTGCCGCCTCCAGAACCGGATCATATGACATCAACTCATTCTCCATATCCACTGATGATATCCATTCCCCGCCGCTCTTGATGACATCCTTTACCCGATCCGTGATTTTCAGATACCCTTCCGAGTCCATCGTGGCCACATCTCCGCTTCGCCAGAAGCCGTCGACGGTAAACTGCTGATCGGAAATCGGCGTGCGGTGATAGCTGCCGGTAATCCAGGGGCCGCGAACACAGATTTCCCCGGGGGTCTTTCCGTCATGCGGGACTTCGGCGTTATCCGGCCCCAGCAGTTTAACATCCAGGCCGGTAACCACATATCCCTGTTTTCGCCGGAGATCCCATTTTTCATCATCGCTGAGCCGATCTTCCAGCCAGGGTTTCAGGCGGTTGATGCTGACCAGCGGTGAGGTTTCCGTTGCTCCGTATGCATGGATAATTTCGGCCCCGGTAAGCTCTTTGTATCCTTTCATCATGGCCACGGGCGGCTCGGTTGCGCCGCAGAGAAACCGGGCGCCGCGAAGATCCGGCTTGATTTCCAGATTCCGGATATATTCCAGCATTGGCATGAGAATGGCGGGCGCACCGTTACATACGGTGATCTTTTCCTTGACCAGAAGCTCGGCCAGTTCGCCCAGACGATCCAGACGGTACATGCCCGGAAGCACGATTTTAGAGCCGACCATGGTGGCTGAATAGACGCCGCCCCAGCCCATGGCATGAAACATCGGCACCAGTTGAAGAAAAGCATCCCGATAAGACATTTCTCCTCCGGAGCAGATGGCCATGGCATGAAGATAGGTATCGCGATGGGAATAATAGACGCCCTTGGGCTGTCCGGTCGTGCCCGTGGTATAACAGGCTCCGGCTGCCGATGTTTCATCCAGATTCGGCCATTCAAATTCAGGGGACTGCGCCTGAATGAGCGCTTCGTAACTGAAGACCGGGGTTAAAACGGTCTTGATATCAGAGAGGTTTTTGTCCGTCAGGATAATATAGCCTTTAATGTTTTTACAGCTCTGGAACAGCATCTCGGCAATGGGCAGAAGGGTTTCATCCACGACCATCCAGCTTGCTTCCGCATGATGAATCACATAGGATAAATCCGGGGGCGACAGGCGAAGATTCAACAGGAGCATCACCGCACCGGAGCCGGGGATGGCAAAATACATCTCGTAATTGCGATGGGAATTCCAGTCCAGAACACCGATCCGGTCTCCGATGGAAACCCCCAGCTCTTTGAGGGCTCCGGCAAACTGGTTCATCCGCCGGAATGCATCCGGATACGTATATCGGAACATGCCTTGAGGCCCCTGACAGGCAATTTCCTGACTGGAAAAATTCCGGACCCCATGTCGGGCAATATTTATGATATTGAGCTGGTAATCATCCTGGGATGTGGAGGGAAATCCTTTGATTGGTTTCATACGCCTTGCTCCTTTGCTATGAAGTTTCCGGGTATCTGCCGACAATTTACAGAGAATGGGATGCCGGCTGTAAACCATCACAAAAAAAAGAATCCTGTTTTTCAACAACCGACGGGCATTCATCAAGCAAGATTTATATATTTCTAATACCATAAACCTATCAGAAGTCGAGTATATTTTTTTATTTGAAATACACCCTGCCCTTTGCCTCTTGCCTTTATGGGGAAAACCCATTAAATTACCGCCAGAAATAAGTCATACTCACTATAATCCATAAACATTCAGGAGAAACGCATGTCCATCACCAAAAATACACACAAGGAAGACATTTCACGGCCCATCGCTGTATTTGAAACCACGCTGGGAAATTTTGAAGCCGAACTTTATGCCAGTGAATGCCCGGAGACTGTCTGGAATTTTATCAATCTGGCTGAAGGCCGGCAGGAAACCGACCGGAAAGGCAATTTTTATGACGGGCTTTCGTTTCACCGCGTTATCGAAGGATTCATGATTCAAGGCGGATGCCCATTGGGAACCGGCACCGGGGGGCCCGGCTACCGGTTTAAAGACGAATTTCATCCGGCCCTGATTCATAATGGCGAAGGCATTCTTTCAATGGCCAATGCCGGCCCCGGCACCAATGGCAGCCAGTTTTTCATCACCCTTGCCCCTACCCCCCACCTGAACAACCGCCATACGGTTTTCGGCAAAATCATCAGCGGCATGGATGTTGTCCGAAAAATCGGTTCTGTTCAAACCGGCCCCATGGACCGCCCGACAACGCCGGTTGTCATGAACAAGGTCACCATTCGAAGATAATCCAGCGCTTTGCAGGATATCGTTACAATTTTCCGATCCCGCCTTACAGCCCATTAAGGAGTACCATGAAACTGTTAAATCCAAAATCAGAACGGTTTGAGCATCTTGACGAGACCTCCCGTCAAATCATGTTAAAGACCATTGCATTTTTCGAAAATAAAGGAAAGGCCCGGCTGAAACACGACGATCATGAACGGGTGTGGTACAGGGATTTTCTGGATTTTTTAAAAGAAAACCGGATATTTTCATCGCTGTTGACACCGACCGCCTACGGCGGAAAAGACTGCCGCTGGGATACGGCCCGGAACTGCGATTTCAGCGAAATACTGGGGTTTTACGGCCTGCAGTACTGGTACACCTGGCAGGTGACCATTCTGGGGCTTGGCCCGATCTGGATGGGGCAGAATGAAGCCGTCAAGCAAAAAACCGCGCAGCTCTTGAAAGATGGCGAAATCTTTGCTTTCGGGCTTTCCGAAAAAGAACACGGCGCGGACCTTTATGCCAGCGAAATGACCCTGACGGAAATCAAGGCCGGCGAATACCGGGCGGACGGCGGCAAGTATTATATCGGAAACGCCAATGAGGCTGCCCTGGTTTCGACATTCGGGAAAATGGCGGACAGCGATGAATATGTGTTTTTTGTCGTAAACTCCCAGCACCCCAATTACGAATGCGTTAAAAATGTCGTGAATTCCCAGAATTATGTGGCCCAGTATGCCCTTCACAGCTATCCCATCACCGATGGCGATATCCTGACCCGGGGCCAGCAGGCCTGGGATTCTTCCCTGAACACCATCAATGTGGGAAAATTCAATCTCGGCTGGGCCTCCATCGGCATCTGCACGCATGCCTTCTACGAAGCCATCCGCCATGCCGCAAACCGGAGGCTGTTCAACCATTACGTAACGGATTTTCCGCACGTCAAACAGCTTTTTACAGACGCCTACGCGCGCCTTCTGGCCATGAAGCTTTTTGCCTCAAGGGCCGCGGACTACATGCGAAGCGCCTCCGCAACGGATCGGCGCTATCTGCTCTACAACCCCATGGTCAAGATGAAGGTGACCACCCAGGGGGAAGAAGTGATCAACCTGCTCTGGGATGTGATTGCCGCAAAAGGGTTTGAAAAAGACATGTATTTTGAGATGGCGGCCAGAGACATCCGCGCCCTTCCCAAGCTGGAAGGCACGGTTCATGTGAATATGGCGCTGATCATCAAATTCATGGCCAATTTCTTCTTTAATCCGGATGTTTTCCCGGAAATCCCCAGAAGAACGGATCCGGTCAATGACGATTTTCTGTTCAATCAAGGCCCCACCAAAGGACTGGGGAAGATCCGGTTCCATGATTTTCAGATTGCCTACAGCCGCCTGAGTCTTCCCAACATCGAAATTTTCAAGGCCCAGATCGAAGTTCTCAAAACCTTTCTGGCAACCGCAACTCCCAGCGCGGAGCAGGCAAAGGACATCGATTTTCTTCTGATCGTCGGCGAGCTTTTCACCCTGGTGGCCTATGGCCAGCTCATTCTGGAAAACGCGGCCATTCAGGCTGTTGAAAACGATATGGTGGATCAGATTTTTGATTTCATGGTCCGGGATTTTTCGAAATTCGCGCTTCAGCTCTATTCCAAGCCCAGCAGCACGCAAAAGCAGATGGATCTTTGCCTGCAGATGATTCAAAAGCCGGTGGTCAATTCGGACCGTTTTGAAAAGATATGGAAAGACGAGGTCTATGCGCTGAAAGAAGCCTATCAGATGAATGAATAAGACTGGAATAACAGGAGATTTTTATGACTGACGTTTATCAAAACCTTGCCCGGCATCTGGATAACCTTCCGGCCGGGTTTCCGGCAACCGAAACCGGCGTTGAAATCCGGATTCTCAAACGACTGTTTACCCCCCGGGAAGCCGAAATTGCCGCAGGCCTGGTGATGATGCCGGAGCCGGTTTCCGCCATTGCCGGCCGGCTGAAAATGGATGAAGCAGAACTGGCGCCGATGCTGTACGATATGTCCCGAAAGGGGCTGATTTACCGGTCCGGCAAACACGGCCAGATATTTTACTTGGCGGCCCAGTTTGTGGTGGGAATCTGGGAATATCATGTGAAAAGCCTGGATCTGGATCTGATCAAGGATGTTAACGAATATTCTTCTTCCTTTATGAACAAGGCCTGGACAGAAACCAAAACCAAGCAGCTTCGCGTCATTCCCATTTCAAAAAGCATTTCCGCGGAAATGCTCACCATGCCTTATGACGAAGCCGAGCAGATCATCAAAAAACAGTCCAAAATCGTGGTCTGTCCCTGCATCTGCCGAACCGAACACAAAATGGCCGGCAAGGGCTGCGACCGGCCGGTTGAAGTCTGTCTGACATTTGGCAGCGGCGCGTATTATTATGAAGAAAACGGTCTGGGGCGATCCATCAGCCAGTCCGAAGCCCTCGAAATTCTGGCAAAAGGCATGGAGGCAGGCCTCGTGCTTCAGCCCGGCAATTCCCAGAAACCCACCAACATCTGCCTGTGCTGCGGATGCTGCTGTCAGATCCTGAAAAACCTGAACAACCTGGATGAGCCGGCCAAAGCGGTTCACAGCAATTATTTTGCGGAAGTGTCCGCCGATGATTGCACGGGATGCGGGATCTGTCAGGAGCGCTGCCAGATGAAGGCCATTGTGGTCGAAGACGTTGCCAGGGTAAAAAATGAGCGCTGCATCGGCTGCGGCCTTTGCGTGACATCTTGCAATTTTGACGCCATGCGCCTGATTGAAAAAGCGCCGGAAGATCGCTGGACGCCTCCGGCCAATACCGTTGAAACCTACATCAATATCGCCAAAGAACGGGGAAAGATCTGACCCGGCATTTTCTCGTCAACAGCATGAAACCGCAGGCAGTCGCAGAAAACCGCGCCCCGCTGCTTGCTGCGGCTGTATTCAGGAATATGGGAAATCCACCCGCCGCCAATGACCTCATCGTCTTCCCGATAAAAAACAGCCCCCTGCCCCGGCGTAACCGACGGCTGGGGAGCGTCAAATACAACAGTCACCCCATCCGTCTGCTGGAAACAGTGTTGAACAAACCGCTTGAGAACGGTACCTGACCCGGGTATATACCCTTGCGGGAAACTCCGGCGGTCCGGCAATCCAGTTGATATCGCTCACCCTGCAGGATGAAGCCAGCAGATCGGATTTAAATCCCACCACCAGCGTATTGGCCTTTCTGTCCAGCCGGACCACATAATAGGGCTGCGCAGCCGGGCAGTTGATTCCGCGGCGCTGGCCGATGGTGAACAGATGCAGGCCCGGATGCTCGCCGATGATTTTTCCAGCCACCGTCATGATCGGCCCGGAAGGCGAAACAAATCCTTCCTGATGCATCAGAAATTCGCCGTAAGTCCGGCCCTTGATAAAGCAGATATCCTGGCTTTCACCGTGGTGAACCGGCTCAAGATTCAGATCGCTGGCCAGTTGAATGACCCGGGATTTGGTCATGCCGCCCAGGGGAAAACAGGCATGGGCCAGTTGCGTCTGCGTCATTCGGGACAGAAAATAGGACTGGTCCTTCATCGGATCGATGCCCTTGAACAGGCGCCAGATTCCATTCGCATCCGAAGTAATCCGGGCGTAATGACCGGTTGCCAGATGGGATGCGCCCAGGCTCCGCGCATAATCCAGAACGGTTCCGAACTTGATCAGGGGATTGCAGACCATGCAGGGATTGGGCGTGAGCCCCGACAAATATGTCCGGACAAAATAGTTGACAACGGTTTCCTGAAACGGCTGAACCGCGTCCATGAGATAGACGTCAATACCAAGCCGGGAAGCCAGCAGTTCCGTCAGCTGCTGAGGGGAAGGATTGTCAGGGTTTTCGTAACCGGTAAGAAAATGGATCCCGACCACCGGATGCCCCTGCTGAATCAGGAGTTTTGCGGCGATCAGGGAATCGATGCCGCCGCTTAAGGCAACGGCCATCATCGGCTTCATTCAAAAAAGGTCTGGGCAGTGGGCCGGGCAGCCATGGCCCGGGAGGGGCAGGCCGGGATGCAGAGTTCGCACACGCTGCATTTGGTTTCGTCAAATTCCACAGCCATCTCCGGACGCACGATATGCAGCGCTCCCGTGGGGCAAACCGCCGTGCAGGCCCCGCACTGGGTGCATTTGTTCGTATCGCGTTTGACTTCCTGAGAGGCGTTTTGAACCTGAACCCCCTGAGATTTTAAAAACTTGACTCCTTCCTTGAAATTTTTCCGGGTTCCGGACAGCTCCAGAACCATGATGCCTTCTTTTCGCGGAAGAATGGCTGCATTCAGAATGTTAAAAATCAGATCATAGTCCTTGACCAGATAACAGACAATGGGTTTTCGGACCTCGGTCTTGGGAAACCGCAGAATCAATATTTTCGAGTACACCGTGAACCTCCGGAAATATCTTTATTTTTTTATCAATAATCGCTAATTTAGTGATATTTGAAGAGGGTGTCAACAGGGAAGAACGCCGGAAACACGAAAAAAGGGAGACCATGAACCGCTTTGCATACAGAACCACGGGGTTTGCCATCAAAACCCTTTCGCTGTTTTCAAAAGCCAGAATCCATCTTCATGGCGAAACCAATATTCCGCAGGGATCGCTGATTTTTGTCATCAACCATTTTACCCGAATGGAAACCCTGTTTCTTCCCTATCACATTTATTATCTTACCGGCAAAAAACCCGTCTGGTCCCTGGGAGATGCCGGCCTGTTCAAGGGCACTCTGGGAGATTACCTGAAGGCTGTCGGGGTGGTTTCAACCCGGAGTCCGGACAGGGACATGCTCATGGTCAAAAGCCTTTTGACCGGAGAGGCGTCCTGGATCATCTATCCGGAAGGCCTGATGGTCAAAAACAAGAAACTGGTTGAAAAAGGCCGGTTCATGCTCTCTTATGCCGGCGGCAAGCACCCGCCGCATACCGGAGCTGCAACGCTGGCGCTTCGAACCGAGTTTTACCGCCAGCGGATCATCAGCCCTGTCGGAAACCCTTCCGGATGAAGCCCGGCGACTGATGTCCCTGTTTCAGATAGAGGATATCGAACCGCTGAAGGCAACCCGCACCCTGATTGTCCCGGTCAATATCACCTATTATCCCATGCGCTCCAGAGAAAATACGCTCAGCCGCCTGGCTGAATTTCTGGTGGATCATCCATCGGATCGCATGATGGATGAAACCATGACGGAAGGCGCCATGCTGCTGTCCGGAGTGGATATCGACATCCGCTTCGGCGCCGCAATTTCCATTCAGGACTACCTGACGGCTTCCGCCATTGAACGCGATATTTCCGCCATCCGCACCTTTGATTTTGATGACCCCATTTCCTCCCGGCGGGCCATGCGAAAACAGGCATGGAACATCATGCAGCAATACATGACGGCGATTTACAGCATGACCACCGTGAATCCGGACCATCTTTTCGCCGCAATGCTGAATAAAATCCCCTTTAAACGCATCGATGCCTTTGACCTGAGACGGCGGGTGTTTCTGGCGGTCACCCAGAAGATAGGCCCCTCCGGTTCATTCATGCATGAAACCCTGGCTGAAAATCAGATCCATCTCATCACCGATGACAACTATAATCGATTCCAGGATTTTATCGAAATTCGCCGTTGAAAAAAAATTTTTGGCCCAGAAAGACACCGACCTGATCAAACTGTCTTCAACGCTTCCCCGTGTTTTGGATTTTCATCGGGTTCGGATCGACAACCCGATCGCGGTGATGGTCAATGAAATCGAACCGCTGGTCAGGCTGCAGCGCAGCATCCGCTGCCTGGCATGGCAGCCGGCATTCTGGATACGCCGCCGGATTACCCGTTTTTTACTGGAAAAAGCCTTATCCGATTATAGCGCGCGACTATGATGCATTTTTCATTGAAGGAGAATCCAAAGACAAATCCGTGGGTCAGCCCATTTTAAAAAAAGGAAGATCCAGACAAACTGGGGATCGTCCTGTTTCACGGCTATATGGCGGCTCCGATGGAACTGAACGGACTTGCGGAATATCTTGCGGAAAAAGGATGGTGGGTCTATGTTCCCCGATTGAAAGGTCATGGAACAGCCCCTGAAGATCTGGCCATTCGAAGCGCCGCGGACTGGATGAACTTCCGCGGATGAAGCCATTGCACTGATCACCAGCAAATGCCGGAAAGTGGTTCTGGGCGGCTTTTCCATGGGCGCGGGACTGGCCCTGGAGGCTGCGGCCCGAATTCGCCACCCGGCGCTTTCCGGCGTTTTTGCCGTGTGTCCGCCATTTCGTCTTCAGGATTTTTCCTCGAAATTCGTACCTGCAGTCAGCATGTGGAACCGGTTCATGAGCAGCGTCAAAAGAGAAGACGTTAAAAAGGAATTTGTGGAGAATCACCCGGAAAACCCGCATATCAATTATCTGAGAAATCCCATCTCCGGTATGCGGGAACTGGAGAAATTAATGAAATCGACTGAAAACCGGCTTGACGACATTCATCTGCCGGCGCTTCTGGTGCAGTCCGATGAAGATCCGGTGGTGGATGAAAAAGGAACCCGGAAAGCATTCAAGCTTCTGGGATCGGAGCGAAAACGTTGCCTGCTGATTCATTCCGGCCGACATGGCATTCTGCTGGGAGACGGATGCAACCGAAGTCTACCAAGCTGTCGAAGAGTTTATTCATGGCCTGCTGAAACCTGTTTAATCCGTTCAAGAAAGTGTTTTTGTACCCCTTTTTTCGATAATTCTTGACTTAATTCGCCACGTAATATAGCTGTATCATAGCTTAATTCATTTAACACTTTTCAAAGAAAATGAAGGGTTAAGTGGATATGCAATTGATATAAAAGGTATTCATCTCTTTTTTGTGAAAATAACGTCGCTCTTTTAATGTGGGACGGTACATTTTTCATATGTTGGATAAATCCATTGATATTTTTTTAATGTGAGACTTTTTGCCCATAAGCCTCAAAAATATGCTGAACCATAAAGGAGAACCGTAATGCAGTTTGCACTCACAAAAGATTTGGAAATGCTGAGAAAATCCGTAAGAGAATTTGCCGCAAAAAAAATAGCGCCCTATGCCAATGAATGGGATGAAAACCATTATTTTCCGTACAAGGAAGTCATTAAGCCCATGGGAGAGCTGGGGTTTTTCGGAACCGTCATTCCCGAGGAATATGGCGGTGAAGACATGGGTTGGCTGGCGGCCATGATCGTCACAGAGGAGATTGCCCGGGCATCCAGTTCCCTGCGGGTACAGATCAACATGCAGACCCTGGGCTGCGCCTATACGATCTTTAAATACGGCACCGAAGCCATCAAGAAAAAATATGTTCCCAAGCTGGTCAGCGCGGAGTACGTGGGCGGATTCGGCATTACCGAACCGGACGCCGGCTCCGATGTCATGGCCATGGCGTCCACGGCGGAGGACAAGGGCGACCACTGGCTGTTGAACGGCTCCAAAACCTGGATCTCAAACGCCAATGTGGCGGATGCCATCATTTATTATGCTTACACCGATAAAGCGCCAGGGCTCCAAAGGGCTGTCCGCCTTTGTCGTCGAGATGAAGAATTTCAATGGCATCAAAACCAGCAAACTGGAAAAAATGGGCTCCCATTCTTCTCCGACCGGTGAAATTTTCTTGACCGATACCCGGGTTCCCAAGGAGAACATCCTGGGAAAACCCGGAGACGGCGCCAAGATCGTATTCAGTTCCCTCAATCAGACCCGGCTATCGGCTGCAGCCGGCGGCGTCGGGCTTGCCCAGGCCTGCCTGGACACGGCCATCAAATACTGCAACCAGCGCAAACAGTTCGGAAAACCCATCGGCGAGTTTCAGATGAACCAGGACATGATCGCCCAGATGTCCACCGAAATCGAAGCTGCCCGGCTTCTGGTTTACAAGGCTGCCTGGGCAAAGGATCAGGGCAATTTGAACAACGGGCTCGATGTGGCCCAGGCCAAATATTTTGCCGGTGAAGTGGCGACCAAATGCGCCACTTATGCCATGCGGATCCTGGGCGCCTACGGGTATTCCACGGAATATCCGGTGGCCAGATTCTACCGGGACGCCCCGACCTATGCCATGGTGGAAGGCTCGGCCAATATCTGCAAGATGATCATCGCCCTGGATCAGCTTGGCGTCAAAAAAGCCAACCGGTAATAAGGAGATGCAACCATTGAGCAACCCACTGTCTGAAAAAACCCAAAAAACCGCGGCGCTTTATTTCAAGGACGTCCGGGATGAAAAACCATACGAATTGTGGCGGGCATTCGACAAAGACCTGGCGAAGGACATGTCCCTTTTTATCACCGGCCAGATGTACGCGCGGGAGAAAATTCCCCACAAAACCCGGCAACTGGTAACCATTTCCGCCCTGACCGTGCTCTCCCGCCTGGATGAGCTTCGTCTTCACATTCAGGCAGCCTTGAATGTGGGATGCACGCCGGAAGAAATCGCAGAAGTGATTTTTCAGACCCTGGTGTATGGCGGGGTTCCGACCGCCAATGCCGGCCTGAAAACCCTCAAATCCGTACTTGAAGAAAAAGGCCTCTGGCCCATGAATCAGTCTTAGACAAGGAGTGCAACCCCATGAAACCTTATTTTGAAAAAATGACGGAATTTGGCAGCGAACTGACGCTCGGCCAGATCAAAAGCAGCGAAAAGAATATTGAAAGCATCAAAACCGTCGAGGCCCAGGTCAAGGCCGAAGTGGAAAAGGTGAAAAACGCGGGCTTCCCCGAAGCCAAGATCAATGCCAGAGGGGAAATGACCGTATGGCAGCGGTTGCGGTATCTGGTGGATCCGGGCACCTGGTGTCCGCTGCACACGATTTACAATCCGAGCGAAAACGTGGAAGGCACGACCAACGTCATTGACGGCCTGGGAAAGATCTCCGGCAAATGGGCGGTCATCATCGGCTTTGACAACAAGGTCATGGCCGGGGCCTGGCTTCCGGGTCAGTCGGAAAACATCCTGCGGGTTACAAACCTTTCCAAACGCCTGCATATTCCCCTGGTCTGGCTGGTGCACTGCAGCGGCGTCAAGCTGACGGACCAGGAAAAATTCTATGCCGGAAGAAGAGGCGGCGGCACCACATTTTTCAGGCATGCGGAACTGGAGCAACTCGGCATTCCGGTGCTGGCCGCAATTTTCGGCACCAACCCCGCAGGCGGCGGTTATCAGGCAATCAGCCCCATGCTGCTCCTGGCCCATAAAAACGCCAACATGGCGGTCGGCGGCGGCGGCATCGTGAGCGGCATGTCCCCCAAGGGCCATTTCGATCTGGAAGGCGCGGAAAACCTGATCAATGCCGCCAGGCAGTTCAAGGAAAAACCGCCGGGAGGCGTGGAAATTCACCATGACTGCACGGGTTTTTTCCGGCATGTCTATGAAGAGGAAACCGGGGTTCTGGACGGTATCAAAGACTATATGAAGGACATCCCGGCCTATCATCCCAAATTTTTCCGCGTGGCCGAACCCAAGGCCCCCCGGTTTTCGGCGGATGATCTGTACCACCTGATTCCGGCCAACCAGAAACAGATGTACAATTTTGAAGAAGTCCTTTCAAGGCTGGTGGACGGCAGCGAACACATGGAATACAAGCCGACTTACGGCCCCGAAATTTACACGGGCCTGTGCAAGGTGGACGGATTTCTGGTGGGGTGCATCGGCAACCGGCAGGGGTATCTGGGTGAGGATTATCCGGAATACGCCCCTTACGCCGGCATCGGCGGCAAGCTCTATCGCCAGGGGCTGATCAAAATGAATGAATTTGTCACCCTCTGCGGCAGAGACCGGGTGCCTGTCATCTGGTTTCAGGACACATCCGGAATCGATGTGGGAGACATCGCCGAAAAAGCGGAGCTACTGGGGCTTGGCCAGAGCCTGAACTACTCCATTCAGCAGACAGATGTTCCGATGATGCTGGTGGTGCTCCGGAAAGGCACGGCAGCGGCCCATTATGTCATGGGCGGTCCGACCGGCCAACCGTCACAATGCTTTTACCCTGGGAATTCCCACAACGGAAATCTACGTCATGCACGGCGAAACCGCGGCGGCCGCAAGCTTTTCCCGCAGGCTTGTCAAGGAAAAAGACGCAGGCCGCCCCTTGGATCCGGTCATCGAAAGCATGAACAAGATGGCCCAGGAGTATTATGACAATTCCCGGCCTATCTATTGCGCCAGGCACGGCCTGGTGGATGAGATCTCATCGATGCCGGACATCCGCAAATACCTGGTGGCCTTTGCCGGAACCGCCTATCAGAACCCCACGTCGATCTGCGCGCATCATCACATGATGCTGCCCAGAATCATCAAAGGGTAAATCTGAATAAACGGCTCCGCGTTTCCCTTGAATCGTCAGGGGGTGTTTTTCACGGAAGTGGATTTCACGCCCCTGACTTTAACCCTTGCATGAATCCCGGATATCCTCTCCCCGACAATTTCGTATGACTGTGAAAATCGATTTTCATGCCATCCGCCATAACGTTCCCTCGGGCCGATCTTCGATAATGACGTTCACGGCTTCAAGCTGTTTGCGGATGTCATCGGCTTTTTGCCATTCCCTGGCTTTTCTGGCAGCGGTTCGATCCGCGATCATCTTCTCAATCCATGCAGGATCGACCGCGGTTTTCTGAAGTCCCAGCGTTTTCCTGTCAGCCGCATACTGTTCCGGGGTTTCCCCGAACACTCCCAGAGTCCTGCTGATTTTTTGCAAGTCCGACCATGCAGTCAAAAGGGTCTGCTGAAGGTTCGAGGAAAAGGCTTCATCCGATTCGTCCAGCAGGTGGTTCAAGGTTCGGACGGATTCAAACACCAGCCCAATCCCCTTGGCCGTATTCAGATCATCATCCATTGCCTCGCAGAAACGTTCCCAGAGATCCCCGGACCGAGACAGAACCGGGTTCTTTTCAAGGCGCGCCTCCAGCCTTGCCAGAAGCGCATACACCTTGTCGAGCGCCGTGCTGGACTCATCCATGATCTTCTCGTTGAAATCAATCGGGCTGCGATAATGGCTGGAGAGCAGAAAAAGCCGGATGACTTCCGGATGATAGGACTTCAGGACATCCTTGATCAGCAGAAAATTCCCCAGGGACTTGGACATCTTTTCCTGGTTGATATTCACAAAACCATTATGCACCCAGTATTTGACGAACATCTTGCCAAAAGCCGCCTCTGACTGGGCAACTTCGTTCTCATGATGGGGAAAGGTCAGATCCATGCCGCCGCCATGGATATCGATGGTTTCGCCCAGAAGGGCGGAGCTCATGGCCGAGCATTCGATGTGCCAGCCCGGGCGGCCTTTTCCCCAGGGGCTGTCCCATTCGGGTTCTCCGGGCTTTGAGGCCTTCCACAAGGCAAAATCAAAGGGGTTTCGTTTCCGGATATCCACATCCACCCGCGCGCCGGCCTCCATGTCATCGAGTTTTCTGCCGGAGAGCTTTCCATAACCGGAAAAACTCTCCACCGCAAAATACACATCCCCGTCCAGCGGATAAGCATGGCCTTTTTCGATCAGCATCTGGACAATGCGGATGATTTCATCGATATATTCGGTTGCCCGCGGCTCAAAAGTGGCGCGCTCGACTTTCAGGGCATCCATATCCACATAGAATTCCTGAATGTATTTTTCAGCCACTTCCCTGCAGGACATGCCGGTCTGATTGGCCTTGGTGATGATCTTGTCATCCACATCGGTAAAATTCCGGACATAAATGACATCAAACCCCCTGGCCCTCAGATACCGGGCCAGGACATCAAAAACAACCACGGACCGGGCATGTCCGATATGGCTGGCATCGTATACCGTTGGACCGCAGACATACATTTTGACTTTGTTGGGTTCGACAGTCTCAAAAATTTCTTTTTTCCTGCTCAGGGTGTTATACAGATAAATTGTCATGGCTATTATTCCAATGGGTTCGTCTCTTTCTGGTTAATCATGGCCACACATAAGGCCGCAATTCCCTCACTGTTTCCGATGGCCCCCAGCCCTTCTGTTGTCGTGGCCTTGACATTGACGCAATCGGCGGCCAGATGGAGAGCGCCTGCGATATTTTCCTGCATGGCCTTCCTGAACGGGGACAGTTTCGGAGCTTGGGCCAGAACCGTGATATCCACATTCATCACCGAAAAGCCCCTGGATTCCAGCAATTGAACTGTTTTATCCAGAAGCACCATGCTGGATTTACCCTTATAGGCAGCATCCGTATCCGGAAAATGAATGCCGATATCTCCGAGCGCCGCTGCCCCCAGCAAGGCATCGCAGAGCGCATGAATCAGCACGTCCGCATCCGAATGTCCAAGAAGTCCTTTTTCGAAGGGAATATCCACCCCTCCCAGAATCAGTTTGCGGCCGGACACCAGCCGGTGAATATCATATCCTATGCCGGAGCGCATCTAAAACATCTCCTAAAATCATTTGTATCTAAGCCCTTGCAATCAGGCTTGATGGCGGGGTCTCTTTCCATCAACGGCCTTGGAATTTCATGATAAATTGTCATTACCACAAAAGAAAGCAACGGTAAAGCCAGGTCATTCAAAAGAATTGACGTTCAACATTTCTGTTCCCTTCCCTGACAATTATATTTGGGCCTTCTTCTGAAATTACTCGACTTTCTGCATACGGATTTTAATCCATTGACAACTTACATGGAAAAATTTATAGTGCATGCATATAAAGGGGAGTAGTTATCGGCCAGAGAAAAGGCCGACCCGGATTCCGTCAATACGGTCGAAAGACCCGGGACCGGGACAGTTGTCCTGCCAACAAGACCTTTATCCAGGTAACCATGCCGAGGGTAAGGGTCTTTTTTATTTGCCCCCGGCGAAAACAGTTACCTTAGGGAACTGATCAAGATCGTCGGAGGTAAATACGATGAACCGTATCAAAGTCAGCATCATTCTTTCCTGCCTACCTGCCCTCATGGTTACAATGGGGGGCGTTATCGATGGTACATCCGGAACGGCCTTCGCCTTTATTATGTCACTTGGCATGTATTTCTTTTCCTGCTGGTTTCCCAACAAATTAGTCTTACAAAAATTTGGCGTGCTGGAGCGATACAACCAAGGAAGACCTGTCCGCCATCAAGGTAAAATAATGGTTCGCAAATAAACTACAGGGACGGAAGTACCTTCAATCTCATTTTCCGCCTCCGGTGGGACCGTCTTGCAAAATTCTTTCTACCGGAGGAAAGGGTGGCGGTCACCTCCCAGACCACGGATTTTTGCCTGCTTAGATTGCCGAGGTGTTTGGCTGGACCGGAGCAAAATATATAAAATAATCGAATCTGAGTGATTTTCATTTCTGAATTTTAATAAATGCAGCCGGGAAACAAAGATGTGTAGTTCCTTTTAGAGACTTTTTCAGTATCAACATCAATGACGTCATGACCCATGAACCGCAAAGGCATCGCCTCTCAGAGAAACCAGATCGGAGAAATTGCCAATTCCAATTTGGGAGGATTTATTGAAAACCTTTTAAATGCCCAGTATTCCCAACAGGAGGAACGGGAGGCGGACGACAACGGCATTTGGTTTTTAAAAAATGGCGGGCATGATGTCATAGGCAGCCTCGGCGGACAACCCGCCAACTATGTTGCCGGTGTGCCGGTTGCGGGCACAAGGTCTGGCATTTAATTCTATCTGATTTTGAACACAACCATTTGAGAGATAAGCGTTGATTCTATGTTTGGTATTGATTATCTGAGAACAATTTACCTAAATCGCCTTTCAAGGTATCGGTGTAAGCTTTTTTTCGGAAAGTTGCGGCGCCAGTATCTGTTAGCCTTCCGCCCGAAGTATGTTCGCTCCATGCAGCATTTCCGTAACGGCGCCTGCCGCGGTTGCGGCGCTTGCTGCCACCTGGCCTGGGGTTGCCCGCTTTTTTCTTGTAACTGTGAAGGCCGCAATAACGGTATCGGTTGTTCAATTTACGAGAAACGACCAGATAGTTGCCGCCTGTTTCCCATGGACGAGAAGGATCTAAGAGATCGCGATCTTCTCTTGCCTTATGTGCCGTGCGGGTACCGATTTGCACGCACAGAGCACTTCTCTAAGATCCAATCGAAATCACCATGAAACCCATATCCATATTCATTATGCTCATCTACGTCCTCCTTTCGGTTGTGTGCCTTGCACATCCGATCGAGTTGGATAAGCGGGCTTGACGGTCTCATTAAAGCCGCAAGCCCCCTGTTGGAACTTCTACGGAGCGTTACAGGGAAATAAAATGATTGTTACAATTACATGGATGCACTGGACGGCGTTTACTCTTGCCGTTGTTTTCTTTCTGGCGCTTGATCTGGGCGTATTTCACCGGAAAGCGCATTCCGTCAAATTCAAAGAAGCCCTGATATGGACGGGAATATGGTTTACAATGGCCATGTTGTTTGCCTGGGGGCTTTCATTTTTGCGCGGACAGCAGGAAGCTCTCGAGTTTGTGACGGGCTACATCGTTGAGTTGTCCCTGTCTATGGACAACGTGTTTGTTATTGCTCTGATCTTCGGGTATTTTCGCGTGCCATTACCCTATCAGCACCGGATCTTGTTCTGGGGAATTCTGGGTGCTCTGATCATGCGCGGGATAATGATCGGCGCCGGGGCTGCTCTGGTACGGCAATTCGAATGGACGCTGATGATCTTTGGCGCCTTTTTGGTTTTCACCGGCATCAAAATGCTTTTTGCCAAAGAAGAGGGGGTCGATCCGGAAAAAAACATGGCGATTCGGCTGGCCCGAAAATTTCTGCCCATATCCCCCCATTACGATAAACAGCATTTCATCACCCATGTAAACGGTCGCAGAATGTTTACCCCCCTGGTACTGGTGCTGCTGATGGTGGAAGCCACCGATCTGATATTTGCCCTGGATTCCATACCCGCCATCTTTGGAATCACGACAAATGAATTCATTGTTTTCACTTCAAATGTGTTTGCCATTCTGGGTCTGCGATCCCTATATTTTGTCCTGGCCGGCGCCATCGAGTACTTTCGCTTCCTGAAATTCGGCTTGTCTTTGGTTCTGGTGTTTATCGGCGCCAAAATGCTCCTGCCCGAGTCCATTCATATCTCCACGTCGCTGTCTCTATGCATTGTGGGTGGAATTATTCTGATCTCCGTTCTGGCTTCTCTTTTGGCCAGTTGGGTTGAACATCGTCATCTGATGAAGAACCGAAAAACAAGCATGGTACTGTGAAGCGGTTTGCGCCACAGAATTCCAAAATCTGAATATTACAACGAGTTGTGAGTTGCCCCATTGTAATATAGGTTGATTTTTTATTCATCTTTGATATACCGTATTTCCATTGAAGGGGAGTAGCTACAGAGGACATGGTCAACATGCTGGTGAATTTCACCTGGCCATGTCGTTGGTATACCAATTGGCGAGACCTTCAGGGTGACATATTGTCATGCTGAAGGCCTCGCTTTTTTTTTAACTAAAAGTGAGGAGAAATATGACCGCTTTCTGGGCGTCACTTGTTTTTGTTGTTCTGGCGGAAATGGGAGATAAAACCCAACTGCTTGCAATGGCTTTTGCTACCCGCTACAAGGCATCGACAGTTCTGTGGGCAGTCTTTGTCGCAACCGCATTGAACCACGCTCTGGCCGTTGCAGTAGGTAGCTATCTGACCACGATCGTACCGCTCAGCACCATTCAGATTGCCGCTGCCGTCTCGTTTATTCTGTTCGGTCTATGGACAATTCGAGGCGATAAACTGGATGGCGAAGACAAACGATTTTCGTTCAGCCCCTTCTGGACAGTGGCCATTGCGTTTTTTATTGCTGAAATGGGCGACAAGACCCAGCTGGCCACTGTTGCCCTGGCAGCCAAGTATCAATCGTCGGTAGCCGTCTGGTTCGGCACCAATGTCGGCATGCTGATTGCTGATGCCATCGGGATCATCATCGGCATCGTCATGGGAAAACATATCCCGGAGCGGGCGGTCAAGTGGGGAGCTGCAGTCATTTTCATCGGTTTTGGCATCTACGGCATCCATGAAAATGTTTCGGAACAGATACTGACTCCTGTTGTTGAATTTGCGTCTCTTTTTATTCTGGGAATAGCCGGTTTTCTTCTGGCGCGTGTTTCTCAGGATAGATCCGCTCCAGAACCCGAAGGATAACCAAATGATTCCTTTTGCCCATTTTTTTCTGGTCGACCGCATTAACGACGCGCTCGGTCCTGGTTAAGGCTGACATGGGACAAACCATGAATAGTCTTGGCTCGGATGTCACCATAAAAACCGCCGATGTGATGATGCCCGTGATCTTTGCGGTGGTGTAAATTGTCTGAACAGTTCCATCGTGATTTTTAGAAATTCTTTGATTTGATCAATTTTGAATCACAGATTTCCGTCGACGCAGATTGGCTCCGGATACAGGCATTTAGTGAGAAATGCGGCAAACAGATTGACAATCTATCTGATATCAGTTATTTTTGCAGTAAAG
>CAWJRD010000018.1:0-23650 GCA_963845015.1 uncultured delta proteobacterium
GATCGGATTCTTCAGATCCTTGCCTTCGATGGCAAAAAGGGGCAGAATGAAATCGCTTGTGCTCAGAACGGTTTCGCGGATCATCCGGCGAAAGGCTTGATTCTGCCGGAGTCTTCTGGGGCGGTATTCGGGAAAGATCATAATGGCTGCTCCTGGTTGTTAAGAAATTTCGGCATCCGTCAGATAACAGGCCGGATCGGGCGCCCAGACATCGCCGGTAACGGCTTCGGCCCGGACCCTGAAATTCCCGCCGCAGACATCCAGCCAGCGGCAGGTCGCGCATCTTCCCTTGACGAAGGGCTTTTTGTCTTTCAGCCGCATCATCAGGGGATTGGAAAGATCGGACCAGATTTCGGAAAACGGCCGCTCGCGGATATTGCCGAAACTGTAATGCCGCCAGAACTGATCGGCATGAACCTGTCCATCCCAACTGACGCATCCGATGCCTCTGCCGGAGCTGTTGCCTTCATTCATCTTCAAAAGTTCCAGAACTTCCGCGGCCCGTTCGGGATTTTCCCTGAGCAGCCGCATATACACATAGGGGCCGTCGGCATGGTTGTCCACGGTCAGGATTTCCTTGGACAGCCCCATGTCATGAAGCCGTTTGGTTTCATCCATGATCAGATCCACGATGGCCCGGGTTTCTTCGCGGGTGGAATCCTCCTCCACCAGTTTGGAGCCCCGGCCGGCATAGACCAGGTGATAAAAGCAGGCCCTCGGAATGTTCATGGTTTCAAGAAGTTTGAAAATGCTGGGAATTTCGCCTGAATTGAATTTATTGATCGTAAACCGCAAGCCGACCTTGATGCCGGCTTCCTGACAGTTGCGGATGCCGTTCAAGGCCGACTGAAAAGCGCCCTTGACGCCCCGGAACCGGTCATTGATTTCTTCCATGCCATCCAGGCTGATGCCGACATAAGACAGGCCGATGGCTTTGAGGGTTCGGGCGATTTCTGCCGTGATCAGGGTGCCGTTGGTGGAAATGACGGCGCGCATGCCTTTTTGAACCGCATAGTCCGCCAGTTCCGGAAGGTCTTTGCGGACCAGGGGCTCTCCTCCGGAAAACAGGATCACCGGGGATCCGAAAGCGGCCAGATCATCGATCAGGGCCTTGCCTTCGGCCGTGGTCATCTCATCGGATGTGGCATGGTCTTTGGCATGGGCGTAACAGTGGACGCATCGCAGATTGCACTGACGGGTCATGTTCCAGACCACCACCGGTTTTTTGTCGCTTGAAAACTGAAGCAGATGGGACGGCAGACTGGATGACATTCGATCGTAGCGAAGGGCGTCCGAAGGTTCAACCGTGCCGCAATAGAGCTTGGATATACCGATCATGAAATGTCTTTCAGGTTAGATGGAGTTGCAGTTGGGAGCCATTTCAGCGTGTCCGGTTATCGGGCAGGTTTATCGCAACGCCCCGAAGCTCATCCTTGATGAGTTTGCTGATAAAGGTTTCGGGCTCCAGCAGGGCTTTTCGGGTAATGAAAAACCGGTTTTTGCCGGTCTTTTCCCGGACAAGTTTAAGGCCCAGCTCAAAATCGATGGAAAGCTGCCGTTCAAAATCCGCGATATGAATCGCGGGATTGGACAGTTGTTCGATGATAAAATCAATGGCATCGTCTTCCAGCACGATATTGATATCATGTTTTTTATAAAAAGAGAGTTCGATTTTTTTGATTTCATCATATAACGATTTGACTTTCTGAATAATCTGGCCCACATCCATCACATTTTTGGAATAGAAAGCGGTGACGATATCCATTCTGGACGGGGTCAGGGTAAGTCCGTATTTTTCGGAAAGATTTTTTCGGTTGGCGTGAAGATACGCCTTGATGGCGGCGCGTTCATTCTTTGCCAGTCTGTCAAATTCTGCCAGAAGCTCATGGCTGTTTTCCATATCCATGAGCATTGAGAGGGCCTGCTCCGGCGCATTCAGAACGGATAGCGTCACCGGAAATTTTTTCACTTCGGAGGATGGCAGGCAGCGCTCAAAAAGAAGCAGGGCTTTTTCCACAGCGCTTACCAGGCCTCTTGCGCCGGTATTTTCCATGAATGCGTTTTGCGCCAGAATCCTTAAAACCGGATCATCAAATTTGATGTCGATATTATAAGCGGCAAAATCGAGTTTTTTGCCCAGAATGACCGGGTTGTTGGGATTTTTCAGAATTTCGAACAGGTCATCTTCGGTCAGCCGTTCAAATACGGCCCGGACCGGCAGTCGGCCGACAAATTCGGATTCGAACCCGAATTCGATCAGATCCTCGGATTTGACATGATTCAGAATGTCCTGGCGATCCTGATGGGTTTTGACGGCTGCCCCAAAGCCAATGTTCTGGCTGGTCATCCGGCGATGAATGATTTCTGTCAGTTCGCCGAAAGCACCGCTCATGATAAACAGAATGTTTTTGGTGTTGATCGATCGTTTTTCGCGGCTGCCGGTTTTCCGGAAGCGTTCGATTTCCTGAAGCATGGAAATGGGATCATGGGGAACCTTCAGGTCCACTTCGGTTTCTTCCATGGGCTTTAAAAGCGCCCGCTGAACGCCGGTACGGGATACGTCCGCGCCGATCATGTTTTGCTGCCGGCGATTTTGTCGATTTCATCGATATAGATGATGCCGTACTGGGCCAGTTCAATGTTGTCATCGGCTTCCCGGACCAGGTCCCGAACCAGATCTTCCACATCGCCGCCGACATAGCCGGTTTCGCTGAATTTGGTGGCGTCTCCCTTGACAAAGGGGACCCCGATTTTTTTGGCGATCAGTTTGATCAGATAGGTTTTCCCCACGCCGGTCGGGCCAATCATCAATACATTGTTTTTGATGCTGCCCACCATGTCATGCGCGGAATCGGATGCGGATTTTGCGTGTTTGATACGGTTGAAATGCGTGCAGATTTTGGTTGCCAGAACTGCTTTGGCATAGTCCTGCTTGACGATATACTGGTCCAGATAGGTAATGAGCTCTTCCGGTTTCATATTGAAATGAAACACGACATCCGCTTTTGGCATTTTACCGGAAGGATCCTGGGGGTTTTCCTGCGGAAGCACTTCCTGGGATACCATCTTCACCGAACCCCCGAATTTTTTTGCCAGGAATTCGCCGATTTCTTTTTCAATCTCTTTGGGATTGGGTATGTTTTCGTTTTGAATATTCATTGAATTTATAGATGCTGTAATAAAAGCGATTAAAAAACGACTCAGGTCCGTTATTGGCTGGAAATATAACCACATCTGATTCAAAAAGCAAGCCATGCCGTAGAATAGTCATCTGTTTAATACGGATCGGACCATGTTGGCAAAGGAAAGATTACCCAGCGTCACCCATTTCACCAGCCAATCCTGTTTAAGGTCGAGCCGGGAAATGATTTCGGATTCGATCAGCCCTTTCTGGTTGAAATCCATAACCTGTCCGTAAAAATCTTCCAGAAAGGCCAGCTTGGCGGCCAATCTGGCTTTTCCGCCTTTAGGGATCGGGTGATGTCCGCAGAACAGCGCATTAAAATCAAGGGCTAAGACGGTTTTCAGGGAATCCATCTGATCACTGAATTTTTCGTCAGAGCGAAAGTACTTGATGCGATCTCCCAGATAGAGATCGCCGGAAAACAGCCAGCCGTTCCGGGTTTCCAGGTATACCGTATGGTCCTTGCTGTGACCGGGAGTGTGAATCGGCATAAAGCGGTAGCAGCCGGTATTGATGAAGCCGGGAAGGGGGGAGACCGGTACCTGGCCCGCTTTTCCCCACACCAGATGCTGGTAGGGGGGGATGTTAAGGCTTCCGCTCATTTTTTCGGCGGTCAGGGGGTGGCCCAGAACCTCGGCGGAAAACGTTCGGCGGATTTGCGCGGCATTGCCGCTGTGGTCTTCATGGTAATGGGTCAAGAGAATCCGCTCGATGGCGGCGGCATGGCCTTTCAACATCCCGATCACTTCGGCCCGCATATGGCGCTGGGCCGTATCGATCACCACGGTGTCCACAACATACATATAAACCGACATCAGGGGCGGGCCGATCGGGCTGTATCCGAGCTGATAGGCGGTAACCGGCCCGAAATTTCTTTTTCTGCAGATCTTCATGGTTTTAAATTTGCTCAAATAAGGTTAAATAAGGCTATGGGTAATGGGTTGGGGACAGAATTAAACCGGAAGATGCCAACCGCTTTCATATAACCATAAACACATTGATTATGCAATGCCGCCAAATATTCCGGGCTCAATTTACCGTGAAAATACATCAGCGCCGTCATTCCGGCGAATCCCGGATCAGAGTCCGGGACAGGCGCCGGAATCCAGAAGCCGTTAAGCCAAACTCCGGAAATCTGACAGGGAGTATTCCGGCCATACGCTCTGGATTCCGTGTCATGCCCGGAATGATGGAAAAGCACTATTTTCACGCATGAGGGCGGTCAGAACACGATGTCCATGTCTTTTTCTTTGATAAATTGACAAATCCCCGATATCTCGGTTATAGTTTGGAAAACATTCAATAAGGAGGCTATCCGTGCAAGTCCTTGAAAAAGCGTTGTCTCTGGGCAAACATGCCCTGAACGAATATGAATCCAAAATCCTGCTTTCGGCTTTTGGGGTTCCGGTGGTTCCTGAAAAAACCGCGCAGCATGTGAATGATGCGGTTGCAGTTTCGGAAGCCATGGGATTTCCTGTTGTTGTAAAAGCCCTGGGGTCCACCCTGATGCACAAAACCGAGCGGGGACTGGTACAGGTGAATCTTTCCTCATCGCAAGCGGTGCTCACTGCAGCAACGGCCATGGCAGCCGAGGCCGGACCGGAGCTTGAGGGTTTTCTCGTACAGCCGTTTATTCAGGGAAAACGCGAGCTGGTTGCCGGCCTGTTCCGGGACAGGCAGTTCGGGCCGGTCATCATGCTGGGGCTGGGGGGTATTTTTACCGAAGTGCTTTCAGATGTCACGTTCCGGGTGGCGCCCCTTGCCCCGTCCGATGCCCTGGAGATGATCGGCGAAATCAAGGCCGGCCGGATTCTGGATGCATTCAGGGGAGAAGCCGCCGTTAACAGGGATGCCCTGGTTCAAACCCTGATGGGCCTTTCCCGGATTGCCCTGACTCACCCCCAGATTTCCGAAATCGATATCAATCCCCTGTTGATATCTGCGGACGGCGGTGTATGCGCCGTGGATGCCCTGGTTGTCCTGAAGCCGGAGATCGAATTGCATAAATTTCCGCCCGCCATTGATCCTTATGCCATCGGCTCTCTTTTTTACCCCCGTTCCATTGCCTTTGTCGGCGCTTCGGCCGCGATCGGAAAATGGGGGCATACGCTCTTTACCGTTACCGCCGGCAGGGGGTATAAAGGGGAGATTTATCTGGTCAATCCCAAAGGCGGGACCATCGCCAATCGCCCGGTATTCCGTTCGGTGGGCGAGGTTCCGGGAAAGATCGATCTGGCCGTGGTGACGGTGCCGTCAGCCGGGGTTATGGACCTGATCCCCCAGTTCAAGGCCAAGGGCATTACCAATATGCTGCTGATATCATCCGGTTTTGCGGAAGTGGGTCCGGCTGGAAAAGCGCTGGAAGAAGAACTCATCCAAAAAGCCGCGCAAAACGGGATTCTGGTGATCGGTCCCAATACCATGGGCATCTGCAACCCGCATATTCATTTGTATTGCACCGGAAGCCATGTGCTGCCGGAGCCCGGCGCAACGGCCGTTGTCGCCCAGTCCGGAAACATGGGTACCCAGCTTCTGGCATTTGCCGAGCAGCAGGGCATCGGGATCCGCGCCTTTTGCGGCTCCGGAAATGAAGCCATGGTAGCCATCGAGGATTATGTGGATGCCTTTGAGAAGGACGCATTGACCCAGACCGTCATGCTGTATGTGGAAAGCGTCAAGAACGGCAGGCGGTTTCTGGAAAGCTGCCGTCGCGTCGGCAGAAATAAGCCCATCGTCCTTATGAAAGGCGGGCAGAGTCTGGCCGGAAACAAGGCCGCGGCCAGCCATACCGGCGCCATGAGCTCGGATGCCAGAATTTTTGACGCCGTTTGTCGGCAGGCCGGCATCGTCAAGGTGGAACGCTCGATGGATCTGCTGGATCTGTCGGCGGCGTTTTCGTCCCTGCCCCTTCCAAAGGGAAACCGGGCTGCCATCATGACGCTTGGCGGCGGGTGGGGGGTTGTTACGGCCGATCTGTGCTCGGAATACCATATTGAGGTTCCGGAGCTTTCCCGGGAACTGATCGAGCATATCAATACCATTCTGCCCCCTTACTGGAGCCATGCAAACCCGGTGGATATCGTCGGGGAAAATGACATGACCATTCCCATCCGGATCATGGAAGCCCTGATGAAATGGGACGGCTGCGATGCGGTGATTAACCTGGGCATCATGGGCCGAAGGATTCTGGCCAATAAGCTGGCCGAATCCATATCCAAAGCCGACCCGACGTATTCAGCGGCGTTTCTGGGCATGATGGGCAAGAAGTTGGTGGAGTTTGAAGCCGAATATGTCCAGCGTATCGTTGACTTGATGGAAACCTGTGAAAAGCCGGTGTTCGGGGTCAGCCTTCTGAAGGAATGCCAGGACAGAACCGTTTACAGCGTCAACGACAGCCGGTATAAGGGGGTATTTTACGAAAGCCCGGAGCGGGCTGTAAAGGCTTTTTCCAGAATGGTGGAGTACAGAAGGTTTCTTGAAAGGTGATCCGGATCTTTAACGGCTCATTCCTTATGTGGGCCTAAACTGGCATTTTGAAAGGATGATGGTATGAAATTTTTTCTTGCAGAAGGAAATCTGGGCAGCGGCGCTACCCGTGAACAGGTGGATGCGGTGATCCAAAAATTGAAAGACAAGGGATGGCATGTGGCGTATGGCGCCGGCAACAATAAGCCTGAGGATATTTCGGAATTCGGCCAGGAACAAATCCTTCTGGATGCATTCTCGGATGATTTCATGAAGTGTCTGGATGAAATCGAAAACTGACGGCTTTGAAAAAAACAATTGTGACGCTTTACAAGCCCATCGAGGTTGAATCCCGATAAGGATGCTCTTCTTTATCCAGCTCCAGAGATGCCAGAAATGGACCCGGCGGATCCGTCACCGGTTGTCCCGGGCGCAGCGTGGCAAGCTCGTTGATGGCTTCGCGGATTTCCCGGGAGCCTTTTTGAAAGACAGCCAGCATGGCTTCATAATCTTTTTTGGCACTTCCCGAGGAAAAGCGCCCATCGCTTTTTTCCAGGAAATCGACAGTCTTGCCCTGAACCGCCTGCCAGTTGTCCTGCTGCGTCTGCGTCTTTAATGAAATCAAGGCTTCGGGCTGCTCCAGTTGTCTTCGGTGGAAGCGTCGTACCGCCATTTTCCAGACACCCAGAATCCAGAGCAGAAAGAAAGCCGTGGACAGAAGGCCTTCAGCCAGCATCAAGCCGACCAGATCCAATCCTCCCAATATGCCCGATACCAGCAGTGCTCCGATTGCGGCCCCTGCGAAGGCCAGGCTCAGCACCGCACCGGTGAAAAGGTTTTTCGTGCGATAACTGGAACGTTTCCGGCGGTAATTCACAAGGGCTTGCAGCATCTGGCAGAGACGCTCCGAATGGGTTTCCACAAAGGCTGCCAGATGATCCAGGCGGTGCCGCGGCGCTTCCATCACAGCCATTTTCAGCTCTTCGCGCTGATTTTCCAGATACTGAAGATAGCTCAGGTCCTGTTCGCGCTGAATGCGTGAATCGAAGCCAGCCCGCTGGGAATAGGTCAGATGAATCATGGGAATGTCTTTGCGGCCGGTGATCTGCGACAGGTTCCAGCACAGGGTGCCGTAGACCCGCAGCAGATCGTTTAGCGATGCGCATTCGTCGATCCGGTTGAGCACGAAGAGCACCCGGTCTTCAAAGGTGCGCGCCGGAAGGGTTTCGCGCAGGCTGGTGTGCACCTCACGGATGGTCCCGGCCTTGTGCGGGTCAAAAAGCACCAGAATCAGATCCGCAATCTGAGCGAAATCGCCGATGACATCCTGGTAGTTGTAGCCCCTGTCGCGCTCGGTGACGCTGTCCAGCATGCCCGGGGTATCGATGATGGCCAGTTCACTCAGAAAAGGCGAGTTTACCTTTTTCAGCCGGAAATGGGCCGTAAAACGCTGGCCGTGCTTTTTCATGGATTCAAAAGGAAACGTCGGGTCATTGAGAATAAAATTGCCGTCGCGCTCCTCGGTCACATGAACGGGGCTGCCGGGATCGGCATTGCCGTCAAAAGTCAGGATCGTGAACGAATCGTCGGTGGGCGCCTGTCCGGTTTTCTGTATGTCGCTGCCCAGAAACTCGTTGATCAGGGCCGATTTGCCCGAGGAGTAATTTCCCAGAACCAGAACCAGGGGGCGCCACTTGATGGTGGCTTCAAGCGGGACTTCGCTGTAGCCGTAGCGCGCCGCCACCGGCGTCAGGTGCTTTTCCACCATCTCCAGCAGTTCGGTCTGCAGGGCGTTGATGTAATTTTCCCGGTAAAGCTGCATGCGTTAGGCCCTTTCAGCGGTTGCCGCCTGAGTGCTTGATGCTCTGATCTCTCACATACTGAATGCGTGACGTATTGTCAACCCTCTGTTCTCAACCGGCTGAAAGATCCAGTCTTTTCGTGCGATGCTCCCCGTCAGGCCCTGAATGGCGGCGTTCTGATGAACCCGTCCTGGGACGGGGCTTCTTCCGGGGTGTCCGGCGCTATTTTTTGAGATACTTGCCAAACCATGCCACGCACCGGCTCCAGGCATCCCTGGCAGCTTCGGGCCGGTAGCTGGGGCGGTAGTCCGCAAAGAATGCATGCGGTGCTTCCGGGTAAAGAACAAACTCGGCAGTCTTTCCGGCGGCTTTAAGGGCTGCCTCCATCTCCTTTACATCGGCTGTGGGAATGCCCATGTCGGCATCCCCATACAAGCCAAGGACAGGGCAGGTGATTTTCTCCGCGATCTCAAGCGGCCCGAACGAACGGACCCCGGCGTTTTGGCAGGCCGGATCTGGCCATACCAGGCCACCGCGGCCTTAATTTCCCGGTTGTGAGCGGCAAAGAGCAGGGTGTACAATCCGCCCCGACAGAATCCCGTCACGCCGATGCGATCGGCACGGGCTGCCGGGTGCTTTGCCGCATGGGCCGTGATGGTGTCCAGATCCCCCATGACCCGTGCATCCGGAACCGTATTGGCCACTTTCAGCACGGATTCAATATCCGGCAGATGCAAAACGCCGCCTTCCCGTGCATAAGGCTCAAAGGTGATACTCAGAAAACCTTCTTTGGCAAAGCGGCGGGTGACATCCTTGATATGCTCGTGCATGCCGAATATTTCCGGAATAACGATGACAACCGGATATTTCCCGGCAGTTGCGGGGCGGGCCTCATAAATGGGAACCTGAAAATTTTCCACAGTCACCAGGCCGTCCGTAACGATGATGCCATCGCCGGAAGTGGTGATGACTTCTCCCGCCACGGATTCCGCGGCCATAGCAAAGCCGGCCAGGCCGATGCCCGCGGCGCTCATCCGCGCCAGAAACTGCCTTCGGGACATCCCTTCATATGCATTTGACAGCCAATTCAGAGCCATGATGACCTCCTTGTTGTTGATGAATTTTCCTCATTCAAGAGCCTTTCGGATGGCTTCCGACAACTCGTTGATGCCGTATGGTTTCTGGATGAACCCGCTGCATCCGCGATTCATGATTTCCGTGGCCTTTCCATCGATGCTGTAGCCGCTTGAAAGAATAATCCTGGCCTGGGGATCGATGGCTTTGAGGCGCTGAATCGTCTCGCCGCCGTCCATTGTCGGCATGATCATATCGATAATCACCAGATCGATTTTTCCGGATTCCCGGCTGTAGGCCTCCAGGGCTTCCTGGCCGGAATGCGCGGTGAAAACGGTGTATCCGAGGACTTCAAGAAATTCCTTGCCGATATCGATGATAATGTCTTCATCGTCAACAAGCAGAATCGATTCCTTTCCTTTCAACTCTTTTGCAGGGGCCTGGCTCTGAAGGGTTGCGGTTTTTTCCGATGCCGGCAGGTAAAAACTGAACGTGCTTCCCTGTCCAATCGTGCTGTCTGCGCTGATCCATCCGCCGTGGTTCCGGATAATGCCGTAGGACGAAGCCAGCCCCAATCCCGTCCCCCGTCCCATTTCCTTTGTGGTGAAAAACGGCTCGAATATGCGCGCCTTTGTGGCTTCATCCATTCCCGTGCCCGAATCGGTGATGGATATTTTTACATAATTGCCCGGACGCAATTCAGGAGGCCGGGGCATGTTGTCATAAAGGACACAGTTCTCTGTCCGCAGTTGCAGATTTCCGCCGCCGGGCATTGCCTGCCGGGCATTGACAAATAAATTCAGCAGCACCTGATGCATTTGCCCCTGGTCGACTTCCACCGTCCAGAGAGGATCTTCGTAATTTTTGTGAATTTGAATTTCTTTTTGCGTACGCCCGAACATTTCAATACTCTGATCCAGAATCTCATTCATGTGGGTTGGCTTGATTTCGTATTTGCCCCCTCTGGCAAATCCCAGGAGCTGCCGGGTCAGGTCGGTTGCGTTTTTCACACAAGCCTCGATGCGTTTGAGATTTTCGAAAAAAGGATGTGCGTCCTCCATTCCGAACATCATCAGGGATATCCGTCCCTGAATTCCCATCAATAAATTGTTGAAATCGTGCGCGATTCCGCCTGCCAGGGTGCCGATGGCCTCCATTTTCTGCGCTTGTCGCAGACTGTTTTCCAGATTCAGTTGATGGGTGATGTCTCTGACGAAATTCAAGGTGGCGGGCCGCCCTTCCCAGGCGATTGTGACCGCATTCAGTTGCACGGAATATTCCCTGCCGACGCTGTTAATAATCCTGAAAGCATAATTTGTCGGCAGGCGTTCTTCTCCGGACAGTCTTCGATGATGCATATCAATGACCATTTTGCGGTCTTCGGGGTGAATGAAGTCGATAAATGGAATTTCTTCCGGTTGTTCCTTAGCGAACCCGAGGATTTCCATTGTCCTTGGATTGGGGAATTTGATCTTTCCATCCTGAGCGATGAAAATGGCGTCATTGGCATTTTCAACCAGCAGTCGGTACTGTTTTTCACTTTCCCGCAGCGCTTCCTCGGCCTGCAGGCGTTTGCTGATATCGCGGCAGATGTTTACGGTCCCGTATACGGAACCGTCATTCCTGCGAAGCACATCCGAATTGATTTCAAAAGGGATTTTTTCTCCGTCTTTCATGACGAGCGAATATTCTCTCGGGCCCAGTTTATGTTTGAACATCAGGCCAAAGTTCTCGACGGCGGATTCCTGATCCTCGGGTGCGATAAACTCCAGAAGGTTTTTTCCCTGGATTTCTGCGCGCTGATATCCGCCGAGTTGGAGCGCGACATTATTTACAAAGACAACCTGACCGGTGACATCCGTTCGGACCACGATATCGGGTATGGCAGCGATCAGCTTGCTGTATAACTCTTCGGTCTCCTGCAGCGATTTCTCGGCACGCCGGAGTTCATTCTGGGCTTCGGTCTCCCGCCGGAGAAACACCTGCCTGCGGGCGGTGAGAAAAACCATGATGACCGTAATCGCCAGCGTCAGCAGGAAGAGCAGATTGACGCTGAGCAGAAAATGCTCCAGCCGGAGGCGCTGCTCGGTCAGGGTTTTCTGGGCAGATACGCACGTATTTCGCAGTTTTGCAACGCCGTCCGAGACGTTTTGCACCTTTTGGCGGAGCTGATCATCGTTTTCAGGATTCGGCGCCTTCCGGGTTGCCTCCGCTGCGGAAGCAACTTCGGCAAGATCCCGGTTCAGCAGGTCAAGCGCTTCAATCTCTTCGATCAGAGTGATCGGAAGATTGTTTTCAATGGATCTCAGCGTGGTGTTGGTCAAAATTCCGGTTGCAATCACGGCGGCAACAACCACTGCAATAGCACTCCATTGAAGTAACTGAGAAAAGTGGCGGGACGGTTTCATGTCAGCGGGGTTCCTTTAATGGCCCAAGCACAGGTTCGGTTCTGAAAACAACCGGTTCTCGATATGGTCGGAGTTGGTGACAGCGGCATACCCGTCGTATTTGATGATCATCAGGGGATAAGCCTTCATGTCATCCAGGTCGTCTGATATCGATTGTTGATGGATTGGTTTATTTGTCATTTATTGTGCATGTCCCGGGTCGATGCGATTGGAATTAACAGAACGAATACGACAGGAACGCGGCATTTGTCAAAGAAAATGCTCATGACAGATACAGAGATTTCCATGAAAATAAATGGCAGGATGCCGTGTCCGCAGGCGGGGGCCGGGTGCGTTTGTGCTGTTCAAACAGAGCGATTGGTTTGACTGACTGTCAGCCCGCGCAAAATGAGAAAACCGGCGGCGCCCGCCAATAATGAGCTGAGCAAAATGCTGATCTTTGAACCCTGGACTAATTCCGGATTGTCAAAAGCCAGAATCGTGATAAAGATTGACATTGTAAACCCGATACCGCTCAAAAAGCCGACCGCAATGATGTGTTTCCAATCCACATCACCCGGCAATTCGGATAAGCCGGATTTTACCGCCAAAAAACTGAACAGGACAATGCCTAAGGGCTTGCCGACGAACAAACCGGCAAAAATGCCCAGACTGTTTGATGTGGTCAAGCCTGCAATCCAGTTTCCCGTTAATGGTATGCCGGTATTTGCAAGCGCAAAAAGCGGCATGATGATAAATGCCACGGGTTTGTGTAAGAAATGCTGCAACTTATAGGATGGTGATGCTTCATCGCCGCGTCCAAAGGGAACGGCAAAGGCCAGCAGGATGCCCGCAATTGAGGCGTGGATGCCGGATTTGAGCATAAAGTACCACATGAAAAAGCCGGGAACGAGATAAAAAGGCAGTCGATGGACACCGAGACGATTTAATGTCAGCAATCCTGCAAAAATTCCCAGAGCCAGGACAAGATAGAGAAGCGAGAAATCGCTCGCATAAAACAGGGCAATGACTGCAATTGCACCCAGGTCGTCTATGATGGCCAATGCGGTAAGAAAAATCGTCAGCGATACGGGAACGCTGCTGCCCAGGAGCGAAAGCACGCCAAGTGCAAAAGCAATATCTGTCGCCATTGGAATACCGATACCCGCTGCCGTTTCAGCGCCATGATTGAGCATGAAGTGAAGCAATGTGGGTGTTGCCATGCCGCCGATGGCGGCGACAACAGGCAACGATGCATTTTTCAGGATGGACAGTTCGCCGATATAAAACTCTCTTTCAATTTCAAGCCCGATCAACAGAAAGAAAATCGCCATCAATCCGTCATTGATCCAGTGTTCCAGGCTGTACCTTAATGAAATTATGTCCCCTATTTCGAGTCCAACTTTGGTATGCCAAAAATCCAGGTAATCTTTCCCGAAATTGGAATTGGCAACTGCGATAGACGTAATCGTGCAGAGAATCAGGATGACTCCCGATGCCCGTTCGCTTTCAAAAAATTCAATAAAGAGTTTGGTCTGTTTTGTTTTCATAGGCTTGGGATTTATCCATGTCTACCAATCTTCACTTGGGCCTCAGGCAAGCCGGTGCAGCGATTCCTGCCATGCGCATAAAACCTTCGATAAGTATCGCCTATAATAATTGGCAACTTCGATATTCGAGAGAGATGAATACATGTGATTCCATGGTCAGTCCCTCATAAATTTTGGAAATTCTTCGGCAGGCACTGGCGGACTCAAAAAATATCCCTGTATCGTATCACACCCATGCTCTCTTAAGAAGGCAGCCTGCTGCTCATTCTCCACCCCGTCGGCATTGACCTTCAGATTCAGATTGTGAGCCATGGCGATAATTGTCTTTACATTCACGGCATCATTCGGGTCCGTTACCACGTTTCTGATGAACGATACATCAATTTTCAGAGTATCAATCGGAAGCCGGCGCAAATAATTAAGTGATGAATACCCGGTCCCAAAATCTTTTATCGAAATCTGTATCCCCGCCGCTTTCAGTTCGGTCAAAATTCGAACAGCGCTTTCCGGATTTTTCATGATTGTCGTTTCTGAAATTTCCAGTTCGAGGTATCGGGCGCAGAGATCTGCATCCTTCAAGGTTGTGAAGATGGCCTTAACAAAATCTTTTTGACCGAACTGGAGCCCTGACAGGCTAACTGCAACACTGATTTTATTCAGGCCGGACTCCTGCCACTGCTTGTTTTGAAGACATGCGGTTCGCAGCACAAACACACCAATTGGCACGATAAGTCCATTCATTTCGGCAAATGGTATAAATTTTTCCGGTTTGATCAGATTTCCGTCTGATTGTTTCCAGCGGATAAGCGCTTCCATTCCGATTATTTGTCCACTCAGAGAATCCATCTTTGGCTGGTAATAGAGCAGAAGTTCATTCTGCTCCAAAGCTCTGCGGAGATTGGTTTCCACTGTCAGGGATTCAAGGGCGGCCTCATTCATTGATTTTGAATAAAACTGACAGTTGTTTTTCCCCCTGCCCTTGGCATGATACAATGCCGTGTCTGCATATTTAATGAGATCGTCGACATCTTCACCATCTTCGGGATATACAGAAATACCCATGCTGGCGGTTACAAATACGTCACGGCCCGCCAGCTCATAGGGGCAGGACAATTCCTTGGTTAAGCGCTGCACAACATGGCTGATTCTTTCAACATCGACGATATCCCTGAGCAAGACAATGAATTCATCGCCTCCCATCCGTGCGATCGACGCTTTGGATAATCGTGCGACATGGTCGCTGCCTCGCAAGGTTTTTAAAACCCTTGAAGAGACACATTTTAAGAGATCGTTCCCGAGATTATGGCCAAAGGTGTCATTAATCCGGGTGAAGTCATCCAGGTCGATGATAATAACCGCAAATGTGTTTTTATGCCGGATTGCATATTTTATCGTTTTTTTCAGAAACTCTTTAAAATAATTCCGGTTTGGCAAGTTTGTCAGGTTATCGTAATAGGCCAGGAAATGAATCTGCTCTTCTGCTGTTTTCCGCTTTATGCCCAAGGCTATGTCATCTGAGATCGATGCCAGCGCCTTCTGGGTCGCATCCTGAAGCGGTTTTTTTGAAAACATCGCCATTACCCCGACCAGCCTGTTCGAGACGACAAGGGGTTGCCCGGCAAATGCGATCATCCCTTCCCGCTTTGCCCACGCCTGATCATTTATCTGTGGATCGCCTATTACCGTATTAATCAATTGCGGTTTTCTATCCTTGGCGATGATGCCGATTTTAAACTTGCCGACCGGTATAAGGCCATGCTCTCCGTCAAGATGCGTATACATGCCGGCGCTGGCCATTAATTCCAAAACATTCTCTTTTTCATTCAGTATCCAAATTCGGGCAAAGGCTGCATCAAGAAGATTGGCAATGGATTCTGCACAAAGTTGTAACAGACTTCGCAAGTCTTTGTTCTGGGCAAGCCCTGCCCCGATTTCAGCGCTCAATTTTGCCAGACGGGTCCGTTCGATCAGTTCATTTTCCGATTTTTTGCGATCGGTAATGTCGCGGAACTCTTTGGATGACTTGAAGAGGTGTTTGTATTGCATTTCAGATTCACACAGATCTTTTTCGACGCAACTGAATTCCGCTCCGGTCTTGATAGGCCGAACGACCCAATAAAAAATCATGAAAGCCCCCGATATGCCCGATACCAGTGCATTGGTGATGCTTGTCATCCGGGGAGACATCCATTGGTCAATTTCCAAAAAAGAAAAAGCCAGCATGACAAGCAGTTCTGTGCTGGCAATAAGGGAAACCAGTTTGAATCCTGTGGCAAGGGGATGCGAACTGAATTTTTGGATTGGTCGGTTAAGCATCATGCACTCCTGTAAGATGACAAGAGAAAGGCAGTTTTTTTTACTTCCGACAACGCTTCCCTATTTAAATCGATCCTTCCAATTTTTCATTTTATCGTGGGGCCAGTTAACGCAGAAAGCCGGTTTCTTTTTCATCACCAGTTTCGTACACGTGTCACCGCAATCCGGGCTGCAGTGGACAATTTCGTCTTCTCTGCCCTGTTTGACTTTTTCAGGCCATTCCGGGTCCGCCCACAGGACGCGCGCCAGTCCGATCAAATCCGCTTTTTTTTCTTCAAGAATGCTTTCCGCAAGTACCGCCGTTGATATTCTTCCGGCAGTGATGACCGGAATATTGACCTGACTTTTGACAGCGGCCGCAAGATCAACCATATAACCATCATCTTCGGATTTCTTCACGATATCCGGCAGAAAGAAAGACTCATAGGTTCCGCCCATGACAGAAAGATAGGCAATGCCAGCGGATTCCAGAGAACGGGCAAACCGGACGGACTCATTCAGTTGAAGCCCGTCCGGCAGCCATTCATCCGCCAGAAATCGATACCCCACCGGGAAATCCCCCACCTTGCTTTTGACAGCCGCAACCACTTCAAGCGCAAATCGCTGCCGGTTTTCAAAGCAGCCCCCGTATGCATCCTCTCTTTTGTTGGTTCTCGGAGACAGGAACTGCGCCAGCAAATATCCCGTGCCGCCATGCAGTTCGACCATGTCAAAGCCCGTATTCTTAACGCGTAATGCCGCTTCTGCATAGCGGCTTACAACTGCCCGGATTTCTGTTGTGCTGAGTGCCTTTGGCATCCTGCCGAATGTTTCAACCGCAGACGGCGCAACCGGTTCATTTGCTCCGGCAAAACGCCCGGCATGGTTGATCTGAAGACAGGCGACAGCACCCTCCTGCCGGATCGTCGCGGATAATTTTTTCAATCCGTCCGCGTTATCATCCGTATCCGCCCGAAGCGTCCTGTCGGAACCACTGCCTGTCGGATGGTCTATGGTTGCATTCTCGACCACGATCATCGCCACCCCGCTTTTGGCCATTAACCGGTAATGATCCAGCATTAAACTGCTCACCGTACCGCCTTCTCCGGCATAGCCAAGATACAGCGGCGCCATCGTCAATCTGTTTTTCAGCGTAATTGCGGAAACCTTGAGTTCAGAAAATAGATGTGTGTACATGATTGAACTCCTTTAACGTCTTATGGGTAAGCTGATAAATTGTAATTGTTTCAACCTTGGGATATGGTTCGTAACGGTTCTTCCCTTCATTCACCCATCATTTCACTTCTGGCTTTTTAATCCCATCATCAGAGGTCAATATCCGCATCTGCTGGATAGCGATTTTGTTCAAGCGTTCAAGGCGTATTCCCTGGGGGAAACTGTCATGGCGTTTTACCATCCATTGATCTGGCGACCAATTCGATTCGTTGGTTGTAAAAGACGCCGTGAACATTAGGCAGATTATCAGTGATATCGACACAGCGAACGCTTGTTCACGACGTCAGAAGCCATACCCGCAGCAATTCGCTGACACCCCAGGCCTGGGCGTCGCAGCCGCGGGGCGTGTGGGGGAAGTCGCCGTCCAGGATTTCCGGGATTTGGCCGAGGCAGCCGGTTGCGAATCAGGTCGATGCTGCTGTAGAGCAGAGCCCTTGCCGTGGCCTTGCCTTCATCGCCGTAGCGCAGCATCCAGGCTTCGCAGTAGGAGGGAAATTGCCAGGTCCAGGCGGTGCCGTTATGGTAGGCGGGTTTGCGGCGGGTGTCTTCATCGCCAAAGTACCGGCCCTGATAGGGGTTGTGGGGATCGTTGATGAGCTGCCCGTTGTGCCGGATCTCCAGGGGGCGCTTTACGGGCCGGTCCGCCAGGCTCCGGATGGCGCCGGGAACCAGCAGGGTTTGACAGGCTGTCAGAACCGCGCCGCAAATATCGGCATTGCAGATAAGCCCAAGGGTGATAGCCAGAAGCTGATTGGGCCTCAAGGCGTCATCTCTTTCGCCATGCGGGCCGGGATTCCGGGTACTGCATGCAGGCAGTCGGAAAGAAATCCTTCTTCTGGAAGAACAAAAAGCTCCATTACCGAACGCCGAACTTTTTGCGCCAGCTCCTGCCATTTTCCAGTTTTCTCCGGCAGGTCGTGTTGGGACAGGAAGGTAAGTGCCGCAAACCACAGGGCCTGGATTTCAATGGTGTAGCCTTCCCGCGGGGTTCCGGCCGGGTGGTTGGTATCCATCCAGGTATAGTGGGCGGGGCTGAAAACTAGCCCGGTATCCGGATCGATGCGAATGCCGTTCGGGGTTCCGGTCAAATAGGACTCGCCGATGGAAACCAGAACTTCCCGAAGGGTCCGGTTGCCGCAGGCATGGTTTAAAAACTGGTCCTTGCCTTCAGCCCGGATCAGATCGCCGCAGGCCACAAAAAACCAGAGCGGGGCATCTGAGGTGTCGCGATTGGCGGCATCGTCCCCGCAGATCATGTTCGGAAGGGTTCCCAGATGCTCAAACTGGCCGAACTGGAGGAGCACATCCCGCGCCTCGCTCAGAAACCCTGCAGCGATCATGCCCCGGACCGCGATCAAGGCATCGCGCCCCCAGTCCAGAAACCAGGGAAAGCCCGCGATCACGGATTTGAGATTCCCGCGGTTGACGATATACTGATTCAAAGCGGCCTTTAACCCTTCTGAGAAAGACGGTCCGACCGGACTATCGAAGGCCGTGGCGATCTTTTTGCGCAAGCGGGTCTGGGTCTGGGCAGGGGGCGCAGCCTCGGATGCCGTGATGCAGGCCGTCAGCTCGGCGTTTTGTCCGCCGGTTAATGAAATGGAAAAATACCCCGGGCTGAACAGGTCAGAATCCGGGTCCAGTCCCCGTTCGGCTTCCAGGCTGCGGTGAATCATATACTGCCATTGCGGTTCGGAATAATACTGGCCGGACGGCAGCCGGACTTCCAGTCGATGAAACGGGTCCGGATGAAAAATGAACCCGTCGGCGCCGGCGGTCACGCCGGCGGGAAACTGGGTTTCCAATCCCAGATAGGCCTTTGTGGTTTCATGGAAATTCCGGTTTTCGATATCCGGGCGAAGAATCAATTGGACAGGCTTGGCATCCGGAAGAAAAGACGGGTTGCCGTCAATCGGATAACGATACCAGAGCATTCGCAGCCGGTTTTCATGAGGATCCAGCCGCATGCCGACGGTCAGAAGGACATGCTCTCCCTGGCCGGAAGGCACGCGAAACCGCCAGAGTCCCCAGCCGGACTCCTCCAGGGTAAAGGCGTCGAAACAGTCCATGCAGATTTCGGTGGAATACCCCTGATAGAGCCCCCAGGCCCGAAAACGGGTCATCATGATCCAGCGGTTTTCGGGAATAGCCGGGTTCAGATTCGCCGCCAGCAGCGCATCGTACCGGCTGGCCAAGTCGCCCCAGGCAATGGGCGCGCGCAGCATCGCCCCCCTGTTGTTGGTGGACAGAAACAGGGCCGACGAACCCGCGATGTCGGCATGGGTGTAAAGGGGCGGAAAACAGGGATCATCGGGCCGGGACAGCGCCAGAATGGATGCCTCCAGATGCTCGCAGGCTTCCGGCAAATAGACCGACAATTTCAGCCCGTAAACCCGGGAACAGGATAGAGCGGGCAGGGGGGTGAAGAGGGCGAAATGATTTCCATTTGAATCGCGCAAGCTCTGTTCCTGAACCAGGGTCTTGTCGCCGTCCGTGATTCTGGCCCGGAAAGCAGCCTGAGCGCGGATCAACAGAAAGTGATCCGGTGGGATCATCACCAGGCGCCGGCTGTCCCGGGGCCAGTTCCAGTAAACCATGCGGTGTTCGCTGGTGAAAGGATTCATCTTGCGGCAACAGGCAACCGGGTCCGCGGCCAGAAGGGATGCGGCCTGATTCACATCCAGGTCTTCGATGTGCTGAAGCCCGTGGATTGCCTTTCGGATATCCAGAACTTTTGCGCGCAGGCACTGGCGGTTCAGGTGCTCTGGAATGGCCGATGGCTGCTCCAGTTCCTGGTTAAGCCGGCGAGTGTCGTTAAAATCATCGGTCAGGCACAGCACCTGGCCGGGGTCAAGATTGAGGGAATGAAGGCCTTCAAAATCCGAAAGTGCTACGACCTTACCGGAGAGAAGATCCCAGAGCACAAGGGTTTCATGCTGAGATGTCCAGAATGCCGGGGTTGACTTCTGATCATTCAGATTGACCACGACCAGAAGCTTTTTCTGTGAAGGCTCATGGCAGCGAAGCAGGGATAGATGATTGCCGTCTCCGGCCTGAACAAACTGTATGCGGGTTTGATCCTGAAACGCCGGGTGCGTCTTTAAAATGGCGGAGAGCCGGCGGATGAAATCGATCTGGTTGATTTTAGAACCCCAGTTCAGGGATGCGGACTCGTGGACAATGATTTTTTCGGTGGCCAGCCACTCCACGCCATTGGCAAACCCGAAGCCGCCCAGATGGGAAAACAGGGCGCAAAGCGCGGTCCGCATGCGCGCATAGGCGATGGAGCGGGCGGCCAGCCGGTTGTTGTCGTGTGTTTCGGCAAAATGCACCAGAAGACCGTCTTGTCGTGAAATATCCAGGGCGCCGGGAAGATAGGCTTCGATCTGGCCGCGGTCATAGTTTTGAAACAGCTCGGAATAGGCCCAGTCAAAGCCGGCCGTATTCAGGATATCCCGTGCAACGGATATTTTGCCCCCAAGGCCTTCCAGGAAAAAAATGGTGTCCGGATACTGTTCCCGGACAATGGCGACAATATATTGCCAGGCGGGAACCGGTATCATGTAGCCGGCATCACAGCGGAAGCCGTCCACCCCCCTGCGGCACCAGGTGAGAAACACATCGGCCATGTACTTCCAGAGTTCTGTTTTGGAATAGTCCAACCGGGTGAGATCTTCCCACTGAACGCCCCAGGCTCCGGGGACTTCGATGCGTCCGTCCTGTCCGCGAACCAGCCACTCGGGATGGGTTTCATGAAGGCCGGCAGCCCAGCCCGTATGATTGGGGGCAATATCGATCAGGATCCGCGCATTGCGGGTATGCACCGCGTCCACCAGTTCGATGAACTGTTCCAGGGGCGTGGCTTTGGGATCAAACTCGGCCAGGGCCGGATCCACGGCCGTAAAGCTGAGCGCCGCATACGGACTGCCATAGCGCCCCATCCGCGCGTAGGTGGTCGGCGTCGGGTGAATAGGCAAAAGGTGAAGAAAGCGGCAGCCGAGCTTTCCGAAGATGAAATCAAGCTCTGCAATCAAATCACGGAACGTCCCGGATTTGGGAATCACCGTATACCCGGCCTTGTCAAGCCCGTGAACCCAGCCCTGCTCTTCCGCGGACGGAATGGCTTTTCCGGCCTTGTTCGGGCCGAACTGCCGGACAAAGGCGTTATAAATGATATTGGCGCAGCAGGTGTGGGCCGATCCGACGTTAAGAACCGTGTTGGGGCCTTCCGGCCATTCGGGGTCCGATTTGCCGTCTTCGAGAAAAAAGCATTTGGCTTCGGCATGGCCGATTTCGGTCAGGGCAAGGGTAATCTGAAACAGCCGGTCATGAACCCGGCGCATGGGCATGTCGAACCAGTCCTGAGCAAGCGGGGGAGTTCCCCGTTCGATATGCGCGATGATTTCCTTGCGGCTGACCCCGATATGGCCGATGTTGGTTCGAATCCAGGCCTTTCCCTTCAGGGGAACATCCAGGCTGAGCGAAAATGTCTGCGCATCCCCTCGAAACGCCACAATATGGTTTCCGGGCAAGGGATTTTGCCGAAGGCGGGTGGATACGGTCATGGAGTGGTGACCATCAGGACATTGTTGATGGTCCCAAAGCAGTTCCGGGTTACCTGCCCGTTCTGGGGATCGCTCTGCCAGTGACCGTCCACCAGGAACTTGTATTCATAACGCCCGATATCCAGCATCAGGGTTTTTTCCCACATGCCGTTTTTATTTTTTTTCATGGGGTGAGATGTCTGGCTCCAATTGTTAAAATCACCCACCAGGGCAACCTGGGCGGCTGTCTCCGCATTCAGCGAAAAGGTGATTCTCCGTTTTTTGGTTTTTTCCTTTGATGGCGCCATCGTTGACCTCCTTATGACTGCAAGCGATTCATGAGACTACTGATAATGAATGAAGGATGAGAAGTCTGGATGTGAATAGACAACCGACACAGCAAGAATTATGGTATCTTCCTAAAATGAAATTGGAAACTTGTCAATGAGAATGATGATCTGTCAATTGACTTTTAATTTCATCTCATATACACAGGTCAACAGGCCATGGCACCAGCCTCTTTCGGACAAATGAAAGCAGCGCCGGTTCGTATAAGCATAAATACATACAGATGGCCCTGACTCCGATTGACATCCCAACGAAGGATAGCGCCGCCTTGATGCTGGAAGAAATCATTTCATATGCTCATAATCTGGAGCGGGTTCTGGATAATCTCAAGGAAGGGATCATTGCGCATGACACCTATCGCCGCATTTTCTATTTCAATCAGGAGGCTGAAAGAATAACCGGCTTTTCCAAGGAAGATGTTTTGGGTAAAAACTGTCATCAGGCTTTTGGAAAGCCGTTTTGCGGCAGCCGCTGTCATTTTTGCGGGGATCAGCCGGCGCTAAACGACAGGGAAGAATGCATTACGCATATCCAGACCCGGCAGGGTGAATTCCGGCGTATCGAGATGCGTGTTACGGCAATGGCGGATAACCAGGGGGCCATTCTGGGGGTTCTGGCTGCGTTCCGGGATGTTACAGGCCTTTTGAATCTTCAGCTCAAGGCGGAGAAATCCCAGGGATTTGCAGATATCATCGGCCAGGATGTCAAGATGCTGGAGATTTTTCAGCAGATTCGAAACATCGCCGGCTATGACTACCCGGTTCATATTTCCGGCGAGACCGGCACGGGAAAAGAGCTGGTGGCCGCCGCCCTGCACAGTGAAAGCCCGCGAAGCCGGGGGCCTTTTGTGCCCATCAACTGCGGGGCGCTGCCCGAAGGTCTGATCGAAAGCGAACTCTTCGGGCATGTCAAAGGCGCCTTTACCGGGGCGATACGGGACAAAAAAGGGCGTTTTGAGCTGGCGGACGGCGGAACGGTATTTCTGGATGAAGTGGCGGATCTGACCAAACCGGTTCAGGTCAAGCTGCTGCGGTTTTTACAGGAAGGCGAATTCGAGCGGGTCGGCGGGGAAAAAACGATTTCGGTGAACGTCAAGGTCACCAGCGCCACCAATAAAGATCTCAAGAATGAAGTCCGGTTGAACCGTTTCAGGGATGACCTGTATTACCGCCTCAATGTGATACCCATTCACCTGCCACCGCTTCGGGAGCGAAAAAGCGACATTCCCCTTCTGATCGAGCATTTTCTGAAGGAAGCCGCCAGGCGAAATGGCCAGAAACCGCGCCGGATTTCCATCGAGGCCCTGTCGCTTATGACGGCCTATCGATGGCCGGGAAACGTCCGGGAACTCCAGAACGCCATTCAGTATGCGGTTGTGAAAAGCCAGGGGAACATCATTCTGCCAAAGGATATTCCGCTTGAAATTCAGTCCGGTATCCGGCCGCCCAAGCCGCAGCATCATTCAGGAAAGCTCAATGATTTTCTGGTAAAATCCGCTCTTGAGCGCAGCGGTGATAACAAGGCCAAGGCCGCAAAGCTTTTGGGGGTGGGCAGGGCGACGCTTTACCGGTTTTTGAAAAATATGAATGGATAAGGGGTAATGGGTTGGAGGTCAGGGGTTAGGAAAAGACGGTGCAAAGTGTGAATTCCTATCCATGATTTCCTGGCTTTTGGGAAGAGAGAAAGCTGAAGCGTAATGAAAGGCGAGTCTGGCGAAGGGGCGGCCGGGCGGCCGCCCCTGTCACAAAGAGGTAAAAGCGCGAGA
>CAWJRD010000019.1:0-15823 GCA_963845015.1 uncultured delta proteobacterium
GCTCCGATCAATTAATCCCTCTTTCTTTCTTGACAGCTTCATAGGCTTCCTGAATTTCATTGAACTTGTCATTGGCAAACTTGATAAATTCATCTGGCAGGCCCTTGGCAATGATTTTGTCCGGATGATATTCAGAGACCAGCTTGCGGTACTGCTTCTTGACCTGCTCGTCCGTGTCGCTGTGTGTGCATCCCAAAACCGCATAAAACTTGTTCACATTCCGGGCATATCGGGACCGTATCCCGGCATACTGGGCGCTGCTGAAACCAAAAATGGAAGCTGCAGACTGAATCAGCCGTTCTTCACTGGGGTTGATACCGCCGTCAGAAACCGATACCCGGAGCAGAATATCCATCATCAGCTCCAGCATCTGGGGTTGAACATGAAACTGACCGTAGAACTGGGAGGCAAAACTCTCAAAGGATTCGGGAGATTCCTGAGCCGTATGGAAAATGTTGATGGCCACTTGCTGGCTTTCCGGGCTCAGATTCAGATCATAGGTCATGAATTGCCGGACTGCTTCCATTTCTGCGCGGGAAATCTGGCCGTCCGTCCTGGCCAGTTTGCCCAGCATGGAAAATGTAGCCACAAAAAAAGTGATCTGCGACGATTCGCCATACGACAGATTCATGGCCGGTACACTGTCGCAGGTTTGTCAAATGTATGGCCGAACACGGCGCCGGCAATGGCGCCGATCGGGCCGCCCAGGGCAAAGCCTATGGCCCCTCCAACCAGTTTTCCGATGATACTCATAATGTTCTATCCTGTAAATTTTCATTTGTTATAAACCCGTTAACATTCAACGACTGTTCAATCTCATCCAGAAAACGGCTTTTCCGGTTAAACTGGCCTTTCCGGTATCCGGCGCAGGTCAGATAAAGATATTTCTCCGAGCGTGTCACGGCAACATACATCAGCCGCCGTTCTTCATAAAGTCCGGCAGTCGTGTCCATGGATCGCCAGTGCGGGAAAAGCTGTTCTTCGCATCCTACGACAAAGACCACATGAAATTCAAGTCCTTTGGCCGCATGAATCGTTGAAAGGCTGACGCCGCGGGATTTTTCTTCCTCATCCTCTTTCTTGTCTTCCCGAACCAGGGCCGCTTCTTCCAGATATTCCACGATCGAATCTTTCTGAGAGGCCGAATACATGAGCTGTTCGATATTTTCCTGTCTGGAGGTAAAGTCCATGGTGTCGGCCTTGACGTATTCCTTCAGATAGGCCATGTAGTTTACCCGATCAAGAACCGTCTGAATCGCTTCCGCCGGCTTCATCTCCCGGATGTCATCCAGAAGCTCCAGAAGCGCCTTGAGTGCCTGATAGACTTTTGGGGCCAGAATCGTCTCGTTCAGGGCGATTCGGGCCGCTTCCTGAAGGCTGGTTTCCGGGGTTTTCAAGGATATCAGTTTTTTTACAGCTCCCGGACCAATGCCGCGCTTCGGCGTGTTGACAATCCGCTCAAATGCCGCATCATCCTTGATGAATGCCGCAGCGGTCAGGTAACAGTTCAGGTCCAGGATTTCCTTTCGTTCAAAAAAACCTTTTCCGCCCAGCATGCGATACGGAATCCCCGCCTGGCGGAACGCCTTTTCAAAGGACAGGGAACAGAATTTGGTCCGGTATAGCACCGCCATTTTATCCAGCGGAATTTCCATGCCTTTCAGGCTGAGAATCTTTCTGGAAATCCAGTCGGCCTCCTCGTTGTCATTATCAAAATCGTAGAGTTCCACAAGGCCGCCCTGTTTTTCTGAAAAGCATTTTTTCTCCAGCTTGTGGGTATTGTATCCGATCAGGTCATTGGCAACCTGAACGATTTCATCGGCAGAGCGGTAGTTTTGCTCCAGCCTGAAAATTCTTGCCCCTTTGTATTTTTCCTGGAAAGACAGAAAATGGTCCACATTGCTGCCCCGAAAGGAATAAATGGCCTGCCAGTCGTCGCCCACGCAAAAGAGCTTGCCGTTCCGCATCAACAGCCCGGTCAGTTCTTCCTGAATGTTGTTGGTGTCCTGGTATTCATCGCAGAGAATAAAATCAAAGAGATTCTGATAATAGGCCCTGATGGATTCATGATCCCGAAGCAGGTTGCGCGTCAAAAAGAGAATGTTGTCAAAATCCACGGCATTTCTGGATTTCAGCTCCTGTTCATAGCGATGGAAAATATCGATCATCCGCTTTCTGGCAACCCGCGGCTTGTGCGTAAAATAGGTCTCCGGAGATCCCGAGTTTTTGGCATTGGAGATTTCCGCCGCAATGACGGGTACAAAAGACTTCTCGATGTTCATTTCTCCGACAGCGATATCCTTTATCAGTTTTTGCTGTTGATAGGATGCATAGATTTGCAGCGGCGGCTGGTACCCCAGGAGCGTGCAATGCTCCTTGAAGATTTTAAAACAGGCGGAATGAAAGGTGCGGACCCAGGGAAATTGATAGAGCGGAATGCCGGTCAGATCCACCAGCCGGGATTTCATTTCCTCGGCAGCCTTATTGGTGAACGTAATGGCCAGAATGCGGTCCGAGGGAATATCGCACGCAATCAGATGCGCGATTTTGGCGGTTAAGGTTCGGGTTTTTCCGGAGCCGGCCCCGGCAACAACCAGGGTGGGGGAATCCAGATATTCGACAGCCTGTTGCTGCTGGCCTGAAAGATTCATGATGATCCGTTATTTGTGTGAACGCCCTTGAGGGCTGTAAAAAGACGATCGGCAATGCAAGGACGACCCATCGCTCGTTGTCCATGGCTGCGGCGACCGCCGCAGGCTATCTGGCTCAGGAAAACCCTTTGCTCGGCGCGGAAGGTGCGCATGTTCCGGCGCCGGAACTGCCTAAAAAGCTGGCGCAACTGATAAGCTTTCGGGTCTGGGCGGACCCGCAGCATGGGCAGGGCATCTTCTCGTCTCTGTCATTAAAAACCAACTGCTCGAAGGTCTGATGACAGGATTCGCATTCGTATTCGTAAATGGGCATGTTGTTCTCCTTTAATTCAGGGTTGTCCGGCGATAGATCCGGAGTTAATATCGATTTTGAATCTTTAGAGACGAAACCGATAAAAAGGATTCATGTCATCAGGACAGCATCAGGCCTACCGGACAATGATCGGATCCGGGGATGTCATTATCGATGAAGGCATCTTTGACCCGGCCCTTTTCCATCAGATCCCGGGAAACGATGAAATAATCGATCCGCCATCCGATATTTCTGGATCTGGCGCCAAACCGGTAGGTCCACCAGGAATATTTTGCGATATCCGGGTACAGGTACCGGAACGTGTCCACGTAGCCGTTTTGAAGAATGCGGTCCATCCAGTCCCGTTCGATCCGAAGAAAGCCGGAATAATTCTCATTGGCCTTGGGATTTTTCAGATCGATTTCATTGTGAGCCGTATTGAAATCGCCGCTGATGATCACACTTTTGCCCTGGAGGCGATAGCGATCGGCATGGGCAAAAAACGCCTCATAAAAGCTGAGCTTGTATTGCAGGCGGTCTTCTCCCATCTGGCCATTGGGGAAATACACATTGAAAAAAATAAATTCCCCAAAATCCATTTCACAGATTCGGCCTTCCTGATCGTATTCGGGAATGCCGATGCCGTAGCGGACTGAAAGGGGAGGGATCCGGGTGTAGGTTCCCACCCCGCTGTAGCCTTTTTTAACGGTTGAAAATGACCAGTAGGATTCATACCCGTCGATATTCTTCATCGCTTCGGTCAGCTTGGTTTCCTGAAGCTTGGTTTCCTGAATGGCGATAATGTCGGCGTCAAGATCCTTGAGCTGTTGAGCAAATCCTTTGGCCATCAGCGCATTCAGCCCGTTCACATTCCAGGAAATCAGTTTTAAGGTCTGTGTTGTCATGGAATTTTTGACATCCCGCTTTTTGCGGGACGGCACTTTCATGATTGATCGTGCGAGGCACGATGGTTTATAAAAACTCTTGCCGGAAGATAAACGGCCATGGGGTATGGCTATCTCCAATCCATACCCCATGGCCATTTTGCTTTCAAGCACGGTGGTGTCAGTACAGCGATAATATGATTATACTAAACTTACAGTTTTCATTCAATGATGGAATCAAAATATTTCCATCGAAGAACATCCTGCCGATTTTTCTTGATTTCCCGAGAATATCCGCATATTGCATGACGAATGCTCCGTATTTCACAGAGGCAGATCCTGACTACTCTGAGTCCCAAGTATGAGAAAATGCCACATGGGACCGAGCGTCCCACCCGCAACCGGCAGGCCGGACGCCCGCAGTCCCGGTTTCACGATAAACGGAAAAATAATCGGCATGACATCTCCCGAATTTATGAAAGCAATGGTAATTACCGGCATCACCGGCGTTTCCGCGGGCAGCAGGCCGCTTACACAGATGGAACTTGCCGTTCCGGAACCCGGGGACGGAGAAATCCTGATCCGGGTTTCGGCCTGCGGCGTCTGCCATACGGAACTGGATGAAATCGAAGGGCGCACGCCGCCGCCCCGGTTCCCGGTCATTCCCGGTCATCAGGTTGTGGGCCATGTGGTAAAATGCGGGCCGAATGCTTCCCGATTCCAACCGGGTGAACGGGTCGGCGTGGGATGGATATACAGCGCCTGCGGAACCTGCGGTTTCTGCCGGAACGGCAACGAAAACCTGTGCCCGTCTTTCCGGGCGACCGGAAGGGATGTGAACGGCGGCTATGCCGAATTCATGACGGCAAGGGAAGATTTTGCATACCCGGTTCCCGGGTGTTTCAGCGATGTCCAGGCAGCGCCCCTCCTGTGCGCCGGCGCTATCGGGTACCGCTCGCTCCGGCTGACGAATATTCAAAACGGGCAGTCACTGGGGCTGACCGGTTTTGGCGCTTCCGCCCATCTGGTGCTGAAAATGCTGAACTACCGGTTTCCCCAGAGCAGGTGTTTCGTGTTTGCCCGAAGCCGCGCCGAACAATCCTTTGCGCGGGAAATCGGGGCAGTCTGGGCCGGCGATACCGAAGAGCCCCCTCCGGAGCTTCTGGATGCCATTATCGATACGACGCCGGTATGGAAACCGATCGTATTTGCGTTGCAGCATCTGAAAAGCGGCGGCAGGCTGGTCATCAACGCGATTCGAAAAGAGCCTCTGGATCAGGATATCCTGATGCGCCTGGATTATCCCCGTCATCTGTGGATGGAAAAGGAAATCAAAAGCGTGGCCAATGTCGCGAGCCAGGACATCCGCGATTTTCTGGAAATCGCTTCCCGGATTCCCATCATTCCGGAAGTTCAGGTATTTGCCGCTGGAATCCGCCAATGATGCCCTGATTGAGCTGAAAGAGCGAAAAATCCGGGGTGCTAAAGTGCTGTGCGTTTAAGCATATCCGCCACGACAGCTTCGGCTTCCCGCAGCTCTTTAATGGAACCAAATCCGGAGCCCAATTCCTTAAAAATCCTGTCATAACGGGATGGTTCCGCGCCGATGGCTGTATAGTCCACCGGTGCTCTGTCATAAAGCCTGTCGTTGAAAAAATAATGGATCCGTCCGATGGCGGGATCCGATCGATATGGCCAGCAGCGTTTTAAATCCATCAGTTCCCGGATGATGTCCGTAAAATGGGCGGGGACGGCGTCCTGCCCTTCCCGGCAGAAAGCCGAATCCCCGCGGCATCCAGAACCGCCTGCACCAGGGATGCTTCGGTAATCATCAGCCCATACTCGAACCAGTCCCGGGCAGCTTTTCGAATCAGGATTTTAATGTCCGCGGAAAGGCAATCATGCGTCGGACAAAAATAGGCGCGGCAGGCAAATCCCCCGTAATCGCTGATCCCCCGCAAATCAATGCCGTTGTTTCCCAGCGGGTGAAGCAGGCAGCCCGGCCGAGACAAATTCCGGCCGATGAGCCCGATATAGGGACAGTGATGAAACTCAGCAAATGGCCGCTGCTGCGGTTCGCTGTCCTCCACCCATTTCCGGAACGAAAGAACGGCATCCAGGTCCCGGCCTGTCATGCCGGCAAACCGGCGGGTCCGCCTTGCCAGCAGGGCGGAAAGGCCATCCCTGGACAGATCCGCCACATTGTACAGGCCGCAGCAGGCCCCGCACGATACGGTTTCGCTGACCTGGCAGAGATAAACACCTCCGGGTATTTCCGGATCCAAAAAGATCTGCCCCGCCTGCTTATCTTTACCGCTCATCTTACTGCTCCCTGCCCCGCCATCCGTCCACTGCTATCTGTCTTCAGCCCTCTGTGATCCCTACCGCGTCAACTGCCGGTATTTGATGCGATGCGGCTGATCCGCGGCAATGCCCAGCCTGGCTTTCCGGTCTGCTTCGTAATCCGAGTAATTGCCTTCATACCAGACGACCTTGCTGTCTCCTTCAAAGGCCAGGATATGGGTGGCGATGCGATCCAGAAACCAGCGGTCATGGCTGATCACCACGGCGCATCCGGCAAAATTCTCAAGCGCCTGCTCAAGGGCTCTCAGGGTATTGACATCCAGGTCATTGGTCGGTTCATCCAGAAGCAGGACATTGGCCGCCTGTTTCAGAATCAGGGCCAGGTGCACCCGGTTGCGCTCGCCTCCGGACAGCATGCCCACTTTTTTCTGCTGATCCGTGCCGGAAAGGTTGAACCGGGATACGTAAGCGCGGGAGTTGATCTGGCGGCTTCCCAGATCGATCATGTCCTTGCCTTCGGAAATGGCTTCCCAGATGGTTTTGTTCGCATCCAGAACATCGCGGCTTTGATCCACATACGCCAGTTGAACGGTCTTGCCGACATGAATGGCACCGGTGTCCGGTTTCTCCTGTCCGGTGATCATGCGAAAGAGGGTGGTCTTGCCGGCGCCGTTGGGGCCGATCACGCCGACAATGCCGCCGGGCGGCAGTGAAAACGTCATGTCCTCCACCAGAATCCGGCCGTCATAGGCTTTGGTGACGGCTTCCGCCTGAATGACGACATCCCCGAGCCGGGGTCCGGGCGGAATATAGATTTCCAGGTCCCGGACCTGGCTGTCGATGTCCTGTTTCAGAAGGTTCTCGTAACTCTGGATGCGGGCTTTGGATTTGGACTGTCTGGCCTTTGGGCTCATGCGGATCCATTCCAGCTCGCGCTGAAGGGTTTTCTGGCGTTCGGATTCGGATTTTTCCTCGTTTTTGAGCCGCTGGTGTTTCTGATCCAGCCAGGAGGAATAATTGCCTTTCCAGGGAATTCCCTGGCCCCGGTCCAGTTCCAGAATCCAGCCGGCAACATTGTCCAGAAAATACCGGTCATGGGTGACCGCAATGATGGTTCCGGCGTAATTCTGAAGATGGTGTTCCAGCCAGGCGACGGATTCGGCATCCAGATGGTTGGTGGGTTCATCCAGCAGCAGGATGTCGGGTTTTTGCAGCAACAGCCGGCAAAGCGCCACCCGGCGTTTTTCCCCGCCGGAAAGCACCTGGACCAATGTGTCGCCGGGCGGGCAGCGCAGGGCATCCATGGCCATTTCCAGGCGGGAATCCAGATCCCAGGCATCCAGATGATCCAGGCTTTCCTGAACCTCTCCCTGTCTTTCGATCAGCTTGTTCATGTCATCATCGGAAAGGGGCTCCGCGAATTTTTCATTGATATCGTTGTATTCCTTCAACAGATCAACGGTGGCCTGAACCCCCTGCTCGACGATTTCCCGGACGGTTCTGGCAGGGTCCAGTTGCGGCTCCTGTTCCAGGTATCCGATGGTGTGCCCCGGCGTCAGAATGGTTTTCCCGTTGAATTCGGTGTCCACGCCGGCCAGAATGCGCAGCAGCGTGCTTTTCCCGGAGCCGTTCAGCCCCAGGACGCCGATTTTTGCGCCGTAAAAATAGGACAGATAAATATCCTTTAAGATAGGTTTTTTCTGATAAAATTTACTGACGCCGATCATCGAATAAATGACTTTGTTGGGGTCAATGCTCATTATGAATGATTCCTTTCTGGGAATACGTTATTGAAAACAGATAATATGGCGAACCAGGGGCTCCGCCGTCAGCCGCGAACGCCTTTTGCGAAGTAATACCCGGTTATGTCCTGCCAGGAAACAAAGCCCAGATCCATGCTAAGGTACCAGGCTGCCTTAAATGAGCATTTATCTGCGCTCCACAGCCATTTCTGGGAAGAATCGAATACGGGTTCCATGCAAAGATCCAGCCCCTGAGAGGGCCGGGTAACGATCGACATCAGTTCGTCAATCGTGGGAAGACGCCAGGAACCGAATCCGGCCGATTGTCCGCGATTCAATTCCTGAATATAGGCTTTGGCCTGCTGCCATGTGAGGGGGTAAGGGGATCCGGCCTGCTGCCAGGTCAGTCCGGTGGATTGGTCCAGAACCTGATGGTTGTCAAGTGCATGAAACCGGTTGGCGGCATATTGCCGGGGGCGCCACAGATCGTCCAGACCCAAAAAAAACCTGGCATCCCCGGGCCTGACGCGTACGGGCGCATTTCTCGGCCGAAAGCCGTCCTGCAGCGCGTTTTCATGTGGTTTTGCCGGTTGGTCGTCCTGCAGCTTGCAGATCTGCTCTTTTCTGAGCATCCAGCCGGTTTCAAGTCTTTCCAGGGCATCCAGCATCTGGCCGGCCGAGGAAAACCGGTCCCGTGGTTTCGGTGACATGGCCTTGAACAGGAATTGATCCCAGTTTTCATCTGTTTCGGAATTGATCCGGCTGACCGGGGCGGCCTTCGGCAGGCATCCAGTCAGCATGCGGTACAGCATAACGGCCACGGCATAGAGATCGGCGCTGAAGTCCACATGATCCGGATCCGCTTCCTGCTCGGGGGGCGCGTAAAACGGAGAGCCGATTTTCAGATTCCGCGGGCTGCGGGCAGACTCTCCCCGGAGTTTGGACAGGCCGAAATCCCCGATTTTAACGGTATCCTGATCCGTTATCAGGATGTTGAAGGGCTTGATGTCCCGATGGACAACGCCGGCATGATGCAGGCAGGCCAGTCCTTCAAGGGTCTGGCGGACGTAGTGAATGGCCCTTCCGGTCGGTATGATGCGGGATGGCAGCTCGATCCGGCTGGATTCTCCCATCATGGTCCCCAGATTGTTGCAGTAATAGTCCATGGTATAGAAATACCTGCCATCCGCCTTGTCAAAGTCCCATGTTTCCAGAAGATACGGATGTCTCAGTCCTGCCATGGTGGCGGCTTCGGAAACAAACAGCGCTTCGATCCGGTCCATGCCCAGAATATCCATCAGAAAAGGATTCGGGGAAAGAAGCTTCAGTGCGGCGATTTTTCCGATAACCGGGAGCCTGACCTTAAAGATCTTGCCCATGCCGCCCCGGCCCAGAAGCCCCAGAATTTCATATTTTCCGATGGATTTCATTAAAGATCCGATTGCGCAATCATTGATGTTTTCCAGAAGTCCTTAACATCGCCTTTCAAGGAAATTTCTTTTTAACAAATAGCCGTAACCTATAATAATATCAAAATACCATCAAAATGTCTCATGAAATCTCGTTTAAGGGATCATTTGTGATGTCGTATTCAAAAAGCTTCATCTTGATGCTATCGTATTTTCGAAAACAGATAATGGACAAAGTGACTGTCTCCTCCGCATTCGGAAGTGTCGAATCGCGACAATTGATTGACTTATTTCGTCTCAAACGTTAAAAATCTGATATTGTCAAGTCTGTATCCCTGATGTAAACATGATCTTTCAGGATCACGGTGTTTCGAAAAAGGCAATTTGATATGATGGAACAAACACTTCCGCCACAGCAAATCCCGCTCAGCCGGGAGGATTGTCTCTCCTGCCTGGAGATTGGAAAAGCATTGACCTCTGAACTGGAGCCCAAGCGGTTTTTCAGAAAGATGCTTCAGAAGGTTTCCGAGCTGCTGCCCGCTAAAAACTGGTCCCTGCTGCTGCTGGATGAAAAAAAAGGTGAATTGCGATTTGAAGTCTGCGTGAATCTGGATCCGGATCTCGTCAAAGACATCCGGTTGAAGATTGGAGAGGGCATTGCCGGACAGGCGGTTCTCCGGAAGCACCCCATGATCGTCAACGACGTATCCGAAAATCCCCTGTTCTGCAACGCGGTGGACCGGCTTTCCGGTTTGACGACGCGATCCATTATTGCCGTTCCCCTTGTTTTTGCCGGCAAATGCTCCGGAGTCATCGAGCTGGTGAACCCCTGCAGCACCGGCGAGCGGACCATCTGCCTTCTTTCGGTCATCGCGGATTATGCGGCGATCGCCGTGGAAAACATGAAGCGCTATGCCCAGATTCAGGATCTTTCCATCCGCGACAACCTGACCGGAATGTATAACACCCGCTACCTCTATCAGACGCTTGCCGGTCTTATTTCGGATAGAAGCTCCGGCCGGTCTCCCGTGTCCCTGATTTTTATGGATGTGGATAATTTCAAACAGGTGGTGGACACATACGGTCATCTCAAAGGCAGCCGGGTGCTTCACGAGATCGCCGGCACCATAATGGGTTGCATACAGGAGCCGGCTTTTGGTGTTGCCTACGGCGGGGATGAATTCGTGGTGGTGCTTCCGGATATGTCCAAGGCGGCGGCATATAAAACGGCGGAAGGTATCCGCATGAAAATAAATGACACCCCGTACCTTTGTGACGATGGGCACAATATCCATGTCGGAATCAGTCTGGGGCTGGCGTCCTTTCCCGAGGACGCCGGGGATATCCAGGAACTGCTGGCGCTTGCCGATGATGCCCTGTTTCAAATCAAGACCAGCGGCAAGAACGGCGTTTTGGCCGTTAAACGACGCGGAATCGATTCCTGTGCTTAAAAACGGTTCCAATCACCGGCTGCTTCTCCAAGATCATGCAAAAACACGGAAACATGCTGTCGGGGGATGGCTGAAATTTCCGGCAACCGGATTATTTCTCTTTTGGAGTGAAATCGCATGACATTGGCAATTACGACCGATTATATCAAACTGGACAGTTTCCTGAAGGGGGTCAATGCTGTCGGTTCCGGTGGCCAGGCCAAGCAGATCATCGCCCAAAGGCTGGTTCGTGTAAACGGGCAGGTAGAACTGCGACGAGGGCGCAAACTTTATCCCGGCGATCGGGTTTCTGGGAGGAAGCAATTCCAGTGGAGAAAGCGGAGCAAAATAAATGCACATTCAACCAGATGCTGGAGGATATATTTTAGGCTGATTCAACGGGTATTGCATACAAAAGCACCTGAAATATTTTCCGCGATAATGAAGAAAGCCGGAGTCATAAAAGGGACTTACGAGCTTTCCTGGTCAGCCCCGGGAAGCTGAAAAAGCGGTAAAAGAAATCAGAATGTTGAATGTCGCCGGTGCAAATGTCACCACACCTTACAAAGAAGCAGTCATCCCTTATCTCGACGACCTCTCCGAGGGTGCGACAATTATCGGTTCGGTCAACACCATTGTCCGAAAGGGGGATAAACTCAAAGGGTATAACACGAATGCCATCGGCTTCATGGATGCCCTGAAAGATGCCGGCTTTGATGCCGCCGGCAAATCAGCCCTTGTCTTCGGAACAGGCGGTGCGGCCAGAGCGGTTGTCTTCATCCTCAACTGGGTTCATGCGAAGTCCGATTCTCATCACGGGCCGAAGCCAGGAGAAGATCAACGCAATCGTCAATCAGATCGGCGGAGAGGCCGATATCAATGAACGCACTCATGGATCGGATCCTTTCGGTAAATCTTGTGATCAATGCGACATCGGTATCCAGTCCTGATGAAGGTCCAGAGCTGGCCGAACTGGTAAACCGTCTCCAATTGTCGAATTGCGAACTGGTGATCGATCTGAATTACGGTCGCTCCCGGAATTTTTGGCGGGATATGGCGCAGAGCAAAGGCATCCGGTTTATGGACGGCCTCTCGTCACTATCCAATCAGGCCAAGCGCACATTTTCCCTGTGGACAGGGGTCGATGTCAAGCCTGAAATAGTCGTAACGGCCATTCAAGATTCGACATCAGCCATTATAAATAACGGATGCACATCTGTAGCTTGTCACAGCGGACTGTGAAGGCTTTAAATAATTTTCGGTATGCACATTTGGGAAGCATGGGCAAAACCAATGCTTATTTCCTTCGATTCGCTCTGGTCTGAAACAATATTCAAATGAAGGGGGTTGCCATGGTCAAAGGAGAGAAATTCACTGGATTGAACAGAAGAGAGTTTTTGAAGGTCGGCGTGTTGGGGACAACTTCAGCCCTCCTTGGGGGTAATTCCCTTGCCAAGGCAGTGGAATACTGTTCTGCGGAAGAACCATTTGCCTTTCCCGGGCCTGTATATCGGACCTTGGGCCGAACCGGACTGAAAATCACTGTCGTAAGCTTTGGGGCGATGCTGACGCCCGAGCCGGAAGTGATAAAAGTCGCCTTTGATCACGGCGTCAACTATGTGGACACAGCCAGAAAATACATGGGAGGAAAGAACGAGGAAATTGTTTCCAAGGCGTTGAAAGGCAGGCGCGATAAGATTTTTGTGGCAACAAAGACACAACCGTCATCAGTGTCAAAAGCGGACATCTTCAACGATGTAGAGACAAGCCTCAAGACACTTGAAACAGACTATATCGATGTGATCCAGCTCCATAGCCTTACCGATAAAGAGAGATTGTTCATTCCGGAGACGCGGGAAGCGCTCATTAAATTGAAAGAACAGGGCAAGGTGCGTTTCTGCGGTATCACCACGCATAAAAATCAGGCTGAAGTGCTCAATGCCCTTGTGGATGACCCTGACCGGTTCTTTGATACGGCGCTTGTGGCCGTCAACTTTAAAAGCGACAATGATATTATTCTCGCGATAGAGCGGGCTGCCAAGGCAAATATCGGTATCATAGCCATGAAGACGCTGGCAGGCGGGTATGCAACCGAAGCATTGGGAAAGATCAGCCCCCACCAGGCAGCACTCAAATGGGCTCTGCGGAATCCGAATATCACTGCCGCAATTCCGGGCATGAAAGACTTGTCCCAACTCAAGGAAGATATCGCCGTAATGGGGATGTCCTTTGAACTTGCGGACGAGCGCATCCTGCAACGTTACCATGCTGCCGTGAAGCCCTACTACTGTCATTTATGCGGAAAATGCGAAGGGACATGTCCAATGGGCGTTGAAATCAGCACGATCAATCGTTCGCTGATGTATGCGGAAGGCTACAGAAACCACGAACTGGCCCTGTCTACGTACCGTGAGATTCCTGCATCCGCTTCTGCCCTGGCGTGCTTTGACTGTTCGGAGTGCGTTGCACGCTGTGTCAATGGGCTCAATATCAGGGCAAAAATGGCAAGAGCCAGAGAATTGCTGGTTTAGTGGTTTTCCGGGAGGCTAACATGCAGAAAACTTATAGAATCACCCTGTTGATAATCGTATGGTTACTCCATTCTCCGATTACGGTTTGCGCGGTTGAAACCGATATCGCCAAAGCGCTGCCTGCTCCCGCATGTATCGAGGACTGGTCCATGGATGGCAAGGTAGCCCTCTTTGACAAGGATACTCTCTTTGATCACATCAATGGCGAATCAGAACTCTATTTCCCGTATGGATTTGAGGTGCTTGCCTTTGCCAGATATGCGAACAGGAATAATCCGCAGTCAGCTTTTGATGCCGATATCTATAAAATGGGCTCTTTGCTGGATGCCTTTGGAATGTATGCCAATTACCGAAGAAAGGATGATTTGGATGTCAACGTCGGTGCTGAAGGCACGGCTTCTTCATCTCAGCTTCTTTTCTATCAGGACAGGTATTTTGTGAGGCTTCAGGCAAGCGGAACAACGAATCCCGGACCTGACATATTCCTTGCGTGCGCCCGGGCCATCTCTGAAAAACTCCCGCAGAACACAGGCAGACCCAAAGAACTCGAGGCGTTCATGATTCCGGCCATAGAGCGAAAGAGCATGCGTTATATCGCTCAAAGCCTTCTCGGATATGATTTTTTTTGCAAGGGGATTGTGGCTGACGCCATTTTGAATGAAGAGCCTTTTCAGGTTTTTCTGGTGCTTGAAAATTCCAGGGAGGCGGCGCGAAAAGCCTTTGGTCAGTATGGCGAATATCTGAAAACATCAGATAAAAACGTCCAGATTGTCCAGATGCAGCATCAGATTTCACTGAAAGCACGCGATCCGCTGTATGGGAATGTAGTGGTTGAGCTGGCAGGCCCATACATCTTCGGTGCCGTCCGGGTAAAGGATACTTCCGGAGCGCAACAACTCATCGAGAACCTGCGCAAACGGATAGCAGGTAAATAGGCTCACTCAGATTCTCACGCAATAAAAAAGGGGTTATGATCACATTGTCATAACCCCCTTGATTTTATGGCGCGCCCGAAACGATTCGAACGTTCGACCGACGGATTCTTAGTCACGTGCCCTTGATCTTCATAACATCCAATATTACATCAACTTATTAAAAACATGGAATATAACATTTGTCAGATTTTTAGCAGATTTTCCATAATTTGGTCAGTTTTGGAATAAAAGTCTCACACAGATTCACACACGTGGGGAGGTGCGGCTTAATGGGAGCAATCACCCTGAAACAAAAAATTCCCGGTCGCCATCCAGGATACGGCACATAAAGATGATGCCTCCCGGAGATCGGCGAAGCTACCTTTCCTCTTCAGAAATAATTCTGGCATTTTCCTTTGGTACAATATTGGCGGTCCCGGAAGCCTCATCATAGACAATAAAAATTTCCCCGCGCTGCAACTGCCGAGTGACCATTTCAACGCTTTCATCCAAGCTGCCATCAGTGTAACCGGTATCGGTGCCATCCCGGGTCACAAACTCCTCAATAAGTCCATGTAATGCTTCCTGGCTCAGCCTGTCATGCGGGATGATTATTCCTTTTTGATGGTTTTCCATGATCTCTGGTTTCATTTGTCATTCACTCTAAATGATACATGAATCTATCCGAACGGGAATTACTGCACTATCATTCTTTTTCGTGTAAATGGGACCATTTGAAACCGCAGGATTTGATTCCTCCCTGCCGATTCTTCCAACGCATGAGGACCGCATCAAGCTGATAAACAGCTATCGAAGAATGACATGAAGGAATCCGTGTTACTTATACCGCCATGACTAATAATATTTTACCCACACTTGATAATATGTTGGATTTTCTGTGTACTGTCTGCACCGCAGTACTTCAGCTACAGTCGTCTGTCGCAGCCCTACAGAATTTTTCGACTTTTTCTGATACGGATTGCCATTTTTAGTCTGGATGAGCACTGTAGAACCGGGTTGAAATTCCATGTCTGAAACAAAATACATACCATCTTGACTGAAGTTGATAGTCCTGGCGCTGGTACCAACAGGCATATTAGAATAAGAGCAAAATATGGGCACTTCTATCGAATAGCGACTCGTCTGTCTAATTTCATGAGCATTTGTCATTTACGACCTCCTTTCCTGAAATAACTTGATCTGAGTTCCCAATGGATTAAGCGCCCAACAATCGTTTAAAGGAAATCGGAGAAATCCTTCCAGCGATTTATTCATAATGGTTAATACGAAAGAATGTGCATTTAAAAAATCAATTTTAAAAGAGCAGATACAGCATGAATTAAATAATCATAAGTGGTTAAATATAAATATGATCAATATTAGTTATCAAATGAAACTGATCCATATTCAGCATGGTACATCAAATTGTCAAGTTTCATTTGATCAAATATTATATGGCGGATAACGGTGATCAACTGGTATTTGGGAATAAAGTAGATGTTGTGTTGAGCCCGTCAGTATTGATGCTGACCGCAAATTCAAATATTACTTCACATTGGCACACTGAATTTCGTTGGGTTGCCAAGCCGGGCGAAATCACATGACTGTCCTTTTCCTCAGTGCCCATAAATCTATCTGACGGGAAAAAACAAAAGATCAAAGTCAT
>CAWJRD010000020.1:0-63856 GCA_963845015.1 uncultured delta proteobacterium
AATGCCATCAGGAACAAAATTCCACAAAAAAGGCAGCCTCCGGGCATGAATCATTATTGCAAGAAATTTCCCTACTGGCGACCATCAGTTCCTGCGGCCCGGCGATACCACGAATTGACGACCCCATGACTTATTCAATGTCGAATTTAATGCCCTGTGCCAGCGGCAGCGTGTCGCCGAAATTGATGGTATTGGTTTGCCGCCGCATATAGATTTTCCAGGCGTCGGAGCCCGACTCCCGGCCGCCGCCGGTGTCTTTTTCCCCGCCGAATGCCCCGCCGATCTCCGCTCCCGAGGTGCCGATATTGACATTGGCGATTCCGCAATCTGATCCGCAGTGGGACAGGAAAGCTTCCGCCTCCCTCAGGTTGTCCGTGAAAATAGCGGACGAGAGCCCCTGCGGAACACCATTTTGCAGGGCGATGGCCTCTTGCACGTCGCCCGTGTACCTGATCAGGTAGAGGATCGGGGCAAAGGTTTCCTCCTGCACGATATTGATAATGGTTTTCGGCTTCGACAATGGCCGGCACGACATAGCAGCCCGATTCGAAACCGGGGCCTGTCAAGCACCTCGCCGCCGAAGAGCACTTTTCCGCCTTCTTTCCTGACCTGTTCCAGCGCATCCAGGAAGGAAGCAGACCGTATTCTTGTCGATCAGCGGTCCGATGTGGTTTTTTTCATCCAGCGGATCGCCGATGCGCAGGCTGCCGTAGGCTTTGATCAGCGATTCTTTCACCTTATCATAAATTGACTTCGTGAATGATCAGCCGCCGGGTCGTCGTACAGCGCTGCCCGGCCGTGCCGACCGCGCCGAAAACGACAGACGGAATCGCCATCTTCAAATTGGTGCTGGGCGTGATGATGATGGCGTTATTGCCCCCCAGCTCCAGGATGGTTCTGCCCAGACGCCCGGCAATGACGCCGGCGGCATGTCTGCCGACACGGGTGGAACCCGTCAGCGATACCAGCGGGATGCGCCTGTCGCTTTAGGATCTGCTCGCCGATCGACTTGCCGCGGCCGACGATCAGATTGAACACGCCTTCGGGTATATCGTTTTCTTTCAGAACACTGCTCAAAATGTTCTGTGTGGCGATTGCCGTCAGCGGCACTTTGGAGGCAGGCTTCCAGATGTTCACATCGCCGCAAACCGCCGCGATCATGGCATTCCATGACCAGACCGCCACCGGGAAATTAAAAGCGGAAATGGTGACAACGATCCCGAGCGGATGATACTGATCGTAGATGCGATGCGAGGGACGTTCGGAATGCATGGTAAACCCGTAAAGCTGCCGCGACTGGCCCACGGCGAAATCGCAGATATCGATCATTTCCTGCACTTCGCCCCAGCCTTCCTGCAGCGACTTGCCCATCTCGTAAGAGACCAGGCTGCCCAGCGGTTTCTTGAATTCACGCAGTTTGTTACCGATCTGCCGTACGATTTCGCCCCGCCTGGGCGCAGGCACTTTACGCCAGTATTGAAAGGCTTCTTCCGCCTTTTTCACCACCAAATCAAAATCAGCTTCCGATGCCTGATAAACGGAAGCAATCTGCCGGCCATCCGTGGGCGAACAAATCATCAGCTCGCCTTGATCAATGGTTTTGCTCCATTCCAGTCCGGTAGACATGCCATAATTCTTTTCCTTAATTCCCAGAACTTCCAAAATCTTTCTATCAAACATAAACACTCCTTGAGATTGCGATCACAGATTACAGATCCTGAACCTCCGGCCAAAACGATTCGTGGTGGACAGCAAAGCAAAAGCGGCTAATATATGCCGCTCTCGTTCAGTGGCCGGTTTTCCAGTATCCGTACGGGGCTGAATATCGACAGATCCATGGCGTGGGGCTGCCGGGTAAGCAATTCGGCGATATAACGCCCCACTGCCGGGGCCTGCTGAAGTCCGTGTCCGGAAAAGCCGTTGGCCAGAAACAGTCCTTCAAGTTCCGGCCATTCGCCGAGAATGGCGTTTTCATCCAGGGTGTTCATGGCATAGAGGCCGGCCCATCCGCGGACCAGTTTCAATGATTCAAATTCCGGCACGAATTCGGCCAGATCCGGCCATAATAACTCATAAAACCGTTTGTCCTCCCAGGAAAATGAAAATCCCACCGGGTCCTCTGGCATGGATTTCCCCAATAGGATCAGTCCGCCGGTTTCCGTTCTGAAATACATGCCGGAAGGCAAATAGGTCAGCGGCAGGGGCCCCGCCGGCTTGACCTTCGTGTCCAGCGCGAATATCTGACGCTTGACCGGCTGAACCGGCAGATGGACGCCGGCTGTCCGGGCGATCTCGGAACACCAGGCGCCCGCGCAATTCACGACGGCTCCGGCATGGATATCTTCTCCGGTCTTCAGGCGAACACCCGCAACCCGCTTGCCGGTTTTCGTGATTTCAGACACCTCGGCATGGATGAAATTCCGCACCCAGGGAAATGGCTTTGGCCCGGTACGCCATCAGCACCCCGTAAGCATCGAAGTGGCCGTCCTTGGGACCGAACGTGGCGCCCACATACCCTTCGGGATTATAAAGCGGAAACCGATCGCGTATCCGTTCCGGGGTCCACCATTCGACGTCGCAGCCCAGGTCCTGCTGCATTTTCAAAGCATTTTCCGCTGAACTCCGTCCTTCTTCATTCACCAGAAAGAGATTGCCCTCCCGGCGGTAGGCAATCGAGGGGCTGCTGCCGTCAATCGCCATTTCCTGTTCGAAATTTTCCAGCACTTCAAATGCATACTGGGATATCTGCACATTGGACCGGAGGCTGAACTGAATTCGGGCGTTGGCCATGGACAGCGTTGTGGATGCGCGGCTGTAGGATGGGTCCATTTCAATCACGACCGCTCGAAGACCCGGTGCGGTTCTCATCAGGTAATAGGCCGTGGCGCTTCCCATTATGCCGCCGCCGACAATGACAATATCATAGGTTTTGCTATTCATACAATCTCCTCTGTCATTGGGCAGTCGCGGATGCGTTGGCCGAATTCAACCCGTTCATATCATCCGGACTGGTTTTTTACTAACCAAAGCCCCAACCCGTGCATTTTTGACGGGTTGGGGCTATATTTCATCTCCGAATTGAATATGGATCAAATAAACGACGATTTTTATTTACCCTGTTTGACCTCGCTGGCAGGAGATGTCACAAAAACCGGGCGTTTGCCTTCTCCGGTGGCATCAAACTCATACATGGGGTTTCCGACGCCTTCCACCTTGACCTTTTTCAGGTTCTGGATAAATGATTTGCGGTCCACGCCGCCGATCTCGATGACTTTTGCCGCGACCTTGACCGCATCATATCCATAGATGGCTGCCAGGGGAGGAAATCCGCCGTATTTCGGGGTCCAGCGATCCACCAGAACCTTGGCTGCCGGCCGTTTCACATCCACTGTCGGCGACAACAGGATATACACGTCCTTCACATCACCGGCCAGTTCAAAGAACTTGGGTTCAATCAGCCCGTCCGGACCGTAAATGGGGATGTCCCATCCCATCTGACGTACCTGTTTCACCAGCAGACCGCCTTCATTGTAGGTGACGAAAATCAGCAGCATGCCGGGATTTTCGGATTTGGCTTTCATCAGAACGGATTTGAAATCAATGTCCTGTCCGGGTGTGATCACGCTTTCATTCACGACTTTAATGCCGATCTCGGCGGCTTTTTCCTTGAAGCCCTTGAGAAGCTGCTGTCCATAGTCCTGATTCTCGCTGATGATGGCGACACTGTCCTGTTTGAATCTGTTCTTGACAGTTTCCGCCATTTCGTGCGCAATGCTCCGGGTGGTGTAGGTCAAACGGGCAACGTTGTCAAAACCCTGTTCGGTGAGGGTGTTGGCATTGGCATAGGTGATGATGTTGGGAACGCCGTTACGGTTGTAAACAGGTGTGGCCGCCAGCGCGCAGGAGCTCATGGTGGGCCCGAGCGCAACCAGAAAATCGCTGGAAGAGATATTCTTGGCGACATTGGCGGACTCCTTGGGATCTCCGCGGTCATCGAAAAAAGTGAGCTTCAGTTTATAGCCTTTCAATGGTCCGCCTTGAATGCCGCCCATTTCGTTGATCTCCTCAACAGCCAGTTCCTGCCCGTTTTTGTCGCCGCTGCCATAGTCGCCGTACTTTCCGGTGCAGGCATCGTAGCCTGCAATGTTAATGATTTTCTTTTTCGCATCAACCCCGTCCTTTGCCCATCCAACGGTCCCGATCAACAACAGTGCTAAAATAATGGTGGCGCTTTTTCTGAACATGATCACTTCTCCTTTCAATGTGATAAATGGATGCCTGTCTTACATTTCCATGCAACGTTTCCGTTACTGCAAAGCCGCTGTTCCCTCTTTTCAATAAACCTGAATTCAAATGCAGGTTCCCCGTTATGCTTCTCCCAGATAACACTTCCGGACCCTGTCATCGGCCATAAGGTCCTTTGAATCGCCGTGATAGAGGATTTTACCCAGCTCCATGACATAGGCCCTGCGGGTGATTTTAAGGGCTTTTTTTACATTTTGCTCCACCAGCACAATGGCGATCCCCTGCTCGTGAAGCTGACCGATGATCCTGAAAATTTCATTGACCAGAAAAGGCGCAAGCCCCATGGAGGGTTCATCCAGAAGGAGCAGCCTGGGCCGCGCCATCAGCCCCCTGGCAATGGCCAGCATCTGCTGTTCGCCGCCGGAAAGGGTGCCGGCCGGCTGATTGCGGCGCTCCCCCAGGATCGGAAAGATTTTAAAATACCGCTCGATATCTTTATTGATTTCGTCCGTATCCTTGCGGATGAATGCACCGATCTGCAGATTGGTCATGACCGTCTGCCGGGCAAAAACATGGCGTCCCTCGGGAACATGGGCAATGCCGGCATGAACGATTTTCTCCGGTGCAATCCCCTGAATATCCTGATCCATAAAGGTGATGCGTCCCTGCGTGGGGCGAACCAGGCCGGAAATGGTTTTCAGGAATGTGCTTTTCCCGGCCCCGTTGGTCCCGATCAGGGCCACGATCTCGCCGGCGTTGATTTCAAAGGAGACGTCCTTCAGCACCTTGATCTTGCCGTACTGGGTATGAATGCCTTCCACTTTAAGCATCAGATGTCTTCCTCTTCACCCAGATAGATACTCTGGACGCCGCTGTCGGATTGAATTTCCAGGGGGCTTCCCTCCTTGAATTTCTTGCCCATATTCAGCACCACGATCCGTTCGGCCACCGACATGATGAACCGCATGTTGTGCTCGATGATAAACACCGTCGTTCCTGCCGCCTTGATCCGCTTAATGAATTCGGCCAGCGTGTCCATTTCAACCGGGTTCATGCCGGCGCAGGGCTCATCCAGCAGCAGCAGTTCCGGCTCGGAGGCCAGGGCGCGGCAAATCTCCAGCAGACGCTGCTCGCCGTAGGGCAGGTTTTTGGCCAGCTCATTTCTGCGGTCCGCCAGATGCGCCAGTTCCAGAAATTCCATGGCTTTTTCCCGCGCCGCCTTTTCCCGTTTCCAGGCGGACAGGGGCCGCAGATAGACGTCCCAGAGCGAATTTTTGATCTGCGAGTGCCGGCCGATGAGAATGTTGGTCATCACGGAAATATTTTGAAATATCCGAAGATTTTGAAATGTCCTGGCAATCCCGATTTCGGTGATCCGGTGAACCGGAAGCCTTGTGATGTCCCGGTCCTTGAACAGGGTCTGGCCTTTGTCCGGCGCGTATATACCGGTCAGAAGGTTGACAAAGGTGGATTTTCCCGAACCGTTCGGGCCGATCATGCCCAAAATCTCCCCCTTGTCGATACTCAGGCTGATCTCATTGACAGCCATGATGCCGCCAAAGTGCTTCATCAACTGACGGGTTTCCAGCAAAACCATGAACGCAATCCTTTTATGAAAATATCAGTCCTTGAATGCGGCTGTTCCGAAAAGCCCCTGAGGTCTGAACAGCAATACCGTCACCATGATCACGCCGATGATCAGCATGCGGTAATCGGCCAGGGAACGAAAGGCCTCCGTTGCCAGGGTCATGATGATGACGCCGGAAATCGGCGCAAGCAGACTCCCCATTCCCCCGACAATGACCATGATGATCATCAGGCAGGATTCATCCAGCCGGAAACTGGAGGGCGTAATCGTGGTCTGATAGACCGCCAGGTAGCTGCCCGCAAGGCCCGCATAAAAAGATCCGATGCTGAAGGCCAGGATCTTATAAGCCGGCGTGTTGATTCCCATTACCGAAGCCGCCAGTTCGTCTTCCCGGATGGCCACAAATGCCCGGCCGAACCTGGACAGGGTCAACAGCGCCACACTCAGGTAGGTGAATCCGACCAGAATGAGCCCCAGGTAATAAAAATCCGTTTCGCTGCGGATCGTCCAGGCGAAAGTTTTGGGGATCGGGATGCCCACAATGCCCATGGCGCCGCCCGGTAAACGGGATCCACGCCTGAGCGATCAAGCGGAAGATCTCTCCGAAAGCGATGGTTAACAGGCAAAAATAATCGCCCCGCACCTTTCCGGGTCGGGACTCCCAGAAGCATGCCGAAAACCAGGGCCAGCAGGCCGGAAATGACCAGGGCCGGCAGAAAGGAGAATCCGTATCGGGTCATGAGAATGGCCGTGGCATACCCGCCGATACCGTAAAATGCGGCATGGCCCGAGGGACAGAAGCCCGGTATACCCCAGAATCAGGTTCAGGCCCATGCACAGGATCGTATAAATGAGGATCAGGTTGACAATCCCCATGTAATAGGGATTTTCAATGACAAAAGGCAAGACGGCAAGCCCGATAATCCCGGCAATATGAAGCAGAACATTGAGCTTTCCGCCTGATTTTATGCTGATCTTTGGCAACCTTTCTCCTCTCCGCTTACACCTTTCCGGAATCCGCATTGCCCAGAATGCCGGTCGGCCGGATGAGCAGGATGCTGATCAGGATCAGAAAGGTGATCGGATCTTTATATGAACTGGATACATAGACGCTGATCAGGTTTTCCGAAAGCCCCAGAATCATGCCGCCGATCAGCGCGCCGCCCAGGCTGCCGATGCCGCCGATGACCGCCGCGGTAAAGGCGATAATGGTGCCCCGAAACCCCATGCTGATGGAAATGGCATTGTAGGAGGCTGAATAGAGCACCCCTCCCAGAACCCCGAATACGCCGCCGAAAAAATAGACCACCGATATGGTCCGGTTGATCGGAATGCCCATCAGGCTGGAGGTGGGGATGTCTTCGGAAACGCATAAAATGGCTTTTCCGGCCTTGTGGTGTTTCAAAAACAGGTTGAAGCCGACAATCACGAACACCGCGACAAAGAGCGTGAAAATATGGGTGACGGATATCTGGGAGCCGAATACGCTGATGTTATGGTTCGGAAAAAGCGAGGGAAAAGACAGCACCTGGTTTCCCCATGTCAGCTCTGAAGAATTCTGGATGACATAGGCTGCGCCCAGCGCCGTGATCATGGAAATCATGCGGTGCTGCGCGGCCCGAAGCCGCCGGTACGCGATGATTTCCACCAGCGATGCGAGCAGTCCGCCGATGGCCGCGGCCGCTAAAACCGCCAGAAGCGGATTCAGATGGAACTTGGCCAGCAGCGTGTAGCACACCAGGGTGCCGAAGATGTAAACATCCCCGTGGGCAAAGTTCATCAGCTTCAGAATGCCGTAAACCATGCTGTAGCCAATGGTGACCAGGGAATAAATGGCGCCGACCATGACGCCGACAATCAATACTTCAGTTAACATCGGTTTCTTCTCCGGCTGAATCGCCAAAAATTGCTACATGAATCCCTGAAAAGGCCTTCGCACCAGGGCTGAATGAACATACTGAATCATGGTGATGAAATCGAATACCGGCCGGTTCACCGCGGCCTGAACCGCCGCGGCATAGGGCGGCAGGTCGCTGCATTCGAGCACGATCGCACCGATATCCGGGTGGGTTTTAACCATCTGCTCCGCAACTTCGACAACCTCGCGCTGAATTTGATCCGAATCCAGGGTCCCTTTTTCCAGGAGAACGGCTTCGCGGAATTCTTTCTGGTTTTCCATGCCCCCGAATACCAGCGGTATGTCCGGGGTAATGCCCACACTGGAAAAATGCGCCGGCGTCAGTGCGCTGGAATCCGCGGAAATGATGCCGATTTTTCTGCCTCTGGGAAGCATCTGGTAAATGAACGGCACCTGGAGAAGGCTGGAAAGAAAAACCGGAATGTCCAGGGCGTCTGCAACCTGTCTCTGAAACAGGGCCATAAACCCGCAGGCCCCCGTAACCGCCTTTACCCCCTCGGCCTGAAGTTCCGGGCCGCTTCGATGAAAGGATCGAGCAGGGACGGGTCTCTTTGATTGAGCAAACGGTCGATCGAGGCGTTTTTGACAACCTTGTACCGCACCGGAAAGTCGAACGTGCCGGCATTGCCCACATTTCCGGGAACGCAGGGATAAGCCGCATCCAGAATGAGAATGCCAATGGATTCTCCATACCATGACTGTGATTTATTTCCAACATGATAGACGGCCATTGAGGCTGTTTCCCCCTCAGTGTATTCACAAAAAAATCATTTCAGATAGGTCGAATTCCGGCATTGGAATCATCCCGTCAAATGTTTTATGGCAACATTTGAGAACAAAGGAGGGGTGATCCGGCAGATCACGGCACAGCGCTGACTGGAAAAAATCCTTCAAATAAATACAGGCTGTCCATAATTATTTCTTCGGACCCGATCATATGAGCATCATTAATATATTAGTGAAATACTAACTGTCAATATAAAATATATCATAGGTATTTGATTGCAAGTGTTCTTTCTGATAAGAGTGATATCATGAAAAATGCGGTGATTTTAGTGACAATTTTTCATCATGTCACAAAAAACCACTCACTTTTTAAATGGATTCTCTTTATGAAAACAGTCACGGTCATCGGAGGCGGCGTCATCGGCGCCGCCTGTGCTTACAGCTTGGTTAACGCCGGATATCAGGTCACCATCATCGAGCAAAAACAGTTCGGGCATGGCAGTTCTCATGGAAACTGCGGCTTGATTTTGCCCAGCCACGTATTGCCGCTGAACATGCCCGGAACGCTGCTTAAATCCATCAAATGGATGATGGACAAGGATGCGCCGCTGTATTTAAACCCCGGATTGATTTGGAACTCTGGCAGTGGTTTATTAAATTTATTCGACATTGCAATCAGGTGGACATGATGCGGGCGGCTGCCGGCAGTTTTGAACTGCTGAAGGATTCCGTGCAATTGTTCGATGAATTGATCCATAATGAGCAAATGGATTGTGATTGGCATAAAAACGGCGTTGTTTACGCTTTCAATACATCCGCATGAATGGGCGGCTTATCAGGAAATTTTTGCCATGGTCCGCATGTTTTTGGATGACGGCGTCCGAATTGACCATCAAAAGCTGCGGGAAATAGTTCCATATGTCAAATCGAATCTGGCTGGCGCCTATTTTTATCGTTCCTGCGCCCATTTGCGCCCAGATCGATTGATGCGTGAATACCGGCGAGTCCTTTTAAAGCTGGGTGTGCAAATCATTGAAAATCAGCCGGTCGAAATTCTTAACTATCCGGGAAAACCGGATGGTTTCCGTTGGCAATGAAAACCTGACGGTCAAAGCGGATCAGTTCGTGTTTGCTACCGGGGCCTGGACGGCCTTGCTGAGAAAAAAACTCAAGTTACCGGTTTGCATTCAACCGGGGAAGGGATATTCCCTAACGACCGATGCCCATATCAGCGCATCGCTCACCCCCTGCATGTTTGAAGATGCCCGGGTGGTTGCAACGCCCTGGGATAGCGGTTTCAGGCTGGGTGGTACGATGGAGTTTTCCGGTTTTGACGAGACCGTCAATGAAAAACGGATGCTGTCTCTGGCGAAAGGCGCTCAACAATTCATGAACCAGCCGATCGACCTTGGATCATTCGACGGTTGGATCGGCTGGCGCCCGATGACCTTTTCCGGTTTACCCATGATCGATTTTTTACCCAAACTGAATAATGCTGTTATTGCCGCGGGACACAATATGCTGGGGCTGACCATGGCCATCCGGACAGGCAGGCTGGTCACGGAAATGCTGGCTGGCCAAACGCCGGCGGTGAACATGGCACCATTTAAAATCGCCAGGAAACTGTAAGCAAATTACGGGTCTGTTTTTCTATTGCCGGCGGTGAAATGGTTTGTCCAAGGCCGGGGCAACCATCAGGAAGGGACTTCCAGAAATTTACGTTTGATGCGCTCCACGTGGCGAAGCAGCAAGGACTTGCGGGCTTCACCGGCTTCGTTCGGGTTTTTTCGCGCCAGCACCGAGCGGATGGCCCGAATTTCATTGGCCACGGCCAGAACCTCCTCGGTCCAGTCTCCGCGCCCCATGATCACAAACCATATCCGGAAAGTCAGGTTGTAAAGCTGATTGGAAATATCCCTGAGCACCGGATTGTTGCCGGCATCATAAAGTATTCTCCGAAGCGAGAAATCAATCATCGCCAGGCCTTTCTGGTTTCGCTGATCAATCAGCGCCTCGCAATCCCTTTCGAGCTGCTCCATGCTTTCCAGATGGTCCGGCGTCATCATCTCCGCGGCAAGCCGGCCGGCCAGCGCTTCCACCTCCAGCCGCACCTGGAACACATTCATCATTTTGTGAAACTCGATCTCGGTCACCATGGTCCCGGAGCGCGGCAGAATCCGGACGAGCTGCTCCCATTCCAGACGATACAGCACTTCGCGCAGCGGGGTCCGGCTGACCCCGAACTCATCCGCAAGAACCTTTTCGTTAAGAATCTGGCCGGAATGGTATTCCAGGAAAAGAATCCGGTCTCGAATCTGATTGTAAATTTCCATGTTCATCGATTTCAGCCCATGCGTCCTTCGGGTAAATGAAACTTCCGATCGTGCGTATCAGTGATATTTCTTTAATATATCGATTTATATCAATCCGGTGTTGTTTAATCAAGCATAAAGTATGATGCTCTCGCAAAAAGCCAAAAATTGCGATATCCAGTCATTCCGGCGAAAGCCGGAATCCAGTATTTCCGGATAATTGCTTAAAGACTGGACACCGGTTTTCACCGGTGTGACGACTTATTGCGAGACCATATAGTATAATGAAGTAATTAAAACCGGCGACCCGATAAAAAGGCAAATTGGGGGAATTCACTTTTCTGTTGAAAAATTTTGCACAGACGCAATCATCTGCGCTTTACCACCACAAGGGTGGTCGCATCCGCTTGAATGGAAGTCAGCCGGGGACGGTTAAAATTCGGATGTCATTGGTATCCATTTTTCGGTTGTCATTTCGAATCATCACATATTTTGATCGTTTGTATCAAATCAATTCATTTGACTTAAACTTCTTTCAAGATTAAATTTCCATTAAACACACAAGATACTATTCATAACAAACGGAGAGGAAATATGACATTAAAAGTTTGTGTCGCGGGTGCAACTGGATGGGCAGGTTCAGCCCTGACCAGAGGCATTCATTTGGCAGAAGATATGGAACTTACAGGCGCTGTCTCCAGAACGAACAAAGGAAAGACGATAAAGGAAGTACTTGGCCTTGATGGTTGTGATTTGGTCATATCCGGATCTGTAAATACAAATTCACTTTCAAATTGTAATGTTATGGTGGAGTTTACAAAACCGGACGTTGCCAAACAAAACATATTTACCGCTCTTGACTCAGGGGTTCATGTCGTTGTTGGAACCTCCGGACTGAGTGATGAGGATTATGCTGAAATCAATATAAAAGCCACGGACAGAAAATTGGGCGTACTCGCCGTAGGCAACTTTGCACTCACAGTGGTCCTGTTGCAGAAATTTTCCGAGATTGCAGCCAGGTATATCCCCCAGTGGGAAATCATCGATTATGCGACATGATGACAAAAAAGACTCACCCAGCGGAACGGCAAGAGAACTTGCGTATCGCCTATCAAAAATTCGGTCATCGGAACTGACCATCCCATTGGAGCAGACTCAGGGGGCCATAGCAGCACGAGGCACAAGAATGACGGGGTCGCAGGTTCATTCCGTGCGATTGCCCGGATACACCCTTTCAGCGGAAATCATCTTTGGCATGCCGGATCAAAAACTGACAATTCGGCATGATGCGGGTTCCAGTGCATTACCCTATGTGGATGGTGCACTATTGGCTATCCGAAAGGTCAATACATTCATCGGAGTTCGCCGTGGTCTTGATCATGTGCTTGATTTAGAATGAACATTCCTTATTTTCCAATATTGGTCGATTAGGCTAAGATCTCCGTGGCTAAAGATGGAAATTACCAGAAACATATCGGAAACGAGAAGACCATGAAAATTCGCATTTTGACCGCAGACCAGGTTCGGGAAGTTCTGCCCATGCCAAAGGCCATCGAAGCCATGAAGCGGGCATTCGCCCAGCTTTCTTCCCGCAACGCCGATATCCCGCTTCGGGGACGCGTCGCCACGGAAAAAGGCGTTACTCTTTTGATGCCGGCGTATCTTCATCAAAGCCGTGAACTGGCCATCAAGATTGTTTCCATTTATGGAGACAACCCGCAGATGGGGTTGCCCACGGTGGCCGGTCTGGTCATGGTGCTGGATCCGCAGACCGGAATGCCCCTGGCATTAATAGAGGGAACCAGCCTGACAGCCATTCGCACTGGAGCGGCCGGCGGCCTTGCCGCCAAGCTTTTGTCCAGAAAGAACGCTGAAACCCTGACGCTGTTCGGCGCGGGGGTACAGGGAAAGTCACAGGTTCAGGGGGTAATGGCAGTCCGCAGTATCCGCAAGGTGTGCATTGTGGATGCGTCTTTGAACCAGGCAGAAAAACTGGCAGCAGAAATGGCCTCCTGGCCTTCCCCACCGGAGATTGCGATCACCCGCAATGCTCGCGAGGCGGTCTCTCAGGCGGATATCGTGATTGCCGCCACAACTTCCTTGATCCCGCTTTTTGATGGAAATGATCTGAGACCTGGAACACATGTCACCGGCGTGGGGTCCTTTACGCCGCAGATGCAGGAAATCGATGCGACTACGGTTCGCAGGGCCCGGGTGGTTGTGGATTCCCGAGAAGCCTGCATGGCGGAGGCCGGAGACCTGATCATTGCCGGCGCGGACATTTCGGCCGAGATCGGTGAAATCGTCAACGGCGTTTTCCCGCCGCGTCAAAATGACCAGGAAATCACGTTTTTTAAATCGGTCGGCGTGGCGGTTCAGGATGCCGCAGCCGCCGCCGCGGTCCTGGCAGAAGCTGTTGAAAAAGGGCTGGGCAGCTTGATATCAATGTCCTGATTCCAGTTTGCATTCAAACGGATATCTTATTCATCTGTCATCTTAATCACCACCAGGGTAATATCATCCGCCTGTACGGAGGTCTGCCGGAAATCGGCGATTGCTGAAAAGACGGCCTCAATCATGTCGCTGGATGAAGACCGGCTCCATCGACGGACAATCTGCCGGAGCCTTTCTTTTCCGAACCGCTCTCCCAGAGGATTTTCCGTTTCCCATATGCCGTCCGTACCGATCAGGATGATCTCATCGCCGGCGCAGCCGGCATCCTGATATTCCTGATAGCTCCATGCGTCATCAACGCCCAGGGCCATGCCGCTTCCGCCCAGCTCCCGGAAGCTGTCGGAAACAGGATCATAAACCTCCGCCGCATCGTGGCCTGCCCGGACCCATTGGATCCATTTGTTTTTACAGTCTATCACCATGACAAACAGCGTCATGAAGTTGCCGCTCAGGGCCGTATCCACACCCAGCAGGCGATTGACATCGCCGACGATCTGCGAGAGGGTTCCCGGCCGGATGATACGGCTGCGTAAGAGCGCCCGCGTGGTCGTCATCAACAGCGCCGAAGAAATTCCGTGATCCGCCACATCGCCTACCGCAACGCCGATCCGGCCTTCCCCAAGCTCCGGAAACTGCAGAAAATCATAATAGTCTCCGCCGGTGTCGTCACAATAAAGGCTTTTTCCGGCAATATCGAGCCCGTGGAAATTGATGGATTGCTGCGGAAGAAGATTCTGCTGAACTTCCCTTGCCAGGTTCAGGGATGCTTTAAGACGCATCCGCTCTTCCAGTTGATGCGCCATGGCATTGAAACTGGCGGTGAGTTCCCCCACCTCGTCCCGACTCTTGACCGGAATTGCCTGCCCGAAATCGCCATCGGCCAGTTTTCCGGCAGCAATGGAAATATCCTTGATGGCGGCCACGGTTTTGCCCGTTACCCATCGAATCAGCAGGAGAATGGACAGGATGGAGGACAGGCCGATGATAAGATAATAGTTCCGGAAGGAAATCATCGGCGACAGGATTTCCTTTGCCGGAGCAATCATGACAAGGGCCCAGGGTGCTTCCTGAAGCCTGTAAAACCCGATGACTTCGGAAACGGGAAAACCGGGACCGAATACAATGCCAAGCGATTTTTCCTTCAAGGCTTCAAAAGCCTGCTGTTCGATCGGATCTCCGTCTTCACCCAACTGCCGCCGGCCCTCGGGAGCTGTGGCTGCCAGTATCCGGCCGTTCAAATCCACCAGAAACGCCTCATTGCTTTGCCACCAGCCGGATGATTTTACAGTTTCGATCAGATAGTCAAACGGCATCACCGCTTCCAAAGAGCCCACAATTTCCTGCACGTTGTTTTTAAGATCGGAAATGAGGGATACGGTCAGGCCCGCATCACAGGTCATCTGGCAGGAAGGAGAGACCTCTATGGAAATGGCCTGGCGGCCGGCGCCATGCATGCCCGTGTGGGAAGAATCCGGAAACAGGTCAGACCCGGGGGTGGCATAATGTGGAGTGGAATCTGCTGAAGAAACGGGATTCCGAACCCGGTTCAGGACAACACGGCTGACCCCGTCCACGGCCTTGAGCTGTTCAATGATGTCGTCTTGAACCCATCCCGCATATGGCTTTTCAGAAGTCCGCTGATACAGCTCGAGCCATATTTTCGGCATGTTCAGCCGCATGTCCACCTGATGCGCCGCACGCTCAAGCCGAAGCATGGCGGCTTCGCCCCACTGGTCCAGAAGCTTGGCGCGGGCATAGAAAAATCCGGCTGCGCCCATCGATAGCAGCAATGCCGCCACGGGAAGCAGCACAAAAAAGGACAATCGCTGCTGAAGGCTTTTCGGCGTTATCAAACCGGTTGCCCCTCGCGCCATTCCATGAGAAGCTTCTGCTTCTTGGCCGTATTGCAGGCCTTGCAGACCGGGGTCACATTGCCTTTGGTGGTTCTCCCCCCGCGGGACAGCGGCACGATGTGATCCATTGTCAGTTCAGCGGCTGGAGCGTGCTGCCCGCAGTATCCACAAACGCCCTTGGCGCACTGGCGCTTCCACCACTGGGATGCGCGCAGCTCCCTGGCTTTCCGGCGTTCCCGCTCGATATCCTCGTTTTCCAAATTCCATGCAAATGGTTTCATCGCAAATTCTGGTCCGCAATCCATCTGTGAATCTGCTCTACCAGCAGGGCGTAATAGGCTTCAGAGCCCCCGATTCCCTGGCGGCCGAAAAAATAATTGATCTCCAGAAACAGCGGTACAGGGGGTTTGTCTTCCGAAGAAAACAAAATGTCAAACCCGGCCAGATTAATCTGCGTTCCGGCGCAAAATTCGCGAACCGCCTGAACCGCCATCTCCTGAAGCCCGGGATCCGAAAGCCTGTCCATCCGGGCGCCTTTTGACAGGCTGGCGCAAAAATTGCCCGGTTGATCGTGGGCCCGCCAGTAGGATTCATAACGCCGGTAAATCACCACGATTCGTAGGGATCTGAATCCCGAAGGAATATACCGCTGAATCAAAAACCCCTGCTGTCCGGTTGCCTCATAGGCCTTTACCTGATTAAGACGGCGATCCAGATCTTCCGCGGATGCAATCAGGTGGACATTGTCCCCTTCCCCCCCCCAATCCATCTTCAGCACAAAAGGGTATGAAAACGGACTGTACGCATTGTTTTGACAAAACATCAGGTAATCACTGAAACGCTCAAAAATCTTCGTATCCGGATGTCGCGCGCCGGTTTCCTGAAAAAGCCTTGCCTGGCCGAGCTTGCCGGGGTAGGCGAATCTTGCCGTATAATCGGGGAAAAACCGGGCGCAGTTCCGGCTGACCATCCGGTAAAGCTCCTTTGAGCACCCCTGCGGCAAAACAACGGCATCTGCGGATCGAATCCGTGCAAGGTCTTTTTCATCCGGAAGCCTTCCGGCGCAAAGCCGATTCTCGTCGGCTTCAAAACAGGGGTGAAAAGAAAGAATCATCAGTAACCGAATTTGGACAGAAAGCGGGTGTCCTTGCTCCAGTTTTTTTCAACCCGGACATACAGTTTCAGGAATACCCGCTTCCCGAGCATTCTCTCAATTTCCTTGCGGGCATCCTCCCCGATGCGCCCGAGTTTGCTTCCCTGTTTGCCGATCAGAATGCCTTTCTGGGAATCGCGTTCCACATGGATGGTGGCGTGGATTCGGGTCAGGTCCGCTTTTTTCTCGTCTTCCTTGAATAAATCGATGGTCACGGCAACCGAGTAGGGGATTTCCTCTCCGGTCTGACGAAACACTTTTTCCCGGACGATTTCCCCGGCCAGAAACCGGACCGAATGATCCGTCAGGTTTTCTTCCGGGAAAAAAGCAGGGCCCATCGGCAGGACTTGCGACAATGCCTGAAGCAGGGCATCCACCTGTTCACCGGTCGCGGCGGATACGGGAACAACGGCTTTGAACGGATAAACGGCCGACCAGTCGGCGATCAGGGACAGCAGGGACGGCCGGGCGATCAAATCGATTTTGTTCAGGGCGAGAACGACCGGTCGGCTCTGCGACTGAAGGGCGGTTTTCAGCATGGCTTCGGATTCGGGATCGGCGTCGGATGCGTCCACCACCAGAAGCAGGACGTCCACATCACCCATCACCGAAAGCGCGGTTTCAACGATTCGGGTATTCAGGGGGCTTCTGGCCGTGTGAATCCCCGGAGTATCAATAAAAACGAGCTGAGAATCCGGGCGGTTCACGATTCCCTGAATCCGGTTCCGGGTGGTCTGGGGTTTCTTGGAGGTAATGGATATTTTCTGCCCGATCATGCGGTTGAGCAACGTGGACTTCCCGACATTGGGAGGACCGACAATTCCGATAAAACCTGTTCTGAATCCTTCCTCAGACTGTTGCTGCATGGCATATCCTTTCAATGGCGTCCCAGATCCGTTCTTTTCCGGTCCGGGTTTTGGCCGAAAATAAAATGATCTGATCCTTGGGAATACCCGTGGTTGCGGAAACAAGGGTGAGTTGCCGGGCAAGTTGAGCTGTCTTCAGTTTATCGGTTTTTGTCAAAATGGGTATTGCCGGAATTTGATGGTGCCCCAGCCAGCCAATCAGATACAGGTCTTTTTCATCCGGCGTCCGGCGGATGTCCATGATCATGACAACGGCTTTCAGCGTGGGCCGCTCGGACAGATAGGTTTCGATCATGGGTTTCCAGCTTTTTTTGATGGAATCCGGAACCTTGGCATACCCGTATCCGGGCAGATCCACAAATGTCATGCTGGCGTTGATATCAAAAAAATTGATCAACTGGGTTCTGCCGGGCGTCGTACTGGTCTTGACCAGACGTTTCCGATTGACCAGGACATTGATGAGCGAGGACTTCCCCACATTCGATTTGCCGGCAAAGGCAATTTCCGGAAAGTTCACCGGCGGGTACTGCGCCGGCCGGGTGGCGCTGGTAACAAATTCAGCGGACAGAATATTCATAGGGGTCCAGACATAAACTATTTTTAACTTCTTGATTTCAGATAATCTTCCAGGCGATTCATCCCTTCGGCGATGTTTTCCAGGGAATTGGCATAGGAAAACCGCAGATACCCCTCGCCGTTCTTTCCAAAATCAATGCCGGGCGCAACACCGACGCAGGCTTTTTCCAGAATTTCAAAGGCAAGCTGATACGAATCCATGGAAATGTGCCGGGCATTGGCAAACACATAAAAGGCGCCGGTCGGCTCCACCGTGATGCCAAATCCCATTTCCCGGAGCCTTTTGATCATGAATTTACGGCGCTCGTCATAAATCCGCTTCATGCGGGCCACATCTTCGCCGGCATATTTCAGGGCGGCAATCCCTGCCTTCTGCACCATGGAATTGGCGGAAATGAAAAAATTCTGATGGATCTTCTGAAGGGCCCGCATATAGGGTTTGGGCGCGATCACATACCCCAGCCGCAGGCCGGTCATGGCATAAAGTTTTGAAAACCCGTTCAGCACAAAGGCATTGTCCGTAAATTCCAGAATGGAGTGCTCTTTTCCTTCGTACACCAGGCCGTGATAGATCTCATCCGAGACGATGCAGGGAGAGAATCCGGCGATTTTTTTCATCCGCTCGGCGGAAAGCAGGTTCCCCGTGGGGTTGGACGGGGAATTGATAAACACGGCCCGGGTCCTGGTGGTGATTTTTTCCAGGATCGCTTCGGGCCGGTACTGGAATCCGTCTTCTTCATACACCGGGACCCGGACCGGAACGCCCTGAACGAACTGAATGAAATTGGGGTAGCAGGCGTAATGGGGATCGGAGATGATGACCTCGTCCCCGGCCTCCAGAAGCGCCGAAAACACCATGAACATGACAGGGGACGTGCCGGAAGACACCAGGATCTGGTCCGGCTCCACCTTTACCCGGTAGGTGGCGTCATAATACTCGCAGATGGCCTCCCGAAGCTCCAGAAGCCCGAGGCTGTGGGTGTAGTGGGTAAATCCGTCCGCAAGCGCCTTGCAGGCAGCCTCCTTGACGCATTCGGGCGCGTTGAAATCCGGCTCCCCGACCTCCAGATGGATGATGTGCCGGCCCCTGCATTCCATCTCGCAGGCCTTTTCAAGGACGTCCATCACGATAAACGATGTCATTTCCTGTGTACGTTTTGAAATCATGGGTCTTGGGCTTTCCTTGTCATCAATATTTGTAAAAGTGATATTTTCCATTTACCCCTCCGTTCTGGAAAAGGGGCTGTGAGGGCGTGCTTTCATGCATCAGATGCAACCCCGGCATCATGAAGTATCAAGCGGTCCATATAACTTTCGATCCGCTGCACGGCTTCTTTTTCGGATGAGACATACTTGACGGACTCACGGAACCTGCTGCTTTCGGGAAGCCCCCGAACAAACCACCCCAGCCGGCTCCGCATCATCGGACACGCCAGTTTCTCGCCGAGATGATACACGGATGCTTTTACATATCGTATCATTATCTCGCGGCGTCTGGCAATATTTACTAGGGGGAGCTGTCTGGAGTTCAACCGGGCGTTGATCTGTGAAAAAATCCAGGGGTTGCCCATGGCGTGTCTGCCCACCATGACCGCATCGCACCCGGTCTGCGCAAACATGTCCTCGGCGGCTTCAGGAGAAGCGATATCCCCGTTTCCGATGACCGGTATGGAAATCGACTGCTTTACCGCGGCGATGACCGACCAGTCCGCGTTTCCCTGAAACATCTGCTGAGCGGTTCGGGGGTGAACGGCAATGGCATCCACGCCCGCATCTTCGGCCATTCTGGCGATGTCCAGGGCCTGTCTGCCGGATTTATCCCATCCGGTCCGGATCTTGATGGTCAGCGGAATGCGGATGGCGCTTCGGACCGCTCGAAGAATGGCCTCCGCCTTGAAAACATCCCGCATCAGGGCCGCCCCGGAGCCGGTTTTGAGCACTTTTTTGACCGCGCACCCGAAGTTGATGTCCAGGATGTCGGCCCCGGATGCCTCGACCATGGCCGCTGCCTCCGACATCATGAACGGATCGGACCCGAAGATCTGGACGGAAAGCGGCCTTTCTTCCAAAACGCTTTCCAGCATGGTATGGGTTTTTCCGGAACGATAGACCAGGCCGTTTGAGCTGATCATCTCCGAGCAAACCAGCCCGCAGCCGTTTTCCTTGGCGATCAGACGAAACGGCAGATTGGTGATGCCCGCCAGAGGCGCCAGCACCGTCGGGCTTGAGAGTGTGATGCCGCCGATTTTCATAAAATCCGTTTTGGGCTATTCTTCCTTCAAAACGTTCATGTTATCATCCAGGTAACCCATCCAGTTCCCCCGCGACACCACCTCAAAACCGGCGTCAGGATAGCTCTGCCGCCAATCCTTGGGGGCTTTCAACATGGATTTAGGCGACCATTTGCACTCAAAGCCGATGAGTCGGCCATCCAAATCCTCCACAAGGTCAATCTCATGTTGATCATAGGTGCGCCAGAAGTAAAAGCCCGTAAAGCGGCGCTGGTTTCCGGCCCGCTTGATCCGCTCCATGACGAACCAGTTTTCGAAAAGCTCGCCTGCGTCGTTACGCACCGAAAGCGGGACAAAGGAACGGATAAGTGCATTACGCAATCCCACATCGACAAAGTAATAGCGGGAGGTCTTGGTGACCTCCTTGCGCAGGTTGCGGCTGAATCCGCGAATGTTGACCAGAACGAACATCTTTCCCAGAATGTCCAGGTAATTCTCCACCGTTTTCTGGCTGAGTCCCAGGGAATTCGACAGTTCGGACAGGGCCACCTCTTTACCGATCTGATGCGCCAGCAGCGTCAGCAGATCGACCACCTTCCTGGGCTTCTTGACCTGTTCAAATTCCAGCAGATCCCGGTACAGATATGAGTTCAGGTAATTATAAAGATACTCTTCTTTCTCCAGGTTGCTCTCCAGAGTATGCACACGGGGATACATGCCGAAGCGAAGCATCTCTTCCAGAGCCGTTTCCGGGGCTGTAATCCGGTATTTCAAAGCCGCCTCCTCCCACGCCAGGGGATGCAGATGGAAGGTTCGCGCCCGGCCGGTAAGTGGCTCACTCAAGCGGTCAGCCAATTCAAAGGATGCCGAACCGGAAGCAATGACCGTTACCGGCAGATGATCCACAAGCAGCTTGATGGTCAGGCCGATATTCTCGATCCGCTGCGCCTCGTCAATAAAGATCGTCGTGGCGCTCCCCACGATCCGCTTCAGGTGTTCCAGTTCGTGCCGGGCTAGAAGCGATTGTGTATAGAGATCATCGCCGTTAAAGACGATGGCGTCGGGAATTTCCTGCAGGAGTTGCCTAACCAGCGTGGTTTTGCCTGCCTGCCGTGGTCCATAGAGAATCTGGGCTGTGCCCGGCTTTCCCAGGTCATCGTGCATCTGTTGGGCAATCGTACGTTGAAACATCTTCATCCCCTCAAGGTTTTCTTAAAATGGAACACCCTGGAGTATATCAATTTCCATAAATTAGTCAAACCGAAAATTGGGTTAATTGGTAAAAACATCTCCCGATTAGCCCCTCAGTTTTGCCGGAAGAATCTCACCGGAGGATTAGAAAGACAGGCGGGTTATTGAACGTCCTTGCCCGGAATCCGGATCAGTTGCCCGATCCCCACGGTCAGCACCCTTGAGGCGTCGAAACCGGATTCATTCAGGGTCCGCTTCAAATCGATGAGCGGGTAGCCTATGGGTTCATCCCCGAGCTGGAATGCTCCCCAATGGGCCGGAATCAAATATTTCGCCCCCAAATCTTCAGTCGCCTGAATGGCTTCCCTGACGTCAAGATGCGCGTAATGCATGAACCAGCGCGGATGATACGCGCCCACGGAGATCAGCGCATAGTCGATTCCCGGATATTTCTTTCCGAATTCCTTGTAGCCGATGAAATACCCGCTGTCTCCGCCGAAATAAATCGTGGCATTCGGGGTGATCAGCAGGAAACTGGCCCAGAGGGTTTCGTTGGTCCCCTGTGAAATCCGCCTGGACCAGTGCTGGGCGGGAAGACATACCAGGGTGGTTCCATTGCCGAAGTCAATGGTCTGCCACCAGTCCATTTCCGAAACCTGGCTTTTTCCCGCGGCCGCCACGGACGCTCCAAGCCCCAGGGGCACAAATACCCTTGCATCATCGGGTAAAGCGCTAAGGCTGGCCTTGTCGAAATGCTCGTAATGATTGTGCGAAATGACGATGTTCAGCCTTCCCTTCAGCGCGTTCACCTCCGAAAGGGAAAGGGCCGGCGGCGTGCGCCGTTTCGGCAGCAGCGCCCGATCCGAAAACATCGGGTCCGTCAGCCAGAATTCACCGCCGGCGCGGATCAGAAACGTGGCGTGACCGATCCAGGCGATGAAATCCGCATCTGCCGGCAGTTCATCGATGCGGGTCTTCAGTCCGGGAACAACCTCCGGCATGGCATTCTTTTCTTCCGCCGTGTATGCGTTCCGGGCGGACAGCTTCCAGCTCAGAAACCTTGCCAGCCCGCCATGCTCCATGGGCATCCACGGGTTAAAGAATTTGCCGTCCTTGAAATGCGGCGCATAAAGCAGGTCCGGGGTTGCGGTTTTCACGTCATTTTGCCATTTCGCATCGCTGAACACGGGCGTGCCGGATCTGCAGGTGGTCAGGCTGATCAAACACAGGCACAGCAGAAGATATCTCAAAACATCCTCGCATCCATGTAAAAAAATGATGAGCCGGAAAAAAGCGCCCGATCATGCCGATTTCAGTGGCATTCATCACGCAAATAGGTCAAAATTGGAATACGATGCAATCATTCATTCTTTCACGCGAATAAATTGCAAGCCGTCATTGAAATTAAGCAAAAAAATCCTTAAGTCAACGGCTTCGGGTTTGCTCGGGAAATTAACGTTATGCCAGAATACATGCGTTTCCACGGAATTCAGGCAGAAACTCCTGGACTGTCTTCACGGCTGGGAAGGTGTTTCACCCACGCGGGAATCCTATCTGAATGCAGCCAGGGAATTGACGGCGTGGCGATCTGAGCGCAACCACCCCGGACTTTGGGCTGTTGCCGCCGCTCATGGTGACGGCGACCATCGACGATGGCTTGGGTCATGGCCTTGAAGTGATCGAAAAACTGGCGGAAGCTGCCGGGGTGAAAATCCATTCCCTGGGCCTGCTTCAGTCTCCGGAAAGCATTGTCAAAGCGTGCCTGGAACTGAGCCCCCGGCTTCTGGGCCTGACGGTTCTGCAGCTTGACTCGGACGACTGGGTTGCGGACATTGTCCGCCGGTTGCCTTCATCGACCCTTCTGGTTGCCGGGGGCCCGGCCTATCAGTATGATGATGACTTTGCCCGGCGCACCGGAACCCACGTGGTGGTGAAAAACGGCGCTCGCGTTTCTGCATTTTCATCGACTTTCATTATTCATTCCATGAAAACAAAGATGCGCCGATGACAAGGCAGGCCGCGGTCATTGCCGAAAGAATCATCGATTTCCGGCATGACATCGGAGAGGCCTGCCCCGTCATTCATGATTTTTCGCACTGCCGACAGCAGATGGGTCAGGGGAAAGGTGGCGGCAATCCATTTGACCCATTGGGGCGCGCCTTCAATGGAAAACCAGACCTCGGACAAAAACATCATGGGCCAGGAGATAAAATTCAGGACCCCGCTGGTGAATTCCTCGCTGGTCCCCCGGGATGCCAGGACAAGCCCCATGGAAGTCAGGCTGAGACATCCCAGAAAAAAGACCACGGACAGATCCAGATAAGAACCCGCCACATCGAAGGACAAAAATGATATCGCATCCGATCCAGACAACGATCAGGGTGAACATGAGCAGGAATATCCGCGAGAGCATCTGGGCGCTGAGATATTCCATTGCCGTAAGGGGCGTTGCCTTCAGGCGCTTTAAAACGCCGTTTTTCCGGTACCGGACCACCACGTATCCGACCCCCCACAGCGCGCTGAACATCATGTTCATGCCCAGAATACCGGGGAACAGCCAGTCGATATAACGGACTTCCTTTCCCTGAATCACCCGCCTGTCAACTTGTTTCCCGGCGTCTTTCGGCTGAAGGGATGCAATCAGCATCTTTTCCAGAATATAGCCCTTGGGGGAGGACGCGTTGGTCCAGTAAGCATAGGGCGCGGTTCCCTGCTGAATCAGAAGATCGATTTTATGCTGCTTCAAAAGCAAAAGCCCGGCCTCAAGAGACGGGACCCCCACAAATTCCACATATTTTGAGGATTGAAAGCCTTCGGGAATATCAACCCGGTGATGGATGACCATGGGGGGTTCAACGGGGAACACCCCTGCCTTGTATTCCGAAAAGGATTTTCCGCCAAAAACGATGGCAAATCCGGCAACAATCAAAAATGGAAACAGAAAATTCCAGCCGAATGCCGCGCGATCCCGGAAAAACTCCAGATTTCTGGCGGCAAACATGGCCCACAGACGTTTAAAACGCATCCGTTACTCCCGAAGCTGCCGGCCGGTTAATTTGATGAATACGGTTTCCAGGTTCGCCTCCGGGCAGGGCTGGCCGGTGCTGTCTTCACCGCAATGTTCGCCGATCAGATCCGCAACCGTGCCGCGGGCAATGATGCGTCCATAATCCATAATCGCAACTTCGTCGCAGAGCAACTGGGCCTCTTCCATATAATGGGTGGTGAGAATGATGGTTTTTCCCTGCGATTTGATATTCAGCACGATATCCCAGAGATTTCGCCGGGCCTGGGGATCCAGGCCCGTTGACGGCTCATCCAGAAAGAGCAGCACCGGCCGGTTCACCAGGGCCAGGGCCAGAAGCAGCCGCTGCCGCTGGCCCCCGGAAATCCGGTCATTGTACTGGTTCTGAATGTCCAGAAGATTGCAGGTTGCCAGAAGGCTGTCAATATCGGCCGTCTTGTGGTAAAGCTTCTGAAATGTTTTCAGGGTTTCCCGGACCGTTAAAAATGACAGCAGGGCCGTATGCTGGAACTGAATGCCGATTTCTTCGTTGAAAGCGCGGGTTCGCGGGGCTCCCTTGTAATACACTTCGCCGGAAGTGGCGGAAATGATGCCTTCCATCATCTCGATGGTGGTGGTTTTTCCGGCGCCGTTGGGGCCCAGCAGCCCGAAACAGATTCCCTCCGGAATGGCAAAACTGACATCGTCAACGGCTTTAAGGGATTTATAGGTTTTTACCAGATGCCTGACTTCAAGAAGCGGGTTCATGGTCATGTGCATGGTGTTTGGGGGTGAATGGATCGTCATGATGCGGGAGTTTATGAAAAACCCTCCTGCTGTCAAGGACGAATCCCCGGATGGCTTTTGTCCGGATCTCCCTTAACCCGTTGCCGCACTTTATACTTGACAAACGGTCGGCTTTGGATAGACAAATTGCGCTTGATAACACAGTAGGGAACTCGCAGAGAACCTGGCTGACCGTCCGGTTCTTCGCAACTACCCACAAAGGAGCCATCCATGTATTCTTTTCGGGTGATAATTTTTGTTTTGACGGTTTTGATGCATTTTTCGATTCCAACGGCACATGCGGCCGGCATCAAGGACTCGGAATCCGCCTCACATGACACGGATGCTGCTTTCTACAGCATCGTCAACACCTATTCATTTTCGAATTTCCGGATCATTCAGTTCACGCTTCCCGTCCTTTCCACCTATTCGTATCTGCTGATCAGCGACAGCGAAGCGCTGGTAGTCGATCCCGGAAGAGATATCTCAGCGATACTGGAAGCAGCAAAAAAAGAAAAAGTCACCATCAAGGGAGTTTATCTCTCCCATTCCCATGCCGACTTCATCGCGGGACACATGGAAATGGTAAACGTGCTGAAATGCCCGATCTATCAGAGCAAAAAAAGCGGGGCGCAATACGGCATTCATCCCCTTTCCGAAGGGGACCGGATTTCCGTTGGCGCGGCTTCCCTGAAATTCATCGACACCCCCGGTCATACGCCGGACGGCATGTGCGGCCTGGTTTACGGCAAGAGCAGCCCCGATGTTCCCGAAGCCATGTTTACGGGTGATGTACTGTTTGTGGGCAGCATGGGAAGGCCCGACCTTCTGGAAGGAAGCATATCCGCCGCATGGCTGGCTTCGGCGGCCTATGATTCCTGGTTCAACAAAATTTCAAAACTCGGCGACAATGTGTCTTTTTTTCCGGCCCACGGCGCGGGGTCCCTGTGCGGCGCGCATTTAAGCGACGAGCCTTTTTCCACGATCGGAAAGGAAAAAGCCACCAATCCGTATTTCAAATACACCCGGCGCGGCGATTTCATTGCAGCCCTTCTGGAAGGCCTGCCGGATGCGCCCCAATATTTCAGGCACAACGCCAGGATCAACCGGGAAGGGCCGCCCCTGATCAACTGGAACGCGCCCCTTCCCGCGGAAACCGCGGCAACGGCATCTATCAGCGATCCGGATAAAACCTGGATCGTGGACGTGCGAAGCGCCCCGGCGTATTCAGCCGGCCATATCCCCAATGCCGTCAACATCGCTTTAAGGGGAAGGCTTGAAACCTGGACCGGAATCATGATTCCCTGGGGCGCAAAACTCGTAATCTGCGGAGAAGCCCCGGAATTGAAAGAATCCCTGTTTCGCCTGCACCGGATCGGCTACAGCGCCGATGTGATCCGTCTGGATGCCTGGAAAAAAGCCGGTCTTCCGGTAAACGTCACACCCGCCATCCCGGCAAAGGAGCTTTACGATCTTATGCAGAAAGGCCAGGCCCCGGTCATCGTGGATGTCCGGCTGCCGACCGAATGGATGGGGCTGAAAATCGGCACCGTGCTGAACCTTCCGCTCAACCAGCTTTCCGCCCTTTCCGGCAGGCTCGATCCGTCTGAACCGGTTGTAACGGTCTGTAATTCCGCGTTTCGATCCAGTCTGGCCGTCGGGATTCTGGAGCGAAAAGGTTTTAAAAAGGTTCGAAGCCTGGAAGGGGGAAGCGAAGCCTGGATTCAGGCCGGTCTTCCGGTGATAGAGCCCGCAAAGCCGGTTTCGGCCTTTCCCGCCGGAAAACAAATCCGGCTGCCGGAGCCCCTGTCTGCATCGGCCCTCCGGACCCTGATCGCCACCCCCTCCGCTGCCTTTGACCTGGTGGATATCCGACCAACAGATCAGTTTTCCGATTACCATATTCCCGGCGCCCGGAACGCTGGCATTTCCGGATGTCCTGTCCGATCCCGGTTTTCTGACCGGAGCGATTCCACTCATTCTGGTCGATCGGGACGGATCTCTGGCCATGGCCATCGGCGGGATTCTGTCCCAGAAAACAGAGCGTCCGGTACGGGTACTTTCCGGAGGACTGGAGGCGTACTGGTCGCTGACCGAAAGAAAAAGCGGACTAAGGACGGCCCCCGAATCTTCCCGGCCCGCCATCCAGCAGCCAGTTCCGCAACCTGAAACCGTTACGCCGCCGGCAACGCCGGCTTCACCGGCCAAACGCAAAAGCGCCGGATGTTAGGAGGTCACACAATGAAACTGCTATCCAAAGAACCCCAACCCCCGACCAATCCCTACATTGCCGGGATTTTTCTGGGGCTGACGCTTCTGGCGTCTTTTTTAATTCTGGGCGCGGGCCTTGGCGCATCCGGAGGCCTTGCCCGGATCAGCGCCTTTCTGGAAGGGCTGGTGTTTCCGGCCCATACGCTGGCCACCGAGTATTTCGGCGCATGGGGGAAGAAATCCCCTGAATTATTATCTGGTCTTCATGCTGGTCGGCGTTTTCATCGGCGGGCTTATTTCCGCCATGATGTCGCGCCGGATCCAGGTGGGGGTGGAACGCGGAAAAACAGGCCCCTTGCATCTTCGCCTTTTTTTCGCGGCTCTGGGCGGCATTCTTTCCGGCTTTGCCAGCAGGCTTGCCGGCGGATGCACGTCCGGACAGGCCCTTTCCGGCAGCGCCCTGCTGCTTTCCGGCAGCATCGTGTTCCTGGTCTGCGTGTTTGCCGGCGGATATGCCACCGCCTGGCTGGTAAGGAGGCAATGGAATGATTAATACCTTCTTTGGCGCCAACACCCTGGATTCCATGGCCGCAATGATCGGCGTCCCTGATTATCGGCATTCTTTTCGGCGTTTCCCTGGAAAAGGCCGGCTTCGGCAGCTCGAAACGACTGTCCGGCATTTTCTATTTCCGGGACATGGCGGTTCTCAAGGTCATGTTCACGGCCCTGGTCACCGCCATGATGGGGCTTTCCATCGCCATCTGGACCGGACTTGTGGACCCCGCCACCCAGATTTACTACATGACGACCTATTACGGCACCTATGTCGTGGCCGGTCTGATCTTTGGCGCCGGATTTGTCATGAGCGGGTGGTGTCCGGGAACCGCCGCCGTTGGCATGGCTTCCGGAAAAATCGATGCCGTTGTGTTTCTGGGCGGCGCCATGATCGGCAGCATTCTGTTCAACGAGCTCTTTCCCATTATCAAGCCCATTTACACCTGGGGCCAAAGCAGCCTTCAGGCTTACGGCCAGCCGGGACTTGGCCTTTCTGCACGAATCACTGGGCGTACCCCGGCGCATGGTGGTTCTGGGAATCACCCTCATTGCCGTTGCCTGTTTCTGGGGCGCGGAATTTATTGAATCCAGGAAAGGCATGAAATCCTATTTTAACAGCCCGTTTCTGGCCCGGTTCAGCCTGGCGCTGATTCTGGCGGCCGGCATTCTGTTTCTGATGCCGGAAAAGCAGCCGCCCGCTGCCGAAATAAAGCCGCCTGCCATTGGAGTAATAACGCCCGTTGCGAAAATGAAGTCTCCCGCTGTTGAAACCAGGTCCCCGGCGGATTCAGAGCGCGCCCTGCTTTCCGATGTGACTTCGGCCATGGACCACGTGGAACCGGAAGCGCTGGCAGCCGCACTGTACAATCGCGATCCCCGGCTCCTGGTCGTGGACATCCGCCCGGTTGCCGAATATAACGCTTTTCACATTCGCGGCGCGGTGCAGGTGGACATGCCGGATCTGCCCGCATTCGTATCCGCCCACGCCGACAAGACCCGAATCGTGCTGTATTCAAACGGCATGGTGCATCCGGCCCAGGCCAGGGACGCGCTTTATCGCTCCGGCGCCCGGAACGTGTTTATCCTGACCGACGGGCTGGACGGCTTTATCGACCAGTGCCTCAAACCCGTATCCCTCCGCGCCACGCCGCCGCCCGCCGAAGCCGCGAAACAGATCAAGGCATGGCGGACGTTTTTCTACGAACAGGATGCCGCCGCTCTCGCGGCGCCGGATGCGATGCTTCAGGGGCTGAAGCTTCCCGGAATGCTTGATACGGGATGGCTGGCGGACCACCTTACCAGCCCGGACATCAAAATCATCGATTCCCGAAACCAGCCGGATTACAATACCCGACACATTCCCGGCGCGTTTTCCCTTTCTCCCGAACATGTCAGAGGCAATGTGGACGGCGTTCCTTCCATGGTGATGCCGGCGGAAATCCTCGCCGCCAAGCTGTCCCTGATGGGAATCCAGCCAAAGGACTTGATCGTTCTGGTGTACGATGGCGATAAAATCCGGGATGCCGCCCTGATCGCCATGGCCCTGGAACGGGTCGGGCACAGCCGGTACGCGATTCTGGACGGCGGATTCGACAAGTGGATGGCCGAAGGCAGACCGGTCGCAAATGCCCTGCCTCAGGTCAGACGATCGGCTTACCCGGCAAAACCGGGCGCCGACACCTTCAGCGTTTCGTATGCAACGGTCCTTTCCCATGTTCAGAAGAAAAGCGCCCTGATCCTGGATGTCCGGCCGGAAGACTATTTCACCGGCAAGAAATCAGACGAAGCCCGGGCAGGCCATATTCCGGGAGCCGTCAACCGGGTTTTCAGCGCGGATCTGGCCAAGATCGATTCATACACCGGATTCAAGCCGCTGAAAGAGCTGACCGAAAGCCTATGCCAAACTCATTCCGTCCCTGGATACCCCGGTTGTGGTGCATTGCCGCACCGGCCATCAGGCCAGCCAGACGTATTTTGTCCTGAAGCACCTGCTGGGCTACCGGAACGTCTACTGGTACGACGCGAGCTGGACCGAGTGGGCCGCAAGGCCGGAGTTGCCGATTGAAAAATGAAAGGGATGTCATGTCATGAAGCGCATGAACCTATATCAACATAGACTGATGGAATAATCATGCCGCCGGTAATCACAATTGTTGGCCATTCAAATTCCGGAAAAACCACCCTGATTGAAAAAATCATCCCCGAGCTGAAACGCCGGGGATATCGCGTTGGCACCATCAAGCACACCCATCATGGTTTTTCGATGGACCAAAAAGGAAAAGATACCTATCGCCACCGCGCCGCCGGCGCGGATATGGTTCTCGCGGCGTCTCCAGGTCAGATCGCCCTGGTAAAAACCATATCCGAAACCTGCCTGGACAGCCTTCTGCCCTATTTTCAAGACATGAATATCGTGCTGGTAGAAGGGTTTAAACAGGATAAAAAGCCCAAAATTGAAGTCTTCAGATCCCAAATCCACCAGACCCCGCTTTTCCCGGAAGATGACCTTATCGTGGCGGTTGTAACTGATTCCCCCTATTCCGCAAGGGTTCCGGTATTTCAATTCGAGGATATTCAGGCAATCTGCGATGTGATAGAAAAATATTCAGGGCTTGGACTGAACCAATGAGAATTGCAGAACTCGACAACAGCCTTTTGTTTTAAGAAACCATTTCGAAACGAAGGTCGGTTGTTGAAAAAGCCTGTCCACGCAGATACACATCCAAACATAGTCTTAAGCCATCACACGCGGCTTGTATCACATATCATGTTTGAAAATGTGCATGGTGTTGCCAGATTCTATGCCGGAAAACTTTTATTATTAAACATTATTTGACTAAACTTTCGCACATTGAAATATTGATATAATTATATGATATAATTGATATATTAGTTGAAAAATGGCTCCAAATTTGGTATCGTTGATTTTGCTAACATACTCAACTTATTCCAAATAAGGAGCCACTATGAAACATCCTAAATCTTTCTCGTTGTCTTTGCAAAAACATTTTTCGGCCAAGCCTCGTACGCTTGATTATGATTTTCGTATGGCCTTTAAGCATTTAAAAATAGGCTCTCTTTTGCGTAGCTGCGGTATATTTAAGGAGAAGGGGGTCGATACCATGGCCCTGTTATTCTGGATCGTCCTAGTTCCATTTCTGAAAAAGCCCATGACATCCCTCTGGTTGTCCAAACATGTCACCAGAGAACTTGATGCCAAGAAAGATACGAACTATCGGTTTTTGAATAATGAACGATTCAACTGGCGAAAATTGGTATACAAACTTGCCACAAAAGTGATTGCGTTGGCGGATCAGACACCGCTTCGGCAAAAAGTGATCATCGCAGATGACACCATCAGCAATAAATCCGGCAAAAAAATGGAGCTGGTCAGCTATCATTTTGATCACAAGGAGCACCGCAACACTTTGGGCTACCAGTGTTTACAGATCGGCTATCATAACGGGATCCAGTTCTTCCCCCTGGATGTGTCTTTTTATACATCCCAAAAACGCCCCAACACCAATCTGCGCAAGATTGATAAACGGACCTGTGGATGGAACAGGCGCCAGGAAGCTTTAAAGAAGAAAACCAACATGTTGACCCAGATGCTGCAAAATGCATACAATTCGGGAATCGATGCAGCCTGTGTACTGTTTGATTCATGGTTTTCATACGATTCAATCATCAAAAAGGTGGTCTCCACAGGATACAATGTCGTTTGCCGATTGAAAAACGGCAACGTCAAATACCAGTATCAGGGAAAAGATTACACCCTGAAGGAACTCTGGAAACAGTTTGCAAAAAAACAGCAGTAGTGGATAGCCGGTTATCCGATCAAAGGCTGCTGTCTGATTGTCAGCCTGCCTGAAACCGGACTGGTGAAACTGCTGATCACATCAGACGGCCATAAAAAATGGCATGGGTTTCTTGCTACAGACCTGAGTCTGGATGCTGCCCAGATTGTGGGCTACTACTCCAGGCGCTGGGCTATTGAGGTTTTCTTTAAAGACGCCAAACAAATGCTTTATCTGGGCAAAGAGCAAAGCAAAACATTTGATGCTGCAGTTGCAAGTTATAGCCTGATGATGATCCGTTACCTTCTATTGATTTATCTTATGAACAACGGCCGATTGATTGGCCCGCTGGGGCCACTGTTTCGGGAAGTTTCAGATACCGAACTGATGCTACAGGTTGCCGAACAGCTCTGGGAGCAGATCAAGCTGGCCATGTTCAAGTCAATAGACCTTTTTTTAAAAAGAATCGAGTACAAGTATGTCATAAAACTGATTGATATTATTGAAGACGCCTTATTCAGTTTCAAAGTACCGTTAACTGCGAAAGTTTAGTCAAATAACACTGGATTTACGTGTAATCCTGGACGATTTTGTCCATTTATTATCGGCGTTAGCAGCACGGATAGCAAGAGCAGTCGCACCTGGAATCCCGCACCATGTAACACAACGGGGAAACAGACATCAGCAGACATTTTTCAACGATGAAGATTACCAATTCTATCTGGTATTGATGTCGGAATGGTGTATGACGTTTCAAGTTGACTTCTGAGCTTATTATCTGATGCCAAACCACACTCACCTTATTGCAGTACCGGAAACAAAGGATGGATTAAACCTGGCCATTGGTGAAGCGCACAGACGATACTCACGGCGAATTAATTTTCGTGAAGGATGGCGTGGTCATTTATGGCAGGGGAGGTTTTCATCGTTTATCCTGGATGAAAGATATCTGTTGGCATGTACAAGATATGTGGAATTATACCCGGTTCGGGCACGTTTGATAAAAAATCCTGAAGACTGGCCATGGAGTAGTGCCAGACGCCATATGAACGGGAAAGATGACATCCTGGTAAAGACAAAGCCATTGCTGGAAATAGCCAACAAATCCTGGAAAATGTTTCTGTCCTCAGAGTCTCAGGAGCGGGATATCGAACTGTTGAGAAAACACGAAAGAACCGGGCGGCTTTTAGGAGGGGATTCTTTTATTGAAAGCCTGGAACGCCTTTTGGATAGAGATCTCAAACCTCAAAAATCTGGACCGAAAAAGAAAGATCAGTAAAGTGTTTAAATGCATAAGTATTGTTGAAAAATAGACAAAGAAACCTCCCTGAGTCATAATAGCTTTGTTAAAGAGCTGCTGGAATGACGATGTCGTCCAGAATTATTAACCACAAGGAGGTTTCGATGGAAAGTATGCACTATATCGGATTGGATATCCATAAGAAAATCATCGCATATTGCATCAAAACATTTAATGGGAAGATCGTCGATCAGGGAACAATCACGGCTACACGAAAAGCATTAAACTGGTGGATGGAAAAACTGCCACAACCATGGACAGTTGCAATGGAAGCAACACTTTTTACGGGATGGATCTATGATTTTCTGAAACCGCACGCTTTTAAAGTAATGGTTGCTCATCCGGAAATGCTCAAAGCCATCACTGCAGCCAAGAAAAAAAACGATAGCGCCGATGCGGAGAAAATCGCCGATCTTCTCCGCGTGAATTTGATACCCGAATGCTACATGGCTCCGGCGGAACTCCGTGAGTTACGACGGATTCTTCGTTACCGGAATCATATCGTACGAACAGCAGTAAAAGAGAAAAATAAGATATCGGGTTTATTGATGGAAGTCGGAGCTACATATGCCAAGAAACGATTGCATGGTAAGAAATATTTTGACGATTTCTTGGGCGATATAGAAGATGTTCCGGAATCTGTAATCAACATGGTAAAACTGAGCCGCTCGAACCTGGAGACATTTAGCGAGATTCAGAAGAAACTGATTCAGACATTAAAGGGAGACACGTTAATCCGGGATCGGGTAAAACGGCTGATGAGCATACCGGGTGTGGGTGAAATCACCGCATTGACCTGGGTGCTTGAAACAGGAGAAGCTCAGCGGTTCGGTTCGATTAAACAGGCCATTAGCTATTGCGGGTTGTGTTCAGCCCAGCATGAATCGGCCGGGAAAGAGTATCGAGGTCCGATATCAAAGAAACGAAACAAACATATTCAGACAATTCTAATTGAAGCGGCCAAGCTCGCACCCATATGGAATCCTCAACTGGCACAAGTCCATAAAAAAGAAGCCGACAGGGAAAACAAAAACAAGGCAACCCTTGCCGTTGCAAGAAAACTGGTGGCCTTTATGCTCTCGGTTGAAAAATCTGGAAAGGAATTTAGCGCTATGGAAGTAAAAATGGCCGCATAGAAGGCCATTGAAAGCGCATCCCATACGGATCTATCCGTCGTTCCTTGCAATCTGGGGACTGAGTGAGCGGTTTATGGTTTAAATCGTGATACTTCCATTAAGGTGTTTCGAGGCCGACGGATTACACAAATTTACACTTCTGTGATGGTCATCCTTATACGGGTGACTTGATACTGCAAATGGATGTCTGGTCAAAAGATTCCAGTCTTTTTGACACGTTATAGAAAAGATCCCCCAATATGGTGAGGCGCAAAGCACCTGTGAAGAAAGATGCTACCGCCGGGCAGATGTGTAGTTGGGGTTGGGGAGGATAAGTATTATTTTTTATCTTGACAATACTTATCATGGATATCCCCAGAATTCCACAAAGGAGAATACTATGAACAACTGCCTGATCGTGATTGATCTTCAAAATGATTATTTCCCCGGCGGCGCCATGGCGCTTGCCGGCATCGAAGAAGCCGCGGCAAATGCCCGGATTCTTTTAAACGCATTCAGAAAGACAAAATCACCCGTCATCCATGTCCAGCACATTTCCGCTCGCCCCGGCGCCACATTTTTTCTGCCCGATACCCATGGGGCCAAAATCAATGAATTGGTAGCGCCGATGGGGAAAGAACCTGTTGTGATGAAAAACTTTCCTAACAGCTTCCGCAGTTCGACGCTGCTGGAAATCCTGAAAAAAGAAAAACCGGACCATCTTGTCATCTGCGGCGCAATGAGCCACATGTGCATAGACGCCACAACGCGTGCGGCTTTCGATCTGGGCTTCAACTGTATCGTTGCCGAAGATGCCTGCGCTACAAAGGATCTGATGTTCAAGGGCCGAACCATAAAGGCATCCGATGTTCACGCATCCTTTATGGCGGCGTTATCCATCCCATACGCCAAAGTAATTTCAACAAAGGAAATCATCGAAAGCTGGGCATAGTCCTGCTGTTCTTTTTTGGGCTGCCAAAAAGCTGAAAGCATCGATTAAGCCGGGGGATGGCAGACGAATCAGGACATCCAGCGCCAGGCAGGGATCACTTCAATATCCACGCCATCCTCGCGCAACTGGTCGGCCTGATCGAGCGTCACCACCAGCGCCCTGCGCCGGCCATGCAGTCGCGTACCCTCGATAACGCCTCGCAGTTCGCGTCCAAGATTGGCCGGTGTGAGTTCGAGACAAACCTGAATGGCCGCATCAGAAGTGATGAAATCACATTCCCATAGATCGCGTGCGCCGGCATAGAACAGCGCCCGCATCTCGCGCCGGAGGTGAAGCGCAACGGCATTTTCAAGCCGATGTCTCAAGTCGAGCTGAACCTGGGAGGAGTTGGCCCTTCGCAGCCCGTTGTCAATGGCGAAATATTTGGCCGGGGCGATCACTCGCTGTTTGAAGGAATCACTATATTTGGGAACGGTGAAGATCAGATAGGCGTCCTGGAGAAATTCCATGTATCGCGACGTCTGTCCGACGGTGGGAATCGAAAGGTTCTTGGTAAGGCTCTGGAATGAAAGCGGCTGACCCGTGTTCGCAAGAAGAAAGAGGACAAGATTCATCACATGCCGGGTCTCGCGCAGTCCGTGACGGACCGCTACATCCCTCTGAACGACATCCCGCAGCAATTCCTGCAAAACAAGGTCGCTGCGCTCACCCAGAAAAACCGGAAACCCGCCGTCTTCCAGAAAGGCACGGAAAGATTCCACGCCCGGTTCTTTCCCGGTAAAAGACAGAAACTCACGATAACTGAACGGAAATACCTCAAATGACAGGTGCCGGCCGGTAAGCTTGGATCCCAGTTCCCGACCCAGCAATGAGGCGTTCGAACCCGTAACGCACACTGCCCGCCCACGATCCAGAAGGGTTCGCACCAGCCGTTGCCATTGCTCAATCTCCTGAACTTCGTCCAGAAACACCGGCTGCTCCGGACCGGCCAGATCATCCAGCACCGACAAAAAGGCGGGGAAATCATCGGGTCCCATTCCAAAAAGGCGGGTGTCTTCGAAATTGCAGTAAAACGCTTTTCCAGCCCGCCGCATGAGCTGTGCCTGCAAGGTGCTTTTGCCGCAACGCCGCACGCCGGTCAGAACTGTTGCCTGCGCGCCTCGGACTGTAAGCTCAGCCAACAATCGGCGATTAACCTCCTGATGGGGCGCGGGGGGCATGTACGGACTGTCGAGAATGGATAGTAGTGTATTTCGTAATATCATATTTTTGTAACATCATATGATACATATGACGGGAAATGTCAAGCACACACCCATAAATCATAAAATTGTGTACAGAAGCTCCTTTATGAAATATTCTATCAAATACGGTTGTCGTGTTCGCGGTCCGGCAATCGGCAGGGTGCATGAAATCGCATCGCCTGTGAATCTATAAGACTTGAATATAGGTGGTTATAACGATTTCATGAAAGTTGACAGGACAGTCTTGATGTGATGTATAATAATCAATTCGGACGTTTCTGGAGTTAAATGACAATCTAAGCGCATTGAAAGCGTAAGAAGGCCTGGCGATGACTTGTCTGTGCGAAAAAAATATCCCCGAAGGAACAGCCTTATCCCCCAAATGCATCAAGGATATCTGGCTTTTCAGTGAATTTGAATCCGAAGATCTGGCGTTTCTGCGCAGCGTGGGCAGAAGCAAAGTGTATCGCCGGGGCGATGCGGTGTTCCACCAGGGAGATGCCGCCGACGCCATGTTTCTTATAAAATCAGGCAGAATCAAACTGAGCAAAATCTTTGAAGACGGCAGAGAGGCAGCCATCGTATCGTCCCATTCAACCGACCGATTATAAGAATATCGAAAGTATTGTAGCGAACGCTACAGAACTTTATTTCTCCCGTGATAAATTGAAGACAATCGCGTATTCGGGAATCACCCGGAATCGGCGATACACGTTCACTCATTTTCATTCAAGGAGGATGCCATGGTCGAAATCAGCAAAGAGATATATGAAATCGTTAACAAACCCGGCAGGGTAGGCGTTTTGGGTACGGCCGATAACAAGGGACAGCCCAACACCGCCTACTTCGGCAGCCTGACGACTCATGGAAGACCAGTCGGTTGTTCTGGGACTTGGCGACAACCGCAGTTTGAAAAATCTTGAAGAAAACCCGTTGGCCGTGCTTTTCTGCATCACCGAAAGCCCGGTTGGATTCCAGACCCCCGGCTTGCGGCTCTATCTAAAGATAAAGGAGATCCAGAAAACGGGTCCACTCTATGATGCCGTCAAGGCCGCAATCGCCGCGCATGCCGGCGAAGGCGCGGCAAAAATGATCGTGGCGGCCGCCGCATTCGAGGTTACGGAAATTCGGAAACTGGTGGACTGGCAGGGATAGATGATTGAGTATACAACAAACAAATTACCGATATAGATATGAATGGAGGAATTCCCATGACCGTGAAATTTTTACAGCGAAGCATCTGGCAGCGGATTTTCGGCATCTCCGCAACAGACAAACCCCAGGACGAAAACGGCTGGCGCTATGAATCGGGCAAACTGATCATCAGCCTGGAACGAATCCGCGAGCTGACCCGACCTGGCACGGCCGTCAGGTTCGAGGGGAAGAACCTGCCGGAGCGGATTCTGGTTGTTTACGGGGAGGACGAGCAATATCGGGCGTTCCAGAATCGGTGCACCCACATTGGTCACCGCAGGCTGGACTATGTGCCGGGAACCCAGACGGTTCAGTGCTGCAGCGTCAACAAGTCTACCTTCACGGCCGATGGCAAAAAAATACACGGCCCGGCCCCATTGCCCGTCCGCCCCTATCCGGTGGAAGTGACCGAGAAAGAGTTGCACATCCGGATTTCCTGAACTACAATCAGAAACATCGGCTGCTCCGGGCTGGCCGGCAATCGGCAGTGCGCATGAAATCGCATCGCCTGTGAATTTTGCGAAACCCAACGGACAGGGTAACTTCAAATCCATGAAGCAGTGGTTGACAAACTGGAGGCAGCACAGCCGGTACCGGGAAGTGGCCAATGTATGCGTCCCGCTTGTCATGGGAACGGCCGCCACCACGGTGATGGAGTTCACCGACAGGGTTTTTCTGGCCAATTACAGCCTGGATGCAGTCGCCGCCGCCATGCCGTCGGGGATCGCCGCATTTTTGTTTCTGGCCTTTTTCGGCGGCGTGGCCGCCTACCTTTCCGTTTTTATCGCCCAGTACAAGGGCGCCGGGGCAAACCAGCGGATTGGCGCGGCGCTCTGGCAAGGGCTTTATTTCAGCATGGCTTCCGGATCTTCTCTGGCCGTGTCGCTCACAGTTCATGGCCGCGCCGATTTTTTCACTGGCCGGCCATCCCCCCCATTCAAAGCCTCGAGGCAGTCTATTTTAAAATACTGTGCATGGGTTCCGTGTTTCATATCAGCGTCCAGGCCCTTTCCGCATTTTTATACCGGCAGGGGGATGACCCGGCCGGTAATGGTCATCACCTTTCTGGGCATGGCGTTCAATATCCCCCTGGACTATTTACTGATCAACGGCATCTGGATTTTTCCGGAACTGGGCGTGGCCGGCGCCGCCATCGCCACCGTATCCTCGTGGGCGCTGATGGCTTTTTGTTTTCGCTGCTGATTTTCACCCCGACCCACGAAAAAGACTATTCGGTGAAGAGCAGTCGCCGGTTTGATGCCGGCATGTTCATGCGGCTGATGAAGCACGGCATTCCCGGCTCGATGCAGTTCTGTCTGGATATCTTTGCCTTCACCTTTTTTATTTTCATGGTGGGACGGATCGGCGCCCTGGAACTGGCGGCCACGAGCATCGTGCTGTCCATCAGCTCCATCGCATTCATGCCCGCCATGGGCTTTTCCCAGGGAATCAGCACGCTGGTGGGCCAGGCGCTCGGCAGAAAAAGGCCGGATGAGGCCACATACGCCGCCTTCAGCGCCATTCATTTCCTGCTGTGTTATACCCTGCTTGTGGATCTGTTGTTTATCATCGCACCGGAAAAGGCGCTGTACCTGTTCATGATCCACAGCCAGGGCGCCGGGGATGCCGCCGCCATCATGGAAATGGGATGCCGCCTGCTGCATATTGTCGCCATTTATCTTTTCATGGATGCCCTGTACATGAGTTTCGTCGGGGTTTTAAAAGGAGCGGGAGATACCCGCTTTGTCATGTGGAGCATCGGCGTGCGCGGGCCTCTGTTTCATGATCGGCCCCCTTTATGTCGGCATTCAGCTTCTGCAAATGGGCGTGATCTATGCCTGGATGTGCGTTCTGGCATTCATCACTTCGCTTTTTCTGCTGTCATTCTACCGTTACCGGCAGGGAAAATGGAAACACATGCTGGTAATGGGAACCGCACCCCATATGGTTCACCCTCCCGCCTGAGAATGGATTCGGATTTTCATTTTTCAGTAACATCGATCCTATCAATTTTTTTATGCAAAATATCAAGTGCCAGTAATTTGAAAAAAGGCAGGTTAAATACCGGGTTCAGGAACTGCATGACAGCATCGAACTGCCCGCCCGGTGGCGTGCCCAGTCAGGCCGTTTTTCGGCAAATTTTTCTTTTCCCGGCTGCTCGGCATAGGGATGGCGAAGCAGATCGAGCAATTCGCCGATCAGGGAAAAATCCCCGGTTTCCGCCTTATCGATGGCTTGCTGCGCCAGATAATTGCGCAGAACATATTTCGGATTCACGGCGTTCATTTGCTTTACGCCGCATTTCGGCGGACGTATCGTCCTTTCGCACGCGGGCGATATATCCGCGCAGCCAATTGCCGATGGCGGACTTGTACTCGCCGGTTATCTGCGCGGGAACGTAATAGGCGTCCATCAACGGGGCCATGATGGCATCATCACTGATATCGGCCGACGGCTCGACGGAGATAGTCCAGGCAGGAAAGCCTTCTGAAAAAAATCGTCATGTCCGTTTCGATCAACGGCAAAATAGAGAGAAGCTCCGCGATCAGCGCTTCATCCGTGCGGGCATCAAAAGCAGATAAGCCAAGCTTTCGGGCCATCATGGTTTTCCATTCGCGCTGATAGCGTTCAACATAATAATCCACTGCCTGCTGCAGGGGGTTAACATCCTCGATCAGCGGATAAATGGCATTGGCCAACTGCGCCAGATTCCAATGGGCGATTTGCGGCTGATGGCCGAAACGATAGCGCCGGCCGGCCGCGTCCGTGGTGTTGGGCGTCCAGTCGGGGTCATAATTGTCCAGCCACCCGTAAGGGCCGTAATCCAGGGTGAGACCGAGAATGGACATATTGTCCGTATTCATCACGCCGTGGACAAAACCGACACGCATCCATTCCACGATCAAGTCGGCGGTTCTGCGGCACACCTCCTCGAACCACCGGATATAGACCGCAGGTGACGGATCGCCAAGATGGGGAAAATCGGTGCGGACGGTGTAATCCAGCAAGTTGTTTCAAGACCTTGATATCGCCGCGGGAAGCAAATATCTCAAAACTGCCGAAACGGGTGAAGGATGGCGCGATGCGGCACACCACCGCGCCCGGTTCTTCCCTGGGATGGCCGTCGTAAAACATGTCCCGCTCGACGGGTTCTCCGGTTGCAATCAGGCTCAATGCGCGGGTGGTGGGCACCCCCAGATGAAACATGGCCTCGCTGCACAAAAACTCCCGCACGGATGAACGCAATACCGCCAGACCGTCCGCCGTCCGGGCGTAAGGCGTGGGACCCGCGCCCTTAAGCTGCAATGCCCATCGCTCCGAGCGCTGGTTGATGATTTCGCCAAGATTGATCGCGCGTCCGTCGCCGAGCTGTCCGGCCCAATTGCCGAACTGATGACCGCCGTAGCAGGTGGCGTAAGGGTCCATTCCCGCAAGCAGGTCATTGCCTGAAAAACCTGAACGAACTCCCTGGATTCGCAGGCTTCAGCCGAAAGATCAAGAAGCGCCGCCGCTTCCCGCGAGTAAGCTACCAGCCGGGGAGCCGAAACCCGCACCGGATGCACCCGGGAATAGCACGCGCCCATCACCTGACGGCGCCGGTTGGTGGTGTCCGGATCGGCCGGCAGCTCACGGGTGAACCGGTTATCAAATGTCAATGAAGCCAGCGTGCTGTTCCTATCTTGGGTGTTCATGGGCCATCTCCAATTTCGGATTCTCGACATCTGATAAAAATACGAATCCTGCATAAACATATTTCACGGTTTATTTTTGTCAATAACCAGGGGCAAAACGCCGGTAAACGGGCTCGCATATTCACGCTGTTTATGGTAAAGTAATCCGATAATCGGCGGCAACTTATCGTGAGGTGAAGATGAGCCTGTTTTTCCTGACCTTTTTCCTTATTTACGGCGGCACCCATCTCTATTTTTTCCTTAAAGTGAAAGCGGCGCTTTCTCCGGGAATTGTCTTTTCCCTGTTTCTGGCGCTCTTTCTGCTCTTGATGGTGATTACGCCGGTCCTGGTCAGGATCCTGGAAAATAAGGGCCTGGAAACCATTGCGCGCGTTGCGGCCTATACCGGCTACCTGTGGATGGGATTCTTCTTTCTCTTCTTTTCCGCTTCACTGGCCATGGATATTTACCATGGACTTCTTCATGTCGCCGGATTTATCTTCCGCCGGGATTTTTCAACGCTTTATCCTGGCAAGCCGCACCGCTTTAATCCTGCCGCTTGCATGGGGACTGGCAACGGCGGCATATGGTTATTTCGAAGCCCGCGACATCAGGACCGAACGGGTTGTCATCGACACGCCGAAAATTCCGGCGGCAGTCGGAAAGATCACCATCGTCCAGATTTCCGACGTGCACCTGGGGCTGATCATCAGGCAGTCGCGTCTGAAGCGGATCATTGCCAGGATCAATGAAGCCTCGCCGGATCTTCTGGTTTCCACCGGGGACCTGGTGGATGGGCAGATCAACCGGATGACAGGGCTGGCTGAACTCTTGCAGGATATCCGGCCGAGATTCGGCAAGTTTGCCGTAACGGGAAATCACGAGATATATGCGGGACTGGATCAGGCCATCGATTTTACCGAACGCGCGGGTTTCAAGGTGCTTCGCAATGAAGGATCATCTGCCGGCGGATTGATAAATGTCGTGGGCGTTGACGACCCGGCGATCGAAAGAATCAACCATTCCCAGGGAGGTCCCGGAAAAGGCTCTTTTGTCGAAGGTTCCCTCGGACAGATTTACCCTGCTTCTCAAGCACCGCCCGGCCGTGGATCCGGAGAGCCTGGGTCTCTTCGACCTGCAGCTTTCAGGGCATGTCCACAAAGGGCAGATATTCCCCTTCAATCTGCTGACCCATCTGTTTTATCCCGTAAGGACCGGTTTTACACTGTATCCCCAGAACGCCGCACTCTACGTGAGCAGAGGGACCGGCACCTGGGGCCCGCCGATCCGTTTCCTGGCTCCGCCTGAAGTAACGGTGATCGAACTGATACACGCCGATAAAGAATAAAAGGATATGGCCCCGAATGCCAATTCCCGAATTGGAGAAAAGATATGCGGATTGAGCAGCCTTTCTTTGAGATTTTTCCAACGGCCTTTGGGACAATGGGCATTGTCTGGTGGAACGCCGCGACGGGCCCGCGCGTCCGGCAGGCGTTTCTGAACAATGGGCGGCAGACCGTTGAGGAGATCGTCCGGCAGAAATATCCCAACGCCAGACAGCTTGCCTGTCCCGAAATTGCCGGGCTTGTCGGTCAAATACAACGTGTTATGGCGGGAAAAGCGGAAGTTTTCGATTTGGAGAATGTTGCGATGGAAGTGTGCAGACCGTTCCAGCGGCAAGGTCCTGATGGCGGAATACGGGATACCCCGGGGCTGGGTCAGCACGTATGGAAAGATAGCCAGACACATCGGGGTGCCGGGCGGCAGCCGGGCGGTCGGACGGGCCCTGGCGGAGAACCCCTTTCCGATCATTATTCCCTGCCATCGCGCGGTAAGGGCGGATGGCGTGATCGGAGGCTATCAGGGGGGCGGCGAAATGAAGCGCGCATTGCTGGCGATGGAGGGCGTGGCATTCACGGACAGGGGCAGGGTATCGATGCAGCGGATGTATTATTGAACTGCCGGCGGCCTATTCGCCTGATAACCGCCAGTACAGTTTTTCGATGAATTGCCGCGCTCCGGAATCATCCTTTACCCGGACAACACCGAAGATGTATTGGCCTGACTGTTCAACCACGACATTGCCATACAGCGGATCGTGCGCTTTGAGAAAAATCCGATGCGGCGTCCGGGTAATATCGACATTTTTATCAGAGGTTTCCAGATATCCGCGGTATTGGTCAAAGGCCTTTCGCGCCGCCTCACCGGGAATTTTCAAACACCAGAAAGACCTGAACCTGTTCATCGTTCAAAATGGCGTCAGCCACAATCCCTTTTCGAAAAAAATCATACCCGAGAAGGCTTTGCGCGATATAACGTATGCTCTTCGGGGCTATCGCCGGAATCATGAACGCCTCAAGCTCTTTGGGTCTGCCCGGGTTCCGCGGGAGTTTTTCAGAGATGGCCCGGGCGCACGCAAGAAATATGTCAGGCTCCGGGATTCGTTGTCCCGCTTGCCTGAAGCCTCACAAAATACCTGTCCTGATAGAAAAGAAGCTGAGATGAAGAAGCCGTGCCTTCGGCGCCGACGTCGACGTCCGCGTCATCCTTTCGCCGGTAATTTGCAAACATGCCAAAGGCATCCAGCAGAGAACCCATTTTATAGACATCGGCATCAAAAGCTGCCTGCGGATTATTTACATTCTGATATCTGGCAAAGGCAAGCATCTCAAATCCATACGGGAAATAGAGTTCTGATTCGCCATTGATGTGATCAAACAGCGTATCCTTGTCAAAGAGGGCAGGCCTGGCCATCCATGGGCCAGTCCTCGATACATGCGGGAGCAGGCAGCACTTTGGCGATATCGGTTTCAACCGCGCAAACCGCAATCGGAGCATAGAGAATCCATAAGATTATCAGCATGACTCTATGCTATAAATTTTCTGCAATATGCCCTCCCGGAAAACCAACTAAGCCAGCAATTCTCTGGCGCTTGCCATTTTGGCCCGGATATTGAGCCCGTTGACACAGCGTGCAACGCACTCCGAACAGTCCAGGCACGCCTGGGCGGAAGCGGATGCGGGAATCTCACGGTACGTGGACAGGGCCAGATCGTGGTTTCCGTAGCCTTCCGCATACATCAGCGCACGGTTGACCGTGCTGATTTCCACGCCCAATGGGACACGTTCCTTCGCATTTTCCGCATAGATGGCAGTAATAGGGCTTCACGGCGGCATGGTAACGTTGCAGGAGGCGTTCATCCGCAAGTTCAAAGGGCATCCCCATTACGGCAATATCTTCCTTGAGCTGGGACAGGTCTTTCATGCCCGGAATTGCAGCCGTGATATTCGGATTCCGGAGCACCCATTTGAGGGCTGCCTGGTGGGGGCTGATTTTTCCCGAAACTCCGGTTGCATACCCGCCTGCCTGCGTCTTCATGGCGATGATTCCGATATTTGCCCTGGCAGCCCGTTCGATCGCAAGAATAATATCCTTGTCGCTTTTAAAGTTGACGGCCACAAGCGCCGTATCAAAGAACCGGTCCGGGTCATCCACAAGGGCATTGAGCACTTCAGCCTGATTTTTATGCGTGGTGATGCCGCAGAAACGCACCTTGCCCTGCACTTTCAACTTGACGGAGCGCTTCCCGCGTCTCCGGAACGAATATCCTGTCTTTACTCGGTAAGACTGTGAAGCTGGATCACATCGATATAGTCTGTTTCAAGCGCCTTGAGGCTTGTCTCAACATCCTTGATGATATCCGCTTTTGACATCGATGACGATTGCGTCTTTGTCGCGACAAAGATCTTATCGCGCCTGCCTTTCAACGCCCTGGAGACAATTTCCTCGTTTTTTCCTCCCATGTATACTCTGGCCGTGTCCACATAGTTGACGCCGTGATCAAAGGCGACTTTTATCACTTCCGACTCGGGCGTCAGCATGGCCCCAAAGCTTACGACAGTGATTTTCAGTCCGGTTCGCCCCAAGGTCCGATAGACAGGCCTGGGGAAGGCAAATGGTTCTTCAGCGGAACTGTATGCCGCTGCCCTGGCAAGGGCATTTCCCCCAAGGATGGCGGATGTTGTCCCCAGCACGCCGACCTTCAGAAACTCCCTTCTGTTCAATCCGTTGAATTTCCTTGTTTTATCCATGGCAATCTCCCTTTGTTCGCATATTATTTGCGTCGCATGCAAAAAGTCAGGCACGGCCCGTTTTATCCGGATGTGTCGGCAAATTTTTTGGGCAGTTCGTTGTCGATGACATAGATGCAGACTTCTTTGGCGCCCTGCTGGGTATAGCGGTATTTGTTGCAGAGATTGGCGATCAGGAAGGTGACATCATTCCGGATGCGTTTATCGTAAGTTTTAAAATCGTCGCTGCCATAGTCCTTGATGGCCATGCGGAAATTCTTGTTGTCCATAAAAGGATCCAGGGCTTTTTCCTTCAGGTTGAAGACATAGCGCTCATGCAGGGCCTCAAACAAAACGGTTTTCGTAATGGGTTTTTCCTCCATCAGGATTTCCTGAGTCAGGGTTCGGGAAGCATATTCCTTCTGCACTTCCTTTCGAAAAGACAGGTGTCTGGCCTGAACGGTCTTGGCCCCCAGCAGGTGATTTTCGATGCTCCTGAAGAAATCCTCCGTGATTTCAATCCGCTCGCCGGTGTATGTGCAGATTTCCGATGTATCCGGCTCAAAATTCACCGCAAACATATAATTCTGGATGTCTTTTGAAATCTGCTCCTCGTTGAAATAATAAAGCGATTCCTTGACCTCCTGCAACACCGTGTAGTTGTACATGTGAAGCAGGGAATCCAGAAAACCCGATGGAATCGAGCGGGCCAGGTCCTTTCGAACATTGGTGAAATAATTATACAGGGCATTCATGTTGATCAGGCTGTCTTCTTTGGAACAGGTGGAATAAAACTCGTTAAAGATCTTGATGGCATCGCGGCCTGAAAAGCCGATGATTCCCTCGAATTCGGATTCGGCAATGATCTTTCGTCTGCGCTGGGCCGTAAAGCGCTTGCGGTCTTCTTCCGTGAGCCATGGCGGGATATATCCGGTGTAGATCTCCATTTTCAGCAGTTGAAGATTGTCGTCGCAATACTGGCGGTATTTTTCAGGGCTTCCGATCCATTCCAGAAGCGCGTCGGAGCGGGTTTTAATGCGGGAGGAAATGATGACCCGCGCAAAATTGTGAAGGACTCTGGGAAGGAAACATTCATCAATGTGTTTGCCGAAAATATTGCGGTAAATATTCACTTCCGTCTGAAGATCCAGAACATAAGGAATGTTGATATAGGCGATCCGGTCGGAAAACGATTGGAAATCCTGAATGTTTTTCTTGTCTTCGGGATTCATGAGCGCGATGAACAGGGAATTGACATTTTCCTCGATATCTTCAACCTTGTGAACCGCCTCGCTGATGATGTTGTGAAGCTCTATCAGCCGCTCGATATTGTGCGATTTGATATCCATCAGGGCGTAGATGCCATTGTTGGTCTTGGCATACTGCGAATAAATGTACCTGACCTGATTGCTGTCCTTGAGCAGGCTGTTGATGCGGGCCTGAAGCATGGGATTGGTCAGGACGTTCTGGCGCATGGGCCTGTCGCCGGGATTGAATACGGTAATGCCTTCGCCAAGCCTGCGGTTGAACTGATAGGGCCGCGCATAAATCATCTCGAAAACCCTTGTCGGGCTTTTCAGCTTTTTAAGCAGCGCCTCATACAGGGAACTGCAGATGGTGCAGGGATTGTCGTGAAACACCCATTCATATTCTTTTTCCGTAAACAGGTTCCACTTGAATTCATCATTTTGAAACAAGTCATCCAGAAACCCCCGGCGATAGTTTTTGGGGATCATGAGAATGGGATGGTCGTGGCTGGGACAGGGAATTTCGACAAAATCTTCTGAAAGATACCCGGAAGAATACGTCATCCAGAAATTTCTTCTCTGCCTGTTCGCAGGTTTGATCGGATTCGCAGGAGGGATCCAGGATGTTCTGCGGGGACCGGCCGAGCAGGTGAAGCATGCGATCCATTACCGGAATGTTTTCCGATTCGGCGAATCCGCCCAGATCCTTTGAAACCAGCCGCCAGACGGTTTCATAGCGGAAGCCTTCCTCGGTATTGGTGTATTCCTCGAATTTCTTTAAAAGATTGTTGAGAAACGTGCTTTTCCCGCATCCCGGAGGCCCGTCGAAAATATAGATTTTGTTCTGCTGCGCCCCGCGTTTCAGCGCATCCACCTGATTGATCAGGCGGTTGGCAAACAGCCGGTCCGCAAAAAACGGATGGTCCGCGCCCTCAACAAAGAGCTTGCTGCAATCATAATTGATAAAATTGATCGATTCCGGATCATCCGGGTATTCATCAACGCCTTCTCCCACATAAGCCGTCATCATGTCATGAAACACCTGAAAAACATTTCGAAGTACCCGGGAAGGACTCACGGACATGATTTTGATGAAATCCTGAAAGGAAATGGGGCTGCGCTGATCCTGTTCGCTGATGATTTTATCCAGGTGCTGAAGGGCAAGTTTGATATTTTCCATGTCTTAACCTAGTGTTTTTTTGGAAAGCTTGCGTTTTTCCATGGTATAAACGATCCGTTGCCACTTGATTTCAGGTTCCCGAAGTTCATCCGGTTTTGGTTTTTTGCCGCGCGGCGTCGGTGACCGGCGTGGGCGGGGATACCGAAATCACTTCACTGGTCTCGAGCTGAACCGGGCCTCCCCAAAGGTATTCGATGCCCATCAACGTATTGGCGATAAATTCCGTAACCAGCGGTTTTTCTTCAAACCGGTGATTCAGGTAAAGGGTGTTGCCTGATTTGCTTCTCCGGCGGGATTTCAATAAAAGGCGGATGATAGAGCGTATCCATCAGCATGCTGCGGTAGTCCCTGACTTTCCGGCTTTTCACATAGTATTCCCAGACCATCCGCTCCTCATCGAGCCGTCTTCCGGCGACAAAAAGCTTGTTTAACGTCATGAAATCCTGATCCACAAACGTATTGATAAAAGAAAAATCGCTGAAATTCTCCCGCACATAAAATATGGATATCCAGGCCTTTGCCGGTTTGGGCGTCAAAACGGTCCCGCTGAATTTCATTTTGTATTTTTTGAAACTGGTACGAAAACTTCCCCTTGTCGGCCATGTCTTCGATATAATGAAAGAGGCGCATGCCCAGCGCATAAGGGTTCAGCCCCACGCGGGGCATGGAGGTGACCCCGGCGTTGACTCTGGCGAACTCAACCTCGTGGCTTCGGATCCGGTCATCCTGAAGAAACAGCTTTTCGTGCCAGTAACTGGCCCAGCCTTCATTCATGATCTTGGTTCGAATCTGCGGCTGAAAAAACAGGGACGTGTTCCGGACCACCTGCATGACCTGCTTCATCCACCGGTTCTCTTCCTTGTTGATAAAATCCGAATGATCCATCAGATACTGAAGCACATCCGTCACGCGCTGCGAAGCGCTGTTCTGGCTTTTGACGAAAAGCGCCTCAAATTCGGGATATTTCCGGGCCACATCCGAAAAAAACGTCTGCTCCCCCAGATCCCCGTATGTCTGAACGCTGGCGTTATAGGCTTCGATTTCCCGGATGAATTCCCCGATTTTAATTTTTTTGACATCCTGAAGAAATACATCAAAATAATAATTCAGGCGGTCGGACTGCCGCGGAGTCCGGCGCACGGTGAATCCGGGAAAGATGATCGAAATAGCCGACCAGGTTATCCACGCCCCTGGAAAACTCGATGACGTAATCCACCCATCTGTTTTTTTCGGTTCGCAGCTTGGCGATGGCGCGTTTGTCCGAAAGGGCCTGGCCGGTAAAATCATCATCCCAGGTATGGCGGAAAAACAGGTTGTTCTGGAAAAAATCGATATGGGCCAGCACATGATAAAAAATCATGACATTCAGCCAGTCCGGATTGTTGTCGTTATAAAAGGAAATGGCCGGCCGGGTATTGATGACGGTTTCATAGGGGTTTCCGGGATAGAGCTCGTATTTGCCCTTTTCCTTCAGGACCTCGACATCATGCACCCAGTAATCATAAAGCGTCGGGATCATGATTTTCGGGGACAGCTCCAGAAGATCCCGGTTGGTGACAATGTATTCCAGGGTTTCATTCTGAAACCGCAGGCCTGCCGCTCTGGCCCTTTCCTTGCACCCTTCCATGATTTTTTTGGTATGCTGATCGATGAGTTCCATATTTTCCTCATGAATTCAGTACAGCGCGGATTTGCAGCGGGATCCTGAACGTTGAATTCCTTGCTTTTGACTTCCGCATGGCCCGCGATGAGCGATAAAATCCATGCTCGGAGGATTTTTATCGTTCAGGAAATCAGGCGTTTGATGCCCTCGATCAGCCGGGGTTCATCCGCATCCTTATTCATCGTGTCGAGGCGGATCAAATTGGCTTTTGTGTTCAGAAGGTCGGATTTTTTCAGATACTTTTCCACTTCCGTTGCGCCGGATGTGCCTGTACCATGCTCGGCAATGGTGATTCCCACCCGGCTGGTGTAAGTCAGCATCCGGGTAATGGCGGGAATCGCTTCCTTGCCGTCGATGTCCCAGTCATCGCCGTCTGTGCCATGAAACACGTAAATATTGTAATCCTGGGCCAGATTTTCCTTGTGCACGATTTCATTGACCAGCTTGAACGCCGAGGCGACCATGGTCCCGCCGGCGACCTGCGAATTGTAGTAGGTGTAAAAATCCGGGACTTCTTTGGCTTCCGTATCGTGAAGAATAAACCGGGACTCCACCTGTTTCTCGTATTGATAGAGCAGCCAGGAATAGATCATGACATGCTGGGCGACCACCAGCTCGGTGGGTTTTCCGGACATGGAACCGGAATAATCCCGCAGAAAAAACACCATGGCCTGGGATTCATAGTCTTTTTCCCGGGAAAGAATCCGGTAAATCTTATCGGCAGGGGAAATTAAAAATGAGGATAGATCGATATCGGCGATATCCGTCACATTTCCCAGATGGATATTGGTTTCCAGAATTTTCCTGAGCGTGGCTTTTTTATCCAGAAACTGTCCAAACCCCCGGTGCCTGTCGGTCATATCGTAGATATACCGCGTCAGGGACCGTTTTTTGCCTTTTTCCTTCAGATTGGGAAGTTCAAATTTTTCCGTGAGGATCTTGCCCAGGTCATAGGCGCTCGATTCCATTTCATGCGGGCCGCCTTCTCCCTGGCCCGGCCCCGCGCCGCTGCCCTGCTGGGGCCGCACCGGCTCCTCTCCGATGACTTCGCCTTCTTCTCCGTCTCCGGAGCCGCCGTCCGGGGAATCCTGGGAAGATTCCTTGAAAGCGTTGTCATGGATCAATTTTTCTTCAACCGTCGTGGGCACCACCACCACCTTGTCCTTGCCGCCCTTGCCCGGCTTGATCAGACGTCCCACGCGGATTTTCCGGGGAAATCCGTCTTTTTCCCGGAGCCTGTCCCTTTCCAGAAGCTCATCGATCGAGCGGAGCTGATTGGCCAGGCAGGTCTGCAAAGCCGGCATATTCTGAAGATCCGGAAGGTCGTGATACCCGTAAATGGACGCAGGGCGGCCCCGGGACGGCAATGCGCGGCCATCGTCATCAAGCAGGATGTGGGCGTTTTCGCCGGATGCCATTTCTTCAAGCATGCGCCGGTCCTGTTCCTCGGTGAGTCCCCGGGCCTTTAACCGCTCATAGCGTTCAACCAGTTCAGGTTTCATGAAATTCCGCTCCGTGGAACGTTATTTCTCGTCTTCCTGGGTACAGAAATATTCGATGGTCTTCTGCGCGCAGGTTTTGCAGTAGCCCAGCTTGGTCAGCATGGTCTCGATCATCCGGTCATAGAGTTTCTGATTTTCCTCGTTGGTCCGGTTGGCCAGGGCGCCGATCAGGCTTCCGGCGCCGGCGATGTCGGATTTGAGCCGCACATCGGTAACCGCCTTGACCAGCTCCAGATTGTCCATGAAATCATAATTGGGCTCAACGGAAATCTTCTGGCCGTAAATCTTGCGGATGGAGGTGCTGAACGTTTCCCGCTGCTCGCGGGTTTTAAGGCCGAGCCGCTCTTCCACGCTGTTGATATAGCGCTCATCGATTTTCAGGGCCTTCAGCTCTCCGGACTGCGGGTCCTTGTATTTCCACATTTTGTCCGGGCCCAGGTTTTCGGCGTCGATGCCGATGATCATGTTCACATAGTTCATCACGTCTTTTCGAATGGCCAGCGGTTCATCCATGTAGGCATTGAACATCTCGGTCATGATCCGTTCCCGGTAAAGCCCCTTGGCGGTCTTGAGATCCTCCAGGTATTTGGCCCGGTCATTGGCCTCGCTGACATAGTCGAGAATGATCCGTTCGATGGCGCGGAACACGTCATAGGCAAACATGCACTGGCCTTCGTTGGTCTCCGAGCTTTCCACCAGCAGCTGAATGGATCGGCCCAGATTTCGCTGGCCCAGGCCTTTCTGGCCGAACCGTTTGGTGATGTCCGGGTCCTGGTTGAGGGTGTCGATCACTTCGGCCAGGGTCTTGATGCTTTTTTCGCCGGCCACCTCGCCGGCGGCCAGTTTCATGGTCTCGACCGGCGTCAGTTTCTCGGAGCGGGGAAGCCGGGACAGGACGGCGGCCACGGATGCGGCATAATTGAGGTTGGGGTCCTGATGCAGGTATTCCCGGGTCAGGGTGGTCCTGGTCTCGCTGCCGATGGCGTAGGCCGTCAGCTCTTTCTGCTGCCGGTAATTGGTATTGTGCGAGACATAGCAGATCCGGCAGCGGTCGACGATGGGCGCTTCTTCTTTTTCGGCCAGAAAGCGGTTGAATTCGGAGTTGTTGCTGGTGGCAATGATCAGGGTGTCGATCGGCCATTTGAAGCCGTCGATTTCAATGGTGCGGTTCTGAATCACCCCCAGATAGACCTGAACCAGATCCTTTTTGTTCTTGAAAATTTCATCGCTGAAATGAATGCCGCCGCCGGCCACCCGCGCCAGCGCGCCCCGCCGCAGATCAAACCGGTAGGGGTTATTGGTGTCGCTGATATGCAGCAGGCGCTGAATGGATTCCTCGCCCAGCAGGTCCACCGCGGAAGAGGTGATTTTATCCTTGGCCGGATATTTGCCGGTAACGGTTCCCAGGCTTTCGATCAGCGGGACCGGAATGATCTCGACACGATCCAGCATTTCGGAAATATCGCCTGCCGACATGGTTCCGGATATCATTCCACATGTAAGCCGTGCAGGCGCCCAGCGGCCGGTAGTTGTCATAAAGGGTTTCGATTTCACCGTCCGAAAAGCCGATTTCCCTGGATAAAAAGGATTTGTTTTCATCCGGGTCGTCAAAGAGATTCATGGCCAGAATCATGGGGTCTTCGTAGGTCTGGGATTCGATGGTGGCTATTTTGCCGTAACTTCCCAGCCTGTCCATGTGGATAAACCGGAAGGTGTATTTCCGGTTTTCTTCCAGATAGAGAAACTGCCGGTATTTTGTACAGAGGAATTCGACAAAGAAGGTTTTGCCGTTACCGGGTTCTCCGACCAGAACAAAGGCCATTTCCTTGGATGAGCCGCCTTCGGCCGCATCCTTGACATAGGAGACGAAGCTGTTGATTTCATCATACATGCCGATGATATGTTTCTTGCCGGAACGAAAGATACCAAAATCATAAGTGGTTTTGCCATTGACCACCACTTTGCTGATCTCGTCATTCAAAATCATTCTGGCAACACCCTGAAAGGCATTTTCAAAGCATCGCTTTCCGGATTTGACCGCAAGCAGGTGATGGTTCAATGAGTTGGTTCGACCGTTGTCCATTTGACCTCCCCTTCAGTGCCCCTCCCTTTCAGTCAATAAAGCTGAAAGCGGAAATGATTTTAAATAAAAGCCCTTTCAATCCTTAGGTTTTTCACGGATAATCATCGAATAGCGATTTTCTTTTCATAAAATAACTGTTCCACTTCATAATCATGATTGGGTACAAGATCCAGAACAACCCGGGTTTTGGGTTCCGGCGGCGGATGAATTCCCGTTCGAACCTGCAATACATATTTTCCATTCACACCAATGGTCCGCAGGATGGTTTTTTCCATGCGAACATCCGGAAAATCACAGATATTCTCGGGGTATCTCCTTCAATCACCTGTGCTTCCGGTGGGAAATTACCCGTCAGCAACAATGTTGATTATTTCTCCGGAAGGCGATGTGATATCTGAATCAATTGCAAGAATTTTTTTGGATGAAGCGGCTGAATCTTTCCGGGAAGTCGGCGCGCTTTTTAAATGGGGACCGGCGCCATAAAGGATGTCATCGAACGGAATCTGTTCAACCAGCAGCAGTGCCAAACCCAGCAGCAGAATCCGCCCTGTTCTTAAAAGATCTGTCTGATACGAATAAATGTCATACGCGTGCCTCCTGATCCTGACAATACGAATTAAACCCCATTATTCATAACCTTCCCCATAAACGATTTTGCCGTGAAATACCCGGTAGCTGTAAAAGATGTACCCCAGGACCACGGGAAGAATCAATGAAACCCCCCAGAGGGTAAAGGAAATGGATCAACACTTCCTGTTCCCTTTCATTTTCAGCGGTGGGAAAACAACAGACCGATGGTCAGGGTGGGAAAAACGATATGAAAGGCGGTGGTCATACCAAACTGGATTCGGGAAAGCAGAACGACATCCATGGGCGCCTCTCAAAATGCATGGTTGTGACGTAAGGACCCCTTTTTTGCCCTCGCGCAAGTGAGGAGACTTGATATGCGTTGATTGTGACTCAGGATTATGAATGCGTATTGAAATAAGCGGGACAAAATAAGCTTTGAATCACTTTGCCATAATTAGCGGCTTTAGGGGTATATTTCAAGTGAAATTTGATGGTTTCATAAAAAGTCCAATAATCTGCAATGCGCGTCATCCTTGGTCATATTGGAATGCAGGCTTGACAGCTTTGTGCGATCCTTATAAGAATGAATGGAGTGGCGCTGTCTCTTTCAACCCCTTCTTTTTCCGGCAATCCTTGTCAATACGCAAGAAATTTTCCCAAAAGGAGGTCATGCGATGAAATATATGGGTGACATGCTGCTGACGCAGGCGCCTTTTTCTGAAATCGTCATGGGCAATACCGCACTGGTCAGGGCCATGATCGAATCCGGAACCCGCGTTGTGACTTCCTATCCGGGTTCGCCGACTCCGGAAATCGCCGAAGCCATCAAAAGCATCCCCAAAGACCGGCGGCCATTCTACTTTGAATTTTCCACCAATGAAAAAGTGGCCACCGAAGTGGCGTATGGGGCTGCGGTCAATGGGCACCTTTCAACGGTATTTTTTAAAAGCGTCGGGCTGAACGTTGCCGCGGACTGTTTTGTCCAGCTCAGCATGATGAACATCATCGGGGGCATGGTCGTGGTTCTGGGAGATGATCCCGGCGCCAATTCCTCGCAGAATGAGCAGGACAACCGCCATCTTGCCCGCCTGTGTTACACGCCGGTGATGGAGCCGGCATCCCCGGCCGAGGTATACCGCTTTTACAAGGAGGCGGCCTTGATTGCCCGGCAAATGGCCATGCCGGTCATTCTCCGCCTGACCACCCATGTCTGTCATGCCAAGGAACGGGTGGCTTTTGACGCATGGAAGCCAGCCGAATGGGATCATACGCCCCGGTTTGATCCGCAAAACGGCCCCTACATTCCGATTGCAGCAGAGGTCTTTCCCCTGAAACGAAGCGCCCTGAAGCGATTGTCCGAAGTGGAAGCCCTTGAAGGCGCCGCGTCTTTGAATCGGGAAATTGATAACCGGAATGCCGGGCGGGGAATCATTACAGCGGGAATGCCGTTCTTGTCCGTAATGGACGTTCTCTCGGATGTTTCGGACAAACCCGATATCCTGAAACTGGGGATGATTTATCCGCTTCCCCGAAAGCTTATCCGCCATTTTTTAAAAACCCATTCGGAAATCCGGATCATTGAGGAACTGGATGACATTCTCGAAAAGGATATCAAGTCCCTTGCCTTTGATGAAGCCATACCGGTACGGATTATCGGGAAAATGGATGCCGAGGACTGGGTGGGAGAGTATACACCGGATAAAGTGCATGCGATGCTGTCCGGAACCTGGCCGGACCTGATCCGAACCGCACCCGTCATCGCGGCACGGATAAGGCCGCCGTTCCCCGAAGGCCGCCCCAGCTATGCCCGGGCTGCGGCCATCGCAGCGCATTTCACGCCATTAAAAAAGCCCTGAAAGATACGGACATTACCGTTGCGGACATTGGCTGCCATACCCTGGGATTTCTTCCGCCCTATCAGATGGGCCAGCTTCTGATGTGCATGGGGGCATCCCCCGGCATCGGCGCAGGGCTGTCTCTCTTTAATACGGAGCGCAAGGTTGTGGCTTTTCTGGGCGATTCGACATTTTATCATGCCGGACTTCCGGGGATCATCAATGCGGTTTTCAATCGCCACCCGATTACCCTCATTTTGATGGAAAACGGCACAACCGCCATGACCGGTCACCAGGATCATGCCGGCTCCGGAAGAAATTTCAATGAGGTCACGGATAAAATTCCGGTTCGAAAGGTGCTGGAAGGACTGGGGGTGAAGCATATTTTTGAAACCGATACCTATCAGCAGTCCGCCCTGACGGAACTGGTTCAGAAAGCGACTCGAGATTCCGGAGTTCAGCGTTGTCATCGCCCGGCATCCCTGCATGCTGAAATTCATGAGAGAACAGCGGAAAAAATCCGGGTTTGTTGCCAAAAAGGTCCGTATCGATCCGGATACCTGTCAGCGGATTCATGAATGCGTTGAAAAGTTCGGTTGCCCGACCTTTGTCCGCAGTCCGGATGACAGCGTGGATATCAACCCGGATCTCTGCATTGGAGACGGATCCTGCAGGCAAACCTGTCCGGTTTCAGCCATCGTTCAATAGATAAAATCGATGGTGTACCAGTCGGTTTCAAAATCCCAGAGGGAAACGAAGAAGAACACGTAGTGCAGGTAAAACGGAAGGGTCAGTTTGCTGAGCTGGGCCTTGGCCTTAACCTGATATTGCCTGCCTTTTTCCAGCTTGTTCAGATTGATTATTTTCAGCCCATCCACATCGGACATCAATTTCTGTGCTTCCTGCAGGGACTGGGCTGTGCGGATTCTGCCATTTTCCCAGGAACGTTCAACCACAAATTCTTTTTTCAGGTTGTTGTATTTGATGGAGTTGGCGATTTCGATATCGGCAATGGCCTTGTCAAACCACATGGAACGTTTTTGATAGAGTTTAATGAAAAACGAAAACGAGGCAGGCACGCCGCTCATGATGGCATTTACGGTTTGTTCACGAAAGGCGCCCTCAACATTCAGATAAACCAGAAGATCATTGCTGGTGTTGGTGACAATCAGGTTTGAGAGGGTGGCATCCTGTGCCGCATAGTGGGATCTGAATCAGAAAAATCAAACTCATGAGAACGGCCCCGGCAGATAACACCAACCGGTTTGGCCGGGCATGTCTTATCTTAGCAGCAGTTGGCATTGAACCCATTCTTCTCGCAGTTTTTCGGAATGATGTAAGTTTCCCAGGATGATTTTTCTGAAAAGAATTTTTCCAGAAAGGCATGATGAAAGGCATGACCGGATTTATGGGTGACAATATGTCCAACAATGGAAAGTCCCAAAAGCGAAAAATCACCAATGCAGTCCAGGAGTTTATGACGGACAAATTCATCCTGAAACCGAAGTCCGCCCGAATTCAGCACGCTGTCTTTATCCACCACAACCGCGTTATCCAGTGATCCGCCCTTTGCCAGGCCGACTCTCTTTAAATATTCAATTTCATTTAGAAAACCAAATGTTCGGGCGCTGCAGATCTCTTGTTCGAAAAGCCGGTCCGTCACCTCCATCGAAAATGTCTGGCTTTGAATCAACGGATGGTCATATTCAATGGAACAGGTGATTTTATACGAAGGAAAGGGAAAGATGGAAACGGATTTGCCGTCTTTTTCAAGGGTAATGGGTTTTTTGATCACAAAAACGCATTTGGGGCCATCCTGCTCCACGATTCCCGCGGCCCGGATCAGCCGGGTAAAAGGCGCCGCGCTGCCATCCATGATGGGCATTTCATGCGCATCGACTTCAACCAGGGCATTATCGACGGATAGCCCGGCAAAACTGGCCATCAGGTGTTCAATGGTGGACACGATGAAGCCCTCGACACCGATAACGGTTGCAAGGCTTGTGTCTACGACCCTGTTGAAACGGGCGGAAATGCAGGGGGAGTCCTGCAGATCCGTCCGGATAAATTTGATGCCATGATTGATTGGCGCAGGCTTTATCTTCAGGTTGACTTCTCTGCCTGAGTGGACGCCCACACCGGAACAGCTTATGGCTCTGGCTATGGTTCTTTGGCGGCAATACATGCCACTCCTTTCTTCTGTTATGGTCAAGTCAGGGATGCAAAGCATACCTCTGATTATTGGCTTTATTATAAATTGTTTTTACAAGAAAAACCATCACTTTTATACGAAAGGGAAACCTTTTCCCGCCATGTATTGCAGCCACCGGGTTTCGGCATTTGAAAAATAAGGGCAATTGGCGACATTGAAAGAAAGTGATTTGCAAGAGAAACTTTTTTTGCTCTTATTGACATTGCCCCCTGTTTTGGATAGCATGAATCAGCTATTCAGACGAAAAAATGACGGTTTTCAAACACTTCCCTTCTCGCAATAAGGGTGATGAACGCTATCAGGAAGATACAATGATAATCGGACTGGATGTAGGCGGTACCTATACCGATGTGGTTCTTCTCGGCGATGAGGGAATTGTCAGGGCAATCAAGGTTCGGACCGACGCAAAAGCGCTGTTCCAAACCGTATTGTCCGGACTGGACGCCATTACCGAAGGCATTCCTCCCGGGAAAATCCGCAGGATTGTATTAAGCACGACCCTGACCACCAATGCCATTGCCCAGGCCAAAATCTCCGATGTCGGCATGTTTGTCTCCAGCGGTCCGGGAATCGATCCGGAGTTTTACCGGACCCACGCGCACTATGTTGCGGTTTGCGGTTCCATTGATCACAGGGGCCGGGAAATCGAACCCGTCGATACCTGCGAAATCGAGGCGTTTGCCCGCAATTTTGCAGCGGAAGGGATCCGGCATGTCGGCGTGGTGGGTAAATTCTCAACGCGAAACCCCCAGCATGAGATACTCATTCAGGAACGGATTGCGCCTTATTTTGAAAAAGTATTCATGGGCCATCAGATTTCCGGCAATCTCAACTTTCCCCGGCGGATTGCCACAACCTACCTCAATGCCGCGGTCTACCCCATTCACAAACAGTTTTTTGAAGCGGTTCAGCAGTCTCTTGAGAAAAAAGGGCTGACAATTCCCATTCATATCATGAAGGCGGACGGCGGCACCATGAATTTTGCCGCATCCATGGACTTTCCGGCCCAGACCATCCTCTCCGGACCGGCTGCCAGCGTCATGGGTTCCCTGGCCTTTGCCTTTGATGATGAAGAAAGCCTGGTCATGGACATCGGGGGAACCACCACGGACATGGCCATTCTGGTCAACTATGTTCCGGTTTTAAATCCCCTGGGAATTTGCCTTGGCCCTTACAAGACCCTGATCCGCTCCCTGGAAAGCCATTCCATACCGGTTGGCGGAGACAGTCGCGTATCCGTTCAGGAAGGCCGGATTCAGATCGGCCCGGAGCGCATCGGCCCTGCCATGGCTTATGGCGGTTCGGCGCCCACCCCCACGGATGCCCTGTGCATTATGGGAAAGATCAAAAGCGGGGACAGGGAGAAGTCGGTTCAGGGATTTCGGCCGATTGCCCATGATCTTGGCTGTTCCATCGAAGAGGCCGCCGCCCGGGTGTTTGATCACACCTGCAAAACCATCCTGAAGGAAGCGCGCGTGCTGATCGATCGCATCAACCAGAAACCGGTTTACACCATCCATGAACTCCAGGAAGGATATCAGGTCAACCCGCGGAAAATTCTGATTATGGGCGGTCCGGCCCCGTTTTTTGCGCGGCATTTTGAGGAAATTTCCAGTTTCAGGGTCGGCGTTGTTCCCAGATGGGATGTGGCCAATGCCATTGGCGCAGCCCTTGCGCGGACCACCTGCGAGGTCAGTCTGTTTGCCGATACCCAGCAGGGAATCGCCATGGCGCCCGAAGAGGGGTTCACTGCCGCGGTAACCCGGGATTATTCAAATTCGGACGCCGTGCTGACCGCGGGAGAACTTCTCAAGCAAAAAGCCGCCAGACAGGGCGCAAGCCCTGAAGAGATGGAAATGGAAGTCGTTGAAAATCAGCAATTCAATATGGTCAAGGGGTTTTACACGACAGGGAAAAACATTCGGGTCAAGGTGCAGATCAAACCCGGGCTGATCAACGAATACGACACCATTGCCGGCATCCTCTCAACGGAGTAGTCCATGCTGAAAGCCAGATACAGAACAGGTCTTGTTTTTTTCCCAGCCTTTGACTGGGCCATCAGTCCGACGCATCCGGAACGGGAGGAGCGTCTTCTGTACACCCAGGACCAGGTTTTTGAAGAAGGCGTTCTGGATATTGACGGCATACGGGAATTCAAACCGGAACTGGTCACGGTTCAGGATGTTCAGCGGGTTCATTTCTGCGTTCCGGATGTGGCCGGCATCATGACGGAATCTCATTTTATCAGCGCCGGCGGCGCCAAAACCATCGGCAGGGCCGTAATGGACAAACAGGTGGATCGGGGGTTTGCGCTGGTCAGGCCGCCGGGCCATCATGCCATGCGGGTCGTTCATGGGGCCAGGGGGTTCTGCAATGTGAACATCGAAGCCATCATGATCGAATACCTTCGAAAGGCCTATCCCCATCCGGCGGGTGGCCATTGTCGATACCGACTGTCATCATGGGGACGGCACCCAGGATATTTACTGGCATGATCCGGATACGCTGTTTATTTCACTCCATCAGGACGGCAGAACCCTTTACCCGGGAACCGGCTTTCCCAACGAAATGGGCGGACCGACAGCCATCGGCACCACAATCAACTATCCCCTGCCGCCCGAAACCTCCAAAGAGGGTTTTTTGTATGCCATACGGGAAGTGGTGCTTCCCATTCTCGAAGATTTCAAGCCGGACATCATCATCAATTCCGCGGGACAGGACAACCATTTTTCAGATCCCATCACCAACATGAATTTTTGCGCGCAAGGGTATGCCGCCCTGACCGAACTGCTGTCGCCGGACATTGCCGTGCTGGAAGGCGGTTATTCCATCGAAGGCGCCCTGCCCTACATCAACCTGGGGATTATTCTGGCAATGGCCGGGATTGATTACAGCAAAATCAGGGAGCCCAATTATGACCCGGAGCGCCTCAGGCAGAAACCGGAGATCAGCCGCTGGATTCAAAGAACCGGCGATCAGATTCTTTCGAACTGGCGTCAGCGGGATAAAATCAAATCGTTCGTTCAGGACACCCAGCGATTTGCGGAGCGCACCCGGAGCATTTACTACGATACGGACAATATCACTGAAAAACAGGATGAAACGTTAAGGATTTGTCCCGATTGCAGCGGTGTTTTGCAGATTGATTCTTCAACGGACGGCGGAAGGCGGATTCTGGCGGTTCATATTCCCACCCGGGCCTGCAATCATTGCAAGGAATTGGGATATGAGTGGTTTGACGCGGCAGACAAAAAGAAGTATAATGCCATATATCTTCAGGATCGGCCTGAAGACCATTACGACCAACGAAAACGGGATTTCTGACTTTTGGCCCGGGCAACCGTAAACCATGCGCCGAACCCTTCACGATATCATACCGCCGGTCATCATCGGGCACCGGGGCTACCGGGCCCAATATCCGGAAAACACGCTGGCTTCTTTTTCCGCGGCCATGGCCGCCGGTGCCGACATGATCGAGCTGGATGTCACCCTCAGCAGGGACCGCAAGGTGGTGGTGATTCATGATGACACCCTGAATCGAACCACCAGCGGCTTCGGCCCCGTTCATCAGGCGACGCTTCAGGAGCTCAAGCGGCTTGACGCCGGCAGCTGGTTTGATTCCCGCTTTGCCGGAGAATCCTTGCCCACACTGGAAGAAGTGCTGATTCTGGCAGGGGGAAAAATCCTGATCAATGTCGAGATCAAGTCCAGCGCATGGGAGTCCGGCTTTCCCGGGGACGCCATTGAGCGACAGGTGGTTGACCTGATCATCCGGCACGATCTGCTCAATACCACGCTGGTATCGAGTTTTCACCCAGGATTTCTGGAAAACATCGCGAATATGCCGGTTCATCCCGAAATCGCCTTTATCACGGACCGGTCAGCCCCCCCGGATACCCTGGATATCTGTAAACGGTTGGGCGTCTTTTCCTGGCATCCCCATTTCAGATCTCTGGAACAACGACACATCGAAAAGGCGCATGCCCAGGGCATTCTTATCTTTCCCTATACCGTCAATTCGGTTGAGGATATGCTGATGCTGGTGGATATGGGCGTTGACGGCGTGATCACCGATGATCCCGGAGCCGCCATCTCCTGCATTGCAGCCAACCGCAAGACATCGGCTTCTATTCCACCCAGAGATTGAATATACAGCGTTTTCCTCTCATTGCGTTTCAACACGATATCACTCAAAAAATCACAGGAACTGGAAATGACCAAGTTTGTATCTTTAGGCCAAAACAACCGCCAAACCCTGATTCACAAAGGCAGGGTGTTTAATGTGTTTCAGGAAACCGTCACGCTTCCCAATGGCGCTTCGATAAAACTGGATGTCATCCGTCACCCCGGGGCAGCCGCCATTGTCCCATTGACCCGCAGCCATGGCGTGATTATGCTTGAACAATACCGCCATGCCGTCGGCGGAACCATCTGGGAAATTCCGGCAGGAACCCTGGACGACAAGGAATCGCCCCTGACCTGCGCCCAAAGGGAATTGACCGAAGAAACCGGATACACGGCGGCCGCCTGGCAGAAGCTGGGAGAAATCACCCCGCTTCCGGGGTATTCCGATGAACGGATTCAGATTTTTCTGGCAACGGATTTGTCGATTTCCGTACAGAACCTGGATGCGGATGAAGTGCTGGAGGTTCGGGAAGTCGCATTTACTGAAGCCCTGGATATGATTTCAAGGGGCAGCATTCAGGATGCCAAAACCATCTGCGGGCTGTTTATGGCCCATGCCTGGTTGAAGCAGCATCCTGCGGGATAACGCAACAATGCCAAAAACCAAGAAACGGGACCATCTGAATCTGCTCTGTGATATCGGGGATCTGGCAACCCTTTTGACCGGCAGCAGCAATATCGAGAATTTTCTGCAGCGAACCGCCGTCATGGTCTCCCAGCACCTTGAAGCAGAGGTCTGCTCCATATACCTGTTTGATGATCAGTCTCGCGAGCTTGTTTTAAAAGCCACGATCGGCCTCAATCCCGAAGCCGTCAATCAGGTTCGAATGAAAGCCGGCGAAGGACTGGTCGGTTACACCCTGATCAAACAGCAGCCGATACGGGAAGGGTCCGCCAGCAGAAACCCCCAGTTCAAATATTTTGAGGAATCCGGAGAAGACCGGTTTGAAAGTTTTTTGTCCGTTCCGATTTCAAGAGGGATCGAAAACATCGGGGTTCTGGTGGTTCAGCACGAGAAACGCGATTATTTTGATGAAGTGGATGTGATGGCCCTGAGGGCCGCGGCATCGCAACTGGCGGGCGCCATTGAAAATGCCAGGCTCCTGATGAGCATGAATAATCCCAAGAACCCGGTCCTGGATGCAGCGGCCCTGGATCAATTGAAATTCATTCGCGGCGAAAGCGCCGGCTGCGGATACGCCAGAGCGCCTTCCACGGTTTTTGGAAAAAGTCACGGATGGCTGCTTTCCGAACCTTCTGAATCCGAAACCGCTTATACGCTGAAACATTTTTACCGGGCCATTCAGTTGACCACGGATCAGCTCCAGGAGCTTCAATCCCGTGTTGCCGAACGCCTGCCTGAAAGCGCGTCCCTGATATTCACGGCGCATTTCATGATCCTCAAGGATGAGCGGTTCATTCAGGAAATTCTCCGGCATATCGAAAAAGGGGTGGCTCCGCCAGAGGCTGTCCGCATGGTTGCCCGGCATTATATCGCCCTTTTCTCTTCCAGTCCTTACATGTATCTGCGGGAGAAAGTCAACGACATGGAGGACCTGGCCGGGCGCATCCTGGCCAATTTCCAGCTTCGGGACATGGAGGCGCCGCTGCAGTGCAAAGGGCGTATCGTCATTGCACGGGAGCTGTATCCATCCGATATTCTCAAACTGGCTTCCGAGGAGGTTGCCGGAATCATTCTGGTCAGCGGCGGCGTGACCTCGCATGTCGCGATCCTTGCCAGATCCATGCAGATCCCCCTGATCATCGCCGACCGGCCGGAGCTTCTGACGCTTCCGGAAGAAACCCCCGTGCTGATGGATGCGGCCAGTTTATCCCTGGGCGGCAATATTTATGTGAATCCTTCCGAGAAAGTGATTCATCAGTTTGAAATCCGGAATCAGGCAAGAGCGGCAACCTCTTTGCTGGCGGATGCCATGACGCCCACAACCGAAACGCGGGACGGCCAGCGGATACATCTGCTGGCCAATATCAATCTGCTGAGCGAGCTGGCCCTTGCCAGGGATCTCAAGGCTGAAGGCGTCGGGCTGTACCGGTCCGAATTTCCGTTTCTGATCCGCAACAGCTTTCCTTCGGAACAGGAACAATATCCGATTTATAAACGCCTGTTTGACGAGATGCCGGATAAAACCGTCACCATCCGCACCCTGGATGTCGGCGGGGACAAGATTCTGGCCTATTCGGACGCGGCCGGTGAATCCAATCCGGAGCTGGGATTGCGGTCGATCCGGTTTTCCCTGAGAAATCCGGATATTTTTGAGCAGCAGATCAAGGCCATATTGCGCGCCGGCGCAGATGCGCAAAAGCCCCCGCATCATGTTTCCCATGATATCCTCCGTGGATGAATT
>CAWJRD010000021.1:0-7978 GCA_963845015.1 uncultured delta proteobacterium
ACGCAATCACGGATGCCATTGCCCTTTCCGAACTGGATGCGCTGGCCCGGTCCGGCGATGTCGCTCGGCATCTGACCGGTATGGCCGAGAAGCGCTTCCGGATATGGTTTCTTTTCAGGCGGATAATGCTTTGACGGATAAGCTCAAATATGGCATGATGATTACGACAGCAGATATTTCGCCGTCTTGTCTTTTACCCGGTGAGACCCTGGTAAAAGTCATTGACCGAAACAACCGCCTGCTGTCCATTCTCAGTTATGACCCGGTTCAGCACGGGTTTACGTATTGCTGTTCGTTTGTGTGAAAGTCCTTTCAGGACAGGCTGATGGTTTTTCCAGCACCTTCGGTCTTTAAACCTGCGTGCTTTCGAAAGCATGCATTTGAAAATGGTTAGGGCTTAGCCCGAGGTCATGCATTCATCAACCTTGGATTCAGCCTTAACTGAAAAGCAGTAACATGTTGCTGCATTGCGGTGGCCAATAGTTCACGGCAAGTTGAGATGAATGCCCGCAGGGGTGGAGCGGAATTCACCCATTTCACTATTGTAAAACAGGAGGATTAAAGAAAGTGGTTTTTAAACCCGAAGACAAGAAAAAACTGATCGACCAGTATAAACTTCATGAGAGCGACACCGGGTCGCCGGAGGTGCAGGTCGGCCTCATCACCCATCGCATCACCTATCTTACCGAACACCTGAAGGTGCACACCAAGGATCACCATTCCCGCAGAGGCTTGCTGATGCTGGTTGGAAAACGCCGCAGGCTCTTGAATTATGTCAAAAACAAAGACATTCAGCGGTATCGAACCATTATTGAAACCCTGGGATTAAGAAGGTAGTCGGGAATTATCTAATGTCAGGAATGCCTGACCTCTTTAAACTCAAGGGTTCCATACAGAACTTTGCCCGCTTGCCGGCTTAAGTTTTGTGGTGGTGAGACTCGGCCGTTCATGCGAATCATCAGCCGGCATGACCAAAATGCGACGTATTCTCACCAGATTGAGACTGCGTCGTTCAACATAAGGAGGCAAATATGGAAGTTGTTCTCGAAGCAACACTCGGGGATAAACCGTTAAGCATTAAAACCGGAAAAGTCGCCAAACAGGCTTCAGGCGCTGTGGTGGTTCAATACGGGGAGACCATTGTTCTGGTGACCGTGGTTTCGTCCAACGAAAGCGCCAAAGGGGATTTTCTGCCGTTAACGGTTGAATACATGGAAAAAATTTATGCCGCAGGCCGGATTCCCGGAAATTATTTCCGCCGTGAAATCGGAAGGGGCAGTGAAAAAGAAACCCTGACAGCCAGACTGATTGACAGGCCGATTCGGCCGCTTTTCCCCAAAGGGTATAATTTCGAAACCCAGGTCATTGCCACGGTCCTGTCCATGGATCAGGAAAATGATCCGGACACCCTGGCCATGATCGGCGCATCGGCTGCGCTGGGTCTGTCCGACATTCCGTTTGAAGGACCGATTGCCTGTGTCCGGGTGGGCCGCATCGAGGGCCAGCTGGTCATCAACCCGCCCCTGAAAAAATTTGACGCCTGCGACATCAATATCATCGTTGCCGGTTCCGCCACCGGCGTTGTCATGGTGGAAGGCAGCGGAAATATTGTGAGCGAGGCGGATATGCTCGAGGCCATTTTCTTCGGTCATCAGGCCATGCAGCCGGTCATTGAAATTCAGAAAAAACTTCGGGAAAGCTGTGGAAAACCCAAACGTGCGTTTTCCATGCCGGAAAAAGATGCGGCTTTGGTTGAAAAAGTCGAGTCTCTGGCTTCTCAGCGCATCAAGGACGCACTCGGCGTTCCCGATAAAATCGAGCGCTATGCAGCGATGCGTGCAGTCAAATCCGAGGTGCTGAAAGAACTTGGCGAAGCGTTCATGGATCGGAAAGAGGAAGTTTCGGCAACCTTTCAGGACATTCAGAAAGCCATCAGCCGGAACATGATTTTAAAAGAAGGCCGCCGCATCGACAACCGGAAATTCGATGAAATCCGACCCATTACCTGTGAAATCGGCATTCTTCCCAGACCCCACGGCAGTGCGCTGTTTACCCGCGGCGAAACCCAGGTGCTCGGCGTGTTGACCCTGGGCTCCGGGCAGGACGAGCAGCGGGTGGAAACCTTGACCGGAGAAGAATCCAGGCCGTTCATGCTCCATTACAATTTCCCGCCTTTTTCAGTGGGAGAGGTCAAACGACTCTCTGGCCCCAGCCGCAGGGACATTGGTCACGGCGGTCTTTCGACGCGGGCGCTTGAAAAAGTGCTGCCTGCCAAAGCCGATTTTGACTATACCATCCGCATTGTTTCGGAGGTTCTGGAGTCCAATGGATCCTCTTCCATGGGTACGGTTTGCGCCGGAACCCTGGCCATGATGGACGGCGGCATTCCCATCAAGGCGCCTGTGGCCGGAATTGCCATGGGGCTGGTCAAAGACGGGGAAACCGTGATCATTTTATCGGATATCCTCGGGGATGAAGATCATACCGGGGACATGGATTTTAAGGTTGCCGGCACCAGCGAAGGCATCACCGCCCTTCAGATGGACATCAAGATTCACGAGCTTCCCAAGGAAATCCTGGGAAAAGCACTGGAACAGGCGCGTGCCGGCAGGCTCCATATTCTGGGCAAGATGCTGGAGTCGCTTGACAAGCCGCGGGAAGAAATTTCTCAGTATGCCCCGGCCATCGTGACGATAAAAATCAATCCGGACAAGATCCGGGATATCATCGGCCCCGGCGGGAAAATGATTCGCTCGATTCAAAGCGAAACCAACACCCGCGTTGAGATTGATGATACGGGTCTGGTGAAGATTGCGGCGATTTCAAAGGCCGAAGGCGATGCCGCCATGAAGTTGATTCAAGGCATTGTCATGGAGCCGGAGATCGGGCGAATTTACGAGGGAACGGTTGTCAAGGTCATGGATTTCGGTGCTTTTGTCCAGATTTCTCCGGGGACCGATGGTCTGGTTCACATCTCCCAGCTTTCCACCCGAAGGGTGACAAAGGTTACGGATGTGGTCAAGGAAGGCGATACGCTCAGGGTAAAAGTTCTGGAAATATCCCGGGATGGGAAGATTCGTTTAAGCCATAAGGCGGTTTTGGAAGAGGAAAACCCGATTTGAAACCAGACGACAGGATCGAGAAAACCCTTCTATCAAACGGTGTTCGCATCCTCTCTCAGAGAATGCCGCACGTTCAGTCCGTGTCCATGGGGGTCTGGGTCAATATCGGATCCCGGGATGAGACCGATGCGGAAAATGGATTGTCTCATTTTATTGAGCACATGATGTTTAAGGGTACGCAAAAGCGCTCGGCTTTTGAAATCGCCAAAGCTTTTGACGCCATCGGCGGATATACCAACGCCTTTACTTCCATGGAAAATACCTGTTACCATGCCAAGGTCATGGCAAACCATCTGGATACCATGTCGGAAATTCTGACGGATATTTTTCTGAATTCCCTGTTCGACGAAGCTGAAATCGAAAAAGAACGCCCGGTCATCTTTCAGGAAATCGGCATGCTGGAAGATACGCCGGATGAATACGTGCACCAGTTGGCTGCCCAATCGTTCTGGGGGGATAATCCCCTGGGAAGATCGATCCTGGGCACCCACGAGAATATTCTGCAATTTGATTCCAAAAAAATTCGAAGCTTTTTTGAGCGGCTCTACCAGCCGGACCGGATTGTGGTGACCGCCGTCGGAAACATCGACGCACGATCGTCTGGTTGATCTGGCCCGTCCGGCATTTGAAGCCATTCGGACCGGAAATCCCATTCCGGCCCGCGACATTCCGCAAGGCCACTTCAATGTGGCCAGAAGATATACAGGCACCCAAAAGATCTCGAGCAGGCCCATATCTGCCTCAATTCGCGGGGATTGTCCACGACAGATCCCAGGCGCTATGTTTTGTCCCTGATGAACACCATTCTGGGCGGAAACATGAGCTCACGGCTTTTTCAGCAGATCCGCGAGCAGCGGGGCCTGGCGTATTCGGTTTACTCGTTTGTTTCATCTTTTGTGGATACGGGCATGTCCGGCGCTTATGCCGGCGTGGATCCGGTTCATGCTTTTGAAACCGTGGAACTTATTTTGAATACGCTGCAAAACCTCAAAGACAGCCCGGTAACAGAGGATGAACTCCATCATGCCAAGGAATTTACCAAGGGAAATCTGCTCATGGCCTCTGAAAGCAATGAAAACCAGATGGCGCGGCTGGCCCAGGGTGAATTTCATTTTGGACGCTATACCCCGTTGCAGGAGATTCTGGACGAGATTGACCGGGTCACCCCTTCGGATATCCGGATGCTTGCCGAAGAGCTCTTTCAAAAGAATCAGATGACCCTGACGCTTCATGGGCCGGTGCCGGAAGCCTCTCAATTTGAACAGCTCATGATGGCATGATGGAAGGTTTCAAATGGAAGTGAACCATGGATGCTGAATCACCCCCGACCATCCTTTTTTGCCGGATCGATCCGAAGGCAAATGCGGATATTCCGCTGCCCCGCTATATGACGCCTCAGGCTGCCGGCATGGATCTGCATGCCGCCGTAACGCAGGATCTGATCGTGGAGCCCGGCGCGATTCACCTGATTCCAACCGGATTGATGATGGCCATTCCCAATGGCTATGAAGCCCAGATCCGGCCTCGAAGCGGACTTGCCGTGAAGCACGGGATCGGGCTGATCAATTCGCCGGGAACCATCGATGCGGATTACCGCGGAGAAGTCCAGGTGGCTTTGATCAATCTGGGAAAACACGCTTACACGATCCGGCGGGGCGACCGGATCGCCCAGATGATCATTCACGGGTGTATCAGGCAGGGCTTGAAGAAGTCGGCTGTCTGGATAAAACCAGCCGCAATGCGGGCGGGTTCGGCCATACGGGAAAGTAGCAGGCAAGAGCGTTAGCAGGAACCGCTCTTGCAAACTTCTTGTTTTCCGGAGGATGCAGCAAAGCGATGCAGGTAGATGATGTCTGACAAACCGGATGTTTTCATCAAATTCGGCAGCGCCGCAAGATTCCGGCATTTCCCTGTGCATGCTGGCCAGTGGCAGCAAGGGGAATTCCATTTACGTTTCGGATGGCCGCACCGCCATCCTTGTGGATGCCGGACTTTCCGGAATCGAAATCGAACGCCGGATGAAATCCAGGGATCTCAACCCCGAATCCCTCAATGCCATTGTGGTCTCTCATGAACATGAGGATCACATTCGCGGCGTGGGCGTCCTCTCCCGGCGCTACGGCCTTCCCGTATATATCAGCGCAAAAACATTCGAAGCGTCATCGCCTCAGTTAAAAAATCTTAAGAAGACGGTTGCATTTAATTGCGGAGCATCTTTTAATATCAATACGTTAAATATCCATCCCTTTTCAATTTCCCATGATGCCGCGGATCCGGCAGGTTTTACGATCGCTCTGAATCAAAAAAAGATCGGAATCGCCACCGATCTGGGAATTGCAACGGCAATGGTCAGGCACCATCTGCAATCATGCGATTTGCTGATTCTGGAAGCCAATCATGATCCGGACATGCTGATCAGCGGCCCGTATCCCTGGCATTTGAAACAACGGGTCAATGGCAGAACCGGTCATCTTTCCAATCGGGATTCCCGGATTCTCCTTGAGGAAATTCAGCACCATCAGCTTCAGCATGTTATTCTGGCCCATTTAAGCGAAATCAACAACACCCCGGAAAAAGCCATGGCGGAAGTCTGCCGGGCCATCAATCCCCTTTATACGCAATTGACTGTTTCATCTCAGGATATCTGCAGCCAGCTCGTGCTGCTCAATTCATCACCATCTGAATCTCTGGAGGTTTGTCATGTTTAAAATTGTTCAACGCAAGGAAATGACAGGCGGAACCGTCATCCTCAATGAAATCGAGGCGCCCCTGATTGCCAAAAAAGCAAAACCCGGACAGTTCGTGATCCTGAAGGCCAATGAAACCGGCGAGCGCATTCCGCTGACGATGGCGGATACCAACCCGGAAAAAGGGACCATCACCATCATCTACATGGTGGTTGGAAAAAGCACGGCCATATTTAAGTCCTTGCAAGTCGGAGATAGTTATCAGGATGTCATCGGCCCGCTTGGCAAGCCCACCCATCTTGAAAAGCTGGGAACCGTGGTCTGCGTGGGCGGTGGAACGGGAATTGCCGTCCTTCACCCCATCACGCGGGGCCTTAAGGAAATCGGAAACAATGTCATCAGCATCATCGGCGCCCGAAGCAAAGACATTCTCATTCTGGAAGATGAGATGCAGGCGGCTTCCCACAAGCTTCACGTGTGTACGGATGATGGTTCTTACGGGCATCACGGGTTTGTCACCGAGGTGCTCAAACAGGTTCTGGAAAAAGAGGACGTCAAGCTGGTGGTCGCCATCGGGCCGGTTCCCATGATGAAGTTCGTATCCAAAATCACCAAAGAATTTAATGTGCCGACCATGGTCAGCCTGAATCCGATCATGGTGGATGGAACCGGCATGTGCGGCGGATGCCGGGTGTCGGTTGGCGGGGAAACGAAATTTGCCTGTGTGGACGGACCTGAATTTGACGGCCACAAGGTGGATTTCGATGAGCTGATGCGACGGCTTCAGGCTTACTGTGAAGATGAAAAAAAGTGCTATAATGATTATTGCACCTTTCAGCAGGCTTAAACATTTAATTATGAATTAGAATTACGAGATTCGTAATTATTCAGGAGGATATATGGCGGAAAAAGCAGATACCAAAAAAACGACTCCCCGGCAGGCCATGCCGGAGCAGAAACCAGAAATCAGAAGACGGAATTTTCAGGAAGTTCCCACTGGGCTACACCATGGAACAGGCCATGACGGAAGCCGGCAGATGTCTTCAGTGCAAAAAACCCGGCTGCGTCGAAGGTTGTCCGGTGGGTGTGGACATCCCCGGGTTCATCAACCTGATTACCAAAGGGGATATGACCGGCGCCATCCGCAATTTATGGGCGAAAAACAGCCTTCCCGCCGTCTGCGGCCGGGTATGCCCCCAGGAGATTCAGTGCGAAGGACTCTGTATCGTTGGCAAAAAAGGGGATGCGGTTGCCATTGGAAATCTGGAACGGTTTGTAGCGGATTACGAGCGAATGCACGGCACCGGCGAGCTTCCGCCCAGGGATAAACCGACCGGCAAAAAGATCGCGGTCGTGGGCTCCGGGCCATCGGGACTTACGGTGGCAGGCGATCTGGTCCGCAAAGGCCATGAGGTGACGGTTCTGGAAGCGTTTCACAAACCCGGCGGCGTTCTGGTTTACGGCATTCCGGAATTCAGGCTTCCCAAGGAAATCGTTTTTTCAGAAGTGGCCTTTCTGGAGAAACTCGGCGCCAAAGTGGAATGCAATCAGGTGGTGGGAAGAACCGTATCCCTGGATGAGCTCTTTGAAGAAGGCTACGATGCCGTTTATCTGGGCGTGGGAGCAGGCCTTCCCAAATTCATGAACATTCCGGGCGAAAACCTGATCGGCATTCTTTCCGCCAATGAATATCTCACACGGGCCAACCTCATGAAGGCCTACCTGTTTCCCGGAGGTGGATACCCCGATTCCCCTGGGCAAAAATGTCGTGGTTCTGGGCGCCGGAAACGTGGCCATGGACTCTGCGCGAACCGCCATGCGTCTGGGCGCGGACAGCGTCCGCATCGTCTATCGCCGGTCCCGCGACGAGATGCCTGCCAGAAAGGCTGAAATTCATCATGCGGATGAAGAAGGCATTGAATTTTTTCTCCTGACCGCGCCCACCCGTTTTATCGGCGATGAAAAAGGCCGGCTGACCGGCATGGAATGCCTCAAGATGGAACTGGGCGAGCCGGATGCATCCGGCAGAAGGCGACCCATTCCGGTAAAGGGTTCTGAGTTTATGATGGATTGCGATCTGGTGATCGTTGCCGTGGGCGCGGGCGCCAATCCGCTGCTGACCCAGACGACTCCGGATCTGGCGCTCAACAAGTGGGGATACATCAACGC
>CAWJRD010000022.1:0-128325 GCA_963845015.1 uncultured delta proteobacterium
CCCTACTTTTTCTTCACATCATGATAACGGATCAGCCCTTCCTGGACGACCGAGGCCACCAGTTTCCCTTCCGGGTGTAGATCTGGCCCCTGCTCAACCCCCTGGATTTCCCTGCATTGGGGCTTTCCATGACATAAAGAAGCCAATTGTCCATGCGGAAATCCCTGTGGAACCACATTGCATGATCCAGGCTGGCCACCTGCATCTGCGGCTGCCAGAAGCTTTGTCCGTGGGGATAAAGTGAGGTGACGGCCAAACCGAAATCGAGGCATAGGCCAGCATGTACTGGTGAACCATCGGATCGTCCGGCAATCGGCCAACAGCCTTGAACCATGCATAACGCAAGGGCTTGCGCTTCTCCGGAGCAAAAGGGTTGATGGGATCCACCGGCCGGATCTCGATGGCTTTCTTGCAAAGAATCTTTTCACGGATGGATTCCGGTATCTGATCGGCGACCATCAAGGCAAGCTCGCGCTCGGATGTGATGCCTTCGGGGCCGGCCGGCTGCGGCGCCGCATCCTGATGATCGAATCCGGTTTCGGCCACTTGAAAGGATGCGGCCATGTTCAAGATGGCGCGCCCATTCTGTATGGCGATCACGCTGCGGGTGGTAAAACTCTTTTCGTCCCGGATACAATCCACATTGTAGACGATGGGCTTTCTGGCGTCCCCTGGCCGGAGAAAATATGCATGCAGACTGTGCACGCCGCGTTCCGCCGGCACCGTCTGGTAAGCGGCGGACAGGCCTGTCCCAAAACCTGGCCGCCAAATACGTTGCCGAAACCCAGATCCTGACTTTGCCCTCGAAAAATATTTTCCTCGATTTTTTCGAGCTTGAGCAGCTCAATTAATTCTTCCAGGACATCATCTGCTCTGCATTCAAACATAAAGCTTCCTCCATTATCAAAGATAGGGTATGCAACAATCGGCACAAGCCTGGATTTTCAAACCGCGTGTGAATGATCCGGCTGAGGGCTTCATCCATTATTACGCCATAAAACAGATACTTTCAAATTCAAATATGAAGAGCGCACCCAGAATCGCAAATAACTCTCAATGTATTTTTTCGATAAAATTTGATACGGTGTTTTTGGGATCCCCGGGAATTCCGGGGGATGATCCGGCATGTCACTGTCCATCCGCATTTTACAAATGAACAGAACCATGCGGATATATTGATAAAAATCAAAATATCCGCAGCAGCATCCGAAACGGAGGCGGCAATGAAAAAGATTTTGATCCTCTTCGGCCATCCGGCTTTCAAACGCTCGGCCATCAATGCCGCCCTGCGCGAGGCCGTGGAAACGCTGGAGGGAATTACCTTCCATGACCTCTACGCCAGCTATCCCGACTTTCTCATCGATGTTTCCCATGAACAGCAGCTTTGCCGGAGCCATGACGTGATTGTCTTTCAACACCCGTTCTACTGGTACTCCACTCCGGCCATCATCAAGGAATGGCTGGACCTGGTTCTTGAATACGGCTGGGCGTACGGGTCTGCCAGCCGTGCCCTGGCAGGCAAAATCACCTTTCAGACATTGACCGCCGGAGGCGATTCCGTCAATTATCGCGCAAACGGATCGAATCTGTTCACCATCCGGGAGCTGACCACGCCTTACCGGGCAACCGCCAATCTGTGCGGGATGGACTGGCTGCCGCCTTTCGCCGTTCTTGGCATTTACCGGGGGATTCCGAAAACACAGCAGGTTCGACATGCCGAGGATTACCGCCGGACACTCATCGCCCTGCGGGACGATCGACTGGACCTGGTTCAGGCCCGAAGCAGGGAGCTGCTCAACCAGTCGCTTGACGCAGTCATCATCAACGAGGCTTAAACCATGGAAGCGTTTCTGCTGAAGCTGCTCATTTATTTTGCCGCCGCGGCAATCGCAGTTCCGATTGCCCGCAAATTCAGGCTGGGCTCCGTTCTCGGATACCTGATCGCCGGCATCGTCATTGGACCGTTCGGCCTGTCTCTCATCGACGATATCGAAGCGGTGATGCATTTCACCGAATTCGGGGTCGTGATGATGCTCTTTCTGATCGGCCTGGAACTCAAACCCTCCCTGCTCTGGCAGATGCGCACACCGATTCTGGGAATGGGCGGCAGCCAGGTCCTGGTGACATCGGCGGCGATCGGGCTGTCAACGGCGCTTGTCTTGCCCTGGCGGCAGGCTGTTGCCATCGGGCTCATTCTGGCCCTGTCTTCCACGGCCATCGTCCTTCAGACCTTGCGCGAAAAGGGGCTGATCAGCACCTCGCCGGGCCAGTCGATATTCTCCGTGCTACTGTTTCAGGACCTGGCCGTCATTCCCATGCTGGCAGTCATGCCGCTGCTGGCAACTGCGGCTGGGCCCACCCATACCGCCCACGGCAGCGGACTATTTGAAATCACCGCACTTCCCGCCTACCAGCGCCTCATTGTGGTACTGCTGGCCATCGGCTTCATTTATTTACTTGGCAGATATGCCAGCCGGCCCTTGTTCCGCGCCATTGCCGCAGCCCGGGTGCGCGAAATATTTGTCGCGGCGGCCCTGGCGCTGATCATCGGCATCTCCCTGCTGATGACCGCCGTGGGCCTGTCCCCCGCACTGGGCGCCTTCATTGCCGGGGTCGTGCTTGCCGACAGTGAATACCGGCACGAACTGGAAAGCGATATCGAGCCGTTCAAGGGCCTTCTTCTGGGCATTTTCTTCATCTCCATCGGCGCCAGCCTGAATTTCGCACTTGTTCTCGATAAGCTCTGGCTGATCGGCGGGCTGGTGGCCGGGCTGATGTTGATTAAAGCCATCGTACTGCTCGGCACAGCCAAAACCTTCAGGATGCCCGGAAACGAGCGCTGGCTTTTTGCCCTCGCCCTGGCGCAGGGCGGAGAATTCGCCTTTGTCCTTTTCCAGTTCGCCAGGCTGAACGGAGCACTGACGCAGCCACTGACCGAAACACTTATTTCGGTTGTGGCCATATCCATGTTTCTGACGCCCCTGCTCTTTCTGATGCACGAGCGCGTGATCGCACCGCGCCTGCAGGCTCCCGGGACCCCGCGTCAGGCGGACTCCATCGAACACAAAGGCCGATCGGTCATTCTGGCCGGGTTCGGCCGCCTGGGCACGGATCTTGGCCGGCTGCTCATCTCCGTCGGCATCAAGCCGACCATTCTCGATCACAACGAAGCCAACGTGGACGTGCTGCGCCGATTCGGCTTCGAAGTATACTACGGTGACGCCACCCGCCTCGATCTGCTGGCATCGGCCGGTGCCGCCGAGGCCGAGCTGATCATCATCACCCTCGGCGATCATGAAAAATCGATGGAGCTGGTCAAACTGGTGCAAAAGCATTATCCGCGGCTCAAGATAGCGGTCAGTGCGGTTGATCGGCGGGCGGCATATGAGTTCATGGACCTGGGCATCTCCACCATCCGCCGGGAAACCTTCGGTACCGCCCTGACGCTCGGCCAGGATGCCCTGCAACTGCTCGGGTTCGACCCGTACGATGCCTACAAAATCAGGCGGCTGTTTCGAAAAAAGGACAGGGACGCCATGCCGGAGCTTTACCGGATGAATCGCCAGGATGAGGACAAATACTTCTCCATGTACCAGCAGCACAATGCCAATCTGGAGGAACTGATGAAAAAGGACCGGGAGATCGACATGGAAGAGCTCGACAAGGCCTGGAACGCTGCGAACCCAGAAACCTGAACCGCAAGGGCCGCATCTTCCGGGCAGGGTTTGAAGATTTTTTCAGTGGTTTCAGCTTTGCAGGCCGATGTATTTCGAATGCAGCCCGGCATTCTTTGCGGCTTCCACCTGTCTTTTGTCGGCACTGACAAAGAGCTCTGCCTGCCACTCCAACGCACAAGCAACATGCAGGGCATCCATGGCGCGCAAGACATTGTTCTCCAGGAGTTTTACAGTCCTGGAGATGACGGCAGGGGTAACTTGTATTAAAACCGCATCGTGAACATCATTCAAAAGCTGTTTTTTTGCATGGCGATAATCATCCGGCGACAAGACCTGTTCACGCAGTCTTCGATTCAGCCCTGAAATGATTTCCGGCACCAGAATAACACAAAGAGCCAATTGGGATGCATCCTGCAGAAGCTGATCCACCGTTTCACTGCCGTCTTCGAAAATATATCTTTTGGCAAACGCAGATGAATCCAGAACAAGTTTCATGGTTCAGACTCGCGTTCTTTTAAAATGGCGGATGAAAGGTCGCTCCCCGGTATTTGCAAGGCAATTCCCGGACGTTTCCAGGACGGCGTTCGTTGAAGCCGGTCCGTGAATGGAATTACCTCGGCAATAGGCTTGCCACGACGCAACAGAACTATCGTTTCACCATGTTCCACCTCTGTTATAAATCCAGAGGCATTTTTTCTAAAATCGGTACATGTAATTGTTTTCATAAAGGCATCTCCTTAAGTGTACATTGCAATGTACATTATAAAGAGCATATTTTCAAGTTTTTCTCCTGGTGCAGACCTGAGATAAAAGGGGCGCCCTGTGCGGAAAAAATTCTTTCGCCAGGCGATTTTTCGGCGTTTCACAAAAATCAAGGACGTATTTCAGGAACCGCACCGGATTTTTCATTATAAACGGAGGCCAGGAAAACGGTTGCCAGCGGGCAGGTAATGAGAAACCCGATAAAGACGGACCCGCCCAGGGCAATGATTCCCATATAAAGCACCACGACGACCACATGATCCAGGACCTGGCCTTTTACCGCCATCCGGTAACTTTCCTTGATGGCATCCACAACCCCCAGACCCTTATCCGTCATCAACGGCAGCACATAAAGGCAGCAGAACGTCATCGCAACAAACATCAGAAAGCCGGGCAAAAACAGTACCAGAAAGCCGATGATGATGGCAATAAAAGCCAGCACGCAAAATCCGAACAGCGGAAAGAAAAGACGCATCTGGGAAAATACGTCCTGGACCTTGGGTTCGCGCCCCTCGCGAAGCATTAACAGGACGGATTGAATATACCCTGCCATTGTTACGGGTCCCAGAATACCGAATGTAAATCCGCTGACCAGTGCCATGACCAGCGTCATCAAAATAAGGGGAACAATATTGGAAAATGTGAGTTTCCATGCTGTTTCAATATGCCATTTAAAGTCCATGTTCTCTCCTTGTGTTCCAGGTAATAAAAAAGTGTCGTATGCCTTTTTGTGCGGATGAATCGATTTGCCGGTTTTTGGTTATATCCCAAAGCATTCGTTTTGCCTTAACGCCGGGCTTCAGGACAGGTCATGTCTGCCCATTGCCTCCCGAACCGCCTGGACCACATCTTCCGGTCCGGGTTTGAAGATTTTTTCATGGGTGGGTGCCACGGGCACCGGGATTTGGGGCGCGCCGACGCGCTTGACCGGGCCTTTGAGAGCGTCAAAGGCCTCATCGGCAACCATGGCGGCCAGCTCCGCACCGAATCCGCAGAAGCGGATGGCTTCGTGCACCACGACCAGCCGACCGGTCTTACGGACCGAGTCGAGGATACATGCCTTGTCCAGGGGCACCAGGGACCTCAGATCAATCAGCTCGCAAGAGATTCCCTGATTGCTCAAGGGGGTAAGCGCCTTCATTGCCGTGTGCAGGGCCGCGCCATAGGCCACGATTGTGCAGTCGGTTCCCGGCGAGACAATGCGGGCCTTGCCAAGGGGCGTGCGGATATCGCCGGTCGGCACTTCACCGGGCATCCGGTAGAGCATCATGTCTTCTACCACGATGACCGGGTCCGGATCGAATATGGCGCTGAGCAGCATGCCCTTGGCATCTTCGGGAGTGGCCGGCCAGACGATTTTCAGACCCGGGCTGTGCGCGATCCATGCTTCTAGGTTGTGGGAGTGCTGACTGCCGGCGCCGAAGCCGACTCCGGCCTTGACCCGTACCGTCAGGGGGAAGCTGGATTTGCCGCCGCTCATATAGCGCAGCTTTCCGGCATGGTTGACCAGCATGTCGCTTGCCAGGGTAATGAACGGGAAAAACATGATTTCCACGATCGGCCGCAGGCCCATGCAGGAGGCGCCTACGGCAAGCCCGGCAATGGCCGCCTCGCTGACCGGGGTGTCTTTAACCCGTCCGGGGCCGAATTTTTCCAGAAGGCCGTGGGTGGCCATGTTGGGATCCTGGTGGATGGAAACCCCCACGCCTTCGCCGGCGATAAATACCGTCTCATCAATTTCCATGGCAATCGTGAGGGCTTCGTTCAAGGCTTGTCCGAATGTTTTTTGGCTCATGGCGTAACTCCTTTTTCAGGCATTGGGGGGCTGGACGAATACATCGGTCAGGGCGGTTTCGGCTCCGGGATACGGACTGGCGTCGGCAAAAGCCACGGCCGCGGCCACACGGGTCTCGGCATCCCGGTCAATGGCCAGGATTTGGGCCTCATCGAGCACGCCGTCATCCAGGAGCTTCTGGCGGTAGCGACGGATGGGACATTTGGCCGCCCAGATCTCAAGCTCCCCGGGGTCCACATAATGCTGGTGGTCCTGCTCCCCATGTCCGCGCATGCGGTAGGTATGGGCTTCGATAAACGCAGGCCCCCAGCCCGAACGGCAGTGAGCAGCCAGTTCGAAGGCAAGATGGTAAACAGCCTCCACATCATTGCCGTCCACGCTCCGGCCTGGCATGTCGTATCCTTGGGCACGCTGGGAAATGTGCCGGGTGGCGCAATGTTCTTCGGGCCGCTGCGCACCCGCCCAGCAGTTGTTTTCGCAAACGAACAGAAGCGGCAGCTTCCAGACACCGGCCAGGTTCATGGCTTCGTGCACGCTTCCCTCGGCCGCCGCGCCATCCCCGAAAAAAACCACGGTGATGCCTTTGCCGCGCCGGTACTGCTGGGCGAATGCGGCACCCAGGGCCAGCGGCGGCCCTGCGCCGACCACCGTGGATGTCATCAATGCGTTGACTTCCGGTACGGTCAGATGCAGGGTTCCGGCCTTGCCGCCGTTAACGCCTGTTTCCTTGGCCATGATCTCCGCCATCAGGGCATTCAGGTCCGCGCCCCTGGCCAGCAGATGACCGTGGCTGCGGTGGTTGCTGACGATGACATCCGCCGGTTCCAGGGCCGAAACGATACCCGTGGCAACTGCTTCCTGGCCATTGGCCAGAATCTGCATTCCCGGCATCCGATTGGGTTCCTTACTGAGGGCTACAATCTTTTCCTCGAACTTGCGTGTCAGTATCATGCTGGTATAAAAACATATTCGAAGGTCCGGGGCAATCTGGTTTTCCGTCATAAAGCCTCCTTATGGGTATCCATTCATAAATGCTATCATTTTCAACTTTCATCCCGATCCGGAGACGGCTGCTGGTTGTGGATTCTTTTCACTTTTATCCATCATGGCCCTTGTCAGGATGGCCATGAGGTATCCGCCGTTCGGATTTTTATTGATGAGCCAGTTTTCCGATATGGCTCCCGAATAGACCGACGGCGCGGTTTCTTTCAGCTTTGTATCCCTGTCGAAAATATGCATGAATCACTTTCATTGATGATTATTGGGGCAGCGGCCGACCGGTCGACATTTATGGCAGCAGCAGCTTGATGAGCGATAGAATCATCCATTGGAAAAAGTTAATTACAGGATTGAGAACGCCTAAATAAAGCAGCGCAATGACAATAAACAATCCATACCGCTCAATGCGGAAAAAGAAATTCTGAACGCTTGGGGATGCAAAGCCCATCAGAATTTTCGACCCGTCAAGAGGCGGCAGTGGAATCAGATTAAAAGCGGCCAGGATGATGTTGATCTGCGCAAGATAATAGAGAAGCTGCGCCGGCATGCTTGAAGGCGAAATGGACAACAGCCGAGTCAAAAAAAGAGCACAAAACGCCAGCAGCATGTTCGTTATGATCCCTGCGGCGGAGACCCATATCAACCCCATGTGCCTGTCACGCAGGCGGTTGAAATTGACCGGCACCGGCTTTGCCCATCCAAAGCCGAAAATAAAAAGCATGAGGGTGCCCATAGGGTCGAGGTGTTTGAGCGGATTGAGGCTGAGACGACCCAGCGATTTGGCTGTCGGATCACCCATGAGATATGCTACCCAGCCATGCGCCAGTTCATGAAAAATGACGGAATATAAGAGCGGTATGGTGATGAGGATGAATGCAAGCGGATCTTTAATCAACAGATTGAGCATGCCCATTAATTGATTTCCAGGGATTTGTGAGAATTTAATGCTGAAAAGAGTCTATTTTATTGATTTCAGCTTTTCTAATGTAATGCGTCAACTATTACTATACTTCATTTTATGAGTGATCATGTATGTTATTTCAAGATCACTTGTCAATTTTATTTGCTGTACTAAAAAGACCAGAGAAAGAAAATCGGTCAATCAAAGCTCATTATTTTCATGGGGCATTGGTCAGATTTATGGATATGTACAAAAGATTTGCTATGGTGACATTTGTGTGCATAATTAGAGTCAAAAATGGGGGACAATAATCATGAAATTTTTAAGCGTACACGACTTAAGAGGCAAATCCGTTACGGACTTTTGTGCCTGCACCGGCAGTTGGCTGTGCTTTTACTAAATTATTTCTGATTCACATAAATCAGCTTTTCGGTCTTGAAACCCAATTCTTCGGACTTTTCAACAAAATGAGACAGGATATCTTCACCTAAAGTTGGTGTTCGCGACAGCAGCCAAAGATAAGATGTATTCGGACCGGAGACGAATGCATATTGATAGTTGTCCTTATCCAATTCGAACACGACATAGGAGCCGTAAAATGGGCCGAAGAAAGAAACTTTCAGGTACCCTTCACTTGATTTTGCAACGAAATATGCCTTTCCTTCCGCTTCACGCCACTTATTTTCACTCTTGGAAAAACCACGGTTTTTAACCCGGACACCGCCATCTTCGCGTAATGAATACTCAGCGGTTACCTGTTCCAAACCTCTTTCAAAAGAATGATCCAACCGTGCAATTTCATACCATTTGCCAAGATATTTACCGAGTTCGAATTCTTTGACGGGCGTCACAGATTTGGGCATTCCCATACACCCGCCAAGATATATCGATGCAAACACCAATAAAAGTTTTTTCATGATTGATTCCCTTTGCCGACGCGATACTATCCGGGCGCGGTTTCTGAGGCCAGCAGCGCTGCATTAAGATCATAATAAAACAGCGGTTTTAACTATTTATCTCATTGTTTTTGTCGGTTGGATCAACTTTTTGCGGTCGTCCTGTTGGCCGTTGTTAACTTTCTTCCGATAAATCAACCCACCTGCCTTTTGTGAGTAGCTCGAGGTCCGCGGGATTAAGTGCAAACACGGCAACAGGCGTGCCGGCCGCGGCCCAGATTTCATCATGCTTCTTCAGGTCCGGGTCCAATAGGGTTTCCAGGGGTTCATTGTGGGCTGCCGGCGGCACCCCGCCGATGGCATACCCGACCCTTTCCTTGACATACTTTCCGTCCGCCCTGCCAAGTTTCAATCCCGTCGATTTTTCGATTTTCAGCGTATCCACGCGATTCGAGCCGGATGCAATGACGAGAATCGGCCGATCTGTTTCCATATCTTTGAAAACAAGCGATTTGGCGATTTGAGAAACCGTGCAGCCGATACTGTCGGCGGCCTCCTGCGCGGTCCTTGCAGATCCCGGCAGTTCTTTGACCGTAAATGAGAAACCCCCTGCAAGAAGGAAATCCTGTACCCGTTTGGCGCTGTCTCTTCGTTCTGATCCCATTAATTCACCCCCGGCAATGGAAATTATATTTTCCCCTTTGAAAAAGAGGGAAATCTTTTCACGATAAAAAATAACAAATTAAAAAAGATGCAGCTTCTTTCGATAGGCGTCTATGACTTCAGCCGGATCATCTGTAATGACGATATTGTCGCCCACCCATTCCGGCGCCCTTCCCCTGCGGATCATTTCCCGGATCTGCATTTCCATTCCGGACCAGAAGGCGCCGCCGCCTTCGGTGTCAAACAGGATCACCGGCACCGGTTCCATGATGGAGAGTTTCATGTTGCAAAGCGTAATGCCCAGCTCCTCAAGAGACCCCAATCCGCCCACATTGAAAATGGGGAACGAGGCGATTTCGAACCATTTTTGCCGGCTGTGCCGGCAGGTGGACTGAAAGACCTGGCAGAAATCGACATCCGTGGTCATGGACTGGTCGGTGATGTCCAGATAATTGGCGCCGGAAAGAACGCCGCGCTGGCGGGCAAGGGTATTCACCTGCTCCATGATGCCGCTGCCGCCGCCGGTAACGATGCCGATGCGCCTGCCCCAGAAGGCCACCAGGGCATCCATGAGCTGGCCCAGCCGCTGATAGCCGGCTTCGGAAAGCACTTTTGTTGAGCCGTAGAAGGCGAAAAGCATGGATTTGTGAAAATCCGCCAGGCGCTCGGGCACCACAAAATATCCCATGCCGTCACGCAGGGTGTGCACCATCATCCGGTTGTTCACATTGGATACCCAGTAAGTGTCCAGCCCGAACGCCTGATACTCCTGAAGGTGGCTGTGGTCATGTTCCGAGAGAAACGGGCCGTGTTCCCGGGAGGCTTCAAAGAAATAGAGCGCGTCAAGGAGCCCTTCCGCGGCCAGGTTAATGATATCCCGATGCTCCAGCAGGTTCGGGAAGTATTTCACGGCAAGAATCCCGGTACTTCCGCCCAAAGCCATTTTAATGCTTGCGGTGCTGTAGTTCTGGGGACAGGGGCTCCCAGTGGAATAATCCCTTCGGGCTGTCACGCAGACAGCGTCTGAAACCTTGCAGGCTTGGGGAGGGCCGTTCATGAAAATCCTTGCTCCGGCAAGTGCGCCGGGCCTGTTGGCCATCACTGCCACCGGCCTGTCGAGGTAATGACAGGTGCCCGGCGGTTGCGCGTCAAGCCGCTTTTCAAGACCCCGCATCTGTTTGTATGAATAAAGCACGGTTCCATGTGCCGATATCCTGGGGGCGGCTCTTTTTTCCATTTTCGGGACACGATAGATTTTTGCGGATATCAGGGGATTGACAATGGGGTGTTCACTGCCGTTGACGATTTCAAGAAAGATGCGGATGCCTCTGGTTTTTATCGGGTCCAGAATGGTTGCCGACAGGTGATTTCCCAGGGCAAGGCCGCTTTGCAGGGCAACGTAGTGCTCGTTCAGATACATGGAGCAGGTGGTGATCACGCCTTTTCCGGGCGCAATGGTGACGGCATGAACCGGTTCGCGAATCTGGAGCCGGTTCAGGATTTCCCTTCCGTTTTCCCGGAAGAGAATCCGTCGAAGCGCTTGTTTCTCGAGTCCGGGCTTCAGGCTGCAGATGACTTTGTGCGGAGAAATGAGGATGCTGCCGTCGCTGGAGATGGTGGTGGACGCCGGCAGCTTGATCACTGCCTGGTTGATGGCCTCCAGTACTTCCTCGGAGGTGAGAAGCGCATCGGGATTCAGATATACCAGCCTTCCGACGGGAAGCCCCGCGGTGAAGAGGTCTTTCAAGACATCCAGGCCGGGATACCCCTGAATGACCGCCGATGCCTGAAGATCGAGGAGCAGCGTGCTACCTTCCAGATGAGCCGGACTCGGGGCATCACCCAGGATATTGACGCCGAGGCGGGCGATCCGGGACCGCTCGCTGAAGACCAGATGCTCCGCCTGATGTTTCAACCGGTCAATAAAGATGTCGGTCAGTTCAAATGCTGCCTGAAAGGAAATGGTGTGCCGGTTTGCTTCCGTGACTTTTGTGATGACACCGTCCCCGGACTGCAGCATGCCTCTGAAAGAACGATTGTCCCATATTCTGTGACTCATAAAATTGCCTCTCCCGGCAGGATTAAGGTAATCGTGCATCCGGGACCTGGGTTATTGGCCGCGTTGACCTGTCCCCCCATGGCCTGGATGAATTTTTTCACCAGCGATAGACCAATGCCGGTGCCGCCGGTGGCGCGGGTCCGTTCGTTATCCACCCGGTAAAAATCGTCGAATACTTTTTTCAGGGCCTTTTTCGGAATCCCCGGTCCGGTATCGGAAACGGCAATGTAAACCCGGTCGTCCCGCATGGCAGCACTGATGGCGATGGCCCGGTGTGGCGACGTGCGGCCGAATTTAATGCTGTTTTCAATCAGGTTGATCAGCACCTGGATCATCACCTCCCGATCATAGGCAAACCTTAGATCGTCAGGCACATCGACATTCAGGGTAAAGCCTTCCTGGGCCAGTTTATGCGCCATCACCGTCTGCACCTCGGACAGTACTTCCTGCAGGTTTCCCGGCTGAAGATCGAAGCGGCGCTGCTTTTTTTCCAGCTTGGCCAGTTCCAGCACATTGTTGATCAGCCGCGAAAGGCGGGCGCTTTCCGAACCCAGGATGTGAAAATAGTCCTGCTCCCGTTCCGGAGTTGCGGCGATCCCCTGCTCCAGCATTTCGATATACATCCGGATGTTCGTCAGCGGCGTTTTGAGTTCATGGGTGACCGAAGAGACGAATTGCGAGCGTCGTTCGGAAAGATCGACCACCGTGCGAACGTTATGGTAGATGGCGAAAAGCCCTATGAGCATGAAAATACCCAGCACCATCAGGGCCGCCGTGAGGGTGCGCCGGGCCGGGGAGGCCGGCAGGGCATCGGCCCGGACCGCTGCGCTTAAAAAATCAAATGGCGCCGGAAAGGTCCGCTGCGTCATGAAACCGGCCGCGGAAACGGGCGCGCCGGCCCGCACCATTACGCTTTTCCGGCCGTTGTCCGTCACCTGCAGGCTCAAACCGGCAAACCGGGCCATGGGCTGGGTTTCAAAATGCGCGGCCGCCAAATGGCTTAAAAAAGGCTGGACTTTAAGGACAAACCCCTGGCGAAAGATTTGATTGTTGATGGCAACGCGCCGGAAGATGAAAAATTGACCGTCCCCGATCGAGACCGACTGCAGGGGCGCCACTTCCACCTCGCTTTTTTGGTCGCCGCGCATCGCAGGGACAGGAGGCAGTCCTTTATCTTGGGATGCAGCGCCGGCGCCCAGGGAGGACTGATCTTCCCTGGAAAGATTCAGGGCCTGTCCGGCGGTGATCTCTTCGGTTCGTTTGGTTTTTTGTCCCAGATAGCTTTTTGCCGCATCTGTTCCTGGGGCCGGGCCAGATACCGGTCTGCAAAACCGTCCTTTTCTTTTTTCTCGGCTTCCATTTTGGGCGCATCGCCTGCCTTGGGTTCAGGCGCCGACGGAGTTACGGCCATGGTGAGCTTTTTGCGGTTAAAAATGCTGTTCGCGGCTTCAAGCTGGGTGACCACTTCGCGATTCTTTTCTGGAACATTCCCCGAATCGGCCATCAGCGGCGTTTGAAACGATCCGTCGGGGTTGTTCTGCAAATAGCCCAGAATGTATGCTTCACGGGGCGCCCGGGCCAGCGGGGACAGGATGCCGCCTCGGCCATCGGCCAGGGTATGATGGTATTCATCGACGGCGCGGTTTTCTTCCTGCTGAACCCACTCGGCAAGCTTTGCCTCCATCTCGTCGAATAGGGTCTGGCAGAAAAAGCGCAACTGGGCGCGCTCTTCCTCGGCCAGCCCTATAAATGACTGCCGGACCACATAGGCAAGCGGCAGGGATATGGCGATACAAAATACCAGGATCAGCAGTTTCAGGCGTTTCATGCTTCAGGCTCCAGACGATAGCCTTCCCCCCGTATGGTTTGGATCAGGGCGCGTTCCGGGTTCAGCGCCAGGAGCTTTTTGCGGAGTTTCTGCATATGGATGTCCACCGTGCGGGTTTCGATGCCGGCATCGGCATAGTGCCACACTTCGGTCAAGAGCTCTTTTTTGGAAACGATGCGCTGCTGATTGCGAAAAAGATAGACGATGATATCCATCTCCCGGCGTGTAATCTCCTGCACCGCTTCGCCGCGAATCGCCCGAAGGTTCCGGCCGTCAAACAGGATGCCAAAAAACACGATTTGCTCCCCGCCCACCTGTTTTCCGCTCCGGCGAAGCACCGCCTCCACCCGGACCATGAGCTCCCGGAGCGAAAAAGGCTTGCTCACATAGTCGTCAGCCCCGGCTTTAAATCCGGTGATCACATCGTCTTCCGACCCTTTGGCGGTGATCATGACAACGGCCTGATTGGGTTTTTGCTTCCGTACCTGTCTGCAAATGGAAAACCCATCCAGGGTGGGCAGCATCACATCCAGAAGCAGCAAATCATGGGATTTTTCCAGGGCCGCGGCCAGCCCCTGGCCGCCGTCCGCAACGCCTTCCGCCGCATAACCGTTAAAAACCAGCACATCCAGCAAGCCGTTTAAAATGGACGGATCATCTTCCACCACGAGGATTCGGGCTTTGGGCTGTTTCATGGAAGACCTCTTTGTTCGCATGGGTTGAAACAGGACGCTGATGCTTCGGACCAGGCCCCGGCGTGAAGGTGCCGCTCCCACTGTATTACACGATTCATCCCTTCATGCAAAGAAAAACTTATGTAAAAAAACGGACATAACCTTTTGCATTTCTTTGAATTGTCTTTTCTTCGAATTCACTTAGAATCCAATCAAACGATCCGGGATAAATACCCAACATTCACACCCTTGAACACAAAAAAGGAGAGGTACAATGAAAATGTTCAAAAACAGCTTTTTGGCGGTTCTTGGTTTGATCGTTGCCGCCAGCGCGACGCTGGCCTACGTGGGGTCGGACAATTCGGTTTTCGCACAGTTTTTCAGTTCAAATCACCCCGCCAAGGATCCGGTAGCCTGTTCATGCAGATCCGGTGGCCGTCCGTGCGCATCTGGTTCAGGACAAGATTCTTAAAGGCTCGGACGGTCAGGTCGCGGTATCTCTGACACTGGATGCAGCGCAAATTCCCCAATCGGATCACCGGCCGGTCGAACACGCCGATCTGGTGATCGTTCTGGACCGCAGCGGCTCCATGGAAGGTCAGAAGCTGAGCGATGCCCGCCTGGCCGTAACGCAGTTGATCGACCGGATGACCGCCAATGACCGGCTGGGGATCATCACCTATTCAAACGGCGTTCAGATGCTCTCGCCCCTGGTCGGCATGGATGAGAACCACCGACGTCAATTGAAAACGGTGGTGTCTCAGGTGAATGCGGATGGCGGCACCAACCTCGGCGGCGGATTGAAGCAGGGCATCCGGACCCTGATGCAGACCCCCGCCGAAGGCCGTCAGCGGCGGGTGATTCTGATCTCCGACGGTCAGGCCAACCAGGGAATCACCGATCCCCGGGAACTGGGCAACATGGCCTCCGGAGCTGCGGCGCAAAATTTTGGCGTGAGCACCGTAGGCGTCGGCTATGATTTCAACGAAATGCTCATGACCACTTTGGCGGATCATGGCGCCGGCCGCTATTATTTCCTGGAAGATCCCAACAGGTTTGCGCTGGTGTTTGAAAAGGAATTTCAAGACACGCGCAACGTCGCCGCTTCCGGAGTTGAAATCCGGGTACCGCTGGAAAAAGGGATTCGGCTGGTGAACGCCGGCGGTTACCCCATCCAGGTTAAAGACAATCATGCCGTGATTCATCCCGGAGATCTGCTCTCCGGCCAGCAGCGCAATCTCTTTTTAACCTTTCAAGTGCCCACGGACAAGGAGGAGAAAATTTACCCTGGGTGAATTTCAGGTGCGATTCAATCACAACGGCGCTCCCCATGACATCGCCACTTCCGGGCGGATGTCCTTGCCTGCGTGAAGGATCCCGGAGAAGTGACGGCCAGCATCGACGCACCGGCCTGGAGTGCGCGGGTGGTTCAGGAAGACTACAATCAGCTCAAGGAAGGGGTGGCCGACGCAATCGGAAAGGGAGAAAAAGACAGGGCCATGGATCAGATTCGGGAATACGAGACGCGCAATCAGGCGATTAACGCAACCGTGGGTTCGGCGGTCGTTGCCGAAAATCTGAAAACAGACGTCCAGGCCCTGCGCCAAAGCGTTGAAGACACCTTTGCGGGACCTCCGGCCGCCGTGGCGGAAAAGAAAAAACAAAACTCCAAGGCGTTGCAGTACGAAAGTTATCAGATCCGGCGTGACAAGAAATAAGAATGCAAACAATTCTTTCTTTAACATAAATAAAGGAGAGTAACATGACCATCCTATCACGCATGTTTCGTCTATGTAAGGCCGATCTTCACGGTGTCATGGATCAGATCGAAGACAAGGGGCTCCTGCTCAAACAGTATTTGCGGGAGATGGAGAGCGCCTTGAAGGAAAAGCAGACGCGCCAATCACAGCTGATCCAGACCTGTCGGCAGATTCAAAGGGATCTCTCCCGACAGAATCTGGAGATGGAAAAACTGGAAAAGGAGCTGGAGCTGGCTGTCCGCAAAGACAAGGATGATATCGCCAGAATGCTGATTCGAAAGCGCCGCATGCTCCAGGCCGGCTGCGACGGGATGCAGCGTCAGCTGCAACGCATTGAAGAGGAAGGGGCGCATCTGGCCGAAATCCTGAATCAGCAGCAACTGCAATACCAGGAGCTGAAAGTAAAGGCCGCCGAATACTGCCGCTGGACCGAGCAGCGACCATTTGCAGAAGCCTCCGAAGTGATGGCCGAATCCGGCTTCTCCTCTGCCCACGGAAGAAGAGATCGAGCTCGAGCTGCTGCAACGAAAAGAAGCCCTGAAACAGGGAGGTGCCGCATGAACAAACCCATCCGAACCACCGTTGTCTTTGCTTTGGTCAGCGGATTTCTGGCCTTGCCCCTGACCGAATTGATGGGCAGATGCGGCAGCTATCCGGCCGCCTATAAATGGGTCCTCTGGATGGATCTGGCCTGCTACGCGCTGCTTCTGGCCAGGTGGAGCCGCACCCGCCCGTTGTCCGTCCTGTTTCCCCTGGCCCTGCTGCTGGGAGCGGCTTTTTGGCCGGACACCCGGGTTGGATTTTATGCACTGGCCCTGGGCGTTCTGTGCTGGGTGCGAAGCGGTATCTGTTATACCGGCACGCCGCTTCGCGCCCTGATTGCCGAGCTGGTCACCGTGGCCGGCGGCATCGCCCTGGTGGGAACCCTCGGCTCCAATGCAACGGCTGCGTGGCCGCTGGGACTCTGCCTCTTTATTCTGGTGCAGGCCCTTTACTTTTACATCATTCCGGCCGATAGCCGCCCGGAAGACAAATAAATCTTCCCCGGATCCTTTTGAACAGGCCCGTCATGAAGCTGAAAAAATGCTGGCACATTTGAATCATCTTCACCGTCCTGCCAATGTAATACTTTCATAACCATGCGCCATTATATGAATATTTAATAAACGGCGCTAATTCATACCCGAAAGACAGTTCTTTACGGACGATACCGCTGCAAATAGGCCTTAAGTTTCAGTTTTCGGCGGGTGTTCTCGGAGCTCATGTAGCGGATCTTGCCGAAGATCGGCCTTGCGGGGCCCCAGGGCCGGTCGTAGCGGCCCAGTATCCAGAAAATCCCCGTGTAGGCATTGGGATCGCGGCCATCCAGGGCATAGGCATTGTTCAGGCGGATCATGGTCTGAAGCGCCTCCTGGGGGCTGGAAGACCATTCCAGGATCTTTTTTCCCCAGAGCATCCGCAGATAATTGTGCACCCTGCCTTCACGAACGAGCTGAATCTGCGCGGCATTCCACAGGGGGTCATGGGTTGCGGCGTTCTCAAGGGCTTCGGCTGAATACAGATAAGGGCGCGGATCGGCCGCGTGCTGGTTCAGCTCTTTTTGAGCCCAGCCTGGAAGGGAGCTGAACCGATCATAATCGTCCGGCTTCTGGAAACACATGTTGAACCCCAGCTCGCGCCAGGTGATGACCTGATCGAAAAACGCCTCCGCGGAATCGCTGAGCTGCCACCATCCGGTCCGCTGCCCCAGCGCCGGGCCTTTCAGCCGGTCCATGGTCCAGTTTTCCATTTTCAGGATTTCGGACACGACCTGATGGCTGGAGATATGTCCGAAATGCAGATAGGGCCCCAGCCCGCTGGTGGCGTTTGCATCCGGATGGTTTCTTAACTCGTTATAAGACTTGAAATCCTGCGATAAAAATGCCTTCAGCACCTGCCCGCCGGCTGTCTGGCCCCCGGAAAAACCGGAAACCGGCCCCGGATGATGGGAAATGGGCAGGGATTTCAAAATTTGCGGGCCTGCGGCAAGGGTGCCGGGTGAGGCCGCGGGCCATTTAAGCAGGATATCCGCGGGCAGCGCCGGCAACACGGGCAGCGAGATCCGGGATAACGGGTCCGGCTCCGGAAAGTCCTGAAGATACTGGATCATGTTTTTTTGAAGGAATCGCCTGAAGCTGTAGGCCGATGTAAATACCCGGTCGACGGCCGCAAGGGGCATCAGGCCGTTTGAATCCACGGATTCCAGCTTGACCCGGCACTGACCGGCCGCCGCTTGCAGCATATGCGGCAGAAAAAAACAAGGATACGCATCGGTAACCACCACGCAGGCGCGGGCGCCGAGGGCCGAAATCAGGCCCTTGCCCTGCCCTGCCCGCTCCTCCACAAACGGATAATAACGCACGGGTTTTCCTTCAAACGCTTTCCGGTTGTCGTTCATGCCGCTCAGGATAACGGCATGAAACCGGTCGCAGGCCAGCGGATAATCGCACCGGATCGCCTCAAGGACGACAAGGGGTTTTTGAAGTTTTACGGCCCATTCAACGGCCCGCTGCAGGCTGAAATTCCAGCCTGTTCTGCGAAAAGCGGTCATCCAGTAAAGCACATAATCGCCGTCTGTCTGAACAGGAACGGTCATTAACAGAAACGATACGAAGATCGGGTGTGGGATTCATAGGGTGCTGATGTATCCTTTATGCGGATGGAGCGCAACCCTTTTATTTGGTATTTGCATTTGATAAAAGTGATATGATATAAATATAGATTAAATACTTTGAATAACTGGCCCAACTAGAGAAGATTTCACGACATTTGGCTTATATATAACATGGCAAAAGAAACCAATAACCCCGCAACGCACCTGACATTGCCGGACATTCATCTGGCCAGACAGCTTTTTGGGGAACATAACGCCCACCTGAATAAAATTGCGGAATCCCTGGATGTGGCGATCCAGACCCGGGGCAATACGGTCATGATTCGGGGAGAATCCTATGCGGAAGAGCTGGCCAGAAATATTCTCAATCAGCTCTATGACCTGCTGAAAAGCGGTTATTCCATTTATCCCACGGACATTGACTATGCCATTCGGGTTCTCAGTTCCGATGACGGCGCCAAACTGAAAGATCTCTTTCTGGACACGGTCTTTATGACCTCCAAGAAAACCCCCATCTCCCCCAAGAGCCGATCCCAGAAAGATTATATCGATGCCATGAGAACCCATGACATCGTCTTCGGCATCGGCCCGGCAGGAACCGGCAAGACCTATCTGGCCATGGCCATGGCGGTATCCGAGCTTTCCAAGGGAACGGTCCGGCGCATCATTCTGACCCGGCCGGCTGTCGAGGCCGGCGAAGCCCTGGGGTTTTTGCCGGGGGATTTGTCGGAAAAGGTGGATCCCTATCTCAGGCCCCTCTATGACGCCCTTCACGACATGATGCGTTTTGAAAAGGCAGCCAGCCTGATTCAGCAGGGCGCCATCGAGGTGGCGCCCATCGCCTTCATGAGGGGCCGTACTTTAAACGATGCCTTCATCATTCTGGATGAAGCCCAGAACACCACTTCGGAGCAGATGAAAATGTTTCTCACCCGGATCGGCTTCAACGCCAAGGCCGTCATTACCGGCGATATCACCCAGATCGATCTGCCTTCCCAAAAGCCATCCGGCCTGATCGAAGCCAAAAAAATCCTTCAGGACATTCCCGGCATTCAATTTGTCTTTTTTTCCAAGGAAGATGTGGTCCGGCACCGCCTGGTTCAGGACATCATCAAGGCTTATGAAGATCTTGAAATCAGCAGGTCAAAATAATCATGGGAAAAATCAAAGATTCGCTCGCCGCCTTTATCAACTCCAGTCCTTATCTGCGATGGATTCTGCTTTCCGGCATAACGCTCGTTTTTCTGACGCTGCTTTACCCCAATCTGATCCACAACCCGCTTTCCTACAGCCTGGGAGATGTGGTTGAAAGGGATGTCAAATCCCCCAAGGATTTTCTGATTGAAGATCCCGATGCCACGGAAACCAACCGCCGCAAAGCCATCGAAGAGGTTCTGTCGGTTTATGATCTGGACTCCTCCCTTTCGCCCGCGTTGTCCCAGGGCGTGGGGCAGGCCTTTGAACTGGTCCGGCGGGTCATCGAAATCGAAAAATCCGCGGAAACCGCAAATATCCCTGCCGGCACGGAATCACCTGTCTTGTCCCGCCGCAAACCCAATCTCCACGACCGCATCTGGGAACAAAAACCCAAATTCGAAGAGATCATCGGCTTTTCAGTCAGCGACGGCGCATACGCCATCCTGGAAAAAGAAGAATTTTCCAAACCCATTGCCGATCTGATTGTCCGCATTTTGTCCACCGTTCTTGAAAACGGGGTCGTATCCAATAAAGACGTCCTGCTTAAAGAAATGGACAAGGGGATTATCCTCAGAGACATCGCAAGCCTTTCCGAAACCATCATCATCCGCCTGAAATCGTTTTACGGGCTGGATCAGGCCAAGACCATGGTCCGGGTGATCGGCGCGCCGCTTCTGAACGACTTCAATTATAATCTCAGGAACCTGGTTGTGGATTTTGTTCAGCAAATGGTTCAACCCAATATCACCTTTAACCGCAAAGAAACCGAAGAGCGGAAAAAGAAGGCTTCCGACAGCATCAAACCCGTTCTGTACAAGATCAAGGCCGGAGAAATGCTGCTGCGGGAAGGCGAGCGGGTGACTCCGGAACATCTCTTAAAAATCAATGCCTTTCAGGCGCAGGAAAAACAGCATCTGAAGCTGTCCGTCGGCGTCGGCGCCGCCATGATGATGGTCTGCCTGCTGATCATCATCTTTATTCTCCTTCAATACCACAAACGTCCGGTCAACCGGAATCTCAACAACAATCTGCTGTTTCTGTCCTGTATGCTTGTCGTGTTTTTTCTGGTTGCGCGGGTATCGGTCACCCTGTCTGAAACCCTGGCCCAGAAAACGTCATCCGGCATTTCCCTGTCCACCATGCTGCTGGGCGTTCCGATGGCATCCGGCGCCATGACGGTCTGCCTGTTCATGGGGCTGAATGTGGCGGCGGCATTTGCCCTGATCCTTTCCGTGGCCACGGCGTTTATTTTTCAAAACCGGTTCGATATTTTCGTTTATTTTCTGCTGAGCAGCCTGACGGCCGCTTATTGCATGCAGCACTGCCGGGAGCGAAAAGTATTTATCAAGGCCGGAATTCGAATCGGCCTGCTCAATGTCGTTCTGGCCTCGGCCATGACCTTTCTCAGCGCGGATTTTTATGTGATCGAGCTGCTCTGGAACCTGGCATTTGCTTTTCTGGGCGGAATCGGCTCCGGCATTGTCGCCGCGGGCCTTGCCCCGCTGGTTGAAATCATTTTTGAGTACACAACCGACATCAAGCTGCTGGAGCTTTCCAACCTGGACTGCCCCATTCTGCGGAAACTGATGATCGAAGCGCCGGGCACCTATCATCATTCGGTGGTCGTGGGGTCCATGGTGGAAGCCGCTGCATCGGAAATCGGCGCCAACCCCTTGATGGCCAAGGTATGCGGATATTACCATGACATCGGAAAAGTCAAAAAGCCCCTGTATTTCATCGAAAACCAGGCCAACGGCAAGAACAAGCACGACAAGCTGGCGCCTTCCATGTCCCGGAGAATCCTGATCGCCCATGTCAAGGACGGCGTGGACATTGCCAGGGAGCATAAGCTGGGGCAGACAATCGTGGATACCATTCAGCAGTCCCACGGCACCAGCCTGATGGCTTATTTTTATGAAAAAGCCAAACAGCTTAAAGGCGACAAGGAAATCAATGCGGATGACTACCGGTATCCCGGACCCAAGCCGCAGACGCGCGAAGCCGGCCTGCTGATGCTGGCCGACGTGGTGGAGGCGGCCTCCCGGACCCTTGACAATCCCACCCCGGCCAGGATTCAGGGGCTGGTTCAGAATCTGATCAACAAGGTGTTTTCAGACGGACAGCTCAATAACTGCGAGCTGACCCTCAAGGATCTGAACAGCATTGCCAAGACCTTTAACAAGATTTTAAACGGCATTCACCATCACCGGATTGAATATACCGAAACACTGGTACTGGTTGGCGGAAAGGCTAAAGATGGGCATTCTGATAAGCAACCGGCAAAACCGGAAAAAGATCCCCCGAAAGATCCTCGAACAGACGGCACAGGCCATCTTAAACGACTTGGGCTATCCTGACCACGAGCTGTCTCTGCTGATCGTCGATGACCCCCAGATTGAAATCATCAACCGGGAATACCTGCAGCATGAAGGCCCGACCAACGTAATTTCCTTTGCCATGCAGGAAGGCGAGTTCTCGCAGGTTTCGCCTTTTTTGCTGGGAGATGTGGTCATATCTGCGGATACGGCGGAAAAAGAAGCCGATCTTGCCGGCATCTCGTTTCGACAGCGCCTGATCGAGCTTCTGATTCACGGCATGCTGCATCTGGTCGGATTTGACCATGAACAGGATAAAGCCAAAGCACAAATCATGGAAACAAAATCCAGAAACCTGCTGGAACTGATCCGGAACACGGTTCCGAAATCCGGCATTCATTTTTTATGGGAACAGGAAATGTTCTTTAAAACTCAGGGATTTCCTCTATGCAAATTGTAACCGCTTCTGAAATGCAGCAGATGGACCGGGAAACCATCGAATCCTTTGGCCTTCCGGGCAGGGTGCTGATGGAAAACGCCGGCAGGGGCGTTGTCGATGTCCTGGTCAAAACATTTCCGGCCATCACATCTTTTGGCCGGAATCAACGCATCGGTATCGTTGCCGGAAGGGGAAATAACGGCGGCGACGGGTTTGTCATCGCCCGCTATCTGTCCGGCATGGGCGCGTCCGTAAGCGTGTATCTCTTTTCTGATCGCGCGGCCGTCAAAGGCGATGCAGCGGCCAATCTGAAGCTTCTGGATGCTCTGAAAGTGCCGGTCTTCGAGATTACGGACCCGATCGTCCCTGGCGCTGCATCATACGGGGATGTGCCAGCAACGAGATCTGGGTGGATGCGCTGCTGGGAACCGGACTCAATGCCGAGGTAAAGGGGCTTTTCAGGGCGGTCATTGAATTTTTGAACAGCCTGAATCGGCCCGTCATCGCCGTCGATATCCCCTCCGGCCTGAACGCGGATACGGGAATGATCTGCGGGGCCTGCATTCAGGCCCATACCACCGTCACCTTCGGCTTTCCCAAAATCGGCCATATCCTGTTTCCGGGAGCCGGGGTCACCGGCCGTCTGGAAATCATCGATATCGGCATACCGGCGCATATTGTCCAGAGCGTTGGACCCAGACACCACATCCTGACGCCCGAAACCATCGCCCGCGCTTTTCCCCAAAGAGCGCCGACCAGCCACAAGGGCTCGAATGGGCATGTACTGGTGGTCGGCGGGTCCACCGGAAAAGCCGGGGCTGCCGCCATGAGCGGACTTGCTGCCTTAAGATCCGGCGCCGGCCTGGTAACGCTGGCAATCCCCAAAAGCCTGAATGCCATCATCCAGTCTCAGATTCCGGAAATCATGACCGCTCCGATGGATGGCCGAAAGGAAGGCATCTGGGATGATTCCCTCTGTGACGGCATCCGGGAGCAGCTTCAGGGGAAAAAATGCCTGGCCATGGGTCCGGGCATGGGCGCGTTGCCCGAAACCCGGAAACTTGTTCTTGAGATTCTGCGCGGTCTCTCCATTCCGGTGGTTCTGGATGCGGATGGATTAAACTGCGTCTGTGGCCAGCTTGAAGTGTTAAAGGGCCTGAAGGCGCCGGCGATTTTAACCCCGCATCCCGGAGAAATGTCCCGGTTGACAGGAGAGAGCGTTTCGGATATTCAGGCAGACCGGATCGGAGCTGCCAGACGGTTTTCCCAGGCCCATCAAGTCCACCTGGTTTTAAAAGGCGCCAGAACCGTTATTGCGCATCCGGATGGAACCGTGTATATCAACCTGACCGCAAATCCGGGAATGGCAACCGGCGGCATGGGCGATGTGCTGACAGGCGTCATCGCCGGGCTTCTGGCGCAGGGGCTGGGGCCCGAAGCCGCGTCTCATGCCGGCGTTTATCTTCATGGAAAGGCTGCGGACGCGCTTTGCGAATCGATGGGTCCGTTTGGATTTCTGGCATCGGAAGTGGCCGGGGCGCTGCCGGGTGTCATCGGCGAGATGAGGCAGATGACGGATGCCGGAAAACAGAAGACTGTCGGCTGAAGCATGACCCGATTCGTTTCTCATATCTTCCCGCAGCGATGAAGAAACCCGCCGGATCGGAGAGATCATCGGGGAGATGGCCGAGGCCGGCACCATCATTGCGCTGAAAGGGGATCTGGGAAGCGGGAAAACCGCCCTGGTTCAGGGGCTTGCCAAGGGGTTGAATGTTCCGGAGAAGTGCTATGTCACCAGCCCCTCCTATACCCTGGTCAATGAATATCCGGGCAGGCTTCCCCTGTTTCATCTGGACCTGTACCGGCTCTCGGAGGCGGATTTTGAGGATATCGGGCTCTACGATATCCTGGATACGCATTCGGCCGTGGTTGCCATCGAATGGGCGGAACGGCTCGGCCTGGACAGCCATTTTGAAGGCATCACCCTCCAAATGGAGATTACCGGGGAGAACACGCGAAACATTGTTTTTACGGCTTACGGGGACAGGCAACTTCAATTGCTGACCCGGATAGAACATCGTCTAAAGGAGAACCTATGGCATTGATCGTCCAAAAATACGGCGGAACCTCCGTCGCGGATCTTGACCGCATTCGAAATGTCGCCAACCGGGTGATAAAAACCTATGACCAGGGAAATGACGTGGTGGTGATTCTCTCGGCCATGGCCGGCATCACCGACAGCCTCATCGATCTGGCCCAGCAGATCACCCATTACCCGGAAAAACGCGAGCTGGACGTGCTGCTGGCAACCGGCGAGCAGACCACCGCCGCGCTCCTGGCCATGACCCTGAACGCCATGAATTATCCGGCCCAGTCGCTTCTGGGGCATCAGGCGGAAGTGGTGACGGACTGCACGTTTGGAAACGCCCGGATCATGGATATCGGAGCCAGCCGCATCAAGGAGCTTCTGGCCGGCCGCTGCATCGTCGTGGTGGCCGGTTTTCAGGGGTGCGATGCCGACGGAAACATCACGACCCTTGGCCGCGGCGGTTCCGACACCTCGGCCGTTGCCATTGCCGCCGCCATCAAGGCCGATATCTGCGAAATCTACACCGATGTCAACGGCGTTTTTACCACGGATCCCAATATCTGCAGCGATGCGAAAAAAATAGACCGGATTTCTTATGAGGAAATGCTGGAAATGGCCAGTCTCGGCGCCAAGGTTCTCCAGATCCGCTCGGTGGAGTTTGCCAAAAAATACAATGTCCCGGTTCATGTCAGATCGTCATTTTCAGAGGAGGAAGGAACCATGGTGGTGAATGAAGACAAAAGCATGGAGCGCCTGGTGGTATCCAGCGTTACCGTCAACAAGAAAGAAGCCCGCATTACCCTGATCAAGGTGCCGGATCAGCCGGGCGTTGCGGCAAAGATTTTCTCGCCCATTTCCGAAGCCGGCATCAATGTGGATATGATCATTCAGAACCGTCACTCCGGAAAATTCAATGATTTGACATTTACGGTTCCCACGGCCGATTTTGAACAGGCCATCGAACTGGCGCGCCGGATTGCCGCGGAAATCGGTGCGGAAGATGTCCTGGGCGACACCAATATCGCCAAGGTATCGGTTGTCGGGGTCGGCATGAAGAACCATTCGGGTGTGGCTTCCCGCATGTTCGGCGCGCTTGCCGCCGAAAACATCAACATCCTGATGATCAGCACCTCTGAAATCCGCATCTCCTGCGTCATTGCCGAAAAATATGCCGAGCTGGCGGTTCGCGCCCTGCACTCGGAATTCGGGCTCGACAAATCCTGATATTTGCGGCGTGCGGAGTGCATTCGGTTTCTTTTGATCTCATGCAGCGGCTTTCATTAATTTCCAAAGCCTCCGCACCCGCCTATCTTGCACAACTTACTGAATAAAATTGAAAGTACCGGCGGCAATTTCCTGATCTATCTCCGAGAGCGCGCGGCGCAACTGTTTCAGGGCCTGCCGGATCCTGTTTTCATTTTCAACCAGGGCAAGGCGCAGATACCCGTCGCCTTCTTCGCCGAAACCGGCGCCGGGGGCAACCGAGACATTGGCCCGGTTCATCATCTCCACCGAAAACCGGACGGATCCCATCCGGGCATAAGGTTCCGGAATCGCGACCCAGAGAAACATCCCGGCCTTTGGCACATTCACGGGCCACCCCATCCGGACAAGGCCGTCGCAGAGGACATCGCGGCGTTTCTGGTAGACCGCGACCTGCTCCGTGATGCTGTCGTCGCAGTCGCGCATGGCAACGATCCCCGCCACCTGAATCGCCGAGAAGATCCCGTAGTCATAATATCCCTTGATCTTCGCCAGGCCTCCGACCATCTCTTTGTTGCCCACACAGTAGCCGAGACGCCAGCCGGCCATGTTATAGGATTTGGAGAAGGACCCGAATTCGACGCCGACATCCATCGCGCCGGGAACTTCGAGAAAACTGGGCGCCACATAGCCATCGTAAGTGATCTTCCCGTAGGCGAAATCGTTGATGACCATGAAATTGAATTTCCTGGCAAGCGTGACGATTTCCTGGAAGAATTCCTTCGAGGCGATGATCCCGGTCGGATTGTGGGGATAATTCAGCATCACGAGTTTCGGGCCGGGGTAAAGGGCCTGGCACATACCGGTAAGCTGACTGATGAACGATTCTTCCGAGTCCAGGGCAATTCGAAGGACGCTGGCGCCCGCAATCACGGCCGCATAGACATGGATCGGAAAGGCGGGCGCCGGGACCAGAACCGTATCCCCCGGGCCGAGCAGCGCCAGGCAAAGATGCGAGATCCCCTCCTTGGAACCGATGGTGCAGATCACATCGTCGTTTCCGTTCAGGCTGACCTGATAATGGCGGCCATAGTAGAGGGCGATCTCTTTTTTCAGATTCTTCATCCCCCCGGCCACCGGATAGCGATGGGTCTTGGGATCTATCGCAACATCGCAGAGTTTGCCCGTAACCTGCTCAGGGGTGGGATCAATCGGGTTTCCCATCCCCAGGTCAATCACGTCATCTCCGTTCCAGCGTTTTTCCATCTTGATCTTGTTGATCATCCCGAACAGATAAGGCGGAAGGTGGTTCATCCGGTCAGCAAAACGAATTTCAAACTCCTTGTTCATGACATGCTCCTGCTTCAATTACCGGCAAGCGCCGGAATAGCCAGCCCCTGAATGAAATACGGCAGATACGGCTCAAACCGCGAATCAGCCTGTTATCCCTCCACTTTCAGCAGAATCCGGCCTTCGCCCGGATAAACCATTCGGTCTTCCGGCGCCGTGGGCCGGACCGGCTGCGGCCAGTGGCCCGGCTGGGGCTGCGGGCCTTCACGGGCGATTTCAGAGGGCAGTCTGTCCTTGTTGACCGGATGGCTCCGGACATCGACTCCTTTGACCGGCGCGCTGAATTCAATGGCGATGTTGTTCGGGTCAAAGGTGTAAATGGAATGAATAAACCCGTGGTCAATGACTTCGGACACCCAGATGTCGGATGCCTCCAGCCTGTCTTTCAGCTCCCAGAGATCCGCATCGCTTTCCACTTCAAAGGACACATGATCGAAGGAAAACGGGCCCTTGACCGGAACCCCGTGATCCTTTAATGCCGCATTTTCCACGCCCGGCCACTCGAAAAACGCGATCATGTCATGGCCGGTGATCTCAAAAAAATAATGCCGGTAGCCCGGCCTTCCCAGACCCGCCACCAGGCGCATGCCCAGCAGATCCCGCCAGAAGCGGATCGTCAAGTCCATATCGCCGGTGACCATGGCCAGATGGTTGATGCCGGTATAGCGGATCATCTTTTAGTTTCCCCGGATCATGATAAGCAGCATCTTGAATTGAACCCGCGCATGCAGGGCATGGGAGACATCGGCCGGCATGATCAGCATCTGCCCGGCTTTGACCGTCTGCATCTTGCCGCCGATGGTGATTTCCGCCTCGCCATCCAGCACATGCACAACTGCGTCATAAGGCGAGGTATGCTCGGAAAGCCCCTGCCCCTTGTCAAATGAAAACAGGGTAATATTGCCGGTGTCTTTTTTCAGCAGCGTCTTGCTGACAACCGAACCGATGGCGTAGGTGACATGTTCTTTCAAATCAAATGAAACGCCTTTGGTTGCAACAGCGTCAGTGACCATGTAAATTTCCTTTCTTGCAGATTTTTGATAGCGCCACACGCTTTCCGGAGTGCGTGCCGTGACTTGGAAACCCCTTGCCGAATCAGCTTTTTTTCCCATCCAGCGCATGGCGCACTTTATCGGAGAGATCCGAGATGTTATACGGTTTTTGAATGAACCCGTTACAGCCTCTGCGAATGATTTCCTGCGCCTGGCCGTTGATGGCGTATCCGCTGGAGAGCAGCACCGGTATTTCCGGACGGATCTCGCGAATGCGGTCAAACGTCGTTCCGCCGTCCATACCCGGCATGATCATATCCAGGATAACCATATCGATTCCGTTTCCCCTGTCCGCAATCGCCTCGACGGCCTCCTGGCCGGATCTGCCGACCATGACCCGATAACCCAGTCTTTCCAGCATGGCCTGCCCCACATCGATGATCATCTCTTCATCATCAACCAGAAGCATGGTCGCTGATCCTTTGATGAGTGCATTGTCCGGGGAAACCTCCTGGTGCGCATTCTGGTCTGATATCGGCAGATAAATGTTGAATGTGGTTCCGTGGCCGGCTTCACTGTAAACCGTAATCATGCCGCCGTGGTTCTTGATGATGCCGTACGCGGAAGCCAGCCCCAGGCCGGTTCCGCGGCTTTTTTCCTTTGTCGTGAAAAACGGATCGAAAATTTGCAGCCGGGTGGCTTCATCCATGCCGGCGCCGGTATCCGTGATGGATACCTTCACATAGCGCCCCGGTTTTGCCCGATGCGGCCTGCAATAAGCCGCATCCAGCGCAACGATATTTGTTTCCAGATACAGGTCTCCCCCCTCGGGGGGCATGGCCTGCCAGGCGTTGACATACATGTTCAAAAGCACCTGCTCGATCTGCCCCCTGTCCGCTTCCACCACCATTGGCGATTGCTGATATTTGGCATGGATCCGGATTTCCTTTTTTGTCCGGCCGAACATGGCAGAGCTGTTAAGCACCAATTTATTGATATCGACGGGTTTTACTTCATATTTGCCGCCCCTGGCAAAACCAAGCAATTGTTTGGTAAGGTTTGCCGCACTGCGGACGTATTCCTCGATGGCATGGATATGCTCCCGATGGGGATGGGAAGTATCCAGATCCAATGTTATCAGCGATGCACGGCCCTGAATGCCCATGAGCAGATTGTTGAAATCGTGTGCGACACCGCCGGCAAGCGTTCCAATGGCTTCGAATTTCTGGGCCTGCTGAAGTTTTGCGGCAATCATTTTGCGTTCCGTAATGTCGCGCGTGATGGAAATGATATGCGGAACGCCTTTCAGGGAAATGACTCTTGCGGACATCAATGCAGTGATGAGGCTGCCGTCTTTTCTTCGGAATTGACTTTCGAGGTTCTGGTAATTACCATTTTTCTGAAGCCCCTGAACCAGTTTTTCCCGATCGGCGGGATCATGCCATATGTTGATTTCCAGGGAAGTCCTGCCGATAACCTCTTCGCGGCTGTAGCCGGTTGCCTGCATGAACCCTTCGTTGATATCGACGAACATGCCGTCTTCAAGGCGATTGACATTCACGGCATCCGGGCTGAAATCAAAGGTCAGCCGGAATTTTTCCTCACTTTCCCGCAGCGCCGCCTCGGCCCGTTTGCTCTCGGTAATGTCTCGAAACGACCATACGCGCCCGACGACATGATTTCCTATTTTTTGAGGCTGGGAGTAACGTTCGACAACACGGCCATCCAGAAATGTAACCTGATCGAAACTCGATTCCTGCGGATGGGCGTAAATCTCCCTGACTCTGGCTAAAAGCCGCGCGGGGTCGAACACTTGATCCGCCACGGAAATTAATAATTTATTTGCATCATAACCGGCGATAACAGCCTCCGATATTTTCCACATCCTGGCAAATTTCTGATTATATTTTGTAACCTTGCCTTTGCTGTCAACGATGAGGAGGCCATCGGCGGTTGATTCCAGGGCGGCGTCGAGCAAAGACAGAGAAAATTTCAGCGCGTCCTCGGCCCGCTTTCGCTCGGTGATGTCCTCGAATGTTTCCAGCAGGACCGATTCGCCGTTCATTTCGATTTCCATAACGGTCTTGAGGATCGGGATTTCCAGACCGTCCTTGCGGCGAAAAATACGTTCGGAGTTGTCAATCACCTGATGCCTGTCCAGAATCGGACACTCGGTCTGCGAAGCCGGGCAAAAATACTCGCCGCATTCCTTGCCGCAAAAATCCGATGCGTCTTCCACACCGGCAAGCGAACAAACATATTGGTTGGCCCATCGGACCTTCCGGTCCCTGCCGATCACCGCGACTCCGAAAGGGCTTTTGTCGAGGATCAGTTTCAAAACTTCATTTGCCCGGAGCAGCTCCTTTTCGGCCTGCTTGAGCAGTCCCGCGGCTTTTTCGAGCTGTTTATCCTTGCTGTTTATGGCGAACCTCCGTTGGGCAGCATGTTTTTTTAAAGTCAGTCATCCGGGAAAAATACTACAGCCGCCGATGTTTTGGCAATAAAAAATCAGACCGGCGTCAAGCGGTCACGGGGGCTTCTTGTTTTATCCATATAATTCAGCGGTTGAACAGGATCATGCCGCCAAAGATCAGCGCCATACCCGCAACATGAAAAATTTCCAGGGATTCATTCAGCCAGAGAATCGCCATGATGGATGCAAAAACCGGAACCAGGTTGATGAAAAGCCCGGCGCGGCTGGCGCCGATCATCTCGATGCCGCGGTTCCAGCAAAAATATGCGACAATCGAAGGAAATACCGCAACGTAAATAATGCTCAGAGCCGCCTCCCGGCTAAAGACAACGGGGCCCAGTGTCGCCGACTCCCAGGCATAGAGGGGAATAAGCCCCATCACCCCGATGCCGAAGGTGTACGTCAAAAAACTCATCGGATGCATTCGCGGCCGTTTCCGCAGGAGCACGCAGTACAGTGCGTAGAAAAAAACCGCGGTCAGCATCAGCAGATCGCCTTTGACAAAGGACAGTTTCAGAAAGGTGTGAAAACTTCCTCTCAGGACGACCACGCCGGCACCCAAAACGCAGCCAGTCACCCCGACAAACTGGACCATGCGGATTCGCTCCTGAAAGAACAGGCGGGAGATCAGGATAATCATGGACGGCATCGCCGTCTGGATGAGGGCCACATTGATGGCTGTCGTGGTGTGGACGGCGGTGTAAAGCAAGGTATTAAAGCTGCTGATCCCCAGAATCGACAGAACGGCCAGGATTTTCCAGTGGCCGAATCGCCGTTTTCCAGTCCTGTCTGATGTGGGTCCAGGTAAACGGCAAAAGGATCAGAAAGGCGATCAACCACCGCCAGAAGGCCAGACTGACAGGTGCAATGAGATGAATCACGCCACGGGCCAGAACAACATTCGCCGCCCAGCATAACGGCGCGATCACCAGAAACAGATAGGCCAGAGTGCCGGTGAATCCTCGTTTGTGCGTTTCACAATGTCCAATTGAATCATAGTCCTGCAATTCCAATCATGTTCTGTCCTATTCATGCGACCCGCTGTGTCCGCGCACCTGAAACCGGACGGAATCCAGCGTCGCGCCGCCGGCATCGCAAAGCGCCAGTTCATGATGGCCGGATGACGGACTCCAGGCGGCCTTTCCAGCCGCAGCCCTGAAAGGCCTTCCGTCCAGCACCCAGCAAAGCCCCTTTATCCGGTCGCTTGCCGTGAAAAATATCCGCTGCCGGTTTTTCGGGATATCGGCATCCAGGGCGAACACGGCGCCGGAAGGCGGATAGACGATATGGGGTATCGGGCCAATGGCCTGGATAGATGCCGTCGCCGGTTCGGTGCCGCGGATAAACCACTCCGGATGTTCAGGCCCCCCTTCAAGGATCGCGGAAACCTGGCGCCGGATGACCCCGTCCGGGGGGCTGACCGGCGTATTGTCATTTTGCGGATGCAGCCGGTTCATGATCTCCAGCCACAACGGCGCGGCGCCGGTCAACCCGCTGACGTTCCACATGGGTTCACCCGAGAAATTGCCGACCCACACCCCGACCGTGTATTGCCGCGAATACCCCACGCACCAGTTGTCCCGCATGTCCTTGCTGGTGCCGGTTTTAACGGCCGTCCAGAAGCGCGTGGATAGCGCGTTTTCCAGGCCGAAGGTCAGGCTGCGGGCCTGGCGGTCGGAGAGAATATCCGAGACCAGAAAGGCGGTTTCATTCGAAAACACCCGTTTTGCGGCCATCTCCTGGTTTTCTTCCAGGGGACGCAGATGCATCGGGCTCATCATTCCGCCATTGGCAAGGGTCCGGTAAGCGTTCACAAGCTCCCGCAGCGAAACATCCGCCGAGCCAAGGGCCAGGGACGGGCCGTAAAACGCGCCCGAATCGTTTAACTTATCGATCCCAACATCCCGCAATGTCCGGACAAACGCCTCGATGCCGAGCATTTCCGCCGCCCGCACCGCGGGAATGTTCAGGGACGATGCCAGTGCGACCCTGGCCGTCACCTGGCCCCGGTGCTGATGGTCGTAATTTGCGGGCTGATAGATGCCGCCGAAAACCGCCAGATCCAGCGGGCCGTCATCCAGAAGGGAGGCTGGGGTCAGAATCCGCCGTTCAAAGGCAGCGCCGTAAAGAAATGGCTTCAACGTAGATCCTGCCTGGCGTTTGGCGATAACCCCGTCCACGAATCGCGAGCGTGCCGGGTCTGCGGTGTGGCTTGCATAGGCAAGGATGTCTCCGGTCCGGTTCTCGGCGACAAGAACGGCGCCTTCCCCGACATGGCGCGCTTTCAGCAAAATCAGGTGGTGCGCCAGACGCTGCTCTGAAAACCGCTGCAACCCGGCATCGAGCGTGCAAGCAACCGCAGCCTCTCTGCCGCCTTTCAGAAGCCTGCCGGCGACATGGGACGCCAGATTTGCGCTGCCCCGGATGGATCGGGGGCCCGTCAGGGCCTGCGTGATCTTTTCCCGGATCCGCGCATCCGGGGTCTGCCAGCCCATGGCGCGATTCAATCGCGCCGCCCTTTGGGTTACATGAGCGGCGGCGGCATTGGGCGCGCGGACAAGGGCCGCAAGGACCAGCGACTCAGCCGTGTCCAGACCGTGGGGATATTTTCCGAAAAGGCCCCTGGCGGCAGCGCCCACGCCCTGAAATTCGCCGGAATAATAAACGAGGTTCAGGTAGGCCTCCAGAATCTCATCCTTGCTCCAGAGGCGCTCAATATTCCGGGCGGCCTGAATCTGAAGCCACTTCTGCCGCAGGGACCGCCGGCCCCTGGCCGCCTGAAGATTTTTGTCCAGTAAAGCGGCCAACTGCATGCTGATGGTGCTGGCGCCCCTTGGCTTTCCGGAGAAAATGCTTGAGATCGCGGCCATACCCAATGCCGCAGGGTCCACACCGTGATGCGAAAAAAAGCGCCGGTCTTCTGCCCTCACAACGGCCTGCCGGAGCGCGGGCGAGATGTCGGAAAGCTGCGTCCAGGAAAGGCGCCTGACGCTTGGATCGATTCTGATCTCGTGCAACACCTCGCCATAGCGGTCCAGAAGCTGCGCATCCGATGCCTGAAAGCCGGCGCGCACCTTTGCATGGTTCGGCAGCAAGGCTTCCGCGCGCGACAGGGCCGGCCAGAGCGGCATGAGAAGGCCCAGAATTAACCCAGGCATGAAAAGCAGTCTCATTTTCATGGCGTCAGCGGTCAATCTCAAAAACCGCATTCGGCGCCTCTCCGTACATTTCCGGGGCATACAGGGCCTCGACACGCGTCGGCGGAAGCTGGAATGTTCCGCTCTGGTTCAGGCGCAGGGTGTATTCCATTGCCCATGATCCCTTGGGCGCATAATCAAAATAAGCCCGAAACGCCGAAAGCGACCGCTCCTCGAATACCGGCCGCACGTTTGATTTCTGATCCTCACCCCGGGTCAGGAGACTGGAGTCCCTTTTCAGGCCCGTCCCCAGAATGGCGGCGCCGGCCGGCACCGGATCGGAAACCGCAACCCAGGTCATGTCCGATTGGGCGGTAATCTCCAGCCGCACGCGCAGCGTATCGCCACGGGTCCACCGGTCCGGCGCCTTTCGCTCCACGGCAAAAAGGTATTTCTTGATCTCATAGCCGCTGGATACGGGCGCTTTGAGCGGGATCGCTGCCACGCTTTGAAGCAAAAGCCACGGATTGCCCTGTCCCTGATGCACCGCGGACATGCGGGTCTTTTCAGCCGGCCAGGCCAAGGTTGCCGTCGCCCCTTGCGGGAATGACGCCCAGTCGAAGCGGTGGACCTGATCCGAAAGCTTGACTGTCGTCTCGCCGGTGACCGGCTCCGGCTCATAGCGCCGCGAAAATTCCTCCATGGCCAGGACCCCCCAGGCATTGGCCGTGGTCAGATCCCACCATCCGGATTTTTGCCTGCCAAGTGCCCCGCGAACGAGCCGCGGGATATCTGGCTCCCATCCCGCCAGCCGCATCGCCGTCAAAATGAGCCTGGCGGCATTGACATCACCGGACACCATGAGGTGCCAGAGCCGATCCGAATTCTCGGTGGAAAACCCCATGACAGTCCCCTGAAATGACAGCCGGGACCGAAGGATCTGCTCGGCCTCCATTTGCATCTCTTTTTGCCTGGGCAGGTCCAGACGGGACAAAATGTTCACCCAGTCGATCACAGCGGATGTGGGCCAGGCATCGGGCTCGACGACAATCGAATCCAACAGCCCGGCATCGGCCTTTCCGATTCTGGAAAGCGCTTCGATGGCAGATAGTTTCCGCAGGGTCAAATCCGCCGAAGGAAAGATTCCGTGCCGGATGATGCCGCCGTCCACGAATTTGCGAAGTCCCGAAGCCGCCTGCAAAATGAACGCTTCCGGCAAGTCCCAGCCGGCTTCGTGACTGATGGCGATCAGGTAGGCGGTCAGAACCGGGTCGCCGGCTTGGGATGCTGGAAAGTATTTGGCAAGACCCTCCGCATCCATATAGCCGGAAATCCGTGCCATCCAGTGGTTCCACCGGGCTTTGTCCCGCAAGGCCACCGCCGTCGAGATTTTCTGTTCCAGACACCCGTAAGGATAGTGTTTCATGTAGTCGGTCACCGCCGACTGGCTGTCCGCAAGCCTTGCCCGGACCCCGGCGCGAATCCCGCCGCCGGCAAGCGCCCCTTCCGGAGGCGCAATCGGCATCGAAATATCGCCTTGCACCCGGGACAGGGTGGCCTGAAGCACGCGAAGCGGCACGGCCGGTATGACTTTTTGAACCAGGCGGATGCGGTCCTGGACCGCGCTTTCGGCCGAAACTGCGTCTATCTCCCAGGATACACTTTCCACGCCCGATGGGGCCGTCACGTCCCAGCCGATTTCACTGGCCTCACCAGGCAAAATCGTGGCCGGCGGCGCCTCGGGCAGGGCCGCAACACCGCCGGCCCGGGCTGAAACCTTCACGGCCACGGGTTGATGCGAGGCGTTACGCACCGTCACCCCGGCCCGGTAGGCATCGCCTTCGCGCACCTGGGGCGGCAGGCCGGAGAAAATCGCCAAATCCTGAGTGGATCGAATCACGGCCGAACCGGTCCCGAACATGCCGGTATCGCCGGTTGCCACGGCCACGATGCGAAAGGCGCTGATGCTGTCATTCAGCGGCACGTCGATCCGGACCTCGCCGCGATCGTTCAAGAAAAGCCTGCCCTGCCACAAAAGCAGGGTGTCAAAGAGCTCGCGCGTTGCCTGACGGCCGCCGCCGCCGCCCTGGACAAGCGCCTTCAAGCCGAAATGGCGTTTGCCAACGACCTGCATCTGGGCCGTTGCGGTCTGGACCGCGCAGCCGCGCCGGCCCATCATGGCCGGCAGAATGTTCCAGCTTGCATTTGCCATCAGCTCCAGCAATCCCTCATCCACTGCGGCAAGGGCGATTTCCGCGCCGGGCGGGGGCGCCTTGCCGTCCGCCGTTGTCACCTTGACGGACACAGCAGCCTTTTCGCGGACTTTGTATGTCTTTTTGTCCGTTTCCACCGCCACTTTCAGCTCATGGGCCTTCCATCCGACATTGATTTCCGCCATGCCGACCTTGAAGGCGGGCTTGCCCAGATCGGCCATGGCCGCTGGCTGAACCTCGGTCATTCGCCCGCGCACCGCCAGAACCGAAACAAAGACGTTGGGCGCATAATTTTCCAGAACAGGAACCGTGACGACCGGCTCGCGGCCCGACAGTTTCCGGACCCATGTCTCCATGACGCCTTCCCGTTCCACGGTGACCAGTGCCGTTGCCTCCCGAAACGGCATGCGCACCTGAAATGAGGCTGTCTCACCGGGCTCGAAGCGTTTTTTGACCGGAATCAGATCCATCCGGTCGTCATTTTCGCTCTCGAACCACCATTCGTTTTTTCCGGCAATCCAGATGCTCTGATTGGCGAACGTCCGGTTTCCGGCATCGTCCCGGCTTTCCGCAACCAGGATCACCTCTCCGGACACCGGAGACTTGCCTTCGCAGTAAAGCAGCCCGTCCGGGCCCGTCTTACCATCATAAAAAGTGCCGACCCGCTTGATCTCGGTGCTGTGGTCATAGCTGTAAAAGCCGCCCACCAGCCGCTTGCGGTGCGATATGACGCTTCTCTGAAACAGCGTTACCTTGACCGGTGCTTCGGCGACCGGCTTTCCCGCGATATCCACCACCGCGGTCCGGAACCGGAGGCTTTCCGTGGACCGGGTCCAGTTTTCGGGCTGAATGCCGACGATACGCCCCGAGTTCCAGAGCGTTATCCGGCTGGAAACGGTCTGGATCTCGCCGTTGGGGTCGCCAAACTCCATTTCCGCCGTCATCTCCCGGGGCCGATCCGAGGGCGGAAGACGGGAAACCTGCGTGCGCGCAAACCCGTTCGCATCCAGAACCAGATCCCGGCTCTCCGGAGTTGACCGCTTATCCCCTGCCGCGGCCTTCTCCGGAATCCGCCGGCTCTCCCTGCCTGAAAAGGCCTTCCCGGACGCCCCCGTTTCCAAAAACGACATCTTCAAAGCCTTCAAATGTGGAAAGCGCCTTGTCGCCGACCGCTGTCCGAAGTTTTACGGGCAAAAGGCCGGCCCCGCCGCCCGACTGATACTGAACGCTCAGGTCCACCACGGCATCCCGGCAATTGACCAGGGGCTCGGCCATCGCCTGGATGGTTCCCTTTAACAGCGGGACCCGGAACTCCTCGACACGGAACCGGCCGGAATACCGGGAATTTTCATCCGCGATCCCATCTTCGTCACCGCCACCGGAAGTCCGGGCATCTTCCGCGTCCCCGCGCCGCTTACTGCCGAGGGTCACGCTGTAGCCGCCCAGCTTTGCCTCCCTCGGAATTTCCCAGGTGGTCTCCGCCACCCCCGACTTATCCCAGCTCAGGGGAAAGACATAGGCCTGGCTGCTGCCGACATGACGGATAACGGCCGTGTCCGGCAGCAGTTTTTCAGCCGGGACGGAAAATCCGCCCGTGGTGCGGCCGCGGATGACATGCTTCATATGCAGGGTTTCGCCGGCCCGAAGCAGGGACCGGTCAAAGATGGTATGGGCGGCAACCGAACCCGTCTCGCTTTCGCCAGGCAGATTGAAGCGCCAGTTCTCGATGCCCTCATTCCAGCTTGAATGGACAAAGCTCATGTCTTCCGCGGTCCGGGCCGTGATGAACAGCCCCTGCCCCAGGCTGCGCAGCGCGCCCATCCGGGAATCGTCATACTCGGGCGTTTCATACTGGCAATCGGACAGGTTTGCGGCATCGGGAAGGGCGTTGTCGATCCGGGCAATGCCGCTGTCATCGGTGCTGCCCTGCCAGAGGACATTTCCCCTGCAGTCCATCACGGCCACGGCGGCGTTTTTCACGGGCTCGGCCCGGTCCAGGGTCGTCACCCAAACCAGGGAAGATTCGCGCCCCTGTTTGAAGTGAACGGACATGTTCGTGACCAGGGCGGCCGCCGTCACGAACATGGGCCTTGGCGGATTCAAAAGCGCCTTTCCCAGAATGACGCTTTCAATCTCAACGACATAAAGGCCCGGTTTTTTCAGCGGAATCCCCACGACCTCGAAAGCTCCGGGGCCATGGGCTTTGGGCACGGCAAATCCAGAAGGCTTGTCTTGGGCATCAAAAAGCGACTTTTCCCGGGCGGCGGCAGCGACTTTCCTCAGCCAGTACTGGACATCCTGGGCCCTTTCCGGCGGAATATTCAAGCGCCTGCCCGTCACCCCGGCGCTCAGTCCGGCATCCGCATTTTCGACTTTGACCATGCGCGCTTTCATATCGGGCTCGATGTTTCGAAGGGTCAGGGGCAGGGCCGGCTCGGCATTCAACTCGATGATCCCAAAGCGGGCCGCAAACTTGGCCAGGGGCGGATAGGCGCCGGTCCGAACCTTGAGGGGAAACCGGCCGGAGTTTGAAAGCCGCCTGCCCGCATCATCCCGGAGGCCTTCTGGAATCTCCAACTGGAACTCGGCGTTTTCCGGAAACGGCCCGTTAAAACGGACCTGCCCCGCGGACCGGCTGAGCGGCGCTTTCTGAACGCTCCCATCCGGCCCCTTCAGCACGACTTCGCCGGAGAAATCCGGATCCAGGGGTGCGTTGAACTCGAGGCTGAACGGCAGAACCGGAATGCAGCCCGACCGGGGGGTTTCCCGCTCGCAATGGAATTCGGCAAAAAAAGCATCCCTTACTTTGTAATGCAGCACCTGATCCTTCTGCGTCGCCACGCCGGTTGCGGATTTGACCCCCCTGCCCCAGACCAGGTTCACCTTGGCCTGCTCGGGGAAGCGCTGGCGGCACTGCAAGAGCAGATACCGGCCGGGATCGCTCCCGGCTTTCATCAGCCAGGAATTGGCCTTTAAAATGGCTTCCCGCTGCTCCCCCTTGATGATCTGCACATCCACCCGCTGCCGGATGCCGGCAATGGCAAAACCCACGCCGGCAAGCACCGAGGCTTCGTTTGCCGGCGCATCGAGGGTGAGGATAAACACCTGATCCTCGGCAATCCGGCTGTCGCCATCATATGGCGTGGCCGCAATCACCGCCGGTCCGCCCGTGGAAAAAGAGAACTTTCCCGCAGCGGCGATTTCCTGCCCGTCCAGCGTCCGCAGGCCCGGAATCGGCTTGAAGCTGCATCGAATCCCGCCGGGCAGATCGCGATCAAAATCATAGACCCAGTTATGGGGATCGACCCATCGGCCCCGGCCCGGCTCCGGACAGGAAATGGCAAAAGGATTCGGCCCGGCCCCGGGGTCACCGAAAGCCACCATGGCCGATGAAAACACCGCGCGCACCTGCCGGATGGATTTTACCGTCCCCTGGGGAACAAAGCTTAAGATGCGCGGCGCCTCCTGGGCAAACACCGTGCCGTTCAGAAAAAAAAGAACCAGAATCAGCCCCACCCGCTTTCGAAGCATGACAATATCCTTTTCAATGAAGGAAAAACCGTTCAAGGCCCAAAAAAAACTTTTTTCACCTAAGCCGTTTTTTACTGCTGTTGTCAATAGTTTGTTGAACGCAAAGGCGTGATTTACGATTGTGTTGCTTGATTAGACGTTGACCCGTATGCCGGATATGCTATGGTTAATTGCATGAATGCGCGTGATGAGCTGATGTCCATGCTGTTTCTGGCAGATCCGGAAACAGCGTCCATGGTACGGGAAAAATTGTCGGGCCGTCTTCCTCCGGTAACTGAAATTGAGCTTGCGTCTGATCGTTGAGGAGACAATCTGGGGGCTGTCTCGGGAAACCGCCTTTGGCCATGCGGTTGCAGCAGGGCTTATCGAACTTGCCGGAAGGGTGAGCCCGGATCATCTGGAAATGTTCCGCCTTAAGGTCAGGGAAGCGGGAGAAAAAAGCGCTGCAATCGGCAGGATCATGGCCATTCACCTGGTTCCGGTTCTAAAGACAGGGGATAACAGTCTGATCGAACGGTTTAACGATACGACCCATGCCCTGCTGAAAATCGGAACCTACACGCTGCAAGGCCCGTTTGAAACCCTGTCTTATCTTCTGGAATCCAAAGACATCGCTTCGGGCCTTGCCTTTCTGGACCTTCTTGAAAGCGCCCTTTCCCCGGATCTTTCCTACAACCAGTGCAAACATCTCTGCCACATCCTCCCCAGGGCGGTTCAATCCTTTTCTCCTTCCCGCCGGCTTTTTCAGATCGGGCAACTGATGCGGGTTGCCCGGGCAGATCCCGGGCATGGTGGATGGATTTCTGGATGGCATGCTGCGCGGGGCCTCCCTTTTGGACGGTCAGGCCCTGCCCCGATTTGTATCCGAAGGACTGACCCGATTCGCCCAGGACAAGGCGGCCGGGCCCGGTTTTTATCCCTTGAATCCCAACAGGCACGGGATCTGGTGGATGAGCTTCAGGTAGCCGTATCTTTTTCCCAGATCCAGCACGGGATTGAACCGTTACCTTCAGGCCAGAACCGGCAAAGCGCTTTCCGTCTGCCCTTTTTCCGAGCTTTCGGATACCGGCTCGTTCACTCCGGATGCGCCGCTGGCATGTTCCCGCGGAAACCGCATTGTCTCTGCCGGATGAAATCAGCCTTTTTGACAGAAAGTCTGAAAACCTTTTCCTGTATAAATGCCTGACCCGGCTTGAAGCCTGTTATCATGAATTCGGAACCTATGAATTTGATCTGGAAATGGCGATTGAAGCCTGCTGCGACTCCGCGGATATCGAAGATCGGCGCTCAGGGAGCCGGCGATCAGTTACGGCAAATCAGGATTGCGGACGTCCGTGACCCGGAGCCGGAAAAAGGCGAAGATGCCTTAACGGCTTCGGATATGAGCCTGTTTTGCCGCATGTTTCCAAATCCCGCGCTGGCTGCCGATTTATTGACTGTTTTTGAACATGGCCGGATACGGATCATCCTGGAGCGGCGTTATCCGGGGATTATCCGCCAATCGATGCCGGTTTTGATCCGGGAGGCAAAGCGCATTTATCCGGACGGCCTCCGGGAAAGCCCCCTTGAAGCCCTTTATTTGAAAATTGCGCTTGGCGTCCGTGATCCTGAAATCCGGGAGCCTGCCCTCACCGGGGCCGGAATCGAAAATTGTCCCCGTCCATCGATGCCGTTGCCCTGGATTTTTGCCGGTTCATCGAAAAAACCGCCAGGGTTGAGGACTGCGCCGCCCTGGTATGGAAATCGTATCCCCGGATTGAATCCTGCCTGAAGGCAGCCTGCCTTGAAAGCGACTGCCGGCTGAAAACCCCTTTTGGCAGGAGCCTGCGGCCGGATTTGGCGATGGATCGGCCCATTGAGAAAAAAGCGGCCCTTCTCAAGCGCAAACTGGCTGAAAAAGGCATCAAGCTTTACAAATCCGAAATCAGAAAACTACTGGCGGATCACCACGGGAAAAATCGGCAAAAACGATATTCTCAATCTGGTCCGGGCATCTCAAGGCGCGGACCCATCCAGAACTCCGTGATCACGCGGCTGCGGTTTCCATGGATCTGTCGGATCTGGACCTGTCGGAAATTCCCGGCCTGCTGGATACAACGGCCATTCACGATACGCTCCCTGCAACCTGGTACCGGGAGTGGGACAGCCATCACAGCGACTATCTGCACAACCACGTTCGCGTGGTGGATCGCAGGGTGGAAGGCGCAGGCGCCGGTTTTTACGACCAGACGCTGGCGCGATACCGGGAGCTGGTCAGCCAGATCCGTTATGCCTTCGAGCTGATGAAACCCCAGGGACTGAAGCTGCTGCGAAACTGGACAGAAGGCGATGAGCTGGATTACCGGGCCATTCTGGATTTTGTTCTGGATAAAAAGGCGGGTCTGATTCCCTCGGACCGGCTTTACATCAAACGGATCAAGCAGGAGCGGAATGTGGCGGTCCTGCTGCTGGTCGATCTTTCCCGGTCAACGGGCAACGCCCTGGCGAGCGGTCCTTCCGATGCCGGCGCCACGGTGCTGGATGTTGAAAAAGAGGCCATGGTGCTGTTTTGCGAAGCCCTCGGCATCGTGGGAGATACCTTTGCCATTGCCGGTTTTTCCGGAAACGGGCGCCATTGCGTGGATTATACGCACATCAAGGAATTCGACGAGCCCCTCAATGATGCCGTCCGCAGGCGAATCAGCGGCCTATCTCCCCAGCGCGGCACGCGGATGGGCGCCGCCATTCGGCATGCAACCGCCCAGTTTGAAAAAATTCCGGCCAGCGTCAGGCTGATGGTTATTCTGGGGGACGGTTTTCCCAATGATGTGGACTACAAGCAGGGATATGCCATTTCCGATACCCGCAAAGCCATTGGCGAAGCCCTTTCCCGCCGCATTCATACCCATGCCGTCACCGTGAACATGCAAAGCGACGCCAGGCTCGATGATCTTTATGGAAATGTCCATCACAACGTGATATCGGATGTCCGGGAGCTTCCGGCCAGGCTGCTTCGAATTTACGGCGCGCTGACGCGAAGCCGTCCGGGCGCATAACGGCCAGACACCGGCGAAAGAGTAAGGAACCTTCCTTCAGGTTTTTCAGATGTCTGAGGGATGATCAGGCGCTCCCAGAATGCTTCGCACCCGGTTCAGAAGCTCCGTGAGCTGATATGGTTTGCCGATGAAACCGGCGGCTCCGGATTCCAGGGTTTTTTTCACCGTGTCATCGCCAAGATAACCGCTGGCGATCAGGATTTTGGCAAAAGGGTTGAATCGCCAGCAGTTCCTTCAGGCACCGGCTTCCGCCGATGCCCGGCATGCCCAGATCCAGGATGGTCAGATCGATCGGTTCTTTGCGTCCGGCATGAAGCTGAAGCGCTTCTTCACCACTGGCGGCGGTCAGGACCTTATAGCCGAAACGCTGAAGCATTTGCTGAGGCCAGCTGCCTGATGTCCGGCACATCATCGACGACAAGAATGGTTTCCGCTCCGCCTTCAGGCGGCGTTTCCAGAGGACTGGGGACCGGCAGCGGCATCCTCATGCCCGATGGCCGGCAGATAAATCTTGAACGTCGTTCCCTGGCCGGAGCTGCTCTCGCAGTGGATATACCCGCCGTGCCCCTTGATAATGCCATAAACCGATGCCAGCCCCAGTCCCGTGCCCTTGCCGATCCCCTTGGTGGTAAAAAACGGTTCGAAGATGTGATCGAGGGTTTCTTTGTCCATGCCGCAGCCGGTGTCGGAGACGGTCAAGAGCACATAATTTCCCGGGGGAGCGCCGATGTGCTGCCGCGCATGGTTTTCGTCCATCACCACATTCCGGGTTTGAATGATGAGCCTTCCCCCATCCGGCATGGCGTCCGCGGCATTGATCCCCAGGTTCAGCAGGGCCTGCTCGATTTGCGCCGGATCGGCTTTCACCGTCCACAGCCGGCTGCCCGGATGCAGTTCGATGTCAATCATCCTGGGAATGGTGCGTTCCAGAATCCTGACAACCTGCCCCATTTCCTGGCTGAGATTGACGTTGCGGCGCTCCGCCACATCCTTGCGGCTGAACAAAAGGAGTTGACGGACAAGCTGGGCCGCCCGGGCAATCGATTTTTCGATTGCTTTCAGTTTGGCGAAGGTCCGGATCACCGGCGTTCTTATCCATCATCAGAAGCTGGGTATAGCCGCTGATGCCCTGGAGCAGGTTGTTGAAGTCATGGGCCACCCCGCCTGCCAGAATGCCGACAGCCTCCATCTTCTGGGCATGCTGAAGCTGGTCTTCCAGGGTCAACCGCTCGGTGATGTCCTCGCAGACAACCAGGTTTTCACCGGTTTCCAGACTGACCGGTATGAAATTGATTACTTTTTTACCGCCATCTTTACAGATGACGTCAAAGACCCTGGGGCGCTGTTCTCCCGAGTGATGGGCCTTCAAGTCATTCATCCAGTCTGCGATGACCTGTTTTCTGTACTGCGGATCCGGATAGGCCAGCCGGAACCAGGTTCTTCCGTCGGGAACATCCGTAAGGTCATAGCCGAAGATCTCCGTGAACTTGGGATTGGCATAAGTGAATCTTCCGGCTTTATCAATCGATAATATGCCAATGGGCGCATGCTGCAAGAGGGTCTGAAACCTTTCTCTTTCGTAATGCGCCGAGGCTTCGGCCCGCTTGCGTTCCGCCAGTTCCTGCTGCACGGCGTCAAACAGCCGGGCGTTCACCATGGAAGCGGCAACCTGACTTGCCAGGGTTTCGAGAAAACCGGCCTGCTGTTCAAAATCCCGTTCGGTTTCCGAAGCCAGACCGATGACGCCGATGGTTTCTTCCCCGCTTTGCAGCGGCAGCGCGGCAAACGACCTGATGCCGGCTTTCTTGCATTCTTCCCAGGTGCAGCGTAGAATCATCAGAAATATTGATCGAAAAAATCGGTTTGTTTTCCTTGACGACCAGTCCGCACAGACACTCGCCGACCCGGTGTTCGGGCACCTCACCCAGCTGCTGTCTGGCCGCGGGCGGCAGAATGTCCTGCAGGATCAGCCGTTGCCCCTCTCGCAGGAAAAGAAAGGCCATATCCGGACGAACCGCGCTGAGCCATGCCCTTCAACCCGACCGCACAGGTCTGCTCCAGAGAAAGCGTGAGCGTGAATTCCCTTCCCAGTGCGTTCAGGGCGGTCAGTTCCTCGGCGCGCTTTTGCAGCGTCTCCCGCGACTGCCTGAGCTCGGAAATATCGGTGGCTTCTAATGCGTTAACCCTTTGTTCCAGTTCTTCATAAGTGGGTTTTGCTCGTCATGATAATCACCTGATAAATCGAAATTGTATGCATATTTGCCGGGAACACGCCTTGACAGAAAAGCCAATTCCTTGAAGGCAATGTCGTTATTCACATTTCATATCAGAAAATAGATTAAAAATACAACACCATAGTTCTTGCCGAAAAATATAAGGATATATAACAATACCAAATCACTTCTTGACAGAATTTCCCTCGACGCAGTAACCTGTTCGTAAAGGATAGCTTCACTCATTTTGAACAGGTGATTTTATGGAAACATATCGCATTCATCCCATTGTTGTGGGAACCAAGGTCTTTGACAAGAGCATGATGACCTACCAGCATGGCCAGGGTCAGTCCTATACCATTCCGATCTTCTGCTGGTACATTGAAGGAAATGGCCCGAAAATTCTGGTGGACACGGGTGAAATGAACCCGATTCAATCCCCTGAACGGGAAAAGGCCATCGGCGGCAGAATCTATCGATTCGAGGAAGGCCTGGCACGCTGGAACCTGACCCCTGAAGACATTGATGTGGTCATTCATACCCACCTTCACAACGATCACTGCGAAAACGATTACAAATGCGGTAATGCCCGGTTTTTCGTGCATGAAAAAGAGCTGGAAACCATTCACAATCCGCATCCGCTGGATTACCGCTATATGGAGGATTATATCTGCGAGATCGCGGAAAACGGTCAGATCCAGACCGTGCACGAAGACATGGAGATCCTGCCCGGCATTTCGGTCCTTCATACGCCGGCACATACCCCGGGCGGGCTGACAGTCCTGGTGCAGACTTCGGCAGGCATTGCCGCCATAACCGGCTTTTGCGTCATCATGGAGAATTTTGACCCGCCGGCCGCTGTCAAAGCCATGGAAATGGAGGTCATCCCGCCGGGAACCCATGTCAATGTCGTCGAATCGTATAACCTGATGCTGAAAGTCAAAGCCCTGGCCGATATTCTCATCCCGCTTCATGAGCCCCGTTTTGCAGCGGTTGACACCATCGGCTGAGCAAAATGGCCGAACTCAAGGATATATGCAAGGAATACTTGAGTTGAGAAAAGCATCTTATCGGAAATAAACCATATTGGTTTGTTGGACCATTGGAGTCCCCATGTCTAAAAAGCACACTTGTGAAGAACTGGAGGCTCGGGTCAAGGCGTTGGAGCACGAATTGGCGGACTCCAAAAAGCAGGACAACACCATAATCCGCCTTTTGTCAGAGGAATTCAAGCAACTAGCGAACCGATCCCAGGATGCTATCTATCAGTTCGATATCGAATCGCAAACCTTCTCATTCTTCAACAAACTGTTTTTGTCGTTGTATTCGATCGAAGAAAGCGAGGGGAGAGTTCTCTCCCCAAAGAGCGTTCTCCTGCATATCCATCCTGACGACCGTGCAAAGGTCAAGGCGGCCAGGGCGCTGTCGTTTGAACCTTCCAATTCCACAGGGGATATCGAGTATCGCCTGCTGGAAAACAACGGTTCCATTCGTGTAATGCACGACCGCTGGAGCGTGGTGCGAGATCCCGATGGTACGCCTGTGACCATAGAAGGATTTATTCGGGACAACACCTGGCGTCACCAGGTTGAAAAAGAGTTCGAACTGAGCCTGCACAACTCCCCCATCGGCGGATACATCGTCCAGGATGCCCGCTTCAGATATGTAAATCCGGAGTTCATGCGCATCACGGGATATGGTAAGGACGAACTGATCGGCACCAAACCGTTGCTCATCGTTCAACCCCAGCACAGAGGTCAGGCCAGGGAGAACTGCATCTCGATGTTAAAAGGGGTGCGCCAGTTTCCCTATGAATTTCTGATCGACAACAAAGATGGCAACCCAAAATGGATTCTTGAAACCGCCACCTCCATCCAATACCAGGGCAGACGCGCGGCTGTGTGCTATTTCATGGATATCTCCAAAGTCAAGCAGGCTGAAAATGAGCAGTTGGAAAAGGAAAAATTGCTCTCGGTCCTGGAGATAGCCGGAGCTGTCGGACATGAACTCAACAATCCGCTCCAGGTGGTGTCAATCTGCACCGAAAAATTGGCGCCCGCCTTGGATGCGGATCAACGCCAAGCCAAATTATACCGTCTCCTGAAAAAAAATGTCGAAGAAATGCGGAAGATCATCCATAAATTTCAAAATATCACCCAATATGCTACTAAGGCGTATGTGTGCGGAAAAAAGATCATTGATCTTGACAAGGCGTCTGCGCAAAGGCCGGACAAGGCATCAGGCCAAGACTGAGCCAGTATTGCAGATTTTAAAGGGATCTGTCAGGAATGCCAGTTGCCGGTGGTTTTTTTGACGGCGCTTTCAGATAACCCATCTGTTCGGCACTTGCTGCAGATAAAAGCATTCGAATATATCATGAAACCGTTCGATGATCGCGAACTGATGATTGCCTGAGCGGCTCCTTACAACGGGCATCAATATAGACAATACCAATTTATTTTCAATAAGTTATAGATATTTTACACGGTTGCCATACTAAAAGCACTGTTTTGCTATGTAATATCATTGTAATAAGCCGTGGACCGGCTATCCATTGCAGGCATTCTGAGCTATGATGAAGTCTCTTACAAATGCAAACAAGGAGACACATCATGGCAACGACACATCCACTGGCAACAAAGGCCAGAGTCCTATTATCCAGCGTTTTCGGCCCCTATGCGCAAGACGACGCATTCGGCAGCCGAAAAATCAATCCGATGGAGCTTTATCAGAATCAGGTGACCCGCTTTCAGGGCGCATTTTCCCTTCGCATGTTTCATCGCAGCTTTGGATTGATGCTTATTCAGAACAATATCGATGCGCCCTGTACCCTGCTTGATTTTCCGGCACAGGACCGCTTTATCGAGGAAATCAGGAACAATACCTACGACATCATCGGCATCAGCGCGATTATTCCGAATGTCGGCAAGGTCATTCGCATGTGCGAGCTGGTGCGCCTGCATCAGCCCCGGGCAACCCTTGTCCTCGGCGGCCACATCGCCAACCTGGAGAATATTCACGGTATCGTCCATGCGGATCATATCGTCAAGGGAGACGGCGTGGCCTGGTTCAGGGCCTTTCTCGGTCAGGATGTTCACGCCCCGATCCGGCATCCGCTGACGTATTCGGGATATGGAACCCGCATCATGGGAATGACGCTCAAGGAAAAGCCCGGCGACACCGCGGCCATGCTGCTGCCATCCGCCGGATGTCCGGTCGGCTGTAATTTCTGCTCGACTTCGGCGCTTTTTGGCGGCAAGGGAAAATTCGTCAATTTTTACGAAACCGGAGATGAGCTGTTCAACGTCATGTGTGAACTGGAAAACCGGCTCAAAATCAAGTCGTTCTTTGTCATGGACGAGAATTTTCTGCTGCATCGCCGCCGGGCCCTGCGGCTGCTCGAATTGATGGAAACGCACAACAAGAGCTGGGCCCTGTATGTCTTCAGCTCCGCGCGTGTTCTACAGTCATACACCGCGGAGCAGCTCATCGGACTGGGCGTATCATGGGTATGGATGGGACTTGAAGGCGAGCAAAGCCAGTATCAGAAACTCAAAAACATCGATACAAGGTCCCTGGTCCGGTCATTGCAGTCTCACGGCATCCGGGTGCTCGGATCTTCCATCATCGGCATGGAACACCACCGGCCGGAAGACATGAGCCGGATTATCGACCATGCGGTCAGCCATGGCACCGATTTTCACCAGTTCATGCTCTATACCCCCAATTCAGGTACGCCGTTGTATGAAAAGCACAAAGCGGAAAAAACGCTCATCGATCCTTCTGAATTCCCGCATGCCGACGCCCACGGACAGTATCGATTCAATTTCCGGCATCCGCATATTCATGACGGAAAGGAAGAGAATCTTTCTCCACAAAGCATTTCTCCAGGATTTCAAAGTCAACGGTCCAAGCCTGGCGCGCCTGATTCGCACCCAATTGACCGGCTGGCAGCGACATAAAAACCATTCAAATCCGCGCATCCGGAACCGCTTTTTATGGGAAGCCCAGTCCCTGGCCACCACCTCGGCCGGCGCCGTATGGGCAATGAGAAAATGGTATGGACAAAACCCTGAGATGGCCAGTCGAATGGATTTGCTTTTAACCGATCTTTATGCCGCGTTTGGATGGAAATCCCGCATCGCCGCTCCCCTGTTGGGCCGATATCTCGGCATCTCCATTAAAAAAGAGGAAAAACGTCTGGCAGCCGGCTGGACATATGAGCCGGATACTTTTTACGAAAAGAACGCTGCCGCACTGTCCCTGTCAGATGCCAAAGCCGGTGCAGTCGCGCCACGGGCCGTTTCCGCGCAAATGGGTTGCCTGCAAAGCAATGGCGGCGTGACGCCACACCGGACAATTCGGGCGCCGGACCCGCCACATTGCCCGGCGTTTCCGTCAGGAGTGACTGTAAAAGATTGACAACTGTCTGTTTTATCTGATAGTTCCGCGATGGAATTCTAATTACATGCTTGAACGGTGCGATCTTCTGCAACCGGTAATGCCGCAATAACCGAGATCGAAATGGCCGATACGAAATTCAAAAGATTCCAACGCATAATTTCCATAACAATCAATTTGAATATGAACAGTATGAATAAGAGGAAAACGACAGATGCCATCCTTTTCTGAAGAAGAACCCCCCGCGGAAGACGCTGAACCCAGTTTTGCAGATCTGCTGGAGTCCTACAGCTCCAAAATCACCCGCAATATCGAGGTCGGCAATAAAATATCCGGCCGCATCATTTCAATTGGAAAAGATTCCGTCTTCCTGGACACCGGAACCCAGATTGACGGAATCGCCAACAGGGCGGATCTGCTCGAATTCCAAGGGTGAATTTCCTTACGCCATCGGGGATATTGTCGAGCTTTACGTGGTTTCCGTCAAAGAGGATGAAATCCTGCTTTCAAAAGCCATTTCCGGATCCGGGGACAACACCCTGCTCATTGAAGCCTATCACAACGCTATTCCGGTAAACGGAAAAGTCATCGAACAGTGCAAGGGCGGATTCCATGTGGACATTCATCATACCCGCGCCTTTTGCCCGGTCAGCCAGATGGACATTTCCTATATTGAAAATCCGGAGTCCTTCATCGGGCAGTCCTTTGATTTTCTGATCCTTCAGTTTGAAGAAAGGGGCAGAAATATCGTTGTTTCCAGGCGCGAGTTGTTAAAACAGGATATGGAGAGTAAAAAAGAGCTGTTTCTGGAAACGCTCTCCGTGGGTGCCGTCTGTACCGGCAGGGTTGCCCGGATCATGCCCTACGGCGCGTTTATCGAACTGATACCCGGACTGACGGGCCTGGTGCCGATATCTGAAATAAGTTGGTCGCACATTGAAAAACCCGAAGACGTCCTTAAGGCCGATGATACGGTTCAGGTGGTTGTCACCGCGATTCAGCCAAGGCCGGAAGATGATCCGAAGATTGCCCTGTCCATCAAACAGGTTCTGGATAATCCATGGAGCCATATCAGCGATCAATTTCATGCCGGGGATCGGGTAAAAGGAAGAATTACCCGGCTGGCGCCTTTTGGGGCCTTTGTGGAACTGGCGCCCGGCATCGATGGACTGGTTCATCTTTCCGAAATCAGCTACACCCAGCGGGTCAACCGGCCGGAAGATTTTCTTCAGCCAGGGGATCAGGTTTTTGTCCTGATCAAGGAAATCGACTTGTTGAAAAAGCGCATTTCCCTCAGCATCAAGGATGCGGAAGGAGATCCCTGGATGGATGTTCCGGAAAAGTACAAGGCCGGCCAGACCCTGGAGGGCATCATTCAGAAACGGGAAAAATGGGGATATATCATCACCCTGGAGCCCGGCATTGCCGGGATCCTGCCGCTTGCCAGAATCCGGTCCTCCGGACAGCCTTCCGCCGTTGAATCCCTTAAGCCGGGTCGTGCCATGACCGTGGTGATTGACGAGATCAAGCCGGAGGAAAGAAGAATCACCCTGAGACTGGATGCCCCGGAGGACGATAACTGGCAGCAGTATTCAGCTCAGAAATCCGCCCGGTCTGTCGGAACCCTTGGGGACAAACTGCAGCAAGCGCTCGATTCTGGCAAAATCGAAGTGACTTCCGCTACTGTGTCCGATTAGAATTCCGGTCTCAACATGCTTGATAATTCCTGTAAAAAGAGTATGCTGTGAATGATGAAGAAAAAATGGATCGTTCCGCAAAACGCATGATCATGGCTGGAACGCCCTCATATCGAGAAGGAAACGGGGATTGTTTCCCCGGAAGCCATTTAATGGAAGATCTTAAATAAGGATAATGAATGACAGACATACTTGATGATGAACCCATCTCCGAACCCCGGGCGGACAAGCCGAAATTTCTTACCCAGACCTATTTTGACGAACTGAATCTGCCCGAACCCGTCCTGAAAGGATTGACAGAGGCGGGATTTACCCAGTGCACCCCGATTCAGGCCCAGACCCTGCCCCTTTCCCTTTCCGGAAAGGATGTGGCGGGACAGGCCCAGACCGGAACCGGAAAAACCGCTGCCTTTCTGGTAACCGTTTTCACCCGCCTGCTGACCGAAGAAGAAAGGGTCCCCGGCGAGCCGGGCGCCCTGATTGTGTCCCCCACCCGCGAACTGGCGCTTCAGACTTATGAGGAAGCCTGCCTCATCGGCAAATATACGGGCCTTACGATCGCCCAGGTTGTTGGCGGCGTGGATTATCAAAAACAGGCGGATATTCTGCGAAGCGGCGTCGACATCGTCATCTGTACGCCCGGAAGAATCATTGATTATTTCAAGCAGGGCATCTTTAAAACCAGCGGCGTGAAAATCATTGTCATCGATGAGGCGGACCGGCTCCTGGATCTTGGCTTTTCCAAAGACATGCGGTTTATTCTTCAAAAACTGCCCCGCTATGACAAACGCCAGTCCCTGCTCTTTTCCGCAACCCTGTCCTTCCGGGTGATGGAACTGACCTACGAGTACATGAACCTTCCGGAATTTATTTCCGTCACCCCCGAGGATGTCGCGGTTGAGGGCATCGAGCAGTCCCTGATTCACGTGGGCTCCGACCAGAAACTGTCCCTGCTTCTGGGGATTCTGGAAAGGGAGACCTGGGAGCGCATCCTGATTTTTGTGAACACCAAGTCCGGGGTCGAATGGCTGGCCGCCAAACTCAAGGGCAACGGGTGGCCGGCCGAGGGAATTACCGGCGATCTGCCGCAGCAAAAGCGCTTCAAGCTGATGGAACAGTTCAAGGAAGGAAAGATCAAGATGCTGATCGCCACCGATGTGGCGTCCCGGGGCATTCATGTGGAGGATATCAGCCATGTCATCAATTTCGATCTTCCCCAGGACCCGGAAAATTATGTTCATCGCATCGGCCGGACGGCAAGAGCCGGAAAAACCGGCAAGTCCATTGCCTTTGCCTGTGAAGCCTACGTCTTTCACCTGGAACCGCTGGAAGCCCTGTTAAACGCCAAGATTCCCGTGGTATGGCCCGAAGACGACTGGTTCAAGGAAGACAAGGCCGGGCCTGTTCCCCGAAGCCGCTATTCCCTAGGACAAATCCCGCAAACCCGAACGAAAACCGCGCGCGGCAGCGCCCAAACGCGGTGACCGCAGCGCCCGTCCCGACCGGGGCGACCGCCCTGAACGCACCGATCGACCCGATCGACCCGATCGCTCCGACCGCAGAAAAGAGATGCCTGCCTTTAAATTCACCATTCCGCGGGGAGAAAATTATTTTCCGGGAACTTTTTTTGGTTTTGCCCCGCAGCCGCCCGAAGGGTTTGATTTTTCCGCATCATCCGCCGAGCCGGTTGAAAACGACGATATCATGGATTTTGAGGAAACATCCTCTGCCCGAGGTTCCGGAAAGCCTGCCGGCGCCCATGGAAGAGAACAATATCCGATGACTCCGAGAATTTGCCGGAAGCGCTGCCTGCGGAACCCGCCGCGCCCGCACCCGTCAAAAAGAAACGCAGACGCCGCCGGTACAACAAGAAAAAGAGTCCGGCCGCTGCATCAGATGCCGCAGTTTCTTCGGATTCCGCCAACAATTCAGAATCCGAATAGTTGACGGATCGCAAATCGATTCGTTCCTCTGAGATCCTTTTTCCCCCTTTTTCCCAAAGGGGGAAATGAGAACACGGCCAAGAAATTTCGGCCCCATTGTCCACATCATGATGATCCCCTTTCCAGACAATGCATCCACGTTTTAAAAAGCCGCATCCACAGGCACTGCCAGTCCAAATCCGGGTCCGGCGACGGCGCGGCATATCGGAGCCGGCCTGCCCGAACGCGTTTACGACCCCGCCCTTCCCATTATCGATAAAAAGGACGAAATCATCCAGGCCATTTCCAAGCACCCGGTCGTGATCGTATCCGGAGAAACCGGCTCCGGCAAAACCACCCAGCTTCCCAAATTCTGCCTGGATGCCGGCCGCGGGCTCGGCGGTATCATCGGCTGCACCCAGCCGCGACGAATCGCCGCCATGACCGTGGCAAACCGCATTGCAGAAGAGCTGGGCGAGACCCTCGGGCAGTCCGTCGGGTATAAAATCCGTTTTACCGACCGGACCAGCCGCCATTCGATCATCAAGATCATGACCGATGGCATCCTGCTGGCCGAAACCCTGAACGATCCCCTTTCTGAACCGCTACGACACCCTTATTGTGGATGAAGCCCACGAGCGAAGCCTGAACATTGATTTTATCCTGGGAATTGTCAAGACCCTGCTCCGGAAGCGAAACGACCTGAAACTGATCATCACCTCCGCCACCATCGACACGGACAAATTCTCCAAGGCATTTGATCAGGCGCCGGTGATCGAGGTATCCGGCCGCATGTACCCGGTGGAAGTCCGCTACCTGCCGTCGAATGCGCCATCCAGTGCGCCATCCGATACGACGGCGAGCCGACCCCTGTCGAACTGGCGGTGAAAGGCCGTGGACCGGCTGTGCCGGCAGGAACCTTTCGGCGATGTGCTCATTTTCATGCCCACCGAACAGGATATCCGGGAAACCTGCGAGTTGATCGCTGGCAGAAGATTCCCGCACGTCACCGTTCTTCCCCTGTTCGCCAGGCTTTCCGCAAAGGATCAGGCCCGGGTTTTTTCCCCTGCCGCGGGCCGGAAAATCATCGTCGCCACCAATATCGCCGAAACATCGTTGACCATTCCCGGAGTCAAATATGTGATTGACGCGGGCCTTGCCCGGATTTCCCAGTACACGCCCCGGTCCCGGACCACTTCCCTGCAGGTGCGGCCCATCAGCAGAAGCAGCGCGGATCAGCGCAAAGGGCGCTGCGGCCGCCTGGAAAACGGCATCTGCATCCGGCTCTATTCCGAAGATGATTATTTGTCCCGCCCCCAGTTTACGCGCCCGGAGATCCTCAGGTCCAACCTGGCGGAAGTCATTCTGAGAATGATGGCCTTGAAGCTGGGATCCATCGCGGATTTTCCGTTTATTGACCGGCCCGATTCCCGAAGCATCACGGATGGCTTTGACCTGCTGACAGAGCTTGGCGCCATCCGTAAAACAGACGACAGACGACAGACGACGGAAGACAGGAAGAAGCAGCCATCTGTCATCTGCCCTCAGCCCGCTGTCGTCTGTCCTCCGTCATCCGCCCCCTGCTTTGCGTTGACCGAACTGGGCCGGTTCATGTCCAGAATACCGGTGGATCCCCGGCTGTCCCGGATTCTGCTTCAGTCCCGAACCGAAGGGTGCGTTCCGGAGATCGCCATCATCACCGCGGCGCTCTGCATTCAGGATCCCCGGGAAAGACCCGTGGAAAAAGCCCAGCAGGCAGACGCCATGCATCGGATTTTTCAGCGACCCGTCATCGGATTTTATCGGCCTGTTAAATATCTGGAACCATTACCATCAAATTCAGGAAACGGATAAGTCCTCCAGGCGATTGAAACGGTTCTGCAGCCAGCATTTTCTGTCGTTTAAACGGATGCGGGAATGGCGGGACATTCATTCCCAGCTCTTGGAAATTGTAAATGAATCCAGAATCATTCCCTCTGAAAAGGATGCCTCCCCATTGCAATGCAACCAAAACAGTCTCCCCTTTCCCAGAACAAGTCAAACCAATCCCTCCCCCTTTGCAAAAGGGGGGCCGCGGGGGATTTCCCGGACCGCTACAGCGCCATCCACCGCTCGATCCTCAGCGGCTTTCTTTCCAACATCGCCATGAAAAAGGAAAAAAACATCTTCAGGGCGGCACGGGACCGGGAAGTCATGGTTTTTCCGGGATCCAGCCTGTTCAACAAGGCCGGAAACTGGATCGTGGCGGCCGAAATGGTGGAAACCTCGCGCCTGTTTGCCCGGATCGTGGCCGGCATCGATTCCAAATGGCTGGAAGAGCTGGGAAAGTCCCTTTGCCGTTACACGTGGAGCCAGGCGCACTGGGAACGCAGCCGCGGCGAGGTCGTGGCGCTCGAACAGGTCAGCCTCTTCGGGCTCATCATCGTCAGCCAGCGTCCGGTATGCTATGGCCGGATCGATCCGGTGGAAGCCTCGAACATCTTTGTGCGAAGCGCGCTGGTGGAAGGCGATGTCAAAAAACCGTTTGCCTTCATGATCCGCAATCAGAACCTGATTGAAGAAATTCAGGATATGGAGAACCGGTTCCGGCGAAAGGATATTCTTGTCAGCGAAGCGGATCTCTATGATTTTTACCGACGGCGGATCCCTGAAACGATCAGTGACATCCGGACATTTCAGAAATTTCTGAAGGATAAAGGCGGGAAGAAGGTTTTCTGCTCATGAACCGGGAAGACCTGCTGCAATATGCGCCGGATTCCGAGGAACTGGCGCTGTATCCGGACAGGGTCGCGCTGGGCAGCAACCATTTTTCGTGTTTGTACAGTTTTGAACCCGGCAGCCAGGAAGACGGACTCACCGTTCATATCCCCTCGGCCGCGGCCCCGACCATCCCCAGGGAATCGCTCGACTGGATGGTGCCCGGGCTCCTGAAGGAAAAAGTCGGGGCCATGATCAAGGCCCTTCCCAAGGTCTACCGGAAAAAGCTTGTTCCCATCGCCCGGACCGTGGAAATTCTCGTCACGGAAATGCCCCGGGAAACCGAAATTCTGGCAAACGCCCTCAGCCGGTTCATCTACCAGCGGTTTGGAATCGATATTCCGGCATCGATCTGGTCCGAAGAAAACCTTCCGGATTATCTCAAAATGCGCATTGCCATTACCAGTCCCGAAGGCAAGGTGATCTGCAGCGGCAGGGATATATCCGTTCTGGAAAATCTGGCGCCCGAGCGCATCAGCACCGCAGCCCTGGATCTTGCCAGAAAAAACTGGGAACGGCCGTCCGTCACGGAATGGGACATGGCGGAACTTCCGAATGCCATCGATATCCAGGCGGAAGCCGGGATCACCTGGACGCTGTTTCCCGCCCTGGTCAAGAATCCGGACAGCGGCAGCGTCAGTCTCCGGCTCTTTGAAGAACCCGGCGAGGCGCTTACCGCCCACTGCCAGGGCGTTGCCGGACTGGTTGAGATCGTTTACGCCAGGGAAATGAAATTTCTTCAGAAATATCTGACAATCCCCCGGCATCGCGTCCTTCTGGCCGAAAAATGGGGCGGAGTCAAAAAAATCCAGAAAATGCTGTATCAGGCCCTGCTGATCCGGCTGTTTGCTAAAAACATCCGATCCGAAAATGAATTTATCGCCCTTACGGAAAAGACGTTTCCGGACATGCATTCCTTTGCCAAAAAACTCCTGGATGGCAGCATGGAAGTCCTCGAAGCCCTTTCCGAAGCCATCGGCGCGATCGACGGCCTGATTCGAAATAATCCCGCCAATACCGTCGCCGGACAGTTCTGGAATGAACTGAAAGAACAGCTTCGCATCCTGGTGCCGGAAGATTTCATGACGCAGTATGAACCCGAGCGATTCCCCCACCTGATCCGCTACATTCGGGCCATTTCGATCCGGGCCCAGCGGGCATGGCTGGATTTTGAAAAGGATCAGGCAAAGAGCCGGGAAATTCAGGTTCTGTCAGACAGGCGCCAGATCCTTCAGGACGGGCTGTCCCCTCATGCAACGGATGAAAAAAAACAGGCGAATCCAGGATCTCTTCTGGATGATCGAAGAATATAAAGTCTCTCTTTACGCCCAGGAACTGAAAACCGCTTTTCCGGTTTCCCGCAAACGCATTGAAAAAGCCTTTGATGAAATCGACCGGATGGTCTGAACCGGTTGCCATGTCTGGATATTTTCTTATTGAAATCAGTATGGTTGTAACGTATATGTAGGAAAAGTTCTCATTAAGGGTTACGATGACAGGACCCTCTCCATTTCGGCCGATCACTTGGCCACAACCTTCCAGGACGTGCTGAATGGGTAGCATATTGATCGTTGATGACGAGGAGCTCCTGCGGAGATCTGCTCACCGATTCTGGCTGAGGAGGCGGGACATCAGGCCGTTTCCGCCGCAACCCTTTTTGAGGGACTGCAACTGGTCCAGAATCATCCGTTCGATCTCGTGTTTTTGATGTCCGCCTGCCCGATGGAAACGGGTTGGACGCCCTGCCCAAATTCCGGTCCGCACCCTCCCAGCCCGAAGTGCTCATCATTACCGGAGCCAGGGATTCAAACGGGGCGGAACTGGCCATCCAGAGCGGCGCCTGGAACTATATCCAGAAACCTTTCACAACGCAGCGACATCCTGCTGCAGATCAAACGGGCGCTGGATTATCACCAGAAAAAAACCACCACACCCTCTCACCGGAATCTGGATCGCGGCCGGATTATCGGCCAGAGCCCGAACTCAACCGCTGCCTCGATCAGGTGGCCCAGTGCGCCGGAACGGACGCCAACGTCCTGATCACCGGGGAAACCGGCACGGGCAAGGAACTGTTCGCCCAGGCAATTCACCGCAACAGCCCTCGCGCGGACAAGCATTTTGTCATCGTGGATTGCGCGGCTTTGCCGGAGCATCTCATCGAGAGCGTACTGTTCGGTCATGTCAAGGGGGCTTTCACCGGAGCCGATCAGGAGAGAAAGGGGCTGATCGCGCAAGCCGACGAGGGTACGCTTTTCCTGGACGAAGTGGGCGAGCTGCCCCCTGTCGCCCAGAAATCATTCCTGAGGGTGCTGCAGGAGCGCCGCTTTCGGCCGGTGGGCGGCGACCGGGAGCGGGCAAGCAATTTCAGGCTGGTTGCGGCCACCCATCGCGATCTGGATCTGATGGTGGCCGAAGGTCAATTTCGAAGCGACCTGCTTTACCGCCTGCGGACATTTGCCATTCACATTCCCCCGCTGCGGGTCCGGAAAAATGACATCGAAGCGATGGCCATGCACTATCGTGTTTACACTTTGCAATCGTCACCGAATCCCGATCAAAGGCATGCTGCCGGAATTTCTGGAGATGCTTTCCTGTCACGACTGGCCCGGAAATGTTCGCGAGCTGGTGAATACAATCGAAAAAGCGGTACTGGCGGATCCTGCCAACCCGACCCTTTTTCCGCAGCATCTGGACAGTGCGATCCGGTTAAAATATATCCAGGCGGCAGCAACCGCCGAAAAAACCGAATTCGCACCGATCTGAATTTCCGAGTGAATTTCCGGACCCGGAGTTGTGCCAGGATTCCACAACCCCGTTTCTCCCGCCCGATGGATTGCCCGCACTCAAGAACTTCAGGCGGACCGCCTATGATCAAATCGAGAAACAATACCTGTTGCGCCTTATGGCGGAATCATCCGAGGACATCGAAAAAGCCTGCAGGCTATCCGGCCTCGGACGCTCGCGCCTGTACGGCCTTCTGAAACACCATGCCCTAACCCTACCGACAGACAAATCCGCATAACGTCCAAAATAATTGGAATCGATAAGCCTCAATGCCATTTTGAATCCATTTTAATTGGACATTCCCACTTTCAGTCCGGCCTGCTTTTTTCGATATAAACATAGCCATCTGATTTTATAGTTATTTAAAATCATTAATTGAAATTCTGCTCATATCTGGCACTTTTCTTGCTGGATAGCATTTCATGGAGCAGAATCGGTGAAACTCATTCTATTTACAAAAACCATCATCCATCCCGCATGCCGGCAACTGATGAACGCGCTGGACCGGATGACAGTGCCTTTCCGAGTCATCTCTGCCCGCCAAGAATTGCTGGATGTGATGATCAAGATGCGCTCCGATGAGGCATTAATTATTTTTCTATTGATGGACATAAAGGAGATGGAAATTCTCAATGTGATGCGTCCTCAGATTCTGGATCGCAAGATCATCACAATCCTGCCTGACGATTCCGAACATTCCCGCACGATCGGGCGTTCGGTGCTTCCAAGATTTCAAGTTTTATTGTCGGACGATCTGTCCATGGTTGCCGAAGTTGCTGCCAGAATCATCAGCACCGACAGCGAGAGTGGCAAATTATGAATAAAGTGATTGATCCACATCCGGCGAGGCATCTTCCGCCAGCCAGTCCCTGGCGGAAGGCGCATCGGAACAGGCAGCCTCCTCTAAACCCGAATGAAGTGATTCCGCTGGATGAATTGGATTTTTGATACAGGAAACTCGAATTTCATCGCAACAATACTCAGCAGCTATGAGGGAACTTGGGACAGAAGGAATATAAGGGACATTCGAATGTTCTTTAAGCAATTTTTTGAAGAGAAACTTTTTCGCCCTCTGGAACCGGCGGAAGACAGCCTGGCTTACTGGCGTGAACGAATTTTATCCACCATGCTGGCATGCGGACTGCTGCTATCTCCGTTTGTATTTCCTCCCACGCTGATCATGATAATCAAAGAGGGATTATGGCCGTTGGCTGCAATCGATGTGGTTGTTTTGATCGTCGTGATATGCCTGTTTTTCAGTCGACGTTTGAGCTATAGATACCGAGCAGTCGGTGCTTTATCTCTGATGCTTGTTGTTGGAACGGGGGTTTTATTCACCGCCGGTTATATCAGCGGCGGCCCTGCCTGGCTTTTTGGCTTTGCGGTTATGGCGGCTTTGCTGCTGGGGCTGAAAGTAGCGCTTTTTTCCATCCTCATCAATCTGATAATATTATGCGCCTGTAGTTATTTGATTCACTGGGGTTTGACGACGATCCCGGATGCTTTTTCCGGCAGTAACGAAAGGGCATTGACGGCTTTGGTCAATTTTATTCTGATGAACACCGTGGCTGCAGTATCGGTTGCGGTCATGGTCAGAGGCCTGGAGACCACCACCCGCAGACAGCAGAAATCCGCCGAGTTGCTGCATCGAAAAATTGTCGAACACCAACGATCCGAAAACGCCCTGAAGGAGAGCGAAGGAAATTACCGGCAGGCCGTGAATGCGACAAGACTGAATGAATCCAGACTCGAAGCATTATTGAAGCTTCATCAGATGACCGGAGAGAGCCTGGGTGAAATCGCCGGTATTACCATGGAACAGGCGGTTCAACTCACGAACAGCTCAATCGGTTATATCGCCTTTCTAAACGAAGATGAAACGATTCTTACGATGCATGCATGGTCCAGGCATGCTCTGGAGCTATGCCGGATTCAGGACAAACCCATCGTATATCCTTTGGCTGAAACCGGTCTGTGGGGAGAGGCCATCCGGCAGCGACGACCCATCATAACCAATGACTATGCTGCAGATCATCCCGATAAAAAAGGGATACCGGAGGGTCATGTTCCCATTCGGCGCCACATGAATGTTCCCTGTTTTGATGGCGACAGAATCGTTCTTCTGGCCGGAGTCGGCAACAAGGAGACCGAATACGACGAATCCGACATACGGCAGCTTAAATTGCTCATGATCGGCATGTGGCGCATTGTACAGCGCAAACGCGCCGAGGATGCGCTGCGATTGGAAAGAGAACGGTTTCAAACCCTTTTTCAGCAGGCGCCTTTCGGGATGGTGCTAGTGGATGAAACGGGTCGTTTCACCTATGCCAATCCCAGATTTACCGATATTTTCGGCTATGATCTGAATGATGTCCCCGATGGAAGGACCTGGTTCAGAAGTGCTTTTCCGGATGTAGATTACCGGAAACAGGTCATCGGAAGCTGGCTGATGGACCTGCAAAGCCATCAGTCCGGTAGACAAAGACCCAGAACATTTGAAGTCGCCTGTAAGGATGGACGGAAGAAAATGATTAATTTTATTCCGGTCAGAATAGAAACGGGCGAAAATTTGGTGTCATGCGAAGATATCTCGGATCGCCTGAAACTGGAAGACCAGCTTCGACACGCCCACAAGATGGAGGCAGTCGGTACCCTTGCGGGCGGGGTGGCCCATGATTTCAACAATCTGCTTCAGGGTATCGGCGGCTATGCTCAGATTCTGCTTATGGACAAGACCCCGGAAGATCCGGAGTATTCTAAATTGAAAGGAATTGAAAAGTCGGTCGAACGGTCGGCCCAACTGGTGCGGCAGCTTCTTCTGTTCAGCCGGAAAGCCGTTTCTGATTGTCGAAACCTCAACCTGGAACATGAAGTGGCACTGGCCGTGCGCGTTCTGGAGCGTACCATTCCCAGAATGATAGAGATCAGCATTCATTCGGTCAGCCGGCTATGGGCTGTCAAAGCCGACGCCTTACAAATCGAGCAGATGCTGCTGAATCTGGGAACCAACGCTGCCGATGCCATGCCGGAAGGGGGCAGACTGACTATTCAGACGCAGAACCTGACGATAGATAGTAATGAAGTTCTAAAGTACATCAATGTGGTTCCGGGAAATTATGTGCTGTTGACGGTTTCGGACACCGGGATCGGCATGGATCCGGAAACCGTCAATCATATTTTTGAGCCCTTTTTCACCACGAAAGGTGTCGGAAAAGGTACGGGATTGGGGCTTGCGTCCGTTTACGGCATTGTCAAAACCAACGGGGGGCATATCCGCTGTGACAGTGAACCAGGGATAGGAACAACTTTCAAGATTTTATTTCCGGCCGTTACGACCGATAATGCCGATACCACTAAAGCTTCACCGGTTGAAGTCCCAAGAGGGGGAACAGAAACCATTCTGATCGTTGATGATGAAGCAGATATCCGGGATCTGGCTTCACAGATGCTGACCCGTTTCGGCTATGCCGTCATGACCGCCGCTAGCGGCGAAGAAGCCCTGGTTTGTCATTCCGAACGGAAGGAATCCATTGATTTGACCATTCTGGATCTAAGCATGCCTGGGATGGGCGGATACCGGTGTCTTGAGCATTTGCTGAAGACCACCCCCAAGGCACGCATCCTGATCGCCAGCGGGTATTCCGCGGATGCTTCGGTGACAAAGGCCCTGGAATTCGGAGCGTCCGGATTTATCGGTAAACCCTACCAGGTTACCGGGTTGCTGAACATCGTCAGGAATATCCTTGATGAAAACATCGCGTAAACATCGGTCGGAACAAAACCCCCACGCAAACAGAGGAACGGTTGCAATCTATCGACATTGCCATTTGCACTTTTCTGGAATAGAGAAGTGAGTTTTTAGCATTCATCTCCGGTCATTACACCTGACTGTATTTGATGCATTTACCGGACCAGATGAGTTTTCTGCGAACATCAAGCCTCAAACCGTATTGTCGGACAAAAAAAATAGACGAAGTCGCAGCCAGAATTATCAATACCGGTTGCGATAGAGATAAAAACCCATATGAAAGAGAGGAAACAATGAAAAACCGAAGTCTTAATTTCAAACTTCTTGCAGGCGGTTCGCTGTGCGTATTGCTGCCGCTTCTGGCCTTTGCAATTTTTTCGGACAGGCAATTATCCAAAGATCTAATGGCAACAAATGAACAAAACGTTTCAAACATCGCCAAAAGCCTGTCCGGTTTAACCCAGATGGTTCTGCAGGAGGAAATTAAAATTGCCAGGGATCTGTCTGTTGGAAACACCACGATCGAAGTGGCTGCCAAGGTGGCTGAAGCCGGATCTGCGGACTCATCTGCGGATATTCAGCGGTTGGAGCATAAGCTGGCAAATACCATGAAGCTGATCGGGGAAAACTATGAAAGCATTATCGTCTGCAATGTGGACGGCATCGTTTACGCTGACAGCGTTGGCGGAAGCTACAAAGGGATTTCCATAAAAGATCGTGATTATTTTCAGGATGCCAAAGCCAACAAGATCAACCTGTCGACTCCGGTAAAATCCAAAAAAACCGGAAATCCGGTGCTTCCCATCTGTATTCCGGTTTTTTCTCCTGCGGGACAGTTTTCTGGCGCTCTGGCAGTCGTACTAAAAATGGATATTCTGTCTGAAAAGATTCTGGCCGTAAAGGTCGGAAAGACCGGATATCCCTTCATGGTGGATCGAAATGGAATCGTCATTGTTCACCCCAACCCCAAACACATTCTTGAACTCGATCTGAAAACTTTAAAGGACATGAAGTCAATTACGGATAAAATGCTGGCGCATCAGACCGGAGTTGATTCCTATACATTTGAAGGCATTGAAAAAATTGCCGGTTTTGCGCCGGTGGAATTAACCGGATGGAGCATTGGCGTAACCCAGCCCATGGACGAATTCATGGGTTCCGTCATTGCCATGCGAAAGACCATGATCCTGGTATCCATCGTTTTTCTGGGAATTGCCCTGGCATGCATCTGGTTTTTCAGCCGCAGCATTTCAAAACCCATCAATCAAATCATTGAAGGACTCAATGAAGGCGCCGATCAGGTGGCCTCAGCCGCATCCCAGGTATCTTCCGCCAGCCAGACACTGGCGGAAGGCTCGTCGGAGCAGGCGGCATCCATCGAAGAAACTTCCTCTTCACTGGAAGAGATGTCTTCCATGACCAAGCAGAACGCCAACAATGCCGGCCAGGCCAACGCTCTGATGAAGGAGGCCAGCGCCAGCGTTCAGACGGCTTCGACGTCCATGTCCGAGCTGACATCTTCCATGTCCGACATTCTGAAAGCCAGCGATGAAACCTCGAAAATCATCAAAACCATCGACGAAATCGCGTTTCAGACCAATCTTCTGGCCCTGAACGCGGCGGTTGAAGCGGCCAGGGCCGGGGAAGCCGGGGCCGGATTCGCCGTTGTGGCCGATGAGGTGAGAAATCTGGCGCTTTCGGGCAGCCGAAGCCGCCAAAAACACCGCCAACCTCATCGAGGGAACTTCCAAAAAAGTCCGGGAAGGCTCGGAGCATGTCAACCGGAGCAACGCGGTTTTCTCCCGTGTTGCGGAGAGCACCTCCAAAATCGGGGATCTGATCGGTGAAATCGCGGCCGCTTCCAGCGAGCAGGCCAAGGGAATCGAGCAGGTGAATATTGCCGTTTCGAAATGGAAAAGGTCACCCAGCAAAACGCCGCCACCGCCGAGGAGTCCGCGTCCGCTTCGGAGGAAATGAATGCCCAGGCAGAGCAGATGAAGGGCATGGTCAATGAACTGGTTAGCCATCGTGGGAGGAAGTGCCGCAGCATCGCAGGAACCATACAATACCCTCAGACGCCACGAAACCCGCTGTCGCATGGCAGGACATTCACAAAGCAAGACATTGGCCGTTGCAAAAATCCGCAAGAGTGAAAAGCCCTGTCACTTCAGCGGTCCAGAGAAGTAAATCCCGATGACATCATTCCCATGGATGAGAGTGATTTTAAAGATTTTTAATTCCCGAATACAGCGGCATACTTGGAGTATGCCGCTATAACAAATTTATAAGGAGAACAAAATGGCAGAATTTACGCGAGTGATGGATCAGGCCGTACATGCCATGGCTGACAGGGAAGGAAAATACCTGACCTTCAGTCTGGCAAATGAAGAATACGGCATCGGAATTCTGAAGATTAAAGAAATCATCGGCATGATGCCCATCACCTCCGTTCCGCAGACCCCCGAATTTGTCAAGGGAGTCATCAACCTTCGGGGCAAGGTGATACCGGTGCTGGACCTGCGTCGTCGATTCGGCATGGAACCCATGGATTACTCGGAACGCACGTGTATCATCGTGGTGGAGATCGCGGGAACGGCCGGAAATGTGATGATCGGCGTGGTGGTGGATTCGGTTTCGGAGGTATTGAGTATCAAGGCCGAAGCCATTGAGGACACCCCGACTTTCGGGATGAAACTCAACACGGATTATATTCTGGGTATGGCCAAGATCGGAAAAAACGTCAAGATTCTCCTTGATATCGATCGGGTGCTGGGTACCGATGAAATTTTGCAACTGAAACAAAACGCATTGAAATAACCATCAGAATCAGGCTCAGGATTTGCGGTTGTGTCAACAAGAACGTATCGGTGAAGCAGCTTTCCAAAGAACAGTTAAAAGGCATCCCGGCACTACCGGATTGGTCAAACAATCGATCAAGAAAGTATTTGTTTCTCAAACCAGATCCATGCTTCTGGAAGCGATTGTTCCTTTGGAAAAGGATACTTTTTAAGGATTTTTAGACCTTAACAGAGTGAAATGGTGACTGTGGATGCCATGGAGATTTTCAGGCGTTATTTTTGATGACCCCCTTCCTTGCAGGAAAAATTCATTCACTTTTACAGATACGGTTCCGGCCTGAATTTTTTGCGCGGTACAATTCAGTGTCAGCCCTTTTCATCAGGGAATCGACATCATCGGTATTTTCCATGCATGCGGCAATCCCCAGACTGATCGTACAATGAATGGCGGTTTCCTCAACTTCGAAAATCTCCGATTCCACCCGTTGCCGAAACCGTTCCGCCGCGATTCCTGCCTGCTGAAGATTGCACTCCACCAGAATAACCCCGAATTCTTCCCCTCCGAGACGTCCGATGATATCGGTTTGACGAAAAACATCCCGGCAGATACCGCTGATCCCGCGGAGAACAGCGTCACCGGCAGGGTGTCCGAACTGATCATTTACTCTCTTGAAATAGTCGATGTCAAAAACAACGACGGAAAGGCTTCTTTGGTATCTCAGAGACCGGGCCAGCTCCTGATGTGCTCTGTCAAAAAAAAACATCCGGTTGAAAAGACCGGTCAAAAAATCGGTGCGCGCCAGCTCCTTCAACTGATTTTCGAGTTTTTTGATGTCGCTGATATCCTGGAAACATTGCAGAATGACGGCTTTATCATCGAATTTCATCGTGATCGCAGACTTGAAAACCGGGATTCGTTCCCCGGAGGCATGGATCAGCTCCCCTTCCGAGCGATCGATCTCCATTTCAGGATCTTGAATGGGGCAGTGTTCGGCTTTGACCGGACAGATGCACGCATGACATTTCCGGCCGACGAGCTGCTCCTTGGAATGCCCCAGGATCGTTACCGCATAGGGATTCATTTCCATGATGAGCCGGGTTTCATAATCGATCAGGATGATCCCCACGGGAAGCATGAACAATAAGGTTTCGAGCCGTTCGTTGCTTTCGATGAGCGCGTTTTCCGCCTTTTGCTGCTCCGTGACGTCTGAAATCACGCCGATGATGCCTGTTATCCTGCCGTTATCATCCAGTAGCGGTGCCTTTTCGAAAATAACATCCCTGATTTCCCCATCGGATAACGCCAATCGCCATTTATACCGCTGCCGGGTGCCATTCTTCAATAGATCCAGGTCTTGCTGATGACATTTTTCGGCCATTTCCCTATCGTTGACATCAAAAACGGTCTTGCCGACGATCTGATCACGGGCGATTCCAGTTAGCGATGAATAGGCCTGGTTGCAACCGATGTACCTGCCGTCCGGATTTTTTATAAATACGGGGCTGGGAAATTGTTCGATAAAGGAATGCAGTAAATGCGTTTCGATTTTCATCTCAATGACCTCCTGTCACGCTGCCTATCCAGCAAGTCTTATATTTCCGACGGGATATCGGATTGTGGCTCTCGAGAAGACTGCCGGCGCCTCCGGCGAACGCAGCACACCACGTATCCGGGTTGGGGATAGTTTACAGTCATCCGTCCAGCATATCGCTCAAACATTGCGAATCGAACCGGTCGACAGATTGGCGGGTTTTTGTCATGAAACGGTAATCCGCTCGGCAATGGCGTCGCCCATCGGCGATGTGCCGACCGCCAGATTTTTATCCAATGCGATATCGCGGGTATGAATTCCGGATGACAAGACATCGGCCACCGCGTTTTCAATAGCGCTTGCCGCCTGATCCTGGCCAAAGCTGTATTTGAGCATCATGGCGGCGGACAGGATCTGGGCCACGGGATTGGCGATTCCCATGCCGGCGATGTCCGGCGCCGATCCTCCGGCCGGCTCGAAGAGACCGAACCGGCTCTCATTCAGGCTCGCCGACGGCAGCAGGCCCATGGAACCCGTCAGCATGGCGCATTCATCCGATATGATGTCTCCGAACATGTTTTCACAGAGCAGCACATCGAAGCGCCCGGGGTCTTTGATGAGCTGCATGGTCGCATTGTCGATGTAAAGGTGGTCCAGTTCCACATCCGGGTAATCCTTTGCCACCTCGCAGACGATTTCCCGCCAGAAGACCATGACGGTCAGCACATTGGCCTTGTCGATGGAGGTGACTTTTTTTCTTCGGCCCCGGGCGATTTCAAATGCGGCCCGGGCGATTCTTTCGATCTCCCGGCGGGTATAAACCATGGTGTCGAATGCTTTTTCCCCGGGACCGGAGCCTTCCCTGCCCTTGGGTGTTCCAAAATAAATGCCTCCGGTCAGTTCCCGGACGCAGAGAATGTCAAATCCGCTGCCCACGATTTCAGGCTTCAGGGGGCTTGCGGCAGCAAGCGCCGGATAGACTTTTGCCGGCCGGAGATTGCAAAAAAGATTAAAGTGCTTTCTCAGGGGAAGCAGGGCGGCGCGTTCCGGCTGTTTTTCCGGAGCCAGTTTCTCCCATTTGGGCCCCCCCACGGAACCAAAGAGGATGGCGCTGCTGTTTTCGCAAAGCGCCAGCGTCTCGGGAGGAAGCGCCGTGCCGCTGCTGTCGATGGCGCATCCGCCGATATCCGCAACCTGATATTCAAACTGAAAATCAAATTTTTCCCTGATTGCCTCAAGAACTTTCAGCGCTTCCTTCATGACTTCAGGCCCGATGCCATCTCCGGGCAATACGGCTATTCTATTCATCAATATCAGTTCCTTGCTGTTTCGTGCGGAACGCCGCATTCAGGCTGAGCAATCCTTGCATTCAGCTCGTAAACGACATGGTCATTGAATAACAATCCTGCCAACTATCCGTTTTGTTCTTTTATGATGCAGAAAAGTTGCAGCGTCAAGAACAGATTTCTGTTGATTCTGTCAACCTGCATGATTACTATGACTACACATTAATAAAAATCTATGTTCGTAAAACAGGTTTTTCAGCGCAGGAGCAGATTTCAGGTGGTTGCCGTTGATACTACTGGAGATAATATACGGTTTCCCCTGAAAAGATTCAAATATATCTCATGGTTGTGATTTCGGCTCGTTGTAGTTATGAACTTCAGACATGGAACACCAGGAGGCACACCATGATCGATAAAAAAGAGATTTGCGAAAAAATCAGAGAAATATATCCGGACATCGGTGCTTGCGGCATCGATGTCGAAGTGGAATATGATGCAGCCCAGAAAAGGTGGGTCGTTGACCTGAAAAAAGATCAACCATGAACTGAAAACCTTTCTGGAGCCCGGAGATGCCGAAGCTCTGTCTTTTAGGCAAACAGTGCGTCAGCCTGGGCATCGAGATCGCCCAATTGCGCGGAAATATCGAAAGAATGTAGGGCTCCAGGATATAAATGGAAACCATCGATATTTTCTCCATGTTCACCCTGGGCCTTCTGGCCCAGGGTCATTGCATCGGCATGTGCGGCCCCTTGATCATCGCCTTTCCCGGCCGGACGGGGCGGTTCATGCCGCATGTTTATTACCATACCGGCAGGATCGCCACTTACTGCGCCGCCGGGGGGATCATGGCGGCAATCGGCGGGAGCCTGCCGCAAATCGCCGCATCCACGTCTTCCGATCCTCAGATCTGGCTGATGCGGGGCAAGATCGGTTTTGCCTTGATCGCCGGCATCTTTCTCTTTCTTTTCGGCATCAGCCGGATCGGTCTGGTTTCCGAGCCCGCATGGATGGCGGCCGCAACACCAGGCCGCATTCCCGGATTCCGCCGCATCGTCCAGGCAGCCATGCAGGACAGCAAAGCGAGCGACATGGCGGTGCTGGGGCTGATGCTGGGGCTGATTCCTTGCGGTCTGTCCTATGGGGCGTTTGCCATGGCATTGCAGGCCGAATCCGTCATAAAGGGCATGCTGATGACCGGTGCGTTTGGTCTGGGCACCCTTCCCGGGCTTTTGCTGCTTGGAACGGGAATTGGCGCAATCATGCGGCGATTCCAGCGCCAGTCCGATATCCTGTCGGGTCTGCTCATGTTGGGAATGGGCCTGAAATTATTATTCCGCGGCGTCAAACTGATGCTGTAATTATCAAAAGGGTATTATTTTCTTGTCAGCCGCAGGGTGTTGCCCACAACGCTGAGGCTGCTCAGCAGCATGGCGGTCACGGCGACCAGCGGATTCAGCAGGCCGCTGACAGCGACCGGAATGCTGATCAGGTTATAGATGAGCGCCCAATAAAGATTCTGGTTGATAATGCGGTTCACGCGCCGGGCCAGATTCAGCAGCTCCGGCAGTTGGGCCGGGTCGCTTCGCATCAGGATGATTCCGGCGGTCTCGCGTCCCAGCGGGTAGCCGGAATGGACCGCAATCGCCAGATCCGCGCCGGCCATTGCCGGGGCATCGTTGACGCCATCCCCCACCATGGCCGTTTTCTCGCCGCTTCGGCAAAGGTCCCCGATGAACTCTGCTTTCTCCAGGGGCGTCAACCCGCCGCGATAGTTTTGGATGCCCAGCGCATCCGCCACGAATTTCACGGCCCGCGGCTCGTCCCCGGAAATCATCGCCAGTTTTTTTCCCATTTCCGCAGCATTTTCAGCGATTCCACCGCTGTCGGCCGAATCCGGTCGCCAAAAATAAAAACCGCGGCCGGCTGCCCCTCAATGCTCATGAATACCCGCGATACAGCACCATTATCCCCTTCATGGCTTTCGGCAAAGCATTCTTTGCGGGCCTGCCCAGGCAGGGGAGCCGATCCGGACGGCAAGTCCGTCAACCCGGCCTTCGATGCCCTGCCCCGTATCCATGGATATCTTCGGCATCGGGGATGTCAACATGGATCTGCTGTGCCCGATTGCGGATTTCCACTGCGATGAAGTGTTGCGACCGGCTTTCAAGGGCCGCCGCATAGGCCAGGATCTGCGCTTCCGGATAAGTCCCCAGGCAGATGATATCCATGCAGGGACCAGCTTCCGGTGGTCAGCGTGCCCGTCTTGTCAAAGACCACTGTCGTGATGCGATCCGCCTGTTCCAATGCGGAAAAATCGCGCACCAGCAGCCCATTTTCGGCCGCCAGGGAAATGCCGGCAACGCGCGCCAGCGGAATGGCGATGCCAAGCGCGCAGGGGCAGGAAATCACCATGACGGTAATGGCCCGAATCAGGCTCTCTTCCGGAGATCCTGCCAGCCACAAAACAGCCAACGCCGGCGGCAATGGCCGCCAGGACAATTCCGGGCACAAACCATCTTAAAATCCGCTCGGTCCTGTCTTCCAGGGGGATTTTCCGGCTGAGGGCCGTTTCCATGAGCCGGATCATCTGCCCGAGCGTGGCGTCGCTTCCAACGGCCGAGGCCTTTATCGAAAGCCTGCCGCTCAGTATTTTGCTGCCGCTTAAAACCGCATCCCCGGTTTTGACGGAAACGGGCAAGGCTTCGCCGGTCAGGGATGACGTATCGATCCGGCCGGCTCCGGCAATGATCACGCCATCGGCGGCGGCGATTTCGCCGTCAGCCAGGATGAATACGTCCCCTGAAATCAGCCGGTCCGCTGCCTCATACCGGCCATCCGGAAAGCCGGGGCTGCAGCGCCTGACTTTTTGCGGCATCAGGTTCAGGAATGCATCCAGATTCGCCTGAATGTTTTTTCTGACATTGCCTTCGATGAGTTTGCCCAGAAGCACCAGGGTGATCAGCATGGCCGCCGTGTCGAAATACACGTAAAAACTCCCCCGGAACAGATTAAACACACTGTATCCGTAAGCGCTCAAGGCCCCCATGCCGATGAGCGCCTCCATTCCGGCAGACCCGGCCACCAGCCCATGCCAGGCTTTTTGAAAGATCGGCCGGCCCCCGTAAACCATCACGATCGTCGCCATCCCGAAAACCGGCCAGCCGATCCTTTGAATATCCCCTGCATCCAAATGCGTGAAAAATCCGCCGTAAAGCGAAAGGGAGAGCATCATGATATTCAGGGTCAGAAAGGCGCTGGTCCCGAATCGAATCCATTCGCTTTTCCTTTCCCGCGAGTATCCATCACCGCCCGGCAGGGCGGCTTTGTATCCCAGCTTTTCAATGGCCTGTAACAATCCGGGACGGCGATGTCGATACCGGATCATAGCTGCAGCGAAAGCGGTCCGCGGAAAAATTGCAGGAAGCCTGGCAAACGCCTGTCATTTTGGATGCAGCGGTCTCGATGACCCAGGCGCAGGCCGGGCACCACATGCCGCTGATGCGAAGATCCAGATCCAGTTGATGGCCGGCCGGCGAAATCTGCTCGCCGGGCGCCGTCAGCCACCGGGAATTTCCAGATCTGTTTCCGATCGGGGGATGATGCCGGCGGCCTGGCACTGCCTGAAAAGTTCGGTTTCCCGGAAAGACCGGGGATGCGGGGAATCGGCCGCTTCCATGAGCAGCATATAGACCATTTTACAGCCCTGGCAGCAGAACCGGAGCGGTTTATCGGAGGCGGAAAGCTCGGCGGGCGCACATCGGGCGCTCAGTCCGCACAGGTCGCAGGTGTGAAGGGCCTCGGGCACGGCAAGTTATTTCCGTACGCCGATGGATTTGATATAGGCGATGACGCTCCAGCGGTCGTCGATTCGAATGGTGGTGGCAAGGGCCGGCTGCCTGCCGCCGCTGCCGGCACCGTAGCTGATATGCTGAAACAATACGCCGTCCGCCAATTCCTGAACCCTGGACGATCTTAAATCCGTGGGCAGCGGCGCAAAACTCTGACCCACGGTGCCGTTGCCGTCATATTCCCTGCCGTGGCACTGCCGGCAGAACGTTCCATAAACGACTTGTCCGCGGGCAATCGCCTGCGCATCCCCGGGCAAAATCGGAGAGCGAAGCTCGCACCCCTCCATGGCGCGATAGCCTGCTTCGGGATCCGCCACGGAGACCGTTCCGGCTTCCATGACAAGAAGGGGCTTTTCATAGGGTCTGACTGCCGGCGTCTCCCGCATCCGGCCATAAGGGAAATATTTGTCATAGGCCATCAAGGCGGCATAGCCGGCCCAGACAAAGGCGACAAGCATGATCGGCAGCAGCCACTTTTTCATTTATTCCCCCATCCGGCCGCGAACATGCTGGCGGTGCGGGAGCGGTTCATAAATCGCGTACGGGGATTCTCCGGGAACATCCGGAACCGGCCGGTAATCCCAGCCGGGCTGCCCCTTGTCGCCGACCACCAGATAAACGAAGATGCCTTTGGCGAAAATAAACAGCAGCAGCATCAGGATCATGATCCAGGTAGAACGCTCCGAACGGGCATGGGGCTGCATATTAAATCACCTCTCCGGTCAGGCCGACCATGAGAATATATCCGAACCCCCATAATACCGTTCCGAGAATCACCAGAAAAAGAAACAGGGGAAAGGGGGCGTCTCTTTCTTCAATTCCGTCCGGATAAGTCCCGGTCACCCGGATGCCGGCGTTCTTGCGAATCCTTGCCGCGAAAATGGGAAAAAGACAGGGCAATGCCCACAAGCACCACGCACAGCAGCGCCGGGAAAACGGCCAGAACAAGATGCTGAATGTTCAAGAGATTAAAAAACCGCATGATCAGATTCCTCCATAGCCGATTACCTGGCCTGCAGCAGGGAAAACACAATCACGGAAACGCTGACCAGAAGCCCCAGACAGGCCATCGCCAGCAGCGCGATCCCCTCGAGGCGGTGAATTCGGCGGACCTGGGCCGGCGGGTTTTCCATATCATGCTGAAGCGGCAGAAAAGCCGCCCGCTTCTGATCGCTGAATTGCCCGTTTTTAAGCGCCCAGAAAAACACCAGGCCGCTGATGCCAAAGCCGATCAATAGATAAGTGATAAAAAACGGAAAATACATGTTATGGTCCCGTCATCAGGGTTCATAGGCGGCGTCAATCCCCCGCGGTTCGGTATTGGCGTCGCTCTGGTTGATAAAATAGACCGCCACGAAATTGCCCACATCCCAGATTTTCTCGGATTCCAGATCCCTTTTGAAATAGGGCATGGCGGAGCCCGTGATCCCGTTCATGATCTGGTAGTAGAGGATCCCGCCGGAAATTTCCCGGCCTTTCAGAATCGTAAAATTCAGCGGCGGCGGATAGATGTAGGGCTGGGCCGGACCCATCCCGTCGCCGATGGGACTGTGGCATCCCAGGCAAAAATCCTGGTAAATCTTGCGTCCCCGGGCAAGCCCCGCATCCGATGTGGGATAAGGATTGGGAATGACGCGCCAGCCTTCGGGAACATGATCGGAAAGCCACTTGACGTTTTGCTACGGGACCGGATTCGTAGGCTGCGGTAACCTGCGCTTTCCAAAAGTCCTGACGGGCGGTCCGATGGTCCGCGGATTTGCCGCCCAGACTCTGCACATAGCGCGTCAGAAGGCATGATGTCATCCTTTCCCAGATATTCGAACCGCGGCATGATGGAATTGGGGCGCGTATACCGCGGATTGATAAAATGGGCCATATGCCAGTCATCCGGGTGCTCGCCGCCTTCCTGGGACAGGTCCACGCCCGTTCGCTCGGAACCCAGCAGAATGGGCTGGTCCGCAACATAATCGCCGGCCTGGGCAATGCGCTCGGCCCCCTGGTCCCAGTCAATGGAACGAATCGACTGGGTGTGGCAGTAAACACAGCCGTTTGCAATATAAATGGGCCCGGCCGGCATTTTCCGCATCCGTGCGTGCGCGAAAGATTTCGGATGGATCCGTGTTCCGGGTGGCATGCGGCCAGAAGACCATCACAAAGACAACGGCCAGCAGGATGGCAATGGAGCCCAGAATCACCGCGCGGGGCGTCATTTCCTGGCTCATGGCCTGACTCCGGGATTGAAATAAAGCGTGCGGATGATATTGTAGAGCCCGATGTAAGCCCCGATGACCACAAAGACACCCAAAGCCAGGCGAAGAACATAATACATGTGGATTTCCGGCAGCACGCGGTAGACGGTTTCCCCGTTCAGCCACGCATTGCCCTGAATGAGGCCGACGATCGTCAGGACAATGGCAAATCCCACCACGCCGATCAATACCAGCCAGTACTGCAGATCCGCCAGGAAACGGCTGTAAAGGGGTTTTTCGGTGATTCTGGGAAGGATGTAGTAAATCCCCCCCAGGGCAATCATGCCGGCAAAGCCCAGAACCCCGATGTGCGCATGTCCGACGACCCAGTTGTTGAAGTGGGTCACCCGCTGGACAATGGGAAGGGCCATCATGGAGCCTTGAATGCTGACGAAAAAATACATCACCGTACCCGTAAAGATGAACTTGCCGGCGATATCTGCATGAATTTCACCGAGCTTTCCCCTGGCCGTGTACCAGATATTGATCAGAAACACCATGACCGGAATCACCATGGCGATGCTGTCTACGATCGCAATCACTTTCAGCCAGGTGGGCACCGGCACCTGAAGCAGATGATGGGTGCCGATATGCGTATAGACAACCAGCAGCCCCCAGAAGCCGACAAGGCTGAGCGTGTGGCTGTACAGCGGGCTGCGCGTCACCTTGGGAATCACATAGTAGGCAACCGCCAACGACAGCGGGGTCAGCAGAAGCCCGAAGATGTTGTGCCCGTAAAACCAGAGCAGAATCGCATCGGAGATGCCCATCAGCGCGCCGGTTTTGGGTTCCCAGACGACATTTCCGATGAAATAGGTGATGCCGGTCATGACGACGGCAGCGCAGACATACCAGACGGAAACATATAGAATCGGCTCCCGGCGCTGCCGGACGGTCATGATGAGATTGTGGCTGATCAATCCGAAACCGATCACGATCAGCACGCTCACCGGCCAGATAAACTCGGCATATTCACGGGCTTTGGTATGGCCCAGCGACAGGCCGAGAACGCCTGCCGCAACAGCCAGATTCCACAGCACGGCCGTGACGAGCCCCAGCTTCTGACTGTAAAGCTGTGTGCGCATGAGCCTGGGCACAAAATAATGCGCCGCCGCCAGCAGGCCCGGCGTGACAAATCCGAACAGCACCAGATTGACATGAATGGGCCGGATGCGCCCAAACTCCAGAAAACTGATATTGGACATAAAATCAGGGGCGATCAGATAACCGGCTGCCAGTATGCCCACGGAAGTCGCCACTGCAAACCAGAACGCAGCGGTCAGGCAATAGGCTTTGGAAGTAAGATGCGGATCCGTTTCAAAGGCAATGTCAAATGCCATCGATTTTCCCTTCAACTGTGACATGCCAGCCAGCAGTCCACATTGGCGTTGTTTTCCCGGTGGCAGGTGATGCAGAATTCCATATAAAACGTTTTCCCCTGGATGCGGTCAAACGTCTCCACCTCGGCCATGACATTTCTCGCAGGCAATCTCTTTGCGGATATGCCGCTGGTGGTTGAACAGCACATGCATGGCCAGATAATTGGCTTTTTTCCACGGCGTCGGCGTTCGCGTGTCAAAATACCGGTGTTCCTTTTGTATCCAGAAATGATTGGCGATAATGTAATTGTGGCAATGCAGGCATTTTTCGACCGGCGGCAGGCCCGGATGCCGGGAATAACTCACATAAGGGTGGCAGTACTCGCATTGAATGTCCTTGACACCGGCATGGACCCGATGACTGAAAGGGATCGGCTGCTCCGCCCCGATCCGGGTTCCGGGGGTGTCGTAGAAGAAAAACAGAAAGCCCGCCACCAGCAAGGCGCACAGAAATGTCAGCAAGGCGGGCCCTTTATTCCGCACCAAGGCGGTAATCATTGCTTTCATCCGTGAGCCTCCGACGGTTGCGGGCTCAGCACTTCCGGAAACTGGTTCAGGAAAACCGCCACAGAAGCGGCCATCAATCCCAGAAAACCCAGGCTGATCAAGCCATCCGAGAAGTGCAGGGGCAGATTGAACGGCATCGGGGCTGTAAATCGGGCCCCAGAATCAGAAAATGCTCCAGCCACATGCTGAGGATGGCACCTGCACAGATGACGATCATGGCCCCGGGAAGGGTCTTGATGCGTTTATTGATCAGGATCAGAAAAGGAAGGATGAACCCGGTCGCAAAAACCGTCCAGGCCAGGGCATTCCAGGGCGCGGCCTGGGTTCGCTGAATCATGTAGGCGGTTTCTTCCGGAATGTTGCCGTACCAGATGACAACAAGCTGCACATAAAAAAAATCCCCCCAGAGCATGCAGAAGGCAAAAAAGAGCTTGCCGATATCATGGAACTGGGAAGGCGGCAGCGAAAAGTCCACTTTCGGGTGCAGGTGCAGCAGGGAAGCCAGGATGATGACCGCGCCCAGTCCCACATAAAATGCCTTGACAAATGTATAGGCCCCGAAAAGGGTGGAATACCAGTGGGGATCCATGCTCATCACCAGGTCAAATCCGATCAGGGACAGCACCAGGGCGAAAGCCAGAATATAGAGATTGCCGTAAACCATCATCCGCCTGCGATATTTTTCGGAATCCGGCAGGCTGCCGCTGCCAGCGGCGGCCCAGCAGGCCGGAAAGGCCGGTTCTGCCCGCCGTCATGTGGGCATCTTGAACCACAGCGCATGGTAAAGATAGGCGAACCCCAAGCCCATATAGAATGGATATGCCGATAAAATCGCGGGAAAACAGAAACGGCAGGTTCAGCCAGACTTCCTTTCCGTGAAGATTCATGCCCAGCCAGGGGAAAACATGGTCTCTGCCCAGAAAAAGAAGGAGAAAAAGCACGAAAGAGACCGGGAAAAAAGCGGCAAATGACTCGGAAACCCCGAAAGCAGGCGGCTCCACCTGGCCTTGGCCGTGTTCATCACAATCGAAAACAACAGGCCGCCCTGTGAAATGGCGGAAAACAGCAGAAAATTGATCAGATAGGCCTGCCATGCCTTTTCCGGATGATCGCCCGCGGCCTGGACGATGAATGTGACGGCCCCGATCGATCATGAAAGCAATAAAGATGCCGATCAGGTAATCGGCTGACAATTTTAGGCTCTCTGAATCATCATAAGGATCAGATCACATGTTATTATTCAAAATGATTTGACTTCCGCGCCATTGTTCAGAAAAAAGCGGCTCAGTTCGGCTTGCTGCCCGGAATCACAGGTGGCCAGAACACCGAAGCGGTCTGCCGAGCAGCCCGGGTCATAGCCGTCCGACTGGACCGAACTGCGGAAGCCCGGTCTGGGTCAGCAGACCGACAATATTGCCAAAGACTGCAAACAAAACCGTAAATTCAAACCCCACGATGAAAAATGGAACCCAGGCGACGCACCGGTTTTCCGCCTACAATGAGATTCCAGCGGGTTGCAGAAAAAACGGCCAGTGCAAATCCGGATAAAAACCCGATGATGCCGCCGGCCAAAGTAAACCAGCCGACCCTGCTTTTCTTCAGCTTCAGGGCATCCATGATGACAGCACTGGGTATCGGGCTATAAACCCGCTTGAAGGTCCAGGGGGAATTTTTCAGGCCGCGAATGGCGGATGCCGCATGCTTCATCACTTTTAAACAGCCCCAGAATGGATACCGGCGCCGGCGGATCCGGAACGGCCACTGGTTGCCAGGAGCCCTGTGAGTCGGATAAAACAGGAGGCGGTACCACTTCCGGTCTTTTGGTCTTTCCAGTTTCTGATTGATGCAGGGTTTCCTTCATTTCCGTCATGGAAACCGAAGGCAGGTGCTTGACAAAAAGCACGAACAAAAAGAAAAAGAGGCAAAAGCTGCCCAGCATGATCCCGAGCTCGATGGGCCTCGGCCAGTACAGGCCCCAGGCATAGGGCAGGAAATCATGGGCCACGCTGCCGATAATGATGACAAATCGTTCATACCACATGCCGACATTGATGAGCAGCGAAAATCCAAAAAGCCATGAAATGGAAGTCCGGATTTTCTTGAACAGAAACAGCAGCGGAATCAGGGTGTTGCAGATGACCATGATCCAGTACTCCTGGCTGTAGTCGCCGAAGATTCGCCAGCGGAAGGTTTCCATCTCAACGATGTTACGGCTGTACCAGGCAATGAAAAGCTCGGTCCCGTAAGACAAGCCCGACGATCAGCCCGGTAAAGACGATGGTTTTGGCGACGTTTTCCAGCACATGAACCGTGATGAAGGATTCGAAGCGGAATATTTTCCGCAGCGGAATCATCAGGGTCAGGACCATGGCAAGTCCCGAGTGGATGGCGCCTGCAACGAAATACGGCGCAAAAATCGTGGTGTGCCAGCCGGGAACCACCCCAAGGGCAAAATCCCAGGACACCACGCTGTGAACCGAGATGACAAGGGGCGTTGCCAGAGCGGCAAAGAACAGAAACCCCCGTGCATAATGGCGCCACTGCTCATGCGCGCCGGTCCAGCCCAGGGAGAGAATATGAAAGATTTTTTTCCGGGTTCCGGTTGCCCGGTCCCGGATCGTGGCCAGGTCCGGCAGCATTCCCGTATACCAGAACAGGGCGCTGACAATCAGATAGGTGCTGATGGCCACAACATCGAACATCAAGGGGGATGTGAAATTGGGCCACAGCGTCCGCGGATTGGGCACGGGAGCATGTAAATCACCACCCAGACGCGGCCCAGATGGATAAAGGGGAAAAGTCCCGCGGTGCAGACGGCAAAAATCGTCATGGTCTCGGCCGCCCGTGCAATGGGATTTCGCCATCCGGCCCGGAACAGGTGCAAAATGGCGGATATCAGCGTTCCCGAGTGGGCGATACCGACCCAGAACACGAAATTGACCAGATAAATTCCCCAGTGAACCGGATTGTTCTGGCCGCCCACCCCGATGCCGACAAAAATCTGGTAAACCCAGCAGCCGGCGCCGAGAAGAATCCCCATCAGCAGCAGCGTGACCAGAACCCAGTAGGATTTCGGCTGCAGGCCGCAAAGTATCCAGAACGGTGTTGTCGATACTCTCGAAGGTCAGTTCAGCCATGGGATCTCACAGATGACGCAACCGGCGATTGAAATCCTGTATTTAGAGCATATGCTCATAAGAATTCTCTAACACAACTGCAATTTGAATGAAAACCGGTTTTACAGCCCCGTGCCGCCTTTGGATATTTTTCAGGGTTATTATTCAATTGCATCATTATCGCGGGTCTGCCGATTTACTTTCCATATATCCTGGTCAAATTCCGCTGCGGGGATGGCAGAACGACAGCGAAAACCCCTTCCTTGGAAAACGGGTTTCATATTGTTTCAGCGCATCATTTCTATTTTTTTTCTTCAACCAGACGGATCACCTTTTCGAATTCTTCAATGGGAACCGCTCCGACCACCGAAACCCCGTTAATCAAAAACGACGGCGTGGCATCGAATCCAAAAGATCGGCCTTCTTTCAAATCCTCACTGATGATGTCCGCCATTTCCTTGCTCTCCAAATCCTTTTTCAATGTAGTTTCATCAATACCCAAGCAGATTGGCGATTTCCTGCACCGCATTTCTTTTTCTTTCAGGACGTCTTCTCTGCGGTCAAAGGCAATATCATGAAATTTCCATGCTTTTTCCACAGACTGCCTGGCAATGGATTCAAAATACAGGGCTTCTATTTTGGACATTTCATGAAACGGCATATGTTTAAAGAAAACCCGGATTTTTTGAGGATATTTCTTGACGAGCTCCTGCACGGTGCTGGCAGCCTTCCCGCAGTAGAAACACTGAAAATCCGAATACTCGACAATGGTGATCGGCGCATTGGGATCGCCGATAAAGGGGCGAGTCATATCGATATTTGGTTTTTTGGGATTGGCAAGATCGAGATTTCAAACGCTCATCCCGTTTCTTTTCAGCCTGATCACGGCTGCCTTTTTCCACGATCTGAAGGACTTCGATATTTTTCTCTTTCAAAATATCCATCACGATTTCAGGGTTTTCCCGGATCGTTTTAAGCACCTGCTCCTTGATGATTTCAGGATGCGCCTGAATGGCTTTCAATGCCTCCTCCTGAATCATTCCGGGCTTCGGGGCATTGCATCCCGACAGCAACCCGCATATTAGAAGCATTCCCGCCAGTTTTTTCATTCGATCCATCCTTTCTGAATAATTGTTTGTCAGATTGTCAGCTTATCATTTAAAAACTGAATTTGCGCTTCATGTCAATAAAAAGTATTTTGATTTGCAATTAAATAATGGATCGCAAAAGTCCTGTCCAATGCAGTTTTGAAAGAAGCGCTATCCTGCCTGTCGGGTTCTCCGTAAGTTGACAGAAATTCTTTTCATCTTAATTTTAACTAAACGCTTTTTTATGCTGAGCGGATTTATCAATTTAACTGAAAAGGAGAAGCATCATGGCATATACATGTAAAAATTGCGGAGCCGTTGCAAACGAACCGGGCCATCTGTGCAATCCCTGCGGAGATAAAGCCAATTGCAGTTTTTGCGGAACCCCGAATGTTGATACCGGCCATATGTGCAAAGATAAACTGGCGGCCATGAAATACGTCTGCGAGGGATGCGGCCGCGTGGCCATGGAAAGCGGGCATCTTTGCAAACCCACGGCCATCAAATAAATGTCAAAAAGGATTCTCCACGGATCACGTCAAAAGCTGGAAGTCGGGATTTACAGCCTGATTTCCAGCTTTACAGATGGTAGGAAGCTGAGGATCTTTTAATCTTTAATTTTTTGGATGTTAATTTTGAATGGACAGAAGTGACAATGAAAAGATTACCATCACAACATCGGATGACGGAAATGCAAAGGTAACTGCCGAATACCGCAAGACAGAGCGTCCTTCCCCCCGCGACTTTAAGTATTTCCAGTCCGGGTAATTTCATTAAAGAGCCTAAGCGTGGATAGCGTCATGGATGAATCTGCATTTTGCCAGTCCAAAATGACGTTGAAGTGGTTGCGACGGGGCACCTCGAAGCAGATGACCGGAAATCCTGATTCTTCCCATGCAGTTCTGTATGCTTCGCTTTGTCTTTTGAATTCGTCCGTGTCGGTTTCAGCAAAGGCGAGCACGAGGTGACAACTCCTCTCCGGAAGGTGAAACAGGGGGCTCATCTCGCGGGCCATGGCGTCGTCCAATCCGAGCCATTCGTTTATGTGGGTCTTAGGAATGGGAGTAAGGTCGTATAGGCCGCTCACCCCGAAACCTGCTTTTACAACATCTTGCGGCAATCCATGGGATGCCTGCCAGCCACCCGCAAGGGCCATGCCTGCAAGGTGCCCTCCGGCAGAGCTTCCTGCCACGACGATGCGATCGGGGTCGAGGCCATGTGCCGAGCCGTTTTGCCAGAGCCAGGCGATGGAAGCGCGAACCTGGGAAACTATTTTTTGCAGTTTCACTTTTGGTGATAGACTGTAGTTGACGGCTACCACCGCGATCCCGTGGGCGGTGAAATTCTCAGCCATGAAGCAGGAATCTTCTTTGGAAAGTAACCGCCAGTAGCCTCCATGGAGGAAAACGAAGACGGGCGCATTCGGTACACAGGGAACCGGGAAAATGTCCAATTTCTCATCTTGACCGGGTCCGTAGGCTAGGTCGCGGATGCAAGGGAGCGTCCGTAATATACGCTCCGATTCCTCCCTGTAGGCAGCGAGGTAAATATTCACATCGGCAACGGTTGCCCGAGCGTTGTATTGCCTGTCCAGTTCCTCCCGGTCCAAAATTATTGAAGACACTTTAAACTCCCATATAGTTGTTTACGGTTTCACGGTCGGCGACCAGGTTTTCTGTAGTACCGGACCACACGATACGCCCCTTTTCGAATACGTAGTGGCGTTGGCAGAGTTTGCCGAGTGCGTCCAGATTTTTGTCGACCACCAGGATGCATAGACCTTCATCCTTGAGCATTGCCAGACAATTCCATATCTCTTTGCGAATTAACGGCGACAGTCCTTCCGTGGCTTCATCAAGGATCAGAAGACGGGGATTTGTAAGCAGTGCCCTTCCGATGGCAAGCATCTGTTGCTCGCCTCCGGAAAGGTTTAAGCCGAGGTTCTCTCTCCGCTCCTCCAGCCGAGGAAACAGTTTGTATATGCGGCCGAGGGTCCAAGGGTTGGGTGCATTGGTTCGGTTTGCAGCAGTGGCTATAAGGTTCTCCCTTACAGACAGATTTGGAAATACATACCTTCCCTCCGGAACTAGGCCGATGCCGATTCGGGCAATGCGGTGCGGCGTCCACCCGGTTATCGTATTGCCGCCGAACTTTATTTCGCCTGATGCCGGTGGCAGCAGACCGGTAATGCATTTTATGGCGCTACTTTTCCCCATGCCGTTTCTACCGAGCAGCGATGCGCACTCACCTTCGTCGATTGCCATCGATATGTCGAATAGGACCTGGGACAGACCATATCGGGCGCAGATGCCCTTCAGGGAAAAAAGTCCACTCATTTTTGCACTCTCAAACTTTATTTAACGTTCTCGATCAATCCCCAAGATATGCAGCGCGCACGTCTTTGTTTGCCCGAATTTCATCCGGCGTTCCGCAGGCGATCATAGCGCCATAGACAAGCACGGAAATTCTGTCGGCCAGGGCGAATACCGCCTCCATGTCGTGTTCAATTAGAACCATGGTGGTCTTTCCCTTCATGGAGGCCAAAAGGGAGGTCATGGCTTGATTTTCCTTTGGGCTCATTCCCGCCATGGGTTCGTCAAGAAGGAGAAGTTTCGGTTTGTTTACGATCACCATTGCAAGTTCCAACTGGCGGCGCTCGCCATGGCCCATTCTTGCGACGGGAGTATAAATATGCTCTCCCAGTCCGACTGCGATCAGGGCATCCATGGCTGGACCATTCAGTTCATCCGAAGCCGCTGCTGCTTCCCAAAATCTGAAGCTGTGGCCGCCTTGGGCCTGTACTGCCAGTGCGACATTCATGAGAGCGGTGAATTCGAGAAAAACCGAAGAAATCTGATAGCTACGGGCCAGCCCTGCCTGGGCCCTTTTGTAAATAGGCATGGCAGTTATGTCCCGGCCTTCAAAAATAATGCTCCCCGAATCGGGCTTAAGCTCGCCTGCCAATTGAGAGATGAAGGTTGTCTTGCCGGCGCCGTTTGGACCGATTATTGCGTGAATTTCACCGGGCCTGACATCCATATTTAGATTGAAGGTGGCCATTAGAGAGCCGAAGGTCTTGACCAGGCCACGGACGCTGAGGATGTCCCCACTCATCTGCGTTCACCCCCGGATGTGGCAAAAAGCCCGACTATTCCGCGCTTAGCGATGATCGCGGTAAAAACGATCATCGGTCCGAGAACGATCATCCGATGATCGGTGCAAAGAGATAGCGTCTCCTCCAAAAGCATCAGTGCCATTGCCCCAACTACCGGACCCATCAGTGTGCCGATCCCACCAAGGACCACCATAACAATAAGTTCTCCGGACAGGCTCCACGCCATATAATCGGGAGAGGCGAAACCAGTGAGGTTGGCGAGCAAGACCCCGGCCAACGCGCACATGACTGCTGAAATCGAATAGGCGGCTAAACGATATCGAAAGGTAGGGAATCCCAGTGCATTCATCCTCCGGTCGTTGCCCTTTGAACCACGAAGGACCATGCCGAAACGGGAATTTACAAGGCGCCAGCTAAAGTACAGGTAAATAAGCAATATGGAGAAAACAGCATAGTAGAAAACGCTTTTTCGGCCGAAATCGACCCATACGAAATTACTCAACACGGGGATTGTCATTCCCTCGTCACCACCGAATTGCCTTAGACTGATCGCCAGGAAGAAAAACATCTGGGCAAACGCCAGGGTGATCATAATAAAGGGAATGCCGGTGACTCTTAGAGATATCGCACCGGTGAAGAGCGCAACTGCTAAAGAAAATATAACCGCAGCACTGAGATGTATCCAGCCGTTCGTCACACCCAAAGATACCAGAATACCGACGGAATATGCGCCGATTCCGATGTAAAGTGCATGTCCGAAGGCGACAAGACCCCCATATCCAAGGATCATGTTTAGAGAAAGGGCAGCGAGTGCGTATATCATTATCCGCAAAAAAAAGGTCATGTAGAAAGGTTGGCCCATCAAGGTCGAGACAACTGGCACGGAAGATAGAATAATCAGGATCGAGAAGGCGAGCAAGTTTCTGGGAGCGCGCAAAAAATTCATTTCGGTAGTCCTCTCAACCGTTTTTAACGGGGAAAAGGCCTTTTGGTTTTACGGCAAGGACCCCGGCCATCAACAGATAGATAAGCATGGAAGCCAGTGCCGGGCCCGCCGCGTTGGCAATGGATCGATCCAGGAATTGCCTGAGGATAAGCGGGAGCATCGTTCGACCCAACGTATCGACGATCCCAACGATGAGCGCACCTAAAAACGCGCCCCTGATAGAGCCGATGCCCCCGATCACGATGGTAACCAGGGTCAAAATAAGGATCGGCTCACCCATCCCGGATTGGACAGAGAGGATGGGACCCGCCATAAGGCCCGCTAAGGCGGCCAAGGCCGCTCCTGCTCCAAAAAGCAGCGTTTTCATCCGTTTTACGTTAACCCCGAGGGCTTCCAGCATCCAGCCAATAGAGGCCCCCGCCCTTATCAGCATTCCGACCCGCGTCTTCTGGATGACGATCCACGCACCCAAAGCAACCGTCAGCCCGACGCCAATGATCAAAAGTCTATAAACCGGATAGGTAATCCCAGCGAACTCAATCGCGCCGGAGAGCCCCTCAGGCAGACCCATGAAATAGGGACTTGGGCCCCAGATCATCCTGGTCAGCTCGTTGAAAAAAAGAATGAGTCCGAATGTGGCCAGCACCTGGTCCAAGTGGTCCCGATCGAACAGCGTCTTCAATGCGATCTGCTGAACCACGACGCCAAGGATAAAGCCGCCTGCGATCGCACCCGCGGCTGCGATCCAGAAGGACTCGGTCAAATTCCAAAGGCTGGCGGCAAAGTAGGCGCCCAACATGTAAAGGGATCCATGGGCCAGATTGACGAAGTCCATAATCCCGAAAACAAGCGTCAGGCCGGCAGCCATCAGGAAAATGAGCACACCCAGCTGGAATCCGTTTAGAGCCTGAGTAAGAATCATGGGAAATGTCATATGCTGCTCCCGGCGAATTTTATAACAATATTGTAGTCGCAGAGTCGAACCCTTAATATTCGAGGGCGGTAACCTCACCTGTTCATGCCGAAGTATCATGCGATACCATGGAATGACGTTCCGAACTGGGGCCGTCTTTTTACAAGGCAGCCCCAGGCGGATCAGTGGAAGCCTACTTCAATGGGCATAGGCTATGGTACGCGTCGCGATGCTCCGACAGCGTTTTACCCCTGAAGGCAAAGGAAGGTTCGGCGTCTCCAGGATTTTTAACGACTTCCCACATATACCAGTCAGTGATTGGGAACTGATTGTTGTCGAACATGAAAAATCCGCGAAGGGACTTGAAGTCGGCCTCTTTCAGAGCAGCAATGAAGGCCTTTTTGTCCGCAACGTCTCCCTTCGTCTTCGATAGGGCAGAGGCGATCAGGTTGGCCGCGTCATAGGATTGTGCCGCGTAGAAGGAAGGGGAACGCTTATACTTTGAGAAGAAATCAGTTACGAATTTCTTCGTTTGAGGATTGTCCAAAGCCGGTTCCCAGGGTGCCGCCGTAATGGCGCCAATGGCAGCGTCCTTCATAGCGGGTAGCGTCGAGCCGTCTATCGAGGCGGATGATATCAGCGGAATTTTGCCCATAAGCCCAGCCTGTTTGTACTGCTTGACAAAATTAACCCCCATCCCACCCGGATAGAAGATATAAACTGCGTCGGGATTGGAGGCAGCTATCTGTGAAATTTCGGCCGAATAGTCGGGTTGGTTCATCTGTGTGTACACTTCATCGACCACGCTGCCTTTGTAAATGCGCTTGAAACCGGACAGCGCATCTTTTCCAGCCTGATAATTGGCGGCCATCAGATAGACCTTTTTATAGCCCTTGATATTCGCAACCTCGCCACCATTTTCATGAAGGCTGTCGTTGGTCCAAGAGGTCGAGAAAAAATAAGGAGAGCATTGTGCCCCGGCTATCTGTGAAGGGCCAGCGTTGGAACCGATGAAGATTGTTTCGGAATCGATAATTTTTTTATAAACCGCCATCATAACGTTTGAAAAAATAACGCCGGTCATCAAATCCACTTTGTCTTTTTCGATGAACTCCTGGGCCAATTGAACTCCGATATCCGGCTTTAATTGGTCATCCTTTTTGATGACAACCACGGGGTAGCCGCCGAGCTTCCCACCGTTCTGCTCGACCGCTAACATGAAAGCATCGTACTGATCCTGCCCAAGTGTTGCGCCAGGCCCGGACAGGGTTGACATCAGGCCAATTTTCACATCAGCATTCGCATGAAGCGCGCCAAAAATGACCAATATACCTGCTACCATCAAAATTCTCCATGTCTTCTGCATTCAGTTCTCCTTTTTTGGCAGTTTATCCTGAAAATACATCGGCATGCTCTTTAGTGTTGCACCGGAAAGCTCACTTTGTTGGAAAAACAACAAGTCCTTCCATTAACGACTTTACAACCATATACATGCCACATTTACGGGTTATGCGAAGGCATAAAATGTTGTGAAAAATATAGGTGCTTACTTTTGTCTAATCATTTACTGAATGTCAATCATTATTTTCGGATATTCTGTGGCAAATGACGTAAGAAAATGAGCCGCCGGGTAAACGCCGCGTTACTCCCATATGAATCGCTACAAATCATTATTATTGATTGTTTTGAATTAATCGCGTTGAAGACGCTCATTTAAGCTCGTCCCACTTATAGTCGATAATTTCCGTCAAAACGCTATTAAGCTTCTTCGGATGTACAAACGCGAATTCACAGTCGCGGAAAGGTCGTTCGATCTCACCCCGCTTATCGGGTATGAATGGATAGCCCTTTCCTTGAAGCTCCTTTACGGCATCGCGGGTATTGTCCACATTAAAACTGATGAGCATGACGCCCTCACCGCGTTTTTCGATGAATTTTGCGACATTACCGTCTGGTGTGGTGGATTCCATTAATTCAAACCCTACTTCTCCAACCCAATAGCGGGCGACCCTAATCTTTTCTGGTTCATCCACATAAGCATCATCCGGTTTATCCTTCCCCAAAAACGGCTCCCAAATTTTACAGGCTTCATCAAGGTTCTTGACCGCGATACATATATGATCCAACTTTTTGACTTTCATTGCTGCCTCCCATGTATTTTGTTCGAGAAAGCTTCTTCTAACAGTTCGAAGGTCACATCTATCCTTTCAAATAGGGAATAAGACATGTTTTTAAGCAGCCATCGGGTAACCGTATGATCCATGGTTCCAACGACAATGGTCCGAGCCCCAATAGGATCCAAATCTTGCCTCATTTCCCCTGACCGCTTGCCTTCCTCAAATATATCGATAAGATAATGGTAGAGTGTTTTGACATTGGTATACACTGGTGTTTCCATAAAGCTCGCGTTGGTTTTTAAATGCAAGTATACGACCTTTGCATCCAGAGGAGAGTCCTCGATACGACGGTACATCCACCAAATATATTTTCTCAGTTTATTGAAAGCCCCACGGATTCCGAACATCTGGTCTTCCAAGTCGATTAACAACTGACTAACCCATAAATCCGGGATTGCGAGCAACAGGTCTTCTTTCCCCTTAAAATATTCATATAGAGCCGCTTCAGAAAGGCCGGCTTGGCGGCAGATGTCCGCGACGGTCGTCTTTAAGGAATCCATTTTCCGCAAAGAGCTGTTTCGCGCTATTGAGGATGCGTTCTTTGGTGTCTTCAGCTTTCTTGCTAAGGGTCACTTTGCACTCTCCTGTTTCTTCATGGTTTAATCCGATTACCAAGCTATTAATAGGATATATTTTATATTCAGTTTTTATTCATCTTCTCTTTTTTATATATCAAATATCATTAAGTTATTTGAATTGTCAAGTTATTTTTTAAAGAATATTAATATATATATATTATATAATTATAAGATGTTATATTTATCTAATATTAATTATATAATTGTTTTATCTTGACATTATGCAATAATTTGGGATAAATGCATATCATAAAATATTTATTTGCTCACAATGAGCATGTATTTTGTATGTCATTTCCTAATAATATTCTGAACAGAACACGAACAAACCTATAAATATCCGTTTATGAAATCATTCTTATCTAAAATATAAATATTTTCAAGATAAAGATATTCAGGTTATTTTTGATCGAGCGATAGATTAACTTAATATGGTTAACTTTATAAATAAGGAGAAGACGCCATGTATGACACTGCCCATGTCGATCGTTTTGTTCGTGATAACTTGCCGCCTAAGGATCAATTGCCGGAATTTATCTTCGATACGCCTGAGCTGCAATTTCCAGATCGTTTGAACGCCGCCGCGGCTTTGCTCGACAAAGCCGTCATGGAGGGTGCGGGCGAAAGAATCGCGTTGATTGGCAAAGATATACGCTGGACTTACCGGGACCTGCAATGTAAGGTCAATCAACTCGCGCATGTGCTAACCGAGGACATGGGACTCATTCCGGGAAACCGTGTCCTGTTAAGGGGCGCCAACACCCCATGGTTTGCCGCCTCTTGGCTTGCCGTGTGGAAGGCCGGGGGCGTAGCGGTGGGCACGATGCCGCTATTACGAGCCAAGGAGCTAAAACAATTTATTCATTTATCAAAGATCAGCCATGCTTTGTGTGAAACCTCGCTGGCCGAGGAGCTGAACCTGGCACGCACGGCGTGTCCGGAGCTTTCCCATGTGTTGTTATTTGGTGACGACGCTTTCTCCGGCAAACTTTCCTCCAAATCCACTGATTTTACCGCAGTTGATACCGCCGCGGAAGATCCGGCATTGATTGCCTTCACCTCCGGCACCACCGGGATTCCCAAGGGTTGTATCCATCTACACCGTGATGTGATGGCCATGTGCGAAGTTGTTCCTGGTTACTGGTTAAAACCCACCGCCGACGATGTGTTCATCGGCACCCCGCCCCTCGCGTTTACTTTCGGCCTGGGAGGGCTTCTATGCTTTCCGCTTTGGGCAAGAGCCAGCACTGTTTTGTTGGAAAAACTTACCCCGCCTGCTTTGCTGGAGGCCATCGAGCAATATCGCGCCACCATCTGCGTCACTTCTCCCACCGGCTATCGTCAAATGACGGGTTTGGTCTCCCAGCACGACATTAAGAGCCTCAAAAAGTGTGTATCCGCCGGCGAAGCCCTGCCGGTGGATACACGAAAGAAGTGGCGGGAAGCCACCGGCATACAGATATACGATGGAATCGGTGGAACCGAGCTGATCCATATTTACCTTGCTTCAGATCCGGAAAATTATCGTGAAGGGGCATTGGGCAAGGTCCTGCCCGGATATCGTGGGATGCTGGTGGACGATCAAATGAAACCGGTGGCGGTGGGAGAAACGGGGAAGCTGGCGCTTAAAGGGCCCACCGGTTGCCGCTACCTGTCGGATGACCGCCAGACATCTTTTGTTAAAGACGGTTGGAATATCACTGGAGATACCTATCATCAGGATTCCGATGGTTATTTTTATTACCATGCACGGGTGGACGACATCATTGTCACTTCGGGTTATAACGTGGCAGGTCCAGAGGTGGAATCCGTCCTGCTTGAGCATCCCGCGGTGTCGGAATGCGCTGTTATTGGCGTTCCGGACCCCGATCGCGGGCAGATCCTCAAGGCTTTCATTGTATTAAATCAAGGGTACAGTGCTGATGAAGAAATGGTGAAAGTCCTCCAAAACTTTGTCAAGCAAAATGCGGCACCGTACAAGTATCCACGAGCCATCGAATTTGTCACCGGTTTGCCTCGCACTGAAACCGGGAAACTGCAACGATTCAAGCTTAAACAAATGTCTTGAGTAATTCCGCTTTGATCTTGTTCGGGTCTGTAGTGACGAAAAACCTATTCCAATTATATGCATGGCCTGATGAGAATCCTTAAGGGGGTGAGAGATGAGGTACGCAGAGACGGGGTTTAATATAGAAGTTGATCTAACCAGGGGAAGCATTGAGAGGGTGGAAACCGACCCGAGATGGACCGATCTTCATCTGGGGGGACAGGGCACTGCCGCGAAGATATTATGGGACAGGGTTCCTCCGGAAGTGGATCCCTTTTCTCCTGACAACCTGCTCATATTCAGCACCGGTCTTTTGCACGGCACTCTTGTTCCAGGTGCCAATCGTACTTCTGTTGATACCTTTTCGCCCCAGACAGGCCGTTATTCACATTCAGTGTTTGGCGGATATTTCGGACCGGAACTGAAATATGCCGGTTACGACAAAATAGTTATTCGCGGCAAATCCCCCAGCTTGGTCTATTTGTACATCAATAATGACAGGGTCGAAATTCGTGATGCCGCTCACCTCCAGGGGAGGGGTGCTTCAGAAACCGCAGCACTCATTAAACAGGAGCTGAAAGATACCCGCATTCAGGTAGCCGCTATCGGCCTGGCCGGTGAAAATAGGGTTTATATGGCTTCCATCGAACACGATAACTCAAGCGCCTCGCGAGGCGTAGGCGTGATCATGGGAGATAAGAGATTAAAGGCGATTGCCGTTCGTGGAACAAAAGACGTCAATGTTGCCCGACCGGCTGAACTTTTTCCGATATGCAGCCGCATGATCAAGGAAATTTATGAAAACCCGCATTGTGGGGATTCCATGGCCCACGGAGAAGGCGATCAGTTCCATGTTGATAATTTCGCCTGGGGCAATGCGCGTGTGCGGAGAAAAGATTTTTGGAACAAAGAGCGTGAAGAGAAGTGGGTGGCGCTTGAAAACAGGCTGCGGGTTCGATGGAATGGTTGCTATAACTGCCCCAAGGATTGCCATCAAGCGATTAACTACCCGGGGCGGCGTCCATATTTCCAAAAATGCTACAGCAAGCTCACGTATGCGATGGCGGCCTTTGAAGAGCTGGATTTTGATTATAACATCATTGGAATTACTCAGGAGTATGGACTGGACGCATACTCAACGCCGCAGGTCATGGCCTTTGCCGTGGAGCTCTACGAAGCCGGTATCTTAACGGATCTGGACCTTCCGGGATTTCCGTCGGACGGCGCTGGGAGATTTTTCTATCTGGTGGAAAAAATTGTTCGGAGGGAAGGGATCGGAGATGTTTTAGCCAATGGTGTTTATTGGGCAGCCCGTCATATTGGAAAGGGCGCGGAAGCATATGATCATAATACCATAAAAAAATTCGAACAGGTGCCCATCAAGTTGGGAACAATCAATTATCCCTATTTCCTCATGTATGCCACCGGTGAGAAGATGAATATCACCCAAATTGAAGGGTCCTATCCCCAGGTACCCGAGCCTGATTTGGAAAAGCGAAAAAAGTTTGTGGAGGGGTGGGACGCAGCCCCTGAAAGATTTAAGAAATGGTTTATGGAATGGGAGCCGCGTCAACATCCATCCATCGAAGCATCTATCAATATCGCGGATTGGAATGAGACAATGCATTATGTTGATGACGCCATTGGGACCTGTGCGTTTTTATCGTCGTTTAGGGGCCAGTTTGGCGGCAGGCCTCCGTACCACATCTACAATCTACCAATTTTTATCTCGCTTGCGACCGGCATGAATCTGGATTCTGACGGGCTTTGGAAAATAGCTGCCAGGAACCGAAATCTGATTAGAGCCATCAATGTAAGAAGAGGCTTAAGAAGAAGTGATGAAAAGCCTCCCGCAGACCACTGGAAGAAAAGAGATCCCGAGACGGAAAAAAAGACGCTTGATGCGTATTATGAATTCAAGGGGTGGAATAATGAAGGGATTCCTACTAAAGAAACTTTGAATTACTTGAATTTGGATTACGTATACGAAGATTTTGTTAAGAGAGGGATCCTGACGGACAGTGAATATGCGCATTCCAAAGATGCCAAGGAGGATTCATCCTTCAGTCTTTAACCTTCTAGGCATCTGTCTTCTACCTATCTGAGTCCTTTGATAAAATCCCCGACGGCATCGATCCCCTCTTTTTCCATCAACCGGATGGTCTGCGTTCCGATGACGGCGATGTCCGCTTTTCCTTTAATGAAATCGACATCCGCCCTGTCCTTAACCCCGAACCCCAGGGCCAGCGGCAGATCGGTCGCGGCCCGGCATCGCCCCAGATATCCTTCCAACTGGTCCGAAAAATCGGTATCGATACCGGTAACGCCTTTTCTGGCCACGCAGTAAATAAAGCCCCTGGCAAAGGATGCGATGGCTTTCATGCGCTCATCGGAAGTGGTGGGAGAAAAGATGAAGATCGGGCGCCAGGTTGTGCCGGCCCATGGCCCTCAGGTAGTCTGCGCCCTCCTCATGCGGCAGATCCGGGACGATGGCGCCTTGAAGTCCTGCCTGGACCATCTCCTGGCTGAAACGTTCCACCCCGTATTTAAACAGGATGTTGTAATAGCTCATAAACAGAAAAGGGATATCAAAGGTCCGGGTCACTTTTCGGGCAAAATCAAAGCATTTCTGAACAGTGGCTCCCCCTGAAAGGGCCTTCTGATTGGCATGAAGAATGACGGGCCCGTCGGCAATGGGCTCGGAAAAGGGGATCTGCAGCTCCATCAGATCCACGCCGGCCTCGACCATGGTTTCAACGATCCTGAAGGATTCCTCAAAGGACGGATACCCGATCACGATATGGGTCATGAGCAGGATATCCCGCTGTTTCAATCTGTCCCGCAAGTATGATTCAAGCATGGTATTGACCTGCCTTTTTGATGATGAATGCCTGCCATTTCGGGTCATTGAAGGCATCGGCAATGGTGAAGATGTCCTTGTCGCCCCTCCCGGACTGGTTGATGATGATGCTGTCCTCCGGGGATAGAGCCGGCGCCTCTTTGAAGGCCTGGACAAAGGCATGCGCGGACTCCAGGGCCGGAATCACCCCTTCTTTGCGGATGGTCAGCGAAAGGGCATCCACCACTTCCCGGTCGGTGGCGGCTTCGAAGCGCACCCGGCCCGTTTCCTTGAGATGGGCCAGAATGGGCGAAACCCCCACATAATCGAGTCCCGCGGCAACGCTGTGGGTTTCTTTCATCTGCCCGTCGGCATCCTGAAGAAAATAGGTCTTATACCCCTGGGCAACCCCGATGCTGGCATCCTTGGAGCAAAGCCTGGAGGCGTGCTGGCCCGAATCCAGCCCTTTTCCGCCGGCCTCAACCCCCACCAGCTCCACCGGGTCATCCATAAAGCCGCTGAAAATCCCCAGGGCATTGGAGCCGCCGCCGACACAGGCATAAACGCGGGCCGGGAGCTTTTTCTCGCGCTCCAGGATCTGCGCGCGGGCCTCGGTTCCGATGATGGACTGGAAATAGGAAACCATCTCCGGAAAGGGATGCGGGCCGCAGGCGGTGCCCAGCACGTAATGGGTGGTGTCCATGTTGGCCACCCAGTCGCGGAAGGCCTCGTTGATGGCGTCCTTTAAGGATCCGGATGCCTTCCGTCACCGGAATCACCTCGGCGCCCAGCCGTTCCATCCAGAAAACATTGGGCCGCTGCCGTTCCACATCCACCTCGCCCATGTAGATGGTGCACGCAAATCCGAATTTGGCGGCCATGGTGGCGGTGGCCACGCCGTGCTGACCGGCCCCGGTTTCCGCGATGACCCGGGTTTTTCCCATGCGTTTGACCAGAAGCCCCTGCCCCATGACGTTGTTGGCCTTGTGCGCCCCGGTGTGGTTCAGGTCTTCCCGCTTGATGTAGATGCGGGCCCCGCCGAAATGCCGGGTGAGATTTTCGGCAAAGGTCAGAGGGGTGGGCCGGCAGGAATAGGTGGACATCAAGTCCACATATTCCTGCCAGAAAAGCGGGATCGGTTTTTGCTTTTTGAAACGTCTCCACGAGTTCCTCGAAGGTGGCAACGAGGATTTCCGGGAGATAGGCGCCGCCGAATCCATCGTAATGGCCCCTTTCAATCATCAGTCATCCCTCCAATGGTTTGAGAAAAAACAAATTGATCTGTCCGGCAGTAAAGCTCCGAATAGATCGCGTTTTCGGCCTGAGGAAAGTGAAGAAACCGCTTGACCAGCAAAATGGGCGTGGTCGAGTGAGACGGCCAGATCTGACGGCCTTGCTTCCTTCCACATACCCGATTCTGAAAGTCTGCCTGCCGCTGACCGGCCGCATGAAATACCGTTCCTCCACAATCCGGGAAAGAGACCGGCCTTCCAGGTCCATGGCATCGATCCCCGCAAATATTCCCGCATGAAGATAGATATCCTCGATCAGGACAGGCGCCGCTTCCACCCGGGTAAGCCTGGAAAGAAAATAGGCGCTCCTGCCGGAAAAAGGATTTTCCGGATCGGATCCGGATTGCCGTCAGCCGGATTTTCTGCAGGATATGCGTGACCACCGATGCGCCTTCCCGGTGGAAGGCCGATGTTGTCCCCGCCAGCGAAAACAGATCGATTTCTTTTTGCCGGGTCAAAACATAGGTGCCTGAACCGCGCTTTCGGACCAGAATGCGCTTTCGAACCAGCAGATCGATCGCCTGCCTGACCGTCGGCCGGCCAATGCCGTAGCTCGCGGCCAGCGAAAGCTCGGAAGGAATCCGGGTATCCGGCGGAAATTCACCGGCACGTATACCGGCAAGCAGAATATCCGCCAACTGGTGATATAGAGGCATGGGGGATTGCGGGTTCAGCATCATCGATTCCCGGATCGATCATTTTGGCAACAGCATTGTTTTTAAATCATTATAAATTAAATTGGTAAAGTTGTCAAGACAAATATATTCAGCAAAAGACTTGCTCATGATGGCATTCGTAAGTTGACAGAATTGAAAAAACTAAATATAGATAATCTCAGGCAATGGATATTATCCAATAATGGAGAATGCTCCGGCAGTTAAAACGAGGTACCGCAATTGATAGACAGTGATAACAGGACTTTTATATGCAGTGTTGTTTATTACGACATCGCCGATTACTCGACAAAATCCGTCGAGGTGCAGATCCGGCTCAAAGAGCAGCTCAATCGGTTTACGACCGAAGCGATCAAGAATGTTGCCGTCAATGACCGGATCATTCTCGATACCGGTGATGGAGCGGCCATTTGTTTTTTGGGAGATCCGGAAGATGCCCTTTTTGTCGCGATGAGCCTTCGCGATGCCGTATTAAACGCTGCGGATCAATTCACGGACGATCCCTTGCTGGTTAGATTCGGCATCAATCTGGGACCTGTCAAGGTGGTCAATGATATCAACAATCGAAAAAACATCATTGGTGACGGCATCAATGTCGGCCAGCGCATCATGAGTTTTGCAGAGCCCGGACAAATACTGGTTTCACGTTCCTACTATGAAGTCGTCTCCTGCCTGACTCAGGAATACGCCAAGCTGTTTAATTATCTGGGAACGCGCTCTGACAAACATATCCGAAAGCACGAAATATACTCTATATTACGGACTTCCGAACAGGCAAAAGCCGAATACTCGGCCGAATCATCCTGCAGGATGCTGCGCAAATTCCGGCTGGAAATGCAATCGCCATTGTAGAAACACGTACTTGCCCCCCCGGATTCGGCGCCTGTCCTAGAACAGAACTCTAAAAATGACATTTGGATCCTCATCCGTTTCCTTTAAACACCCGCATTGGTGGCAAACAAAGAAATTTGCCTATGGCGGTGTTACCGTGGCCATTGTCCTTGCGGTCATCCTGTCTTTCGTTATGCGCCGGAATTTTGGAGGCGGAGAAATCCAGCCTGACAAGACTGCTGTCTCACCAGAGGCTCAATTGAAAAGTCCGGTGAAATCACTGCCGGAAAAACGCTGTCGGCAGAAAATGTCAGTCCTGAAAAGACAGAATCGGCTCAGCCGACGCCCCTGGCTTCAAACGCAACCATTCAGCAGGAAAGTCCGAGCGAATCACTGCCGGGAAAAACGCTGTCGGCGGAAAATGTCAGTTCCTGAGCAGACAGAACCGGCTCAACCGACGCCCCTTGCTTCGAACACAATCCATCCAGCAGGAAAGTCCGGGCGAATCACCGCCGGAAAGCCCGCAATCAACGAAAATCGCAGTTTCTGAACCAACGGCTCCAGCCGAAACCAGCACCTTCAGTTCCAAACGCAACCATCCAGTTCGCCATCAGCCCCTGGGGGGAAGTGTATGTGGATGGAAAACGCCAAGGGGCTTCGCCGCCCTTGACCAGCGTGTCTATTGCGCCGGGAAAACACAGGATCGAAATCAGGAACACGACATTTCCGCCCTATTCTCATACCCACGAAATCGAGCCCAACGAAAAACTGAAAATAAGCCACAAATTCTAACAAAGGGAGAGGCGACCATGTCTATTTTTCGAGCAAGCGTCCTATGCATGGCGATAATTTTCATTCTTGCCGGATGTGCTTTCGTTCCAAAACCGAAACGCGCCGAAGCCGTGGAAAAACCGGTTGTATTGAGAAAAACCGGTGGATTTGAACCCGGGCGGACCGCATTTTCTTCGCGGAATCACCTATTATGAAGAAGCCAAATACGCGCTTGCCGAGAAAAATCTGAAGATTGCCTTGACACTGGGCCTGGCCGATCCCGGCGATCAAGTTACGGCGCATAAATATCTGGCTTTTCTTTATTGCGTTTCTTCGACGGCAGACGCTTTGCAAGGAAGAATTCAAAAAAGCCTTTGAAATCGATCCCGGTTTCACACTGAGCCCTGCCGAGGCAGGCCATCCGATGTGGCAGCCGGAATCTATGACAAGGTCAGAAACGCCAGATGAAGCCGGTTAAAAAAACGCCATGATTATTACGTCCGAAGATATGATGAAAGGTCTTCGCATTTTTGAGCCAGGACAGTGATCTGACCCAGAAGCCGATTCCATCGCTCATCCGGGCAATAGCGGTTCCCGCAAGCATCGGTTTCTTTTTCAACACCATGTTTAATGTTGTGGATACCTATTACGGCGGACAGCTGTCAACCGATGCCCTTGCCGCGATGTCCCTGTCATTTCCGGTGTTTTTCATGATCATCGCCCTGGGATCGGGAATCGCCACCGGAACAACCGCTCTGATTTCCAATGCCATCGGGGGAGGCGATCGGGAAAAGGCCTTCGAATATATCGGACAGGCAATCTCCTTTACCCTGCTGTTCGGCATTGCCATGACCATTGCCGGTCTGCTGATAAGCCCCGGTCTTTTTAAAATTCTCGGCGCCAAAGACCAGTACCTTGATCTTGGCCTGTCCTACATGAATGTCATCCTGCTGGGGGCCGTGTTTTTCCTTCTCATTTACACATTCAATGCCATTTTGAACGCCCAGGGAGACGCCAGGACTTTCCGCAATTATTTGATCGGCGGGTTTTTCCTCAACATCATTCTGGATCCCTGGTTCATGTATGGCGGATTCGGCATTCCGGAAATGGGGCTTCCCGGCGTTGCATGGGCCACGGTGCTTATCCAGTTCCTCGGCACCCTCTATATGGGCTTTCGGGCAGCCGTTTCGGAGCTCTTCTGCAGGAACTGCCTGAAAAAGCTTGTCCCACGGAAAGCGGCCTATATCGAACTGGCCGCGCAGGGCATTCCGGCATCACTCAACATGATGACCATCGCCATCGGTGTCTTTGTCATCACCTATTTCATCAGCGTCTTCGGTAAAGAAAGCGTGGCTGCATACGGCATCGCCACACGGATAGAGCAGATTGCCCTGCTGCCTTCCTTTGGCCTGACCACGGCCGCGCTGACGATTGTCGGACAGAATAACGGCGCAAGGAAATTCGACCGCGTCAGGGAGACCGTCAACAAGAGCATCCTGTACGGCATTTCCATCATGACCGTCGGAACCATCGGCGTCTTCTGTTTTGCAAAGCCGCTCATGGGTCTTTTCACAACCGATCCGGTCGTGATATCGATTGGCGCGACCTATCTCGGCATCGCGGCTTTCATCTTCCAGGCTTACATCATCCTCTATGTATCCGTCTCCTGCCTTCAGGGAATGAAAAAACCCCTGTACGCGATATGGGTCGGCCTCTACCGGCAGATCGCTGCCCCTCTGGTGATTTTCTTCGGACTGGTGCATCTGATGGGCCTTGGCATCGTCTCGGTGTTCTGGGGCATATTCGGAATCACCTGGTCGGCGGCGCTTTTTACGCTATGGTATGCAAGACGGACGATTGAAAATATTCCCGCCTGAACCCCAAGCGCGCACTTTTTACATTTTTTTTGCGGCCGCCAGATACCCTGGAGTGACAGGTTCTTGAGTTGAATCCCAAAATGGGGTATGGTGGCGGAAATGATGTGCGGAGTTGCGCCAGCGCATCTTTCCAGCCACTTGAACCTGTCCTGCAAGGGGGTTGACAATGAAACAGGCCCTTCGCCGAATTCTGACCGGTAAATACTTCCTGATTCCGCTGGCGATTTTATGTCTTTACAGCCTTGCCGGGTTTTTCCTTGCCCCATGGGTTATCGGCTGGTATGCACCCAAATTCGTCAAGAGAACAGCTTCAATGTCAGCTCGACATGGGCAAGGTCCTGATCAATCCTTTCTTGTTGACCTTCGAGGCGAACGATGTCACCCTCAACACGCCGGAAGAACCGCTTGCCGGGTTCAAACGGCTGTTCTTCGATTTCGAGATCATCCCGCATGGTTAAAGGCGCTGCAACCTTTCGGGAGTTCCGCCTGGAAAATCCGGTCTTTCACATAATTGTCTATCCGGACGGCAGCACCAATCTGGAAAAAGCCGGCCCCAAGACCCCTGTTGCCGAGTCTTCCGATTCCAAACCGCTGCACATGCTGATTCAAAACGGGCTGATTTCCGGCGGAACAATCGTTGTCACGGACAATCGTCAAAGCCGGCCGGCGAGTGTCACCCTCCAGGATCTCGACTTAAGCGCGGCGGATGTCTCAACGCTGCCGGACCACGAGCGGAACCTATTCGATTTCCGCCCGAACACCCGATGGCGAAGCCTTTCAGTGTCAGGGGCAGATCGCCCTGACGCCGTTTGCCTCCAGCGGCAAGCTTTCTTTCAGCGCAGTCCAGGCTGCAACCCTGTGGCAATTCATGAAAGACAGCCTCGATCTGGAATCTGTCTCGGGAAAGCTGGACATGGCGACGGATTACCGTCTGGAAATCGGCAACAAGCCGCCGCAACTGCAACTGGACAACTTCCATTTCGGACTTCTTGACCTGTCGCTGAAGCTTTCCAGGGCGGAAAAGCATTTTTTCGAATTAAAAAAAATGGATTTGGACCAGGTCCGCTTCAACCTGTCGGAAAAACAGCTTCAGGTCGGAAAGCTTTTGATTGCAGGCGGTGCGGTGAATCTTCGCATCGATGAGGCAGGGGGCATCAACATCGCACAGATTCGTCCGAAAATATCCGGAGAAAAATACAGTGAAAGCCCAGCCCATCGATCCTCCCCTCGAATCCACTGCGGCACCGGCCTGCGCCGACTGCCCCTCCTGCCCCTCCCTGGTCGGTAAATGCGGACAGCATCGAAATCAAGGACATTGCTTTCGACTTTGACAATTTCAGTCGTGCCACACCTGTCAGCTACGGAGTATCCAGCATCGGTGTCAGTTTTGCTGCAAAAATCCAGGCCGGCTCTCAGGAAACCAAAGTCTTGCTGGAAAATATCTCCAGCGAGCTGAAAGAAGCACGCATTCAATTTATTGAGGCCACCCAGCCGGTATTTCAGACCGACAAGCTGACAATCGAAGGCGGCATGCTGGACCTCGATGCGCATTCATTAACGGTTTCACGCATTGCAATGCACGGCGGCACCATTGACGTCTCGCGGGATCCAAAGGGTCAGATCAACTGGCAGCCCCTTTTTGAACCAAAGGAAAGTGCGGCTGAAATTTCAGTGCCTGCAGCCGTCAAACAGCTCCAGCCCTCCTGGAATTTTCTGATCAAGGCCTTTGAAGTCGACGGCTTCGGCTCGAATCTTTCGGATCTCGGAACCGTTCCGGACAGGCCCATCCTCAACATCCAGTCATTTTCATGCCGGCTCACGGATGTGGACGGCAAATCCCCCATGGGCTTTGAAGCGGGTTTTTCACTGAAACAGGGAGGCACCGTGGCCGTTCACGGCAAGGTGGATCCGGCGGCGCCCTCGGTTGAAGCCAACCTGAACCTGAAAGCCCTTTCATTGACACCGCTGCAGCCTTATCTGAAGCCTGTTGCCGCAGTCACCCTGAAATCGGCCGATGTTTCCCTTCAGGGCAATTTCAAATACGGCGTCAAGGCAGCCGGCGCAAAAATTGCCTATACCGGCAGCGCCAGTCTGGACAAACTGCTGATCACCGAACCCAATGTCCAAAAGCCCCTCATCGGCTGCGACAGCTTGAATATTCCGCAGGTCAACCTGACCCTTCAGCCCGATAAGCTGGACATAGAGAAAATCCGGCTTTCAAAGCCGATCGGCGAAGTGATCATTGAACAGGATCACACCCTGAACCTGTCCAAGGGTGTTTAAAACACAGGCCGGCCAGACAAAGTCCAAAGCCTCACCCGAACCCGATTCCAAAAAGGGCCAGGAGGCTTTTCCGGTTCGCATCGGAAAGGTGGAAATCGAAAAAGGGGATATGATCTTTGCCGATTTAAGCCTGAGGCCGCAATTCATGACGCGGATTACCGATCTTAAAGGCGGGGTCAGCGGACTGGCCTCCGCCGGCGATTCACCCTCGCAGGTCAAGTTGGACGGACGCGTGGATCAGTACGGCCTGGCCAAAATCAGCGGAAAAATCAATGTGTTTCATCCAGAGCAATCCACTGACCTCTCCCTGGTTTTCAAAAATGTCGAGATGACGAAACTGACGCCCTATTCCGGCAAATTCGCCGGCCGCCGCATCACCTCCGGAAAGCTCTCCACGGATCTGAAGTACCGGATTCAAGATCAGAAAGCTGCTCGGCGACAACCAGATCATTGTGGACAACCTGACCCTGGGTGAACATGTTGACAGCCCGAACGCCGTCAACCTGCCGCTGGATCTGGCAATTGCGCTGCTTAAGGATTCGAGCGGACGCATCGATATCGGGCTGCCGGTAAGCGGCGACCTGAACGACCCGCAGTTCAGCTATGGGCATCTTATCTGGAAAGCCCTGGTAAATTTATTGACCAAAATCGTGACATCGCCGTTTCGGGCGCTGGGATCCCTGTTTGGTGGCGGGGAAGAACAACAGGATATTATCGTGTTTGACCCGGGTAAAGTCGGAGCTTTTGCCGCCGGAAAAGGAAAAACTGCCAAAAAATGGCCGACATGCTGAAAAACCGTCCTCAGCTCAAACTCAGCGTTCAGGGGCAGTTACAGCCCGGATGCCGACGGAGCGGAAATCAAGGCGCAAAGCCTGCGCCTGGCGATTGCCGGCCGCACCGGGTCAAAAAGCGGAGAAAAAGAGGATTTCGGCGCAGCTGGATTTCACCGCCCCGAATATTCAGCAGGCCCTGAAGAAGATGTTCACCGAAAAAGCCGGCGCCCCGGCTTTCGATGCACTGAAACAGTCCATTGAAAAGGAAACCAAAAACAAGGCGGATATCCCCCGGGTTCTTTCCGAATCCCTTTATACAAAGCTTCTGGACAGTGAGCCGGTGCCTGCCGAGAAGCTGACCATGCTTGCCGAAGACCGCGCCCGGGAAATCGTCAAGGAACTGGAAACTGCCGGCGGCATCCCTTCGGACCGCCTGGCGCTGAAAAGCCCTGAACCGCAGACATCCGGACCGCCTTCAGCCAGTTTTTCCCTTGACGCGATGACAGCTTCATAGATGTGAGTGAGGGAGATGGGTGAAAGGTGATAGGGTGATGAAAACGCCTGCGGGAGCTATAGTCAAGCTATTTATGGCATCTGTTCCGAAGATATCGGGTATTCGAAAGGGTATTATAATATGAATGCAGACATGTATGAATATATTACAGCCCTCGGCGACCATCGATTCCGGTCACGCGGCGGTATCGGCGTTTGCCAGGGAGAAAGCCGGGTGACGCACGTGATGCCATACAGAAGGCGATCCGGCTGTATTATGCGGTCCGTGACGGCATCCGGTATGACCCCTATTCGATCGAATTAACCGTCGAAGGCCTGAAGGCAAGCCATACGTTAAACGCCGGCAGAGCCTGGTGCGTCCCGAAGGCAATCCTGCTGGCAGCCTGTTGCAGGGCCATGGGGATTCCCGCCAGGCTTGGCTTTGCGGATGTCCGGAACCATCTTTCCACGGCGCGCATGCGCGAGGCAATGAAAACAGATGTCTTTTACTGGCATGGCTATACCGCCATTTATCTTGACGGCGTCTGGGTCAAGGCAACACCGGCCTTTAACATCGAGCTCTGTGAACGGTTCCGGATCCGGCCGCTTGATTTCGACGGCCGCAGCGACGCGATATACCATCCCATTGACCTGAACGGAAACCGGCACATGGAATATCTGCAATACCGCGGCGAATTCACGGATGTTCCCATCGATCAGATCATCGAGACATTCCAGCAGGAATACGTATCAGCCACATCCTGGCATTCAGCCGATTTCGATCATGACACCGCTCTGGAAACTGTCGGCTGACAGAAAAACTTTAAGCGCGAAGGCTATTGGAAAAAAACTTCACACCTTGGCCTTTAACCTCCGCATCTTAACCCGAATCTTTACCCAAAAAAGGAAAACAACAAATGCAGAATGATACCGTGTCCATATTAAAACAGGCCATATTGCTGGAGCGCCGGGGAAAGGCTTTCTACGCCCAGGTTGCCGGCAAATCCGAGACTCCGGCTGTTAAGGAATTCTTCGAAATGATGGCGGCCGAAGAGGATCAGCATGAAAAAATCCTTTCGGAGCAGTACAAGGCATTTCAGAATCGCGGCAGGTTTATCCCCACAACGCTTCCCGAAGACGAAACAGAGAAAACCGCTTCCCGCATCCTTACCGCCGATCTCAGAGACAAGATCGCAGCCGCCGGGTTTGAGGCAGCTGCGATTTCCGCAGCCATGTCCATGGAAGAGCGCTCCATCCGGATTTATTCCGATCAGGCGAAACTGACCGATGATCCGCAGGAAAAGGCCGTTTATCAGTGGCTGGCGGGCTGGGAAGCCCGGCATCTGGATCTGTTGTCCAGACTGGACAGGGAACTGACCGAAGCCATCTGGAACGACAACAGCTTCTGGCCGTACTGATCGTCTCAGCGCCGGGAATCCTTGTAAAACCCTGGATCATCGTTCCGGCTGAATGGGGACTTGGGGGGATTTAAAACCGATTTCGCAAAATCCCCCCTGGCCCCCCTGGCCAAAGGGGAATGCTTGACTCCGCCGGCTGCGTTAATAGGCGTCCTCATAAGCCAGGTCTTCCTGCGTTGTCTTGGATTTGAACAGGTTGTATGTCCAGGCCTGATACACCAGGACAATCGGGATAAAGACCGCGACAACGCCCAGCATGATGGTAAGGGTCAAGGGACTTGAAGAGGCGTTGAATGCCGTCAGGCTGAACGACGGATTGATGCTGGACGGAAAGAGGCTGGGGAAAAGCCCGATGACGCCAAAAAAGGTAGCGCCGACGATGGTTGTTGCCGATGCGATCCACGCCACGCCATAGCGCTGGTTTTTGAGAAAGTATTTAACCCCCAGAAGGGCAAGGACGGTTATCAGGATGACGATAAACAGGGCCGGGCGCTGCAGGTAATTGTCATACAGGCGGGTGGCGAATTTGCTGAAAACCAGAAACACGACCGCGGCAACCACCACGATCGGCCACAGCCGGTTTGCCGTCTGAATCGCACGCTGCTGAAGGCCGTTTTCGGTTTTGATGCTCAGCCACAGCGCCCCGTGCTGCAGAAACAGCAGCAGAAACAGGATGCCGCCGCACAGGCCGTAAGGATTCAACAGGGTAAAAAGATTGCCCTGGTAAACGCCGTTTTGATCAATGGGAATCCCCTTAAAAATATTGGCGAAAGCCACCCCGAATAAAACCGCCGGGGCCGCGCTGCCGATAAAGCTGCATCCGTCCCAGAATCTGCGCCAGGAGGCAGATTCCACCTTGCTGCGGAACTCAAAGGAAACCCCCCGCAGAATCAGCGCAAACAAAATCAGCATCAGCGCCGAATACAGCGATGAAAACATGACCGCATAGACTTTCGGAAACGCCGCAAATGTGACCCCGCCCGCGGTGATCAGCCAGACCTCGTTGCCGTTCCAGGTCGGACCGATGGAGTTTATCATGATGCGCTTCTCGTCATCCGTTTTACCGATAAACGGCAGCAGGGTCCCCACGCCGAAATCAAATCCCTCCGTCATAAAAAATATCGCCCATAACAGGCCCCAAAGAAAAAACCAGGTGGTTTGCAGTGTCATGATCGTCCTCCGTTATTCTGCCTGCCGTGCAGACATGTTGATGTGAAAGGCTGTGTGAGTCGTTTCGGTTATTAACAAACCGGATTTACGGAATCGTGATGATTTGGCCATCACGATTCCGCAGGTCCTTTTTTGACATGGGATGAATCAGATAGACGCCGACAGCGCCCAGAAGTCCATAAACCAGAATAAATGCAATCAGGGATGTCATCACCTGGGATCCGGCAACAGGGGAGGCGGCATCCGATGTCTTCATCAGGCCATAGACAATCCAGGGCTGTCGACCCACCTCCGCGAGCATCCAGCCCAGTTCATTGGCGATATAGGGAAGGGGAATGGAAAACAGCATCAGCTTCAGATACAGGGGGCTTTCCATCAGCCGATTGCGCTTGAACCATCCCAGAATCGTCATCAGGGCAAAATACATGCTCAAGCCCACCATGGCTTTAAAGGCAAAGGATGTCAGCAGCACCGGCGGCCGTTCATCCCTGGGGATGTCCTTCAGACCCTTGACAATGGCGTTGGTATCCCGAAAAGCCAGAAAACTGAGCAGCCCGGGCACGGCGCCGATTTGAACGGAATTCTTTTCGTTCTTTTCATCCGGAATGGCAAAGAGATACAGCGGCGCCTTGGCGGTGGTTTCCCAGTGCGATTCCATGGCCGCCAGCTTGGCGGGCTGCTTTATAGCCAGATCAACGGCGTGAAGATCGCCTTCAACGATGATGACAACCGAAAACACCAGCCCGAATACCATCGCCATGTTAAAGGACCGGGTAAAAAAGTCCACATGCTGTTTTTTTAATAAGATGATAGGCGCTGATCCCCATGACAAAAAAAGCGCTCAGAATATACGCCCCGCTGACGGTGTGGAAGAATTCCATGATGGCGAATTTCTGAAAAATCACGGCTGCAAAATCCACCAGCTCCGCCCGGCCGTCGCGGATGGTATATCCGACCGGATGCTGCATCCAGGCGTTTGCGGTGATGATCCAGACGGCGGACAGAGAGGAAGCAAAGGCAATCAGCCACATCACCGTTGCATGGGCTTTGGCGGACAGCTTTTTCCATCCGAAGACCCAGACTCCGATGAGCGTGGACTCCAGAAAAAAGGCTGCGCTGGCTTCAATGGCCAGGAGCGATCCGAAAACATCCCCCACATAGGCGGAATAGCGGGACCAGTTGGTGCCGAACTGGAATTCCAGCGTGATCCCGGTGACAATGCCGAGGGCGAAATTGATGAGGAATATTCTTCCCCAGAATTTTGTCATCCTCAGATAGATTTCATCCCCGGTTCGGACATAACGGGTTTCCATCCAGGCCAGCAGAATCGAAAGGCCCAGGGTCAATGGGACAAAGAGATAATGGAACATGGTTGCTGCAGCAAACTGCAATCGGGATAGCCATACGACATCCATAAGACGCTCCTTTTTCCTGGTTTATGGGTTATGTGAATGGGGTTTTCCGGAACGTGAATCCAACACAATAGCCGGGGTTTCCGTTATCAAGGTCGCAAAGGTCACTTTCCGGAGGGATTCCCGGAGCTGATTTCTGACGTTTTCCCACACGACATGGACCTTGCAGGCAGGGCTCCTGTCGCAGGACTCGGGCCTGAGAATGCAGTCATTCAGAAATATCTCTCCGATGACCGCCTCGATCACCATCAGCAGGGTCAACTCAGCGGGCAGTACCGTCAGACGGAACCCGCCTTTTGCGCCCTGAATGATTTCAATAAGCCCCGCCCTTGCCAGTTGCTGAGCGATTTTACCCAGAAACTGGGCGGGAATATCCATTTCCCTGGCAACTGTCCTGCGGTTGACCAGGATGCCTTTGCCGGCGATCGAAAGATACAGCATACATCGAACCGCATATTCAGCCGCCCTTGAAAGTCGCATGAAACATTCCGTTTCTTGAAAACAATTGAGATATATAAGATGTTTTTTATCCTCTTTATCAATTGACAAAAAAAAGTCAAGTTTTTTTTAAATCCCGCCAGGGAGGTCAGACGGATTATTTCGAAAAAATCGCCCACGGTCCTTTTTTTCAAAGGGGAAGGCTTTCATTTTCATGCAAGGGTGCCGGCAAGTCCCCGATCACGCGGATTTACCAACTCATCCTTCTTGATTGGACAAGTCAAATCTGATGTGATAAAAAACAGCAATGCATTAAAACTGAGGCGGGCATCGACGCTTATTGCCGCCATCGATGGGTCAAAAGAGGGGTAGCCGGACATGGGGGATATCGCTGATCAACTCTCCGAGGAAATCTTGACTGAAATGGCAGGTCGTTTTTTTGGGCAGCGAAAACAACTGGACGACATGCTGGAGATTTTCAACGACTGCGTGCACAAACTTCAAATTCAGGAAATTGAAATTGCCCGCAAGCTGGCTTCCCTTAACCATCTGCTGCTCAATGGTAAAGGCACCGGTTCATTTTTCAATGCGATCGGCACTGACTTTCCAGAACCAGCCGCCAGATTTGAAGCATCTCTAACCCCTTCCGTCTTTCCGGAATCTTTTGGCTGGGCATTCAGTGTTCGTCGGCAATTCCAGAAACAGGTCTTTCAGGCTTACGGCGAACTTCAGAAAATTTGCAGGATTTATCGATGGGGGGATTCCAGTTCAGATAATTCTCCGATGACGGAGCTAAGCGGCCCTGTCTGTTGTCAGTTGATTCTTGAAATGGCTCAACAGCTCAATGCAGAGATTGAAAAAGTCAACGCGTCCATATCTCCGTCCTGTGCGCTCTCTTTTGTAAAACGTCTGAATGTGGCAGAGTCTGAAAAAGAACAGTTCACCGGTGTCATTTTTGGAAGGCATAACTCAGGCCTGGACAATGCGATGTGTTTTTCCCCTGTGGATGTCAACACACTGCCCATAACCGCCTATCCGGATTTACCCGAACCCGGAAAGGTCCAAAAAGCCATATACCGTTTCTGCAAGGATTTCTATGACGAAAACCGGGCACTGATCCGATGTCTGATGAAAGGAACGACAAAACGGGGGCCCTCATTCCCGTAAATGATTGCCAAGAATCGAATCCGCCCAAGAACGGGCCATTCCGCTTCACTGAAATGCATTCACAATGTCCTTGAGGCCAAGGACGAAAGATGACGGATATGTCAACTTCTGCCTGTGGTATCAACTGCGACGTGTGCAGACTTCATACTAAGGGGTCTTTGTTCGACCTGCGGGCCGGGCACAAGCCCGGAGGCCGCCAGAAAATCAGGCTTGCAGGAGCAATTGCTGGGCCAGCCCTGCCCGGTTCTGGCCTGCGCCCGGATGAATCAGATCGACCATTGCCTTCGGGATTGCGATGCCTTTCCCTGCGAGAATTTTACACGGGGTCCCTATCCATTCAGCCAGGGATTTTTAGAGATGCAGGATGCGGCGACGTCAGGATCCGCAAAAAAACGGTCTTTCTTCGGCTTCGGCAATTCAGGCGCCTTCGGAGTTCTGGGAAGACCTTCAGCGCAAAAATTTGTCCGAACTCTGCGATATCGCCCTGGCGCGGCAGGAAGACCCCGAAACCCTGACACTGGATTTCCTGAATACCGAAATTCGCGTCCATCCTTTTAAGCGCACAGTGCTTTTTAAAACAGGACGGACAATGGCGAGATGATCGACCATTCCCTGTTGGAACTGCTGATACTGGTTTATCTGCTTCAGGTCAAACCCGGTTGGCTCTTCAATGAAACGATCGCTGTCCAGGATTTGAAAGACGCCCAGTTTTTCCAGGGTCCGCATGAGTTAAAAACCCATCTGCTTCTGGAGCGTTTCGGGCATGATTTCGAGGGATTTCGTCTGGCTGCTGAAAAACTCGGCGGGATTCGGCTGACAATGGCGGATATTTCCTATAAACTCCGGCCATTCCCCAAAATCCCCCTGTATTTTCTATTGTGGAAAGGCGATGAGGAATTTGCGCCCCGGGTTTCCGTTCTCTTTGATCGGTCCATTGATCTGCATCTTTCTGCAGACGCCATATGGGGGCTGGTCAATCTGGTTTGCGAGCTTCTTTCTCGGTCGGATGACACGCGGCACTGACAGGTTCAAAACAGCGGCTGGATTATTTCTGAATGCATGAGAACTCAGAACCGCTCTATCAGTTTGTCGATCAGAAACGTGCTCTCCCGCATGGCTTGTTCGCTGAACGGGCCGAACCAATCGGCGATTTTTTGAAACTCCCTCCGGAATAACTCCTTATCGCCTTTTTCCAGCATTTGAAGGTTTTCATTTACGAGAAGTCAAATAATCCATTAAAAGCTCCCGGCGCTGCGCCGAATGCGAAAATGATCTCGGAATACAGGGAAGAGTCCTGGGCGAACAGCCGGCCCACCATGCCGAGTTCCAGCCGGTAAATGGGGCTGGAAAACTCCAGGGTTCTGGAAAGGGAAATCTGTCTTCTTTTCAGGAACTGACCAAAGGCGAATGTGGCAAAATGGCGCAGCGACTGGACAATTCCCATGATGTCATCATGTTCCGCTGCATCGGACCGGACAATGACAGCCGCCCCACGTGGCAAACTGATCCAGGATCCACTGGCAGGCGACGTCATCCCTGCCGGGAGTCGCCACGATGATCTGTTTATCCAGGCTGGATGTCGTCGGTCCGAATAAAGGATGCAGGCCGATCACCGGTCCGGCATGGGCTTTCAGCATGGCTTCCAGAGGCTGTTCCTTGATGCTGGTGATATCGCAGAGAACAGCTTTGGCCGGCAGAAAGGGGCCGATGTTTTGAATGACCTGGCAGGAAACATCGATGGGAACGCCGACCATGGCAAGGTCGATATCCATCGCACAGAGGACCGGACATCCGGCCAGTCTTCCTTGTCCAGAACCGGACCTGGTATCCGGCCCGGCGAAAACACGCCTCAAAATACCGCCCCATCCCCCCTTTTCCGCCCACAAGCAGGACCACCCCTTCGGGCCGGACGGACTTCATGGCCATGGTGCGGGTTTGCGTTACGCGGGAACGGCGGATGATGGTCCGATAGATTTCCTCGATAAAATCCGGGTCCAGCCCGGTATCCTTTGCCTGCTGCCGGCGTCTGGAAATCAGATCTTCTTCGCGGGCCGGATGATAGACTGGAAGGTTCCGGGCTTTTTTCATCGCCGCCACATGGCGGACAACATGCTGCCGGTCAACGAGCAGCGAGACGATTTGCGCATCTATGGCATCGATATCCTGTCGCAGGCCGCCAAGGGCCGGGTCGATATCATCATTTTGAATGTCATTTTTTTTCATGGAAATTTGATTTTCAGCTTTCCGGCCCCCGGACATCAGCGATTTCCGCCGATCAGGTTGCCATACCAGACTTCCCAGAACAGAGCCTTCCTCAGAACTGCCGCCGCGCTGGGGCGCGGCCCGAAGCATCCTTCCGGCCAGCCGGGAAAAGGGAAGTGATTGAAGCCACACTTTACCGGGACCCTGAAGCACCGCGAAAAAAAGCCCCTCGCCGCCGAAAAGCGCTGTTTTGATGTTTCCCGCCTGCTGAATATCAAACTGCACGCTGGGTTCAAACGCCACGATGCAGCCGGTATCCACATGAAGGGTTTCCCCGGCGGAAAGCTGGCGCTCCATGACCGTGCCGCCGGCATGCAGAAACGTCATGCCGGAGCCCTCGAGCTTCTGCATGATGAACCCTTCGCCGCCGAAAAGACCGGTCAGGATTTTACGCTGAAAATAAATACTGATGCTGACCCCTTTGGCGGCGCACAGATAGCTGTCCTTCTGGCAGATCAGGCAGCCGCCGACCGTTGAAAGCTTTACCGGAAGAATGTTTCCGGGATAAGGCGCGCCAAAAGCCACATGGGCCTTTCCGCTTCCGGTATGGGTAAAAACCGTCATAAACAGGCTCTCGCCCGTCAGAAGGCGTTTGCCGGCGCCCATAAGCTTATCCATGAAGGATCGCCCCGCCCGCGCCGGAGCCGTCTCCAAAAATGGTTTCCATCTGAACCGTGCTGTCCTTGTACATCATGGCTCCGGCTTCAGCCACGGCGCTTTCTCCGGGATCCAGCTCAATTTCAACAAACTGCATTTCCGAGCCCATGATTTTATAGTCGATTTCATCCGCCTGGCTGCGAGCGCCAAAAGGCGGCGGGTTGTTCATCGCCGGTGCGGCGAATACCTGCAGCTCGGGAACCTGTGACATCAGAATCCAGGAAGTAAATCCTTCCCGCCACGCATAACCGCTCGAATTCCGTTGAACCTGCTGAATCGCCTGTTCGGTTTCCATCGGGCCCATCTGATTGCCGTCATAACTGAGATACCACTGCGTCATTTTACCTCCTTATTATGCCATGATGGCTTTATTAACGCTTATTGATCCGTACGGCGGTATTTTCGAAGCCGCCTAAAGTCCCAGAAAGGCTTTCTGAACCACATTGCTTTCAAGAAGTTCTTTTCCGGTGCCTTCCTGAACGATTTTTCCGGTCTGCAGAATATACCCGTGATCGGCGATGCCCAGGGCTTCGCGGACGTTCTGCTCGACCAGCAGAATCGTCATGCCTTCGTTTTTCAGCCTGACCACCGTATCCAGCAGCTCGTCCACCAGGCGCGGCGCAAGGCCCAGAGACGGTTCATCCAGCATGAGGATTTGCGGATTGCTCATCAGGCCCCTTCCCACGGCCACCATCTGCTGCTCGCCGCCGGAAAGGGTGGAGACCGCCTGGTTGCTTCTTTCCTTCAGCCGGGGAAACATGGCGTACACATAGGCCAGATTCTCCTGAATGCGCTTGGCGTCCTTTAAGGTGTACGCCCCCAGAAGCAGGTTGTCCGCAACCGACAGGGGTTTAAAGAGCATTTTTTCTTCGGGCACATAGACGATCCCTTTGCGGACAATGGCTTCGGTGCTCAGGTGATGAATGGGCTGTCCCTTAAAAAGAATCTCGCCGTGAAAGATTTTCTGGGTTCCCATGATGGCCCGCAGCAATGTGGATTTCCCGGAGCCGTTGGCGCCGACCACGCAGACGGTCTGTCCCGCATTCACCGAAAGGCTGATGTCATGAACGACCGGCAGCCCGGAATACCGCACCTTGATATGGTTGAGTTCAAGAACAGGGGGCATCAGGCATGTTCCTTTGCATAGCGTTCACCAAGATAGGCCTTGATCACGTTCGGGTCCTTGACGACGAGCCGGGGGTCGCCTTCGGCGATTTTCCGGCCGTAGTCCAGAACGACGACCCGCTGACTGAGGTTCATGACCATTTCCATCACATGCTCGATCAGCATGATCGTCACCCCAAGCTGGAGTGGATCCGGCGGATGGTGGCGGTGATGCCTCGATCTCGCTGGGATTGAGTCCTGCGGCGACTTCATCCAGGAGAAGGAGTCTGGGCCGGGTGCCGAGGGCCGTGGCCATGGCCACCCGTTTCTGGGCCGCCACCGGCAGCTCGCTGACCAGGTATCCCCCAAGATCCGAGAGCTCCAAATCCTTTAAAATCCGCTGCGCTTCGGCCTTTGCCTTCATCCGGGACGCGGTGTGCATGAAGCAGCCGACCATGATGTTTTCAAGCACGTTCAGATCGCCGGACGCCACCATGATCTGAAAGGTTCTGGCCAGTCCGAGCCTGGCGATTTCATGGGACGAAAGCACGGGTAATGTCCGTTCCGTTAAAGCGGATGGTTCCCGCATCGATCGGATGAAGCCCCGCGATGCAGTTAAAAAGCGTGGTCTTTCCGGCGCCGTTTGGCCCGATCAGCCCCAGCAGCTCGCCTTCCGCAGACCTGAAAGGAAATGGCATTGTTGGCCGTCAGCCCCCCGAACCGCTTGGTAAGATCCTTGACTTCCAGTAGCGCCATCAGCTGCGTTTCCTCCGTCTGGCTTTTTCCACCATGCCCCAGATGCCGCGGGGCTCGACTGCCGAGATGATCATGATGATGGCGCCGTATAAGAATCAGGTCAATGCCCACCATGCCGGCCTGGGCTCCCAGCCATTCCTTCAGATAGCTTTTCAGCGGCACCAGGACCGCGGCCCCGATAATGGGTCCCCACAAGGATCCGGCGCCGCCCAGCATGGCCATGAGCGCGATCAGAATGGAGATATCCAGGCTCATGGTGTCTTCCGGCTCGATGTTCTTGACATAGCAGGCGTGAAACGAGCCCACGGCGCTGACAAAGGCCGTGGCAATGGCATAGGTTTTGATCTTGGCCCAGTGGACGTTGATCCCGAGGGACCGGGCGATGTCTTCGTTGTCCTTGATGGACCGAAGCTGAAAGCCCAGGCGGGATTTGCGGAACGCGTTCATGAAGAGGATGCCGATAAAGAAAAAAACAGAATCACGTAATAGTAATAGATGTCTCCCTTGAAAGATCAGGTGGAGAAAATCCGGTGTCTGATACTTGCCGGCCAGGATTTCGATGCCGCGCGAGCCGCCGACCAGATCCCAGACCTCGAAAAAATCCTTCAGCACCAGGGACGTGGCGATGGTGGCGATGGCGAAATAATGGCCTTTCAGTTTAAACAGGGGATAGCCGATGATAAACGACCAGGTGACGGAAAGCAGGACGCCGATGGGCATGGAGACCCAGAAAGGCGTGTCCCAGCGCAGCAGCATGACCGCCGTGGTATAGGCGCCGATGCCCAGATACTGGGCCTTGCCCAGGTCCACCTGACCGCCGTATCCGCCGATGGTGTTCCACCCCATGCCATAGAGGGAAAAAATCAGGAACTGGATCAGGGTGGACATGGCAAAGGACGAGTGGCCAAAAACCGGAAACACGATCAGAAAAACGGCCACGAGTTGCGGCAAGTGTCAGGTCCAGCCTTGGGAAAGTCGGAGAAATCCAAGCGCGTTCCTTAGTGTTTCCATCCAAACAATCCCCTGGGCCGAATGAGCATGATGAGAAAATACGCCAGATACACCCAGGTGTATTTAAAGGACGTCATGGGAACAGCGGCCATCCAGTCGAAACCGGTCAATCTCGGCGACAAAATCCCAGAACCCCGGGAGTTCGGTGATCAGGCCCACGATGAGACCTGCAAAAAACGCTCCGGGAATGCTGCCGAAGCCCCCCAGGGCCACGATGGCAAAGGCGATCATGGTAAACAGCAGGCCGACAAAGGGTGTAACCGACCAGAAATTGACCAGCAGAGCCCCGGCCACGGTGACGGTCGCGCCGCCAATGCCCCAGGCAAGGGCGTTCATCCGTTCAGTGGGAATGCCCATGTAACGGGCGCCTTGGGCGTTTAGAGCCGTGGCCGTCAGGGCCTTGCCGATGCGGGTCCGATGCATCAGCAGCCAAATGGCGATAAAGGCCACGACCGACAAGAAGTGCCGCGGCCAGCTTGGTGGCCGGAACAATGACGCCCATCCCCAGATCGAAACTCTGCCCGACCAGAAGCCTGCATGGATGGTGCGGTCCTCGGACCCAAACAGAAACAGGGCCAGATTGCGTAAGCACCAGCATCAGCCCGAACGTCCCCAGAAGCTGCGCCACCATCGGGCCGCGAAGCAGAAACCTCACGAAACCCAGGTAGCAGGCAAGCCCAGGAGCCAAATCCGACCAGTCCGGCGAACGGAAGCCGCAGCAGCGGGTCCAGCCCGGTCGTCTGGGAGGTTAGAAGGGCCGTGTACATGCCGAGCATGAGGAATTCGCCGTGGGCGAAATTGACGATGTCCATCACCCCGAAGATGATGGTCAGGCCCAGCGCCACAAGGGCGAATACCATGCCGATCAGGAGCCCGCGCTGCAGAGATCCGGCCAAAATATCCATATGTTCAGAACCCCTTGAGCGGATAAATCAATTTGGCCGTGGCCACATCGAAGGGATAAACGATTTCCATAACGATGTTGCCGGCCTTGTCCTTCTGGTACTGGCCGATGATGCCGGAACCCAGCTCGTTCTGGCCCGGATCGCTGCCCGCGGCGGCAAATTTGATGCCTTCCCAGGGGACGATCAATTGATCGCCAGGAATATTGATGGCGTTGGCGGCCTTCTGAATGGCGGCAGGCGCGGTGGATCCGGCTTTTTCCAGGACTTCGACCCAGGTCTGAACGCCGGTGAAAGCTCTGGCCGAAGCCCCGCTCAGATCCCGGCCCATGTTCTTGCTTGTAGAGAGAGTTGACCTGGCCGGCAACCTCCTTGACCTGGCCGACCTTGGGGGCGAACACCGTCCGGGTCAGCATGCCCACCACGTCATCGCCCAGGGTGCTGCGAAATTCCGGGGCCTCAAAGCCGGCATCCTGCCCCCAGATCATTTTGGGACTGGCTTTTTCGGCCTTCAGGGTTTTCATCAGCAGGATGGCGTCCGAGGCATAGGAGGCAAAGAGCATGATATCGGGCTTGGCGGATTTCAGGGAGCGGACCTCGCTGGAAAGATCCGGCGATTTGGCCGCATAGAGAATGGATTTTTTCAGATCATACCCGTATTCTTTGGACAGAGTTCCGATGGTCTCGGAGACCTGGGACCCCCATTCGGTTTTTTCACAGGCGGCGGCCAGGGTCTTGATCTGATTCTTGGGAACGGCCGTGACACCCTTGGCCTTTCCTTCGGTCATGCCTTTGAGAAATTCGAACAGGTCCTGGGTAAAGGTGATGTCGTGGGGCGTTGTCCGCCAGAACCACTTGAATCCGCGACTGGTCAGGGCGGGCGAGGTGGAGGAATCGTTGATCATGGGGATGCCCATTTCCTCGCAGACCGCGCTGACGGTTTTGGTCACCGCGCTGTGATAGCAGCCCATAATGCCGATCACCTTGTCGTCCTGGATCAGTTTTTTGGCCTGATCGGCGCCAAGAGTGGGATTGCCTTCATGGTCCTTGAAAATCAGTTCGATCTTTGCGCCGCCCATCGAGGCGATGCCCGCGCGTTTGGCCATGTCCATCTTGATTTCCGGAATGCTCGTGTTGGCGATTTCCGCGGCCAGCTCGGCCCCGGCCCGAAGTTCCCGGCCTTCCGCCGCGGCACCTCCGGTCAAAGGGTATAAAACGCCGATCTTGATGGTTTCCGCGGCATAACCGGCCTGCATTCCGATGAGAAGGGTCAACACGAGCATGAGCGGCAGAACTGAGGCAAAGCGTTTTTTCATGGCATCCTCCAATTGTGTGGGTTAAGCAGCGTTTTGTTTAATTATACCATCCATTGTTTCGGATTTCGTGCTTCGGATTTCGCATTCTGGATGGAAACAGGGTTTCCGTCCAGACACTGTCTATAGCCTCCAGTAACGAATCGCTGCATTTTGGTCGTCATCCGGATCGAATGCACCTTTGATGTCAATGACGATCCGGCATCCGTCGTAGCAGATCCTGGCCATCCCGGAAAGCCCCATGGCCTTGTAGGCATCGTGAATCACCGCCACGATGACGGCATCCACCCGGCCAAGTGCCTCCAGGGGCAGCAGGTCGATGCCGTAATACGCCCTGGCTTCATCCGGGTCCGCAATCGGGTCATGCACCACGACATTGACGCCGTAAGTTTCCAATTCGGAAATGATGTCCACGACCTTCGTGTTCCGGAGATCCGGAACGTTTTCCTTGAAAGTGAGCCCCATGACGGCCACGCGGGAATCGCGCACCTGTTTGCCGGCATTGATGAGAATCTTGACGGTCCGCTCGGCGATGAATTTGGCCATATTGTCGTTGATGCGCCTTCCGGCCAGAATCATCTCCGGATGGTACCCCAGGGATTCGGCCTTGAATGTCAGGTAATACGGATCCACGCCGATGCAGTGGCCGCCGACAAGCCCCGGCCGGAAGGGCAGAAAATTCCACTTGGTTCCGGCAGCCTTCAGTACCTCGGACGTATCGATGTCCATCTTGTCAAATATCATGGCCAGCTCGTTCATCAGGGCGATGTTCAGGTCCCGCTGGGTATTCTCGATCACCTTTGCGGCCTCGGCCACCTTGATTGATGAAACCGGATGGACGCCCGCGGAAACAACCGTTCCGTAAACCTGGCTGAGCAGCAACGTGGTCGCCGGATCCGAGCCGGACACCACCTTGACGATTTTATCAATGGTATGCTCCTTGTCCCCGGGGTTGATCCGCTCCGGCGAATAACCGGCCGTAAAATCAATCCCCAGCTTCAGTCCGGATTCTTTTTCCATGATCGGCACGCAGACTTCCTCGGTGGCGCCGGGGTAAACCGTGGATTCAAAGACAACGCAGGTGCCCGGTTTCATGAATTTGCCGACCGTGCCCGATGCGCCCCGGAGCGGACTTAAGTCCGGAATGCGGTAAGCGTCGATGGGCGTTGGAACCGCAACGATTATCAGTCGGCACCGGCCGAGCTCCGAGGGGTCCGCCGTAAAAAAAATGCGGGCATCGGCAAGATCGCTTTCGGTGATTTCAAGGGTCCTGTCCTTGCCGTTTTTAAGTTCCCGGATCCGGTCCGGCTTTAAATCGTATCCGACCACTTCAAAATGCCGCGACAGATGAACTGCCAGCGGCAGGCCCACATATCCCAGCCCGACAACCGCGATCTTATCTTTTCGCTGTGAAAGGGATTCAAAGGTTACCATGATGATTCTCCACATTTATCGAATTAAACGGGGTGATTGTCAGTGCGTTTCCATCCGTGCGGATTTGAACCGCCCCGTGGGTTGCCGTATTGAAAAGCGTTGCGCCCATGTCCTGATATCGCTTTATAACCGATGGATGTGGAAAATTAAAGCGATTATTCATGCCGGTTGTAAAAATAACGATCTGCGGCCGTATTGTCTCGACAAAAGCAGCGGAATTCGAGGACTTGCTGCCGTGGTGCGGGGCAACCAGAACCCGGCTTTGAAGGCGGTCTCCATACCGGTCAACCATTTCTTTTTCAGCCCCGGATTTGATATCCCCCGGGAAAAGCAGGGTAACATTTCCAAAACCGGCAAGAACCGCAAGGGAATTGTTGTTGATATCCCGCCAGGTTTCCATTTGCCGCCTCTCCAGGAAATCCGGCGGCGGGTTGACGATGCACAGCGACACGCCACCGATTTCATGATGCCGGGGAAAGGTTTTAAAATCCGCGGGAATCAGGCGTTTCTCCTGAAGAACGTCCATGAATCGCCGGTACCCCGGACTGTCTTCCGGCTCCGTGTTGGCCCAGACGGCTTTCACATGGAAATGCTCGGCGATGTAGGCCATGCCATTGACGTGGTCGCTGTCGGCATGGGACAGGACCAGAATGTCCACGGACCTGATTTTTTTCCGCCACAGCAGCGGCGCCACCACCATTTTCCCCATATCAAACGCGGATGAATGAGAAAACCCGCCGGCATCAATCAGCATGACCGGACCCTTGGGAAATTCCAGAAGGCTGGCCGTCCCCTGGCCGACATCCAGGACCGTCACCCTGAAATCGGAGCGGAAAAAACGTTGATATCCCCAGTAGAGCGCATCCAGGCCAAGCATGATCGCCGAGGCAACAGACAGCATCAGCAACATGTTTTTTACGCCGGCTGACAAGCCTTCCTTGTTTCGCATGGAAAGGGCTCTTAACAACTGTGAATCCGAAAACGGTTTTCTTTTCAATGTCATCAGCGCCAACAACAGCGTATAAGCACAGATCACTTCCAGCAGGGAAGGCGTGATGGTCTTGACGGCGGAAAATGGAAGGTCTGCAAAAAAATCGGTGATGTTCAGGGATATTTTCAGAATTGCGGCGCTCAGTTCAAGTCCCCACAGGGAAGCGATTGGTGAAATCAGCGATATGCCGGCAAAGAACAGCCCCAGAGGGACCACCCCAAACCCCACAAGCGGAATCAGAATAAAATTGGCAACCGGACTGATCAGGGAGATCTGGTTAAAATAAACCATCACCAGCGGCTGCACGCCCAGGGTGGCCGACAGGGTCACCCACAGGGATGATAAAACGTAATTTTTGATGCGCGTTCGGATATTCGGAGACATCGTCGTCCGGTTGCCAGAGCCTGGGAAGAAAATAGAGAATGGCAAACACCGATGCAAAGGAGAGCTGAAAGGAAATGGCAAAAAGGGAGGGCGGGTGAAGCATCAGAATCAGGATTGCCGCCGTGGCCAGCGTGTTCAGCGGCTCGTGTTCCTTGTGAATCAGAAATGTCATCAGGAAGATGACGATCATGATGACGGATCTTTGGGTTGAAGGCGACATGCCGGAAATCAGGCCATATCCCAGAACCGGTATCATGGAGAGAATTGCGGCGCCTTTTCGCGTCCAGGCGCGCCAGAGGAAAAACGGAAACCAGCTTAGCATCCATCGAAATATGAAAAAGGATGTCGTGGCGACAATCCCGACATGAAGCCCGGAAATGGACAGCAAATGACTGACTCCGGCTTTGCTGAAATTCTCCGTTATCCGATCCGGAATGTCGCTGCGCTCCCCGATGAGAAGGGCTTTTAACACGGCCCTGTCATCTGCTTCGCCGATATTGTCCAGAGTCCGGGAAATTGTCTTTCGCATGCGGTAAATCCGCTGCAATAAACCCGCCCCGATGCGGCGCAGTCTGTTCGATCCCGCTGCTTGGAACAAAAACCGATCCGTAAATGCCGTTAAGCGCCATGTACTGCCGGTAGTCGAATCCGCCGGGGTTTTGAAAATTGCGAAACGGGCTTATTCTGCCCGTAAAACGGATACGGTCCCCCAAATTCAGATCCAGGGGCTCCCCTTCAAGCGTCACCCGGAGTTTGCCGGTGACCGGAACAATGTTGCTGTCGCTTTCCAGGGTTTCAACCGTTAAATCGAATTTCTGGCGCTGGTTGTCGGTCCAGGCGGGAGAATCCAGGATGCCGGAGATGTTCCACGAGGCATGTGGTGATAAAGTGTGAAATATGGTGATCGGGGAGTTGGGTGGTCACCCAGGGCTGAATCGAAACATAGCCTGCGGCGACAAAGAGGATAAGGGGCGCCAGCCGCATCGGAACGCCCCGGATAATGCCATAAAGGATTCCGGATATTCCGGCCAGAACCACGGGCCAAACCCATATCCAGTGGTCCGGCACTTCCGAACCAACCAGAATACCGGCCATCAATGCCCCAAGCAGGGCGGCCAGCGGCCGGGAATAATACGAAACCGGGGAGTTTGGCATGGCTTGGCTTTTGTCTAACTGCTATGATGCCGACGATCTGATTCCGGACACCCCTTTTATTTCAGAAAATTCCGGACGACAGGTGCGCTGACAGCCTGTCCTTCACGTAAGGCGCCGACGAATTGTCCCAATATCGCTGCTGTGGGGGTCGGGTTTCCAGACTCCCACGAACGGCGCGGACATAGAGCGGACGGTACTTACCGTAGTAGTGGCTGTTGTTATCGTCAAAACCAATGACCCACGCATAGGCTTCCCAGCCTGGACTGGCATAAGAAGTCCAATAAAAGGATGCTTGGGTATTCGGGAAGTATGTTGTATTGATTGTCGGCCCCGGCGATGAGATATCGTAATTGACTATGGAACTCAGCTCCTTGAGAGAGGGAAGCCGCCAATCGGAATAACCGCCGAATTGGGCGCTGTTCAGGGCATTGATAAAACCCTTGGTGTCTTTGCCTTCTTCCGGCGTCCCCTCATAGCCGCCATTGGCATCCGGGTCGTCATCGAACCAGGAGTAGGTATTGTCCGCATCGTGAGGATCTTTGTAGTTTTTGACCCCATCCTTGTTGGTTTTCATCTCCCAGATCAGGCCGGTGACATTGTCCTTCACCATGCTCCATGAGGCGGCGGAATCCGATAGCGGGTTGCCGTTTCCGTCCAGCTTAGTGTAAGATGTTGTCTTGACGATGTAGGTGTTGCTCTGGCTATAGAGGGTCTGGCCAGTCGAGGAGCGGGTGATCATGCCTCCATCTTCAGCGTAACCTTTCGTCTGCGAGGGATCCGGAATCGATGCGGTCCATGCAACCGCTGTAAACATCAGAATAATGAAACCGCAAGTACTTATCCGTGTTTTGTTCATGCTGTTTTTCCTCGTATTAGATGTCTGCAAGGATTGGATTCTCAGCCCTCTCCATGTCACGGCAAGAAGCAGCACGCGTTGGGGGTCTTTTCCCGTGTCCGCTGGATGCTCTTGTCAAGTCTGCCGACTTGGTTCGTCATAGGTTAAATTGGGATTGATCCATGCTTTTCCCTTGATTTTGGGAGGCCGAATACCTGGAAGCTAAGAGATCAGGCGTTCTTTTGCCGCGTCCTCCTTGAGCGACTTGTTGACCTCTTTCTTCAATTGGTACGCCTTGAGCTTTCGATTAAACTCGTAAAGCTCGCTGAGCTTTTTAAGTACCCTATCGATTTTTGTCATCTTCAAGCTTCTCTATGTCAGCCTGGTCCTGCTTCGAATCCCTCATCCGCTTAAGCCTGATCAGGTCTTTCTTGTTCGCAATCATCACTCTTCCTTTTTCCGAGTCCGCTACCACAGCATCCTGGATTATTCTCCTGACGTCTTCATCATTGGCAACGAGAATATCGATCATCATTTCATCTTCTGGGCTTACAACCTTCAAAAACCGATGCAACTCGATGGCTACGTTCGTGAATGTCCAGGGTGAAGCCGATTCGAAATACCCATCTTTTTCAAGAATGTCTTTGGTTTTCTCAAAATCCTCCGATTCTACAAGAAGGTCGATATCCTGGGTAAAACGCGGCTCGGTATAGAACGCCATGGCTACCCCGCCCACAAGGGCATACCTGACTCTCTGCTCTTCCAGTTCAAATACCACTCGTTTGAATTCTTCGAATACATTCATGCTGCTTTCCCCATGACCCACATGAACATCTGCGGCTTGCCCGCATGATGTTCAGTCGGTGAACATGCTGGAGCATTGATAACACCTGCAATGCAATGATAGCGTTGTTTACTGCTGCAGAGTCGGCAGGGGGTTGCAATCCAGGTTCTCATCAGTGCTTGAAGCTTCTCTGCCCCGTGTAGACCATGGTGGCGCCGACTTCGTTGCAGGCTTCGATGGACTGGTAGTCATTGTCCGATCCGCCGGGCTGGATGACGCAGGAAACGCCTTCGCAAAGGCCGACATCAATGCCGTCCCGGAAAGGGAAAAATGCATCGCTGACCATGGCGGACGCCTTTCAGTCCGCCGTTTTCAGCGGCAACGCGCCGGTCGATTTCGGCTTTCTTTTCCGGATCCTTCAAATCGTTGTAGGCAATGCCAAAGGCTTCGAAACAGTACCGGTCGGCAAGCTTGCGGTAAGCCTTGTCCCTGGCGATTTCGGCCACGCCCACCCGGTCCTGCTCCCCGGTTCCGATGCCGACGGTGACCCGGTCCTTGACATAAATCACGGAATTGGAGGTAACGCCGGCTTCGACCAGCCACCCGAACAGCATGTCCTGGTATTCTTTTTCCGTGGGCTCCCGCCGGATCGCGTAAGATTTGCCCTTGTAGTCGCAGGCGGCCAGTTTTAAATCCGCCTTTGTCCTGGCCTGGGGAACAAAGGACCACTGGGCCACAAGGCCGCCGTCCATCAGGCTCTTGAAATCCACAAAGCGCTGGCCCACAAAATCCTGGAGACGTGCGATGTTCTGAATGCGGACGACCCGCAGGTTTTTTTTGGCTGAAAAAATGTCCATGACGCCGTCTTCAAATTCGGGCGCCACCACGACTTCGGCGTATTGATTGCTGATGGCCTCGGCCGTTGCCCTGTCCACGGGCCGGTTGACCGCGATGCAGCCCCCGAAGGCCGCCACCCGGTCCGCCATCATGGCTTTGTGGTAGGCATCCGAAAGCACATCGGACTGGGCAACGCCGCAGGGGTTGTTGTGCTTGACGATGACGGCCGTGGGCGTGTCCATGAAATACCGGAGAATGTTCAGGGCATTGTCCGCATCGGTCACATTGGTTTTTCCGGGATGTTTTCCGGACTGAAGCAGTTCGATGTCGGATGCCAGGTACTGGCCCGGCTGGATGGTTTGGGTTTCCCCGAGAATCAGATTGCCGTTGACCAGCTTGAAAAGCGCCGCTTCCTGCCCGGGATTCTCGCCATATCGCAGGCCTTTCTGTTCGCCTTTGATATCCCAGAGGACTTTTTCAAAAAACAGGGTCTGGCGGCCGGTTTCGTCGATAAAGCTGATTTCCATGCGCGGCGGGAAATGCTCATCCACGATGGTTTTATACATTTTTTTCAGGTCGTCTGCCATGGCAACTCTCCTTCAATTAAGATGTTGAAAGAATAGGTTAAACCCGTCTCTAAGACGGATAACATTCCCTGACGTTTTCAATGGTCCGGCTGCTCAGGTATTCGGCGATCATCCGGTCATAGGCGGCGGTGTGGCCAAAGGCTTTCTGCGCCAGCCTGAAACGAAGGTCCAGGGAAATCCGGCCATTGCTTGCCTTCATCTCGGACAGGATGGCGCTGTAGTCTTCCGGATCCACCACGGAGGCCACGCGGATGAAGTTCTTGGCCGATGCCCGGATCATGCAGGGCCCCCCGATATCGATGTTGCCCCTGGCCTGCTCCACGGTCACATCCGGCTTGGATATGGTCTGTTTGAACGGATAGAGATTGACGACCACCATATCAAAGGGCACGGCCCCGGTTCTGGCCAGATCCCGCTGATGTTCGGCATTGTAGGTTTCGGTGAGAATGCTCAGGTAAATCTTGAAATCCAGCGTTTTGACAAGGCCGCCCTGCGTTTCCGGCTGCCCGGTATAGTCGGAAACCTGCTGGAGGCGGCCTTCCGCCCGGGATCCCAGAATTTCCCGGATGGCGTTGTATGTGCCTCCTGTCGAGTAAAGGGTCACTTCAGGATTGATTTCCAGGAGCCGGGTGACCAGCAGATTCAGATTGCTTTTGTCCGAAACGCTGATCAGTACATTGCGGACCTCGATAAGCGGATCAATTTGGGTAACCACATTCATTGTCATCGTTTACATCTCCCCCTGATATTCCTGTAAAAAACGGTTAAAAAATGCGGCCATGAACCGGTGACGCTCACCTGCCATGCGTTTGCCTTCGCAAGTCATCATGCGATCCTTTATTTTGCAGAGCTTAACGCGATATTCCCTGAAACCGGTGTCATCAATGGAATACGGGGCGCTTTTTTCAGCGGGAATATCGGGACTGTGAAGCCGGGCGCCGATTTCTCCGGCAAAGAGATAGGCCCTGGCGATGCCGATGGCGCCGATGGCGTCCAGCTTGTCGGCGTCAAAAAGGACTTTGGCCTCGAGGGTTTCGGGAACATGCATTCCCCGGAACCGGTGGGTTCGGATGCAGTGAAGGATATTGTCTTTCTGGCCCGGCGAAAACAAAAGCGTTGCAACGATCGGCTCGGCCAGCACCGCGCCGTGGACCGCGTGACAGAGCGAACCCCGGGAAGCGTCCTGATGGGGCCTGCCGATATCGTGAAGAACGGCCGCCACCCGCAGGACATCCATATCCGCCCGCTCCAGCGGGCCGATATGCTCGCACAGCCGAAGGACCCGAAGCGTGTGATCCCAATCATGGCTGGCGCGCGCACCGGTGAACATTTTCACTGCGATTGCCTGGATATCCATGTCATGCCGCTGCTTTTCCGGTCAATTCCGTGACGGCGACCCGGATGACGACAATTTTGGCAATGGCGGATTCCGGATACGTGAACGCTTCACTCGAATACTGGCCCATGATGATGTCCAGGGCCGCCCGCTTTTCCGCGGCATCCTCGATAAAGGCCGCAACCCCGAAGGCAATGGCGCTCTGGAAATAAAACCCCCACTTGCAGGCATCGTCTCCTGTTTTCAACCGGCAATCCACATCAAATTCAATGCATACGCGGGGATTTTTCCGGAGAATCCCGATTTTTCTGCCTTCGCGCGCACAGTGAAAATAAACGCGCCGTCCCTGTATCCGAAGCTCATGGGGATCACGTACGGCTGGCCGTCATCGGACATGGCCAGGCGGCACACGGTGGATCTGCGGATAACGGATGCGATGGCATCCGGGTCCGTCATTTCCTTGTCTTTTCTTCTCATAAAGTTGCATTGCCTTTCAACACACCCCGGATGGCTTTTCAGCAATCATCCCAGGCTCATGACCGATTCCCACCGCTGGAATTCCGTGGATACCGGAAGATTCTTTTTCTTGAGAACTTCAATGAATCTGCTGTCATTGAACCGCAGATAGGGGTTTACTTTCAGCTCGTCGTCCAGAAGGGAACAGACATGGGCCGGGTTATAGGATTTCAGATACGGGTCAATGTCCGGGTTGTCCGGCTCAATGATCCGGGTAAAGGACATGGCGTATTTCAGATAGTCATGTCCGGCATAGACGACCGTGTCCCCGGGAAAGGACATCAGAAATTTGATGGAATTGTAAAAGGCCCGGATATCGCCGGAAAAACAGTTGCCGATGGTCCCGTTGAACAAGGTGTCCCCGGTAATCAGGCAATTGCCGACATGAAAGGTCACCGAATCATCGGTATGGCCCGGCGTCGCATAGACGCGAACGGTCATTCCGTCCAGCTCGATTTGTGCATGCCCGGACAGAAACGCGCCGTCCAGAAGGGCGGCCCCGGATCTGGCCAGCAGTTCCTGCGTTCCGCAGGTATGATCCGGATGCAGATGGGTATGCGTGACATGGGTGAGCCTGAGTTTGTTTTTTTCAACAAAATCAAGAATGGACTCCACCGCGCCGCCATCGATGGCCAGCGCCGAATGCTCTCCATGAATGACATAACTGAGATTATCGGAAGAATAAGGGAATTGCTGAAGGTTCATGGGCCTCCTGGTGATCGGATTCAAGACGTTGATGCCGGTTCACTCGCTGAATATCTATAGCAGCGGATATCCTTTGTCAATGTGTAACTGCTCGGCCAGAAGTTCCCCCAGGCCGGATGCCCGGTGGGTGCGCCGCTGCACGGCCTGTTCCAGAATGATCCATGGCCGGGCTGACCAGCGTGAACCAGCTTCGCGCCCGCGTGATGCCGGTATAGACGAGTTCCCGGGTCAGTACCGGATTCATGGCATCCGGCAGCACCATTGCCGTGTGCTCGAATTCAGAGCCCTGGGATTTATGCACGGTCATGGCATAGACCGTTTCCACTTCTCCCAGGCGGGAAGGCAGCACTTTTTTCAATCCGCCGTCGGCCATGGGGAACACCGCCCTCAAGGCTTTTTGACCCGCACCGCGATCATCGGTAACGGGCAATACGATACCCACATCGCCGTTCATCAGCCCCAGGCTGTAATCGTTCCGGGTGACCATCACCGGTCGGCCCGGATACCAGCCCTCCGTGGCCCGGATGAGCCCTGCCCGGCAAAGAATTTCCGCTGTTTTTTCATTCAGCCCTTCTACCCCCCACCTGCCCTTGCGGACTGCGGCCAAAATCTGAAAGCGGCCAAAAGCGTTCAGCACAGCCCGCAGCCAGTCATCCTCGGCCCCCGGGTCTTGCGGCGGACCCGCCTTCACACATTCCAGGTATGCGCGATACCCGACAGGCGCGGCAGTATGAACCGGCACGGGCGAATGCACCGGGATTGCCATCCAGCACCAGACGGGCAAAGTTTTCATCGTCAAGGGTCTTCACGTTCAGATGGGCGATATCTCCAAAACCCTGGCTCCAGACGGCGGCGACCTTTTCAGGATCTCCCGCGTTGACGGCTCTGGCCAGTTCTCCAATGCCGCTGTCTTTGCCGAAACGGTGGCTTCTGCGCAGGACGACAACATGCTGGTCCAGTTCCGTGCCGTTTCCTGCAAAGGCTTTCAGATAATATCCCGTATTTTTTTCGATCCATGCCAGGGTTGCCGGCAAATAACCGGCCTGTTCCGCATGACCGCAGATATCGCCCAGCACGGACCCGGCTTCCACCGACGCCAGTTGATCCTTATCACCCAGCAGAACCAGCCGGGCCCCGGGCGGCAAAGCCTCAAGAAGGACCGCCATCATTTCCAGATCGATCATGGAGGCTTCATCCACGACCAGAAGATCGACATGCAGGGGATTTTGCGAATTGTGGGCAAAACGCCGGGAATCCGGCCGGCTTCCCAGCAACCGATGCAGGGTGGTCGCTTTCATGGGAAGTCTGTTTTGAATATCGGCAAGGCGGCAGGCTTGCCGCACTGCCGATGGATTCGGTCAGCCTTGCCGCGGCCTTGCCCGTGGGCGCGGCCAGACAAATCCGCAGGTTTTGCCCCTGCTCCTGCGCCAGCCCCTGCAGGAGCACCAGCAGCTGAACCACGGTGGTGGTTTTACCGGTGCCGGGTCCGCCGGAAATCACGGTAAAGGCACTTGATGCGGCAATGGCCGCCGCAACACTCTGCCAGTGCACTTCGGTTTTTGCCCGCTCTTCGGGACTCCGCAGCGGGTCAAACAGTGCATCCAGCCGGTCAATTAAGATTGTCCGGCAGATGATCCGCGGATCACCGAAGCGATTCTCCGCGGAAAAAAGCGGATCGGCAATTCTTTGCAAAATTCCCTGCGCCACCTGCTGCATGTATTGCCAGTAACGGCGAAGGTATAAACGGCCCGAGGACAAAACCAGCGGCGTATTGCCGGCGCCGGTGGCAACCAGCGATGACTCGCCAGACTTTTCTCCCAGGTTTCCGGGGTCATTCCGGACAGCAGTTCCAATGGCTTGCCGGATTGGCGCTTCATCCCCTTCCGGCGGCAGAGACAGGGACGCCGTCGGGATCAGCCAGTGCAGCCCGCAGATCCAGGCAAATATGACCGCGCCCCAATTGATGACTGGCAAGGACCGCGGCCAGCAGCACCCCGTCGGAGATTTTTGGCTGCTGCGCCTTCAGAAAGCGGACAAAAGCCAGATCCAGAGACCGGATCCAACCGCTTTCCACCCAATCGCCAAACATCTGAAACAGATTTTCACACGGCATGACAGTTCTCCTTGCCGGCAAACGCCGCATCGAGGTCTTCGATCAGGGACTGCGGGGGTTTATCCAGATAGATGCCCTGCCCCTTGTCATTGACCCCCCGCAGAAACAGGTACAGGGCCCCGCCCACATGCCGCGCGTAGTCGTAACCGGGCAGCCGGGCTTTCAGCAGGCGATGAAGCGCCAGGGTATAGAGCACATACTGAAGATCATAGCGGTGTTCCAGCATGGCCTTTTCCATGTTTTTTTGCGAATAAGCCGCCTCGTTTTCTCCCAGATGATTGGACTTATAGTCCAGAACATAATAGCGGTCCTGAGAAGCAGAAAACCAGATCGATATAGCCTTTGAGCATGCCGTTAACCATATTGTCCCGAAGCCTGGGCCGGGGAGATGCCGGCATAATGGCCGCGGTTACGGCATCATCCAGTTTTCGGGCGTCGCCCCATGGCTGGCGAACAAAAACTCCAGTTCCGGCTGATAGTCTTCCGGCAAAAGTCCGGCCAGCGACATTTGGCCCGATACGTCCGGCAGCGTGATCCGAGTCTGGAGAAGCTTCTGCAGCCAGTCCGTCAGAATCCCGTCCCAGTCCTTCCAATCCCGGCGTCCGCACAGGTCCCTGATCTTCTCCTGGATGCGCTGCCGATTGGCAGCCAGCGCCGCAAACCCTCTCAGGCGCCGCCCACTCCAGAATATCATGCAGAAAGGTCCCCGGCTCCGGCCCCCGGGGAAAGCCGTGAATGGACCGGGCAGAATCCGGGATCCGGGATGCTGCCGTATCTTCGGTTTCAGCTTCCAGCAATTGATCCTCTTTGGCCGAATACGGCAAATGGGAAGAGGGAAAGCGTTCGATTCCGGCAGTTGCCGAGGTATCTTCCGCCGGTTCCGCCGTCCGTGCGCCGGCCAGCATTCCGGAATAACTGGTAATCCACCAGTCATGCGGGATTTTTCCGGTAAACGTCAACGCCGGCGACATTTCCGCTGCTTCAGCCCGAGGCATATAAAAGGTATCACAGGGTTCGGGCAGAGGCTCAATGGCGATATGCCGACAATTTCCTTTCAGCACGGCAAGCTTTTCGGCCAAATGCTCCGGAGGAATCACCTCTCCCGCCGAAAGCAAATAGCCCAGACGCGGACTGGTGCAGGCTGCTGGTTCCGCCCATCACGCCGGTTCCCAGCCAGCAGGCATGCTGCGCGCGGGTCACCGCCACATAGAGCATTCTCAGGTCTTCCGCCAGCCGTTCCCTGTCCGCGGCGGCAATATCATCATCTTCTGGTCTCTGAACCAGGCGCACCTGACCATTTACATCGTGAATTTTCGCAACCGGGGTATTCCGGGCCGTCGTCTGGCGGAAGCTGCAAATAAACGGCAAAAACACCAGGGGATATTCCAGCCCCTTGGACTTATGGATCGTTACCACCCGAACCAGTTCAGCATATACTCAACCGAACCAGTAAACCAGTAAAAA
>CAWJRD010000023.1:0-18142 GCA_963845015.1 uncultured delta proteobacterium
ATTTAAAACAGTCCTTCGGTGAGCTGTCCGATCCGGGACAGGGACAGGGGCCGAACGACGGCCTTGCCGATGCCTTGCGGAAGCACGAAAAGGATTTCCTCGCCTTCACGCTTTTTGTCCTTCCGCATGGCGGCCAGGATGGCGTCCCGCTGGCCGCTCGAGACGCGTGGGAAGATTCAACCGGGTCAAGCAGCGCTTCGATGCGCGCCGCATCGGTTTCAGACATCAGCCCGCAGCGGCGGGCAATGCCGGCGGCCGCAACCATTCCGATACTGACGGCTTCGCCGTGGGGAGCGCCCGTGGTTTTTTCGATGGCATGGCCGATCGTGTGTCCGAAATTCAGAATCCGGCGCTCGCCTTTTTCCGTTTCGTCCCGGTTGACAACGCCGGCCTTGATCACGACCGAATCATAAACGAGTTTTTCGATCACCTCGCTGTCCAGTGCCATGGCCTGAGGCCATTGCCTTTCCAGATAGTCAAACATCGCCGCATCGGCAATGACGGCATGCTTGACGATCTCGGCAAACCCGCACAGCAGGTCCCGCATTGAAAGGGTATGGAGCAGACACATGTCGCAGATCACAAATTCCGGCTGGCTGAAGACGCCCACCATGTTCTTGAAGCCGCCGAAATTGACGCCGTTTTTTCCGCCCACGCTGGCGTCGACCTGGGCCAGCAGGGTGGAGGCGACAAACCCGAAGCTCACGCCGCGCATATAGGTGGATGCCACAAATCCTGTGATGTCGCAGACGATTCCGCCGCCGATTCCCACAATGACCGTGGAGCGGTCCGCTTCCAGGTCCACGAGCTGCTGGTAGATCCGCGTTACCGTATCCAGGGTCTTGATGGCTTCTCCGCAGCCGATGGTGATGACCGGACAGCGGCGGAAAACTTTTCCCGTAAAGCGCCAGCAGGTGCTGATCCGTGATGATCACGGCCGGCCGGCCGCGAAATGATGTGTTTCAAGCTGATGGAGGCGCTCTCCGACCCAAAGGGTCGATTTGCCGGTTTTCCCCTGAATGTGCAGTGTTTTCATGATGGTCTCTCTCATTATTTTCATCGTACCGATTCGATTTCGCTGGCCCATGATTGTTTCTATGTAACGCCATTTGTAACACCAATCAAGCTGTTATTCGCCGAAACGATCAAAAAAGAATGCTTGACACCCTGCCGGACTTGACGTATTGTAAAGAAAATTTAAAGGAACGGTTTGTCATGCGCAATTTTCTGATTCAGAAAGACTTTTTTTTCGGACGCTTCTTTTTCAGCTTTAGAAGCGTTCATTCGGCGCATTAGCTTTTTCTGAACAACAGCCGCCCCGAATGGACCGCAATCCTGTCCATTCGGGGCTTTTTTTATTTTAAGCCCCGAAGGTAATCCGCCTTTGGGGCTTTTTTATTTTCCGGCGGCCCGGCCGATGAAATTCGATCTGCATGCCATCGCCGGACACCCAAAGCAAAGGAGACCAGCAAATGATTCTCGTACTCAAAAAAGACATTACCCAAGATCAGAAAAGCCGTATCCGAAACACGCTTCTGGACAAGGGCTGTTTCGTGCGCGAGACGGAAGATGCCGGACAGAACCTCATCGGCGCGTTGGGCAAAAGCAATCTGGATGCGGATTTTTTGAAAACCCTGCCCGGCGTTGAAGCAATCGCCCCCATGACCACGCCCTTCAAACTGGCCAGCAGGCAATGGCATTCGGCGGACACGCTGGTGCCGATCGGAGATGTGCTGGTGGGCGGAGAGCGCATCGTGATCATTGCCGGCCCCTGCGCCGTCGAAAGCCGCGATCAGGCATTGACCATTGCCCGGGAAGTGAAGCGTTACGGGGCGGTGGTTTTCCGGGGCGGCGCCTTCAAGCCCAGGACATCCCCGTATTCGTTTCAGGGCCTGGAAGAAGAAGGCCTTAAAATTCTGGCCGAGGTCAGGGACCAGACCGGTCTTCCGGTTGTCACCGAAATCACTTCCGTGGCCCAGGCCGACCTCATGATGAAATATGTGGATGCGGTTCAGGTCGGCGCCCGGAACATGCAGAATTTCGAGCTGTTGAAATGCGTGGGCCGGATGGGAAAAACCGTGGTGCTCAAACGGGGCCTGGCCGCCACCATCGAGGAATGGCTGATGTCGGCCGAGTACATCATGTCCGAGGGAAACGACCGGATCATTCTGTGCGAGCGCGGCATCCGCACCTTTGAACCTTATACCCGGAACACCCTGGATCTGTCGGCCATTCCCGTGCTGAAGAAACTCACCCACCTGCCGGTGCTGATCGATCCCAGCCATGCCACGGGCATTCGCGAAAAGGTCAGCCCCATGGCCAGGGCCGCCATTGCCGCGGGCGCGGACGCCCTGATGATCGAGGTCCACCACGACCCGGACCATGCCCTTTCCGACGGCCCCCAAAGCCTTTACCCCAAGCAGTTCGGCCAGTTGACCCGCGACATTTACGTGATTGCCCCGGTCGTCGGCAAGCAGCTCGATTTCGACTATCTGGTCAAGGCGACCAGCGCCGCCAAATGGCAGGACGCCAACGGCCACAGCCCGCAGGCGATCGCATTTCTGGGCGAACTGGGCACTTTCAGCCACAAGGCCTGTCTGCAGTATTTTGGTGAGAAAATGGATCCGGCGCCAAAGCCGAATTTCCGCGCCATATTCGAAGCAGTCAAGTCCAAAGAGGCGGCATATGCCGTAATCCCACTGGAAAACTCGCTTTCCGGCAGCATTCATGAAAATTACGATCTGCTGCTGGAATACGATCTTGAGATCGTGGGGGAAATCACCCTTCGCATCATCCACTATCTGATCGGCCGCCCGGGGACCCGCCTGGAGGACATCCGCCGGGTCATTTCGGCGGGTCCGGCGGTTCAGCAGTGCCGGCAGTTCCTGGACCGTTTCCCCGACTGGGAAATCGTCATGGTGAACGCCACGGCCAGCGCTGTCCGGGAGATCACCCGCAGCGAGAGGGTCAACGGATGCGGCCATCGGCAGCAAGGAAGCCGCGGATCTTTACGGCATGGACGTTATCGAGGAGGGAATTGAAACCAACCCGATGAATTTCACCCGATTTGCCGTGATTGCCGCTGAACCCGCCGGCAAAAAGGCGGCCGGAAAATCGTCCCTGGTCTATTCGGTGGGCAACCAGCCCGGCGCGCTTTACGAAACTCTGAAAATTTTCCAGGAGAACCACATCAATCTGGTCAAGCTGGAATCCCGCCCGATCCACGGCAGACCCTGGCAGTACATGTTTTACGCGGATCTGGAAGCCGATGTCCGTTCGCCCGAATTCGCATCGATTCTCGAAGACCTGAAATCCAGAACCGATTTTTTAAAGGTTCTGGGCTGTTACTGATGGGATCAAAGCGAATGACCGGCGCTGATTCCGGCGATGTTTCACGTGAAACAGATCCGTTTGGGATAACCGGACGACTGCAAAGTCCTCACAGTTGATCCCAGGGAATCACCGGCAGATCTGTTTCGCGCTCAGCCACTTCCCGAATCGATTTTCCGGTTTCAAATGCTTTTCTGGCAATAGCGGCGGCCCGGTCATAGCCGATGATCGGCGCCAGAACCGTTGCCATGTAAAGGCTCTTGTCCACGTTTGCCCTGCAGACGGACGGATTGGGGCGAATGCCGGTGATGCACTTTTCGGCAAATGCGGATGACGGATGCGGAAAGCAGGGAGATGGATTGCAGCAGATTGTATGCCATCACCGGCATCATGGCGTTCAACTGGAAATGGCCGCCCTGACCGCAGAGCGTTATCGTTGCATCGTTTCCGATCACCTGGGCCGCAACCTGAACCACCACTTCCGGAATAACGGGATTGATTTTCCCCGGCATGATGGAGGACCCGGGCTGAAGTTCGGGAAGATGGATCTCGCCCAGGCCGCAGCGGGGACCGGATGCCAGCCAGCGAATGTCATTGGCGATTTTGATAAGGCTGACGGCAATGGTTTTTAATGCCCCGCTGGCTTCCACCGCCGCGTCCCGGGCGGACTGTGCCTCAAAATGATTCTCAGCCTCGATAAACGGAAGCTGCGTGGCCTCGGCAATCCGGGAAATGACGCGTCCGGCAAAACCCGGATGCGCGTTCAGGCCCGTACCGACGGCGGTTCCCCCCAGGGCCAGCTCGCACAGGCTGGACTGGAGCAGAAGCAGCGCGCCGGATTCCCAGCTCCACCTGCCTTTCAAACCCGGAGAATTCCTGGCCCAGGGTCATGGGGACCGCATCCTGAAGATGGGTTCGCCCCATTTTCAGAATATCCTTGAATTCATGGGCCTTTCGGGACAGGGCGGCCTTCAGTCTGCGCCAGCGCGGGAATCAGCCGGCTGGATATTTCCACCAGCGCGGAGATGTTCATGGCGGCGGGGAAAACATCGTTGCTGGACTGCCCGAGATTGACATGGTCGTTGGGATGGACAGGGGCTTTTCCCGCCTCTTTTTCCGGTCAGCATCTCGTTTGCCCGCGAGGCAATGACTTCATTGACGTTCATGTGGGTGGAGGTTCCGGAGCCGGTCTGAAACACGTCCACCACAAAGGACGAATCCAGTTTGCCGTCCATGATCTCCTGGGCGGATTCGCCAATGGCCTCCGCCAGCCTCAACATCCAGAAGACCCATCTCGCGCATTCACTTCAGCGCAGCATTTTTTGATCAGGCCAAGCGCATGGATCATCGAAACCGGCAGGCATAAACCGCTGATGCGGAAATTGTCAACGGCCCTCTGGGTCGATGGGCCATAATAGGCGGCTTCCGGAACCCTCACCTTTCCCATGCTGTCCGACTCTTCTCTGAACGTCATAACTGATCCCCTCATTACAAAGTGTCTGAACGCAAATCCTTTTTAATGATAAATTCGATAATCCGAAACAATGATCAATAATTTTAATGGCAAATCTGTATTTAAAACGGATCGTTTTAGTCATTTTGACATTAGAATTTTGAATTTGTTTCGAATATTCGGATTTCGATATTCGGCATTTTAACTGGTCTGCCTTTCATTGGCGGCATTTGGCAATAATGCTCTTGATCTTAAGCGTTTGCATGATATGATAACCACTGAAATAGTCAACTGGAATGACCGTTTCAAAGAATAATATCGATTTTTTTTGATAAACCTTTTTCATTACCCTATAAACAGGATGACGAGCCCTGCCCATGAAACCCCATATCATCATTGATTCGTCCGGCATTGAGCGGATATTGACCCGCATGACCCATGAAATACTTGAAGTGCACAAGGGAACGGAGCAATTAACCCTGATCGGCATTCAAACCCGCGGCGTGCATATGGCCCGGCGGCTTCAGAAGCGCATCCATGCGATCGAAGGGGTTGAAGTCCCCGTGGGTGTTCTGGACATTACCCTGTACCGGGATGACTGGACCCGCATCAGCCACCATCCGGTGATTCAGGCAACGGACATTCCGTTTTCGGTGGATGGACGCGATATCCTCCTGATTGATGATGTCCTGTTTACCGGCAGAACCATTCGGGCGGCGATGGATGCGCTGATCGATTTCGGACGGCCCAACCGGATAGAACTGGCCGTTCTGGTGGACCGCGGGCACCGGGAGCTTCCCATTCAGGCCAATTATGTGGGAAAATCCCTGCCAACCCGGCGCGCGGAAAACGTGAATGTCATGTTTTCCGAAAGCGACGGCATGGATCAGATCGTCCTTGAAGAAGAAAGGGAAGAAAATGGGAACCAAAGCGCATAAGGCGACAGCGCCCGGGAATCTGAGCGTCGGAATTCTCTCCATTTCAACCACCCGTACCCTGGCAGAGGATAAAAGCGGTCACTGGATCAGCAGGCATTCCAAAAAAGAAGGGCACAACGTGGTGTGCCACCGGGTGATACCGGATGATGCACGGATCATCGCACAGACGGTATCGGAGGTTCTCCGCGATCATTCTCCCCATGCCCTCCTTTTAACCGGCGGGACCGGCATCAGCCCGAAAGATGTCACCATCGAGGCGATTCGGCCCCTGCTCATCCAAGGAATTGACCGCCTTTGGCGTTTTGTTCAGCTCAGCTCAGCTTTGAGGAAATCGACTCCGCGGCGCTGCTGTCCCGGGCCATGGCGGGCGTCATTGACAATGCGCTGGTGTTCTGCATGCCCGGCAGCCTGAATGCCTGCAAACTGGCCTGCAATGCGCTGATATTTCCGGAACTCGGACATCTGGTCCGGCATCTCCAGGAAAACGGGTAATAGGGAATGGGCGACAGGAAACCATTGTCCTTATTATTAACCCGAAACCCATTACCCATTACCCATTACCCAATTTAAAGGAGGAAACGCAATGGATAGAAGAGAATTTCTTGAAACTGTCTTTGAGTCTGGGCGCCATGGCTTTTCTGGACGTTCCGGGCAGTTGGTCTTTTTCCCGCGCGGCAGCGGCGGCGGATTCGACCATAGCCCTGCCGCCGCTGCCCTATGCCAAAGACGCCCTTGAACCCTATATCTCCGCGCGAACAATTGAATTTCCATTACGGCAAACACCATCAGGCGTACATTGACAATACCCGGAAACTGATCGCCGGAACCGAATATGCCGGGCTTTCACTGAAGGAGATCATTCAGAAATCCAGCGGAAAACCCGACCAGACAGCCATATTCAACAACGCCGCCCAGTCCTTTAATCACGATTTTCTCTGGAAAAGCATGAAACCCGGCGGCGGCGGAAAGCCAACGGGGCGGATCGGCCAGGCAATTGAAAAATCATTCGGCAGCCACTGCGCAGTTTGAAAAGGAGTTTTCGGAAGCCGCCCTGACGCAGTTCGGAAGCGGGTGGGCCTGGCTGGTTCAAGACGGCGCATCTCTGAAAGTGGTCAAAACCGCCAATGCCGACACTCCGATGACGCGGGGATGGGTCCCTTTCTGACCCTGGATGTATGGGAACACGCCTATTATCTGGATTATCAGAACCGCAGGGGAGACTATATCCGGGCGTACCTGGACCATCTGATCAACTGGAGCTTTGCCGAAAGCAATCTGGCCGGATAACATGAAAATACTGATCGTGGAAGATGATCTGATGCAGCGCCGGTTCCTTCAGGTGATACTGACCCAGAGCGGCAGGGAAGTGATAACCGCCGCAGACGGTGAAGCGGCCTGGGACATGCTTCAGAAAGAACGCATTCGAATCGTCATCACCGACTGGATGATGCCGGTCCTGAGCGGACCGGAACTGATTCAGCGGATTCGGGCCGCCAATCTGCCCCATTACACATACCTGGTGCTGCTGACATCCAAAAGCGCCCAGAACAGCATTGTGGAGGGACTTAAGGCCGGCGCGGATGATTATCTGATCAAACCGTTTGACCGCAATGAACTCATGGCCCGGCTGGCCATCGGCGAGCGCATCCTGAAACTGGAAGAGCGCCTGGAACAAATGGCCACCCACGACGCGCTGACAAATCTGCTGAACCGCAGGGCGCTCTATGCCGGCGCTCAAACCGAATTGAACCGGTCGGTCCGAGAAAACAGCCCGCTCAGCCTGATCATGCTGGATATCGATCATTTTAAATCCGTCAATGATGCTTACGGGCACCCGGCCGGAGACAAGGCCCTTTGTCTGGTGGCGGAAACCCTGGTTCAGAACAAGCGGGATTACGACCTGGTCGGGCGCTGGGGCGGAGAAGAATTCCTGGCCCTTTTGCCAAAGACATCGCTGGCCGATGCCGGGACGATTGCCGAGCGGTTTCGGGCGGGCATTGAAGCCGCCAGGCTTCAGATGCCGGACGGAGGCGCGGTGAACTTTACCGTCAGTCTCGGCGTCAGCAGCACGGCCTTCGGATCACTCGATATTGAAGAGCTGATCCATCAGGCGGACAAGGCCCTGTACCTTGCCAAAAATTCAGGCAGAAACAGGGTGATGACTGTGTGAAACGCGCGCAAGTGCGGAGAGGGCTCAAGCAGCCATGCCGGCCTGAACCGCCGCATATTCCTTCTCAATCTGCCGGAGCAGCTCGGCTGCATCCGCAAGGTTGCTTTCCCGCACCGAAAGCTCCAGCGCCTTGCACAGGCCGGACAGCCGCATGGCGCCCAGCAGTGCGCTGCCCGATTTCAGCGAATGGGCCGTTCTTTCAAGAACCTCATGGTCTTTTTTTTCCAGACCGAGTCGAAGGGCGTTCAGTTGTTTCGGCGTTTCCGAGAAAAAAACCCCCAGAATATCGGCGGTCATCTCTCCCATGGCTTCCTGAAACTGCTGAAATATCTCGGAGTCAAGCGTCGGCGCATCGCTGAGCGCCCGGACTGTCGACAGACAGCGCCGGCGGCCGGCCGGCCCGCATGCCCGGCACTGACTCAGCGCCCGCATGAGCGCTTCCACGTTGATGGGCTTGCTGATGTAATCGTCCATTCCGGATGCCAGACATTCTTCCCGGTCTCCCTGCATGGCATTGGCGGTCATGGCAATGATCCGGGGCTGCCGGTTTGCCGGAAAATTCTTCCGGATAAAGCGGGTGGCATCAAGGCCGTCCATCTGCGGCATCTGCACATCCATCAGCACCACGTCATAAGGCTGCCGTTGAATCGACTCGATCGCCTCGATACCGTTTCCGGCAATATCCGGCCGGTATCCCATCCGTTCCAGAATGCGCGTGGCGACTTTTTGATTCACGACATAATCCTCCACCAGAAGGATTTGCAGCGGGTTGTCAAGACCGATGCGGGAATCCATCCGGGCTCCGGAGGCGGCCTTTGAAGAAACCGGCTTTGTGTCGCCAAGTGTCTCCAGAAGCGTGTTGTAAAGCACGGAAGACTTGATGGGCTTGGTTAAAAATGCGGCGAACTCCGCGGCCCCGCCGGCTTCCTTTCTGCCCAGGGAAGTGAGCATGATCAGCGGCAGGCTTTTCGCATCCCGGTGCCGGCGGACTTCAATCGCCAGCATGACGCCGTCCATCTCGCGGCATCTGCATATCCAGAATGGCCAGGTCAAAGGCGTCTCCGCGGCGGATCATCTCAAGGGCCTCGTCAGGCGTGGCCGCTTCCATCGGCTGCATGCCCCAGCTGCGGGTCTGAAGCGTCAGGATGCGGCGGTTGCTGGCATTGTCATCCACAATGAGCACCCGCTTGCCGTTCAAGTCCGGCTGATCGGCCAGAAGATAACCGGGAACGGGCGCCTGCGCTATCCTGAAGGGTTAATACAAAATGAAAGGTCGATCCTTTGCCGGGAATGCCTTCGCTTTCCACCCGGAGGGATCCGCCCATCATTTCCACCAGCCTTTTGCTGATGGCAAGCCCCAGGCCGGTGCCGCCGTATTTTCGCGTGGTGGAGGCGTCCACCTGACTGAACGAGATAAACAGGCGGTCCAGTTTATCTCCGGGAATGCCGATACCGGTATCCTGGATTGAAAAGTGAAGGCTGAAATGTTGCGGCGTTTCGGGCGGAATTTCTTCCCGGCGCACTTCCAGAACCACCTCACCGTGTTCGGTAAACTTGACGGCGTTGTTGAGCAGGTTGATCAGAATCTGCCTGAGCCGCATCACATCGCCGATCAGGGCGACCGGTGTCTGGTTGTCAATGAAATAGGCCAGATCCAGACCTTTTTCCGCTGCCCGGCCGGCCACCATATCCAGGGCCGTCTCGATGCAATCGCGAAGGGCAAAGGGATGATTTTCCAGATCCAGCTTTCCGGCTTCGATTTTTGAGAAATCCAGAATATCGTTGATGATGGTCAAAAGCGCATCGCTGCTGCTCCGGATGGTCTCGGCAAACTCGCTTTGATCCGCATCCAGCGGGGTTTCCAGCAGCAGCCCGGTCATGCCGATAATGGCATTCATGGGCGTACGGATTTCATGGCTCATGTTTGCCAGAAACTCGCTTTTGGAACGGGACGCGGACTCCGCGATTTCCTTGGCGGAAACCAGCTCCGCAGTGCGTTCCTGAACCAGTTCTTCCAGATGTTGCTGATACTGCTGCAATTTTGTTTCCGCCTGCCGGCGTTCCTGAACTTCCATTTCAAGATCGCGGCTGTAGGATTCCAGTTTCGCCATGAATTGATTGAAAAACGTCGACAGCAGCCCGATCTCGTCACCCGAATCCACGGGCACCCGTACCGACAAATCCCCGCTTGCCGCGGTTTTGAAGTGATGCATCAGCTTTCGAAGCGGATGGGTGATGGAGGCGCTGATCCAGAGGGTCAGAACCAGAACCAGCGCCAGCGTGACCACGGCCGTCACCCAGATAACGTGCCGGACCGTATAAAGCGGTGCGTAAAACTCGTCATAATAACTGGATGAGGCCACGATCCAGTCCAGTTCCGGAATATAATCAAAAATGACCAGTTTTTCCCTGGGCGCGGATTCATCCGGGTTTTGCCAGGGGTATACAATTTTACCGGTTTTTCGAATGCAGATTTCCTGAATGAATTTTCTGCCGCCGACATCGGTTGCGTCCAGAATGTCGGTTCCCTGAAGTTTGGGATGAACGATCAGAACGCCCTGGCTAGTCATTACATAAGGATAGCCTGTTTTTCCAAAACGCAGGGAGAGGATGCTTTCCCGGAAATCATCCACATTGACCAGGGTGTAAAATTCTTTCCGATATGAGGATGCGGAAATGATCCAGTCCCATGGCTGCAAAATACGTCATGTACAGGGCCTTGGGCCGGATTTCGTCATCATCGGGGTTTTTCCAGTCGTATTCCAGATATCCTTCCTTGCGATGAATCTGTTCCTGAACAAATCCGTAGGATGAGATATCGGTGTCTCGAAGGGATTCCTTGGGATGAACCTTCAAAACCCCCCGACTGTCAAGGCAGTAAAGATAACCGGTGATACCGATGCTCTGGCTCAGGAGGATATCGGCGGCCAGACGTTTGGCGTCCGCTTCGGTCATTTTCCCGCTGCGATACTGATAATAAAGCGTGATCCACGATTTCGTAATTTTTTTCGGCGATAGCCCGCAAATAATTCAGAATCGAAGCATTCGCCGTGGTCTTGACCATGCTGAGAACCGCGGAAGTGGTGTTTTGCAGCTCGCTTTCCACCTGGGCTTCGATGGTTTTGCGGACAAAAGAATAAATTACGGCATTGCCGTGCCACAATGGTCAGGGAAAATACCATCGAATAAACCATCAGCAGCTTGAAGCGGATGCGAAGATTCCGGAAAAATTTCAAAATTCCCGCCTTTACCGAGAGAATATCTTTTTAACCACGGAATACACGGAATTTATGGTCTCTGACTCCGCGTTTTCGCTAGAAAAAATATGGGACATATTTGACAAGTCAGGGCCGTTTATCCTTTATGAAAATCTCCGCAAAAGGATTGTTGAACGGCGCCGGCTTTTCCCTTAAAGGCTTTCGGGATCCTTTTTTCAAGTCGGGTTTCCGGCCTGAATCCGGGAGAGGCGACCGGGGGGATGACGCCGGATCCGGCGCGGATTTCATGGAAAGCGATATCCGCTTGCGGTCCAGATCCACATCAAGAACCGTTACCTGAACTTTCTGGTTGACCTTGACCACATCCTGGGGGTTTTTGACAAACCGGTCGGACAGCTCACTGACATGAACCAGCCCGTCCTGATGCACCCCGACATCCACAAAAGCCCCGAAAGCGGTGACATTGGTGACGATTCCGGGCAGTTTCATGCCGATGCAAAGGTCTTCCATTTTTTCGACGCCGCTGGTAAAGCCCATTTCAAAGGGCTCTCTGGGGTCCCGCCCGGGCTTGGCCAGCTCATTTAATATGTCTTTAAGGGTCGGCAGTCCCACGGATCCGGTGACATACCGGGAAATATCGATCCGGCTGCGAAGCTCGGCGGTTTTCATCAGATCCGTCACGGTGCAGCCCAGATCTTTTGCCATGGCGTCCACGATCGGGTAGCTCTCCGGATGAACGGCGCTGGCATCCAGGGGATTGATTCCCTCCGGGATTCTAAGAAAACCCGCAGCCTGTTCAAAGGCTTTGGGTCCCAGGCGCTTGACTTTTTTAAGGGCCTGGCGCGAGTCAAACGGGCCGTTTTCATTGCGGTGAAGGACGATGTTTCTGGCAAGCTGCGGGCCCAGCCCCGATACATAGGTCAAGAGCTGGGCGCTGGCCTGATTGACGTCCACGCCCACGTGATTGACGCAGCCGATCACCACATCATCCAGGGCCTGTTTCAGGGCTGTTTGATCCACATCATGCTGATACTGGCCGACCCCGATGGATTTGGGATCGATTTTCACCAGCTCCGAGAGCGGATCCATCAGCCGCCGGGCAATGGATACCGCACCGCGGACCGTCAAATCCAGATCCGGAAATTCTTCCCTGGCAACTTCCGAAGCCGAATAGATCGAAGCCCCGCTTTCATTCACCATGATCACGGCCGGAAGACCTTTTGGCTGTATGGGAAACCCGACGGACCGCAGAAACGCTTCGGTCTCCCGGCCGGCCGTGCCGTTTCCGACGGCAATGGCTTCGATTTCAAACCGGCTGCAAAGCTCCTTGACCTTCTCCGCGGCCTGACGGGTCTGCGACTCCGACAAATGCGGATAAATGGTGTCATGGTAGAGCAGCTTTCCCTGGCGGTCCAGGCACACCAGCTTGCAGCCGGTTCTAAAACCCGGATCCAGCCCCATCAACTGTTTGGCGCCCAGGGGCGGGGCCAGAAGGAGCTGCCTGAGGTTGTCGGCAAAAATGCGGATGGCCTCAATATCGGCCCGCTCCTTGGTGGAGAGGCGGATTTCGGTTTCCATGGACCGGGAAAGCAGCCGTTTGTACCCGTCCTGAACCGCCAGGCGCACCTGATTGGCGTCATCGCCGCCGCCTTTTACAAAAAGGGTTTCCAGAATCGAAATGGCGTCTTCTTCGGGCGGCAGCACGGACAGATTCAAAATGTCTTCGTTTTCCCCCCGGCGCATGGCCAGGATGCGATGGGACGGGGCCTGGGAAACCGGCTCTTTCCAGTCGAAATAATCCTTGTATTTGATGCCTTCGGCCTCTTTTCCGGCCGAAACCTGGCTGACAAACATCCCTTTTTCGGCGAAAAGCCGGCGAATGCGGGCCCTGGCCTCGGGATCTTCGGCAATTCTTTCGGCCAGAATATCCCTGGCCCCGGAAAGTGCCTCTTCGGGAGTGTTCACGCCTTTTTCCGGATCCACATAAGGAGCCGCGGCCCGGATCGGATCGATGCCGCTTTGTTCCAGAAGCAAAAGGGCAAGGGGCTCAAGCCCTTTTTCCCTGGCCATGGTGGCCCGGGTCCGGCGTTTGGGGCGAAAGGGAAGATAGATGTCCTCCAGCTCCGAAAGGGTCTGCGCGGCCATGACGCTTTGACTCAGCGCATCGGTCAAATGGCCGTGCTGCTCCAGAGAGTTCAGAATGGCGGATCTTCTGGAATCCAGATCCTGAAGCTGGGCGAGCCGGTCCCGGATGGATGCGATCGCAACCTCATCCAGGCTTCCGGTGGCCTCCTTGCGGTATCTGGCGATAAAGGGAATGCTGGCGTCTTCTTCCAGAAGCGATGCAACCGCCTGCACCTGCTGCGCGGTCAGATGCAGTTCATCGGTAATCCGTGAAACATGGGACAAGTTCATGAAGCCTCATTAATAAGAAATTCGAATTTTATCTGAGATGGCTTTCCGTTCAGGCCGTAATTAAATTCAAGCGACACATGGCATTCCCACAAGGTATTCCAGGGCCAGAATATAGCCATCGCTGCCCAGTCCGGAAATCTGCCCGGTTGCAACGCCCGCGACCATCGAGTGGTGGCGGAAGGGCTCCCGCTTGTAGATATTGGAAAGATGCACCTCGACCACCGGAAAGCTCAGCAGCAGCAGGGCGTCGCGGATCGCCACGCTGGTATGGGTATAGGCGCCGGGATTGATGATCAGGCCCTGATGGGAATTCATACTTTGCTGAATTTTGTCCACAATGGCGCCTTCGTAATTGGATTGAAAGGTTTCAACGCTTACGCCCAGGCGGCGGCCGGTTTCATTCAGGGCCGTGTTGATGTCATCAAGCGTGGCCTTTCCGTAGACTTCCGGCTCTCTTTTTCCCAGCATGTTCAAATTGGGGCCGTGAATCACCAGGATTGCTTTTTTTTCGCGCGGGGATTCCATGGATCACCTCATTTGTCGGCAGGATGCCGGCTGATCATCTGTTTGAGAGTGGAAATGGTTTTCTGGTAGTCCGGGCTCTCGAAAATGGCGGAGCCCGCCACAAAGACATCGGCGCCTGCCTCGGAGATTTCGGAAATGGTTTTTTCATTCACCCCGCCGTCGATTTCAATCAAGGTGGACAGGTTTTTGCTCCGGATCCAGCTTCGCAGATCCCTTGTTTTCCGAAGGGTGCTTTGGATAAATTTCTGGCCACCGAAACCCGGATTCACGCTCATGATGGTGATAAGATCCAGATCTTCCAGTATCCATTCCAGAGCCGCAGCCGGGGTGGCCGGGTTCAGTACGGCGCCGGGCCGGCAGCCGCATTCGCGGATCAGGTGAATGGTCCGGTGCAGGTGCGGACAGGTCTCCACCTGAACGGAAATCAGGGAGGCGCCGGCTTCGGCAAAATCCGGAACAAACCGGTCCGGGTTTTCAATCATCAAATGGACATCGAGGGGAAGTTCGGTCACCTTCCGGACCGCTTTCACCACCAGCGGACCCATCGTGATGTTGGGAACAAAATGACCGTCCATGACATCCACATGGATCCAGTCGGCGCCGGCAGCCTCAACCGCCTTGATTTCTTCTCCCAGCCGGGAAAAGTCGGCCGATAATATGGAAGGGGCAATGTATTTCATTCATCTCTCCTGTCTTATGAATGTCTTAAAATTTGATGGCTTTATGAAAAGTCATCAATCGGTTCTTCCCGTCATTCCGGCGCCCGTTCCGGATCGGAGTCCGGGACGGGCGCCGAACATCCGGTATATGGTTATGGACGCCGCCTTTCGCCGGAGGGACGATGGTCGGGATGTTTCAGTAGATCTCAAACTTCAGCAGCCGTCCGTCAAGGCCGCCGTTCTTCAATGGCAGCTTCAGGGACGGCTTCAGGCCGATATGGGGTATCAGATCCCTGTTCCCCGCATATACATACGCCTGGGAATTCAGGCATCTTTGCTTCAGAAAATCGCCGAAATTCTTATACCACGCCGATAGCTCGGCAGGATTGTCCAGTCGGATGCCGTAGGGCGGATTGCAGACAATGAGCCGGTTTTCAAGTCTTGAGATCTGCTGAAAATCTTTGACAACCACGGCTATGCGTTCGCCGCGGGGAAGCTCCCGGAGGTTTGCACGGGTTGCGGCAACGGCCTTTTCCGAAATATCGCTGGCCGCGATCAGCCCGTCCGGCAGTTTGCGGATCTGCCGGTCCGCTGCGGCCTTTACCTGTTTCCAGGTTTTTTTGTCAAAATCGGGAAGAAACTCAAACCCGAACCGCTTGCGAAGCATTCCGGCCGGAATGCGGCAATAATGCATCATGGCTTCGGCGACCAGCGTTCCGGAACCGCACATGGGATCATAGAGGGGGCGCTCGCCGTTCCATCCGGAAAGATGGATGATGGCCGCGGCCAGCGTTTCCTGGATCGGGGCCTTGACCGTTTGTTTCCGGTAACCCCTGCGGTGTAGCGATCCGCCTGAAGTGTCGATGCCGATAACGGCCTGGTTGTTTTCAATATGCAGATTGATCCAGATGTCGGGATTGATCTTTTCAACTGTCGGGCGGCTTCCGGACAGGTTCCTGAAATAGTCGACAATGGCGTCTTTCAGGCGAAGCGCGGCAAACTCCGAATGATTGATGGCCGTGCTGTTTGCGACGCTGGCAAAAACGGCGAACGTGTGATCCGCAGAGAAGAAATCACGCCACTCAATGTCCGAACCTTTCCGGTAGAGATGATCGGCGTTGCGGCAGGAGAAGATGCTGAGCGGCGCAATCACCCGCGTGATGAACCGGGTTTCGTAATTGACGCGATACATCACATCCCGGCCGGCATTAAAATAAACGCCCCGATATGCCGGCCGGATATTTTCCGCCCCCAGCTTCAACAGCTCTTCACATCCGATATTCAGAATGTCGTCAGCGATCTGGGCAAAATATTCCTGATTCAGTTGATAGTCATACATGGTTTCAAATAGCCATCCCGGGTGGATCGAACGGAGCCTTGAGCTTGCAGATTCATTGTAGCCGGGTCATCGATTCCATGATGCGCAAAGGTAACCGGTTGTCGAATTCTTAAGCTGATGGCCTTTTTTATTTGGATATCATGCGTTTTTTTCGGGAAAACCGCAACCAAAAATATATCCTGAACCAAATAATCATTGACACGAGCGCAATTATTGATTAATTAAAAACCGATTGATTTATGGGGCTGTAGCTCAGCTGGGAGAGCGCATGACTGGCAGTCATGAGGCCAACGGTTCGATCCCGTTCAGCTCCACCATTAAAAACAAGAGGTTAAGGCGAAAGCTGAAAACCTCTTTTTTTTTTTTGGCCTATCATCCCCGCAGCATTAAATCTTCAATCCACCATCCGGCTTTAAAGATCATCCCCGCTGTCTGGTTGATTATTATCTAATTGTTGATCCTGGAGCGTACCGCCCGCATATGGATCTTGAATGGACTGTTTATATTCACGTCCACCACATGCTGAAAACATTAAAAATACGAACATAATCAAAAGCGTTCTTTTCATGTTATTCCTTATTTAATGAACAATTAGAGATGCAATTCTCATAAACCTCTCTACAACCTTGCAAAGAATAGGTTCGCCCCTCTTGTGTACACTGTAAATATGTGGACGCACATTCTTGCTTACAACTATTTTCTGTGCTGTGAGCACAGCCTGATAAGATTACAACTGAAACTGTCATCACGACGCTTAAAAAGTTCATATTGTCCATTTCAATTAATACTGATTTGTAATGGCCACAACAAATATTTCATGCCTGACTGCAAACAGGTGTCTTCGGGCTCAATATTACAGATGACGGTCATACGCCATTGCGCTACCATTTATTTCCCACGGACTATCACCAGGACAATAGCCATGTTGCAGCGTCATCGAATCTGACATTTCCCGGATTATTCTTTATCTTCTCATGCAAATTATCTTTTTGGGTCATGGCGTCATCCAGCCCGGCCAGCAAGGGGGATGACTTCAGCCGTCACAGGATTCATGGCCGCTTCCATTGGATTAGAATACAGATAACAGATTGTTTTGTCGAGTATATTATGAAAACAAGTGAAACATAAGGAAAGCCCTAAAAATGACTGCCAGTCATGAGGCCAACGGTTCAATCTTGTTTTGCTCCACCTTAAAAATCAGGAGGTTAAGGTGAAAGCTGGAGCCTTCTTTATTTTCTGGACGAACCGGGCAGGTCCCATACTGGCAGGTCAATGGCGTTCAGCGGCAAATTCTCGATCCCTTTCATATTACACCGATTCATCGCAGGGAGCAGCAGCCCAAAAACGAACTGGTCATGCTTCTACCCAGGAGGCAACGCTATCCCCTGAGACTCGTGTTTATTAAGTCAACAAATTATTATTGTCGACTTAACTCACTGATCATCTTACAAAAGCGCATCAATATTCCTGTCGTTATCGATGCCCTTTTCGCTTCTGATGAGCCCCGTAAAATGAAGGACTCTCACAATGAAAATCAAGGAGCACCCATCCGAACAATTCACCGAACTGCGAAAACTTGCTGACGAGATTGCCAGAGATAACCCAGTCCATTCGCCGGAATACATCGAAGCCTTATCCCCAGAAGAAATCCGGCAGATGCTCCACGAATTGCAGGTTCATCAGATAGAACTCGAAATGCAGAATGAGGAATTGCTCCGGTCTCAGATGGAACCGGAAGCCTCTCGGGCGCGTTACTTCAACTTCTATGACTTGGCTCCGGTGGGCTATTTCACTCTTTCCGAAACAGGACTGATTCTGGAAGCCAATCTGACCTTCGCCGCCTTCCTGGCAATGGACCGCGGCGCTTTGGTCAAGCAGCAGCTCATCCGGTTTATCCACAGGGAAGACCAGAACATTTTTTACCTGCACCTTCAGCAGCTCTTAAAGACCGGTGAGCCTCAGACATGCGAATTGCGGATGAAAAAAATTGATGGCGCCGTATTCTGGGCGAATTTTGCAACCACCTGCGAACGGGAATCCGGAAGCGCTCCCGTATACAGCGTTGTGCTGAGCGACATCACTGAACGAAAGTATC
>CAWJRD010000024.1:0-17131 GCA_963845015.1 uncultured delta proteobacterium
CCGGTAATCATGCCGGTTACCAAACCTGCTACAATATTCCGTACCGCAAAATTCTGAAACATTCAGCTCTGGATATTAGGGGGCAAACAGTGTTAACGCTTTGGCAGCTTTAGCGAAATTCTTCCGTCACCGCTAGTTGGCAGGCGGCCGCTCATCCGGGTTCACTTTTCCTCCCTTAAGCGGCGGTTTGCCGGGCTTTTGCGTCTGTACACTTTGATTGGAATGGCTACGATCAATCTGCTGCTTGACTTCACCGCCGCCAGGGTTGAGACCCTTAACGCCACCGAAAGATCGGTTCTGCGTAGTTGTTGAACCCTTCTGCTGATTGCCATCCACGCCTTTTGTCTTCACTTGCCGATCTCCACCCGCAGTATTCCCGGCAGGGGTGTTCTTTCTCTGACCGGAAGACTGTTGATCAAATCTCATAGCGCCTTGACCGGCAGTTTCCTTTTTCTGCAGGCCGGATGACCGATCTCCAGTGGCGGTATTCCCGGCAGGAGTGCTCTTTTGATGACCGGAAGCCTGTTGATCAAGTTTCATGGCTCCTTGACCGGTAGTTTCCTTTCTCTGTTGGCCGGATGACCGATCTTTGACGGCTGAAGGGTTGCGCTGCTGTTCAACGTTTGCAGGGCTGTGGTGCTGCTGTTCTGGAGGATTCCCTGGTTTGGGTGAGCGGCCTGGGCTGCCCTGATCAATGCCTTTGAAATCTTTTCTGGCGTTTGCTCCGGGTTTTCCCGGATGCCCGAACTGCTGACGCATGCCGGGGTCCCTGTATTCAACGCCTTTCCGGTGGACCGGGTCATGCCGCCATTCACTGCGGTCGTCCCGGGTACGTGTACATGTGGTTCTACCGGGTGTTTAGGATAATACTTGTTGATCGTGATGTTTTGAGACGGATTTACGTATACGTGACGATGGGCCCAATTGGGGTGTCCCCAGGCATAACCCCAGGCGGCTCCCAAGGTCAGTGCCAACGCCAAAGGAAATGATGCCGGTGGCTAATCACAGCATAACCTGGTGGATGATAATAGTACGGGGGATATGCCGGATACCACCAGGGGCCGTACACCACGGTTGGGTTATAAGCAGGAACATAGATGACCTGCGGGCTCACGGGTTCAATCACAATCGAATTTTCCTGAACAACCACCACCTGCTCGCTTGTTGTTTTGAGGGTGCCCTGTGCATGGGCTTTGGCTCGCAGGTCCTGAACCGTGGCCATCACCTGGTCTTTCTGTCCGAGAAAGGCGTCTCCAAGATTCTGGGTCCATTCCAGTTTGTCATTCATCATGGCCAGGACCGAGGGAAAGTTCACCAGTGACTTCACGCTGGGGTCCCAGTCTTTTTGCTCCAGGGCAGCGGCCAGATTTCGTCTTTCAGGTCCGGGTTTGGTTGACCCACCGGGCCGCCTGAACCACTTCCAGGGGATAGGTCGCGGCCATGAGCACCTGAACCAGAAGCGAGTCCGGGTACAAAGCGATCGGCGCCAGCATTTGATCCAGTTCTTCCTGCCGGAACACCGGCGGAGCCGACCCGGTGTCCTGGGCAAACCCCCCGGCAGGAACCATGAGCAACAGAACAAGCAACCATACACATGACCGTATATAAAGCATTTTCATCACAGTTCTCCTTGGTTTTTGTGTGCCGGATCACTGAATCCTGATACGGCGTTCATTTCCGGAAGACAAAACCGTTAACACATCAGCCGGTAATCCGGCCACGTGACAAAAATCACCGCCACGGCCCGAAAAAATCCGCTTGCACTTATTATAAGTCAAGTCAGCCGGGTCTTCAAGCTGAATCGCTTTATTTCCGTAAATATCACGTTTCCGGAATACAAGGAAAAGCGGTTAAAATGTCCGGTGAATTTCGATTTCCGGCCGGCCATCACCTCTCGGCCGGGCTTTTCTCATTCAGGTACTTTCCCAGCAAATCCAGATGCGCTTTTTCTTCGTTTCCGATACGGTACAGGATTTTTCGGGTCAGTTCGTTCCGGCTGTCGGCGGCCATGCGCAGATAAAGATCGAGCGCCTGGGTCTCGATCATCATGGCCAGGTCAAGATACCCGGAAACATCGTTTAAAAACGGCTGGTTCTGCTTCATGAAAGCATCCATATCAATGCCGCCCTCCATCAGGCGGGACCCTGCGGCTGAAAATTCACGGATCTGATCCGGCGGGGCCTTCCGGTGCTGGGGATGCCAGCGATTCGTAAAGCTCCAGCAGGGTCTTTTCATGGCTTTCCTCGGCCTTGATGAGGCCGGTCAAAAGGGCGCGGAGTGCGGCGTCGTCTGTTTTGGCATGGAAGGCTTCATGGAACTTTTTAAGGCCTTCCTCCATGCGATAGGCCATCCGGATGATTTCCTCCGGAGATTCATCCCCTTTGATAAAATCCAGGGAAAACTCTCTGGGGCCGGTTGCGGTCCGGTCCTCCCATGCCTGAATGCCGCCCTGAAGATGGGAAACATCCCTGAATCCCAGGTTTGCGAGAAGCCGGGTTGCCATACGGCTGCGTCCGCCCACCGCGCAGTAGACAATAATGGGTTTGGCGGCATCCAGATCTTCCAGGGAATCGGCCAGTTGGGGAAGCGGTATCAACCTGGCGCCCGGCAGGTGGGCTATCGCATATTCTCCGGGCTGACGCACATCCAGAAGCACGTAATCGCCTTCTGAATGTTCCCGGATAAAGCTTTGAACCTCATCGGAATACAGCGTTTGAACGCCGTCCACGTCCTGACCCATACCCATACTGGACTCCTTTCCGGCATGCCGGATTTTTAGCCCGATCCCCGACCTCTACGATGTCGATATCCGCCAGCAAAGTCATGATTTTCTCGCGGGCCGCCAGTTCCGTCAACCAGTTTTCGGGGATGGCCGCAAATCCTTGAAACGCTCCGAGCAGCATGCCCGTGATCATGCCCCGGGCTGCGGAATCCCCGCCGGCCATCACGTTTTCGATGAGGGCCTCCTGCAGATTGTCTTCATATCTGGCAACCAGATGAATCACTCCCGGAAAGGCGGCGTTGATATCGCACATCTGCCCGAAACGCTTTACCGCGGCAGTCGTGTCCGAAGCGCGGCTTTCGATGCCGTTTTTAACCCACGTCTGAAACGGTTCACGGCTGAACTGCAAAGCGGTTGTCGCCTCGATGGCGGCCACCGGCGATTCTTCCTGCAGAATGCGGAAAACAACAGCGGCAAAAAAAGCCGCGCTGTCGGTTACCAGAATGTTGTTGTGGGTCATGGCGGTCTGAATTCTGGCGCTATTTACCAGTTCATCGCAGGAGGTGCGGTATGCGTAGGCCAGCGGAGCCATTCTTGCCGCTCCGCCCAGATCGGTGGATTCCGAACCGGCGGATTCCGGAGCCTTGCCGTCCTTGAAATTGTTCAGTGTCAACCGGGTGGCGTGGTCGACATAGCCGGTCATAGTGCTGCTGGTGGTTCTGCCACTGCGCGGCAAAATGCTTCAGATCGAATCCGCGGCAGGCCGCAAGGGATTCCAGCAGAACCAGCATCTGGTCGCCGTAATGGGTGAATTCTCCAGCGTTCTTGGTGGAGTGGTAGGAGTTTTCGCCCGGTTTTTGAAATGTTTCCACCCTTTTGAATGTGGCGGCGATCTGATCCGTGTCGTAGATCCAGTGGGCTCCCAAGGCCAGTGCATCGGCGGCAAAAGAGGCCAGGACCATGGCTTTGGCGTTATCTTTCATGGGTTGCGTTCCTTTCGCCATCTTGCTCGCATGGCAGTTTTTCAGGCAGAAGATGTGAACGAAGCCGCTGCCCGTCGTGTTTAAGGCGTTTTCGGTCCCGCGCTGTCCTCCCCGAACCGCGCGGACATAACCATAGAAATATTTGTAGTTGTAGCTGTCGTATCCGTGGCGGAACCCCACGCCCCAGGCATGATAGGGATAATTGGCGCTGGTGGAAGACGACCAGTACCAGGAGGAGACGGTGTTGGGGAAGAAATCCGTATTGATGGAAGGATTCGTGCTGCGCGTATCTGCCAGATAAGCCAGCTCTTTGATGGTGGGAAGGCGCCAGTCCGAATACCCGCCAAAATGCGCGCGATTCATCGCGTTGATGAAAGCTTCGGTATTCATGCCATTGCCCGGGGTTCCGGCATTGCCGCCGTTGGTGTCCGGGTTGCTGTCATACCAGGTGTACGTATTGTCGGCGTCATTGGGGTCATCATAATGGCTGACGCCATCCATGTTCCGCTTTACTTCCCAGATCAGGCCGGTGACATTGTCTTTTACCATGACCCATGCAGCGGCGGATTCCGGCAGGGGATGGCCGCTGCGATCGAGCTTGGTATAAGTGCGTGGCTCTGAGACTGGCTGACGATCTGCCCGAAGCAGGGCAGGGCGAAGCAGGGCGGGTGATTTGCGTGCGATGGCTAACGGGTCTGGTCCTGTCCGGGACCGGACCGGCAATTGCAAAAGCTGAAAAACCCACTGGATCAAACAATACAAGAGCCATCTCTGTATCGATTTTTTCATGACGACGTCCATTCGAACATTTTTTTCAAGGCACCCGGATTTAAAAAGACTTTGGAAACGATTATCACATTTATTGATCAAATCAAGATATATTCGTGTCTGAAAGAAAAGATCGTTCAAGCAAAATCCGAATATCAAATCCGGAATTCGAAACAAATTCAAAATGCAAATATCAAAATATTAATGTATCTATTTGAAATTAATGATGTTATCGTCATTTAAATATTATTGAATCGACAAGCCCGCGCTTGCTTTGAAATCGAAATTGATTTACGATGATATCCATCGTTATCCGGTTTTCCGCCGCGGACCGGCGGTTTAAGCCGGCTGCCGGTCAACCGGCGATTTTCAGGGAGGGAATATGATTCAAGGATATGCCACGCCCGAGGCAACCGCCGCGCTGGCGGAAAAGCAGGCGCCGATGGCTTACGGGCCATTTGGAAAGACCGGTCTTTTGATCAGTCAGGCGGGCTTTGGATGTTATCGCATCTCGCCGGAAGTCGCCCATCACCGGCAGAGCCTCCGGCTGGCGCTGCTTTCCGGAATCAATCTGATCGATACCAGCACCAACTATGCCGATGGCGACTCCGAGGCCCTGGTCGGCAGCGTGCTGGCCGAGCTGATCGAAGCCGGCGGATTGCGGCGGGAAGAACTCGTGGTGGTTTCCAAGGTCGGGTATCTTCAGGGAAAAAATTATGCCGAAAGCCAGGCCCGCCGATCTGCGAACCAGCCGTTCCCCGAACTCGTGACGGTTTCGGAAGGGCTGGAGCACTGCATCCATCCGGAATTCATCGCTTCCCAGCTTTCCGGGAGCCTGAGCCGGCTGGGCCTTGCGACGCTCGATGCTTACCTGCTGCACAATCCGGAATATTATCTGGGCTGGGCCCATCAGAGCGGCATGGAACCGGATGCCGCCCGCGGGGAATATCATCGCCGCATTCGCCAGGCCTTTGTCCATCTGGAGTCCGAGGTCGCCAAGGGGCGCATTCGCTGGTACGGCGTCAGCTCGAACACTTTTCCCGCAGGGCGGGCGGATCCGGAGTTCACCGACCTGTCCGCATTGTGGGAGATGGCCGAAGACATCGATAGCGACCATCATTTCCGCATCATCCAGTTTCCCATGAACCTTCTTGAAACCGGGGCGGTGCTGACCGCCAATCAGCCGGAGTCCAGAACCGTTCTGGAGTTTGCTGCGGATCATGGCCTGGCGGTGATGATCAACCGGCCGCTGAACGCCTTTTCCGGCAATGCCCTGATTCGGCTGGCGGAACCAGCGGAACCGGAGCGGCTCGCCGACCATCTGATCACGGCGCGAATCGGCGCGGTGGGCGGTTCCGAAGCCCGTTTCTGGCGGCGCATGCTTCCGGCTCTGGAGATTCCGGATGGACTCAAGCTGCGCCTCAAGGAGCAGCTCTGCATTGCGGACACCCTTAAACATTACTGGCGCAATTTTTCTTCGTATGAACGCTGGCGTCAGACCCGGGACGGGAATTTTTATCCCCGGATTCAGGGGGTGATGGCGTTCCTGCAGCCCCATGCCGCCGGAAATCCGGAGCTTTTAAAGTGGATGTCCAGCCATGAAACCGTGCTGAGCGAAGTTTTCGAAGCAATCGGATCATTTTATGCGGAGATGGCCAGGCGCCGCGTCACGGAGCTGAAGCGGGCGCTTTCCGATGCCGATTCCGACTGGGCCGCACCCGGAACCCTCAGCCAGAAAGCCGTTCGTGCCCTGCGGACCACGCGCGGGAATATCCGCTGTATTGGTGGGCATGCGGCATCCCGACTATGTGGAAGATGTCCTTGAGGAGCTGCGGCGCCATTTTCCGGTGACGGATCGCAGGAAAGCCTGGCAGGATCTGAAATGACAGGCAGGTTTATCTTGAAAACAAAAGGCATTGCATAACGGGATGACAGCAGCACTGGAAATTGATCATTTCGCCGCCGAAGCCGCCCGGCAGTGGAACCTGACCGTCCGGCATGTCCGCAGGGACCTTCAGATTGCGGGAAGTCCCGACCGCTGTGAACTCAGGCTGGTGATTGAATGCGATTCCGGCCGGCTTTATGTGCTGGAAAGCCTGTTTGAAGCAGACGCCGGTCACAAGCTTGAAATCATCACCTGCCTGAATTTCCTTTCGGAAAAGGGGCTGACGGCTGTCGTGCCCTATCTGCGCAGCGAATCCGGGGAATATATCGTCAATAGCGGAAACCGGCTCTGGCAGCTTTCACCCTTTGTCCGCGGCATTCCCCTGGTCCGGCCGGAATACGTTTGGGATGGCTGGCGGGGAGAGGCCATGGCGGATTTTTTGATCCGGCAAAACGCCCTGTCCGGGGATATTCCTTATTTGAAAACGCTTTCCGTGTTTTCGATAACGGATTACATCCAAAAACTCATCATGCAGATTCAGGCGCATGCGCCGCATGTGCTGACCGGAATCGGGCCGGTGCTCCGCTTTATCGAAGAGCGATTCATGAAGGCGCACGACCGGCTTCCCGTAGCGTTCTGTCATGGCGATTTTCATCCGCTGAATGTTATCTGGTCGCCTGATGGGATCCATGCGGTGATCGACTGGGAATTTCTGGGAATAAAGCCGGAAATATACGATGCAGCCAACCTGATCGGTTGCATCGGCATCGAAGATCCCAAGGCCCTGCTCGGGGATCTGGTCCGCAGGTTCATTCTGGGATTGAAACAGTCCCAGTGGATCTCAAGCGCGAGCTGGGATGTACTGATCGAGTTTGTCATCGCCATCCGGTTTGCATGGCTTTCGGAGTGGCTCCGGCACGAAGACCGGGAAATGATCACACTGGAGACGGATTATATGAACCTGCTTGTGGATAATGCCGAAGTGCTGAAAAAAGCGCTGATCCCGGCATCGGAAGAAAGCGGGCTGCCGGTCAAGCCTCTTTTTCGCTGACGCAGATTCCGATCCGCTCGTCCGGCCGGGCATGCTCAGCCTTCGGCATTATGAATCCAGTTGTTTTCGAATGGCCATGCCGATTTTTTCCATCACATAGGGTTTTTTAACATAAGTTCCGGCGCCCAGGTTCAGCGTTGTTTTCACCCGGTCCGTCTCCGAATACCCGCTGACGATGACTGCCTTCTGATCGGGGGTGCGTTCAAGAATTTTTCGGTAGGTCTCCAGTCCATCCATGCCCGGGTCCATGATCATGTCCAGCACGACCAGATCGGCTTTGTGCGTTTTCAGGTATTCCAGGGCTGCTTCGCCGCTGGAAAGGGCATCGACCCGGTAACCCAGCCGGGTCAGCATGTCAAACGCCAGCTCTCTTTGCTCCTTGATATCGTCCACCACCAGAATCGATTCCCCGTTGCCCTGATAACAATCCAGAGATAAAGGCTTTTTGTCTTCGTTCAGATTCTCTCGGGTGATGGGGAAATACAGGGTAAAGACTGTGCCCTTGCCATCCTCGCTTTGCACATTGATATAGCCCTCGTGATCCTTGACGGTTCCCCAGACAACGGCCAGGCCCAGACCGGTACCGCTCCTTCCCATGACTTTTTTCGTGTAAAAGGGTTCAAATATCTTTCCAATGTCCTTGTCCGGAATGCCCCCGCCGGTGTCGGAGACCGTAAGCACGACATAATCCCCTTCCTTTATTTCATCATAGCCGCGGATCGGGCTGTCGAGATACTGGTTTTCGGTTTGAATCGTTACCTGACCCGCTCCTGAAACGGACTCTGCCGCATTGGCCACCAGATTCATCACGGTCTTTTCCAGATGGACCGGAGAGCCCGTAATGTTCAGGAGATTCTTTTCAAGATGAAAGTTAAACGTAACGCCGGAATGAACGCTCTTGAGCTTTTCAAACTCCGGTGTTTCAAAAAACGCCGAAAGAACGCGGTTCAGGTTGACCACCTGTGAAACAGGCACCCCTCTTCTGGCCAGTGTCAGCAGGTCCTGAATGATCGCAGCCCCCCGCATGCCGGATTTCATGATGTTGTCAACGTATTTTCTGAGCGGACTGGAGTCAGGGATATTCTCCTTGAGGAGCTCGGAATAACCGACCAGAACGCCCAGCACATTGTTGAGGTCATGCGCCACGCCTCCGGCCAGGGTTCCCAATGACTCCATTTTTTCGGCGCGGTTCAACCGCGCTTCCAGTTTCCGTCGATCCGCTTCGATCTGCATGCGCTCGGAGATGTCCCGGATGGATTCAATTGCGCCCGAGGGGTTTCCGTGAATGTCAAAGAGCGGGGCTCCGGTCATCCAGATATGGGCGCCTTTGCCGCCGTAAAGGGCAGGAGCGAAGGTTTCCGCGGTGAGAATCCTTCCCCGTCTTTTAACATTCTTGTATCGGGATTCAAGCGCTTCATCCCGGGTATCGATCAGATCCAGAAGATGCGGCCGGGGCTCTCCGTAGAAGGGGATGGTCTGGGCGTAACCCGCCTTTCCGATCATATTCTCCTTGGCAACGCCGGTCATCTCTTCCATGGCCCGGTTCCAGGCCACAATCTTTTTTTCCTTGTCGATTACCAGGGTCGCATCCGGAAGAAATTCGATAATGTCATTTAGATTCCGGTTTGCAAAAACCAGGGCAGCCTCGCTTTTTTTGCGTCTGTCATGTTCCAGGGTCATCTCCTGCGCTTTCAAAAGCGTGTAGGCTAAGACAATACAGCCGGATGCCATGACAAGAATGATCAGTATCCAGTTATGGTTAAACGCTTCCATGGCTTTCAGGGCTTCATCTTCGGGGGTGGCGACGACAATGGACCAGAAGGTGTTGATGACCGGAATCGGCAGATAGACCGCCTGCTTTGTGAGCGTGTCGATGATATTGCCGCGAAGCCTGTCATAGGTATAGGTGGTTTCTCCGCGCTTTCCCAGTGTCATCTCGTCCGCCATCGACAGCACACTGGGAAACCGGCCCGATGTTTCATAAACCGTTTTTCCAATATGCCCCGGAACCGGACAGTAAAGTTCGACTCCTTTCGGGCTGAGCAGCCAGGCATATCCGTCACTGCCGATTTGAATATCTTCCAGAAAATTCTTCGAAATGTGATCAAAGTGAATCAGAATGGCGATGGAACCCGCGTAGCTTTCCCCGCGAAATACCGGTACGTGAAAAGCGATGCACCGGAATCCCTGAACAGCTTCAAACACGTCGCTGACCACGGGCTGATGGGTCTTCATAATCTCGCGGATATGGTCCTGCGAGGAAATATCGACACCGATGGATTCTTGATCGAAAGGGAAGGTGCTCATGATTCTTCCGCCGGCATCAACCCGCGTCACACCATGAATTTCGTCTGAATTGTTGTTGTGGAATATCCGCATCAGATCCCTGCCCCGGTCATCCAGATCGATGATGGAATCGATCTGGGAAAGGAATTTCAGGTCACTCAGGTAATGATTGAAAAAACTTTCAATGCCTTTTGCCGCCTGTTTCGCGTGGGCCGTCTGCCGGACGTTCAGGTCTCGAATCATTTCCTTTTTGACGGTATCGAAGCCTGCGTAGAAAAGGTAGGCGCTGAATCCGAAAAAAAACAGCAGAATGAACAACTGGTGCTTGAATTTCATTGGTTTCTCCCATAAGCAACCGAAAAATCAAAACGGTCAGGATTCATTCATACAACAGGGAATCAAACTGTTCAATGGTTTTTGCTTTCCAGTCTCCGGCGCAGCTCAAGAGGAAGGGTTCCATTTTGACTTCGGATCTTCTTGAAAAATGGAATAAACATCCTTGACAGCATCCAGGGCAAGTGTTAACCAGAACCAAAATGAAAATACCCCATTTTCTTATCAGCGATCTTTACGTTTTCGGCTAAAGGATGTCTATCATGAAAACAGATAATACCCTGACGGATGATTCCAGACTGGTCGAAATGTTTAGCCAGTTGATTAAGAAACTATCCGATAAACAAAAGCATGAGTTGATCAACTATCTAAAAATTCTTGCAAAAAGCGGTGACAAAAGAAACACTGATAGAAAGTATATCAAAGTCAGCGTGGATTATTCCGTCAAAGACAAATTCTATTCAGACACGCTTGAAAACATCAGCTCCGGAGGCGCTTTCATCAGAACAACAAAGCCGATTGAGGTCGGCGATGCAACTACCATGGTTGCTTCCATTCCCGGTATGGATAAAAATGTAAAAATGAAAGGAAAGGTTGTCCGTCGAACGAAGGATGGGGTCGGCGTTGAATTTTTCGAGGAACATAAAGAAATTTTAAGCGAGATTTACATTCACTTTTGGGAGAGTTAGCCTGGCGTTCCCGGTGCGCAGGAGCATTGGATGGACGGGGCTGAATAAGCAGGACTGCCAAGCATCTTCCTGTGGTTTTCTATCAGCCGTCCCCGGCTGCCCCCGAGGTCTCCGATATCTCCGCCTTGCCCCGTCAAGCCGATAGCGATACATGGCGTTTTCCTTCTCGAGTGCAGGAAAATCTTTGCCTGCTTTCTTGTGATACTCATCGCGTTCATGGGACAAAGTTCGCCGTCAATCACCTCGGAAAAGCGCCTTCCGCTGATGACGTGAAGGCCTTATCATGGCAACCTGTTCTGAAACGCACCACCTACCGCGCTTCACTCCTCGTCCGCTCTATGTAATTTTAATGTCCAAATATCCCAATAGAAAACCGGGGGCCGCCAAAGATATTTTTTCCCGCCTCATAAAAGAGGTCGGAGGAATAAGCTTAGAAGCTTTCCGGCACGACCCATTCTATGAAGACGTTCCGGGGGACAAGGCGGGTTTTGACCTGGCCGGCTTTCTCCTCTTTATTTCAGGAGCCATTAAAGGAGATTGAAAATATGATTTTTTTGGATGAGGTTGAATTCAGCGGCAAAGTATATGTCACCTTCAAATCATTGGAAGTGTCAGGTGTCGTAAATCTTGAGGCGCTTAAATACCATGTAAAGGAAAAAAACATTTCAGCCTATCGAGTTCGGATTACTGAGCCATATACAACACGGCCAGGCGGTTATCCAGCAGGTTACCATCACCCGACAGACGAGACATACGTTGAGGTAAGGCCGTATTCGCCGAGAGAAGGCGATACGGAAATTATTTGGATTTATACGTCATATTGTAAATCAGAGCTTGAAGAACTTGAACTTATCCCAACAAATGATGTCACACGGAAAAATAGCCAGGTAAATGCTATCCGCGAATCTGTGGAACGCACCATACAAGCTTCCTATTTTGTGGGGAAATGGGTTGCTGAATCAGGCAGCCGGCCAGGTGAAATCACCAAAGCCAAAGTACAGGAAATTTTGGGCCAAAACGATTTTGGTTACGGAGATACGGCGCTTTTCAAAGGCGTTTGGAAAGCCATACCATATTCAGATAAAAACGCCGATCCAGGCCGGTCAGACATCCCTTGAGTCACAGCAAAACCCCATACCCTTTGCCTTTTCTTTTGTCGCAATCCAACGTATCGCACCCGTCTGCCGGCAAATGGAAATGCTTTCTATAATACAGCGAGCAGGTCCGACAGCATTTCATTTTTCATTCAAGTTCTCCGAAAAGATGCCGATGTACGAAATATATTGTAGTTAACTGCCATAGACAGCAAGGAGTCTAATAAAAATCGAGCTTTCGTTCATAGGCAGAAACAATCCATTGTTCAAGAAAGGTATAGCACAATCTCTTACACAGACTGTGAATATTTTGTTGAGCTGAGGGCAGAGAGGCAATTGTAATGATATTCGAGCGGATTGAGGCACTTCTCAATAGATGCGAAACAGACTTTTCGGTCATGCCGTCAACGCAACGAAACAATGAAGGCTGGATGCTTAGATTGACGTTGGATCTATTTGCATCAATCGATCTTAAGGATGGGCGGCACCCGCTGACTGTTCCGCTTGGGTCCAGGTGGAATTCCGAGGCACTGCTTCCATCTGCTTTCCTTCCTGAGTTCCGGGGGGATGCTATCTCAGAATCATGGACTCACGCGGATGCCTTCATCGGTCATTTCGACATCGGAAACGGTGCAAAGGGGTATCTGGCTCTCCGTCCAGACGTCAGACATTTCGTGGTAATTGAAGCTAAAATGTACAGCAAATTGTCGATAGGCGTCAAAAAAGCCAATTATTTCGACAAGGCCGCGCATAATGTAGCGTGCATTACAGAAGTCTTAAAACGGGCCATGAGGCAGGCACGAGAATTCAAAGCATTCGGCTTCTATGTTCTATCAAGTCAGATTAACCAAGGCTTGTTCGACGAGTATTTGACAAATACTGCCTTGAGCACAGTGGTTGAACGAAGGGTGGATGAATACGGTGACAAGCACGGCAGGTGGTTTTCGGGCTGGTTTCTGCCTACGCTCGATCGACTGGAGATCAAGGCGATCTGCTGGGAAGACGATCGCGGTCCGTTATCCGGATACTGAACCATTAATGACTTCAATACTCGCTGCTTGGAACTAACATAGAGATTTTTGATGAGTTCCTATGCCAGAATGATCGTCTTGCCCGCACTTCCTCATGGAAAATGATGCGGTCACGCAAGCGGCGGCAGGACCGTTTTGTTATCAAACAACTCTTTGATTTTTATCAAGATATGTCCGGCCACAGCATCATGGTCGGCGGTGGACGTCCACGCCTGCACGGCAAAGGTGACGTGGGTCTCGGTAAATTTCGCAATCCCGACGGCCGGCGCAGGATCTTAAGTATCCTGGGGTCGCCGGCCAGAATTTCCTGGACATGTTTTTCAATCTCAGCGAAATCGTCCTTGTAACTGAAAACCGCCGGCAGGTCCACGAGGCGGGTGTGTTCCATCGAATAATTGACGATGTGCCCCCTCCGATTTTGGAGTTCGGTACGATGATGGTCTTGTTGTCCGGGCTCTTTAATGTCGTTGTGAAGATCTCGATCTTGTTCGCAATGCCCGAAGCTCCGCCGCCTTCAATATAATCGCCCACCTTGAACGGTTTGAAAATGATCATCAGCACGCCTGCGGCGAAGTTTGAAAGGGAGCCCTGCAGCGCTAGGCCGACAGCGAGGCCGGCAGCGCCGAGAACAGCAATGAAGGAGGTGGTCTGAATCCCGAGCTGCCCTAAAGCAGCGATAACTACGAAGGCCATCAAAGCCACATAAGAGAGGCTGGCGACAAAGGAAACAAGCGTCACATCAACCTTGGTTTTCATCATGATGCTCTCGATAACCTTCTTTACAATGTTCGCCGCCAATCTCCCTATAATAAGAATTGCAACCGCGGCAATCACGTTCAATCCATAAAGGGCGATCAGTTCTTGCGCTTGACTAAAATCTGCTCTACCATGGTTTTCTCCTTCTGCGTTTCGATTACTGTTTACCGACATACCGAATCCCGACAGGTCTCCATGCCGGCAAGATAACGTAACTGCCTTCTTCTTCTGTATATCAATCGGTAGCATATAAGGATAAACCTGTCAAGACGGAGCGAATACGGTGCCGGCCGGACTGAATTTCAAGCGGATATTTTATTGAAGGCGGGAGCCTGATCCAGATATCCAAGTGACATCAATTGGGGGGGCCATAACGTTGACCTGGGTAAGATGTCTCTTGAGATGGCGGCGCGTGCGCCGTGGGTTGTCCCCAGGGCGTCGCCCACAGCCAGCCCGAGCAGGCATCCCTCCTTTCCCAATGTGGTGGTCAATCGTGTCAGAATTGCTGCCGTTATGTCCGTAGAATCCGGTATTGAAATATCCCGTATCGAAAATCGCAGGTGGAGGGCAGTTTCAAGCAAATACGAATATGGCAGCAGATTGTCATATTTTATCGGCAAACCAATAAACACCGTTATTCCCGAATGGGTCAAGGCATTCATTTTAACACGGCAAGATTCCTGTCCATGTCTCTGGGATATTCTCCCGCGAGAAACATGCCCGGAACCACTCAATAATAGTTTTCTATCGGTTTATGCATTATTTTTTTATCTCAACAAGAAATTCTCTTTCTGTATCATCTGGACTTACATGTTATTCCGAAAGAAAATATTATTTACCGGGTTTCTATTGCAAGATAAAGGGCAGGGAAATTTACTCCACAGACCGGATAGCCCAATGTAAAAGATCAATATGGCTGAAAATATCCCGTTGCGTACATCAAAGGGAAATGATATGCAAGAACAAAATGAGATCGGACTGGCGTATGAATCAAAAAAGGACGGCATCAACCGAAAGCACCTGACATGTTGCGCCGGGGGGACATATCAAGGATACGGTTGCGGTAAAATAACCCTGCAAGAGCGTTTTTCCTTATGTCTGTGAGATTGATCGCACAAGATTTGTATCGTATCATTCGGGAAGTGGAAAAGCTTGAAAAAGAGCTTTTGGCTGCTCCGGCTCAGAATCAAGAGATATTGAAAGATCGGCTCAGAAAGGCAAAAGCCGAACGGGACTGATGCGAAGGTCTCTTGAAGGCAGCAAGGATGTTGCCTCTATTCTTAAGAAGAAAGGAATTGTACCGGTGAATTGAACCACAATGCAGGCATTGGACTCAAGCCTCACTATTCCTCTTGTGAAATGGCTTTGAGAATTCCTTTGGAACAATATTGGCGGTCTCTGTGGCCTCATCATAGACAATGAAAACATCCCCGCGTTTCAACTGCCGAATGACCATTTCGACGTTTTCCTCCAAACTGCCATCCGTGTAGCCGGTATCGGTACCGTCCCGGGTTACGAACTCCTCTATAAGTCCCTGTAAGGCTGTCTGGCTCAATCTGTCATGTGGAATGGTGATGCCCATTTATCCAACAATACACAAGGCTAAATATGGGATAAGGTTAAACAAAAGGATGCCGATCTTGTAAATCGCCATTCCTGCATAATGGATGGCGTCAAATTGCTCTGCAGTCAATCGAAACCGTGGGCCATGTAGGGATTACATCCAGTTGCGGGCAAGCATGAAAACTAAAAACCAAACAAGAATCATGCCATAGTTGATGATGGTGCACCATAATAGAAATTTCGCACAATTTCAATATTCATTGGTCATTCTCCTTGGGAACTGTAAATAAATAATTCATCATTAATAACTTGCTCTATATATTTGTATGTGCTATGTTTGTTGTATGATTCAGCCAAACATAGTCAATGCGATCAAAGACAAGTATGAGATTCTCAGGTCCGAGCTTGATGAAAAAGCCCGCCGCCTTTGGGCCGCTGCTGAAGCCAATTCAATAGGGCATGGAGGAATAATAGCCGTTGCAAAGGCTACTGGGCTTGCCGTAAGCACTATAAGAATTGGTCAGTCTGAAATTAAACGCTCTTCAAAAATTCAAAAAGATCAAGAAGCCCGCAGGATAAGAAGAAAGGGTGCTGGGAGAAAGCTGATTATTGAGCAAGACAGCGAATTGTTGGAGATGCTTGATTTATTGGTTGAGCCCACATCAAGAGGGGATCCGATCTCCCCTCTCAGATGGACATGTAAAAGCACGCGTAAACTGGCAAATGAATTGTCCCTGATGGGCCATGTCGTCAGTCATACCAAAGTTGGGCAATTGTTATCAGGATTGAATTACAGCCTCCAGGGAACCCGTAAAACGATGGAAGGGGCAACGCATCCTGACCGGAATGCTCAATTTGAATTCATTTACAAGCGGGTTAAGGATTTTCAAAGCTGTAATCAGCCAGTGATATCGGTAGATACCAAAAAGAAAGAATTGATTGGCTGTTTTGCCAATGGGGGATCCGAATACCAGCCAAAAGGCAAGCCTGTGGAAGTAGAGGCGTATGATTTTCCCAGCCTGGCTGATGGAAAAGGTATTCCGTACGGTGTTTTAGATATAACAAACAACCACGGCTGGGTGAGTGTTGGAACGGATCATGATACCTCTCAGTTTGCTGTTAATACGATCCACCAGTGGTGGTACCAGATGGGACAGCATGCATATCCTCAGGCTGAAAGACTCCTTATAACCGCCGACGGAGGCGGAAGTAACGGCTCTCGCAATCGGTTATGGAAATATGAGCTTCAGCGGTTCGCTGATGAAACGCAAATGGCGGTAACCGTGTGCCACTTTCCCCCAGGTACGAGCAAATGGAATAAAATTGAGCATCGAATGTTTTCCTATATTTCAAAGAACTGGAGAGGTCGCCCAATAACAAGTCACGAAGTAATGGTCAATCTGATAGCGAATACAACAACTGAGGCTGGCCTAAAAATCCAGGCGGCAATCGATTTAAATCAATATCCGACGGGAATCAAGGTATCCGATAAAATAATGAAATCCTGAAAGTTGAGAAAAATGACTTCCATGGGGAGTGGAACTATACCGTTAATCCAAGCATAATATGATGATTTAATAATTTACAGTTCCTTACAATCGGGGGGGGGGTGTTCGAGTCAGTGTGCCGTCATATTTTTCCATTTTTTACCAAGTCCGCAAAGGATTCAAAAGATCGGTCGTATGTCCGCTCAGCGTCTTTTGGAAAGAAGCATCCAGGCAATTCTCTGCTTTTCAGATGGTAACTCACACAATCGCAGCATATTCCTTTTCGGCTGCAGGGCTCATAGGTAGCAGTTACATCGGTTCAAGATTTTTCTCTTTTTTACATTCCATTGCATCTCCCGCATTTTAACAGTTCTGATTATTTTCAAGCAGCAACAGCGCTAACTTGGAGTTATCTTTTTCCACAATATGAAGAAATTGTCAAAGCATCAAGCCGCCGGATCATTGATTAAATCACTTTATATC
>CAWJRD010000025.1:0-44732 GCA_963845015.1 uncultured delta proteobacterium
TTTTGCGGCAGTTTTTCGGAGATGGCCCGGGCGGTTGCCAGGAATGTGTCGGCTCCGGGATTCTCTGTTCCGCCTTAGCCTGAAGCCTAACAAAATACCTGCCCTGATAGAAAAGAAGCTGAGATGAAGAGGCAACGGCTTCCGCACCGACATCGACATCCGCATCATCTTTTCTTCGGTAATTGGCAAACATTCCAAAGGCATCCAGCAGTGATCCCATTTTATAGATATCGGCATCAAAAGCTGCCTGCGGATTTTGTTTGTTCACATATCTGGCAAAGGCAAGCACCTCAAAACCATAGGGGAAATAAAGCTCTGATTCGCCGTTGATATGATCAAAAAGCGTATCCTTGTCAAAAAGGGCTACCTGGCCATCCATTGGCCAGCCATCGGCACATGCGGGAGCAGGCAGCGCTTTGGCGATATCGGTTTCAGCCGCGCTGACCGCAAACGGCATAGAGAGCAACCACAGGATCATCAGGGGGATTCTGCAAGTAATCTGCATGGCAGCCTCCCGGAAAACCACTAACACAGCAATTCTCCGGCTCTTTCCATTTTTGCCCTGATGTTGAGCCCGTTGACGCAGCGTGCAACACACTGCAAGCAGTCAATACACACCATGGCCTAAGTGTGCGCAGGAATTTTCACGGTACGTGGACAGCGCCAGTTGGCGGTTTTCTGTATCCTTCCGCATACATCAGGGAACGGTTGATTTTGCTGATGTTTACACCCACGGGACAGGTCCCTTCGCATTTTCCGCACAAATGGCAGTAATAGGACTTGACGGCTGCATTATACCGCTGCAGGATGCGTTCGTCCGCCAGTTTAAAGGGCATTCCCATTACGGCGATATCTTCCTTTAGCTGAGACAAATCTTTCATGCCCGGAATGGCGGCAGAGATATTCGGATTCCGGAGAACCCATTTGAGTGCTGCCTGGTGGGGGCTGATCTTTCCCAGGGCTTCGGCAGCATATCCGCCTGCCTGAGTCTTCATTGCAATGATACCGATATTGGCCTTGGCAGCCCGGTCTATCGCGGCAATAATATCATTGTCGCTTTTAAAGTTGACGGCCACAAGCGCCGTATCAAAAAATCGGTCAGGATCATCCACCAGGGCATTAAGCACTTCAGCCTGATTTTTGTGCGTGGTAACACCGTAAAAACGCACCTTGCCCTGCTCTTTTAATGTCATGAGCGCTTCCCGCGTCTCCGGTATGAACACCCTTTCCTTATCGCTGAGACTGTGGAGTTGGATTACATCGATATAGTCGGTTTCAAGAGTCTTGAGGCTTGTCTCCACATCCCGGATGATGTCCGCTTTTGACACCGAAGAGGGTTGCGTCTTCGTCGCCACGAAAATCTTGTCGCGCCTGCCTTTCAATGCCGCAGAGACGATTTCTTCGTTCTTTCCTCCCATGTATCTTCTGGCTGTGTCCACATAATTGAGGCCGTGATCAAAGGCAACTTTTATGACTTCCGGCTCCGGCGTCAGCATGGCTCCAAAGCCTACAACAGTGATTTTTAGCCCGGTCCGGCCTAAGGTTCGGTAAACAGGCGCTGGAAAGGCGAATGGTTCATCCGCGGAATAGTATTCAACTGCTTTGGCAAGGGAATTTGTCCCAAGGAAGGCGGATGTCGTCCCCATCACACCGACCTTCAGAAACTCTCTTCTATTCAATCCGGCGAATTTCCTTCCTTTGACCATGGCACCCCCCTTGATCTCATCTACAGATCGATATTCAGCCAATTTTTACATATGTGACAGTATACTTCAGAAAGATAAACAATACCGATAGCCTTGGTGTCTTCCACAACGGGCAGTCTGCGGCATTTATCTTTCACCATCCGGTCAACGATCTCCATAATATCCGTATCCGGTGATACATACTTGACTGGAGAATTCATTACCTGCTCAACGGTCATCCCTTTAAATCGTTTTACATAGGACTCAAGCTCCTGAATGCCGATATTGACACTGTCCCCCAGATAATTCAAAATCGGCGGCTTAAATGGTAAAGGATATCAAACATCGAAACAACCCCCATCAGTTCGCCAAAATCATTTGTAACCATGGTACAGATCGTTTTATATCCGGTTTCTCTGACCTCGCCATTGTATATCAGTCTGACAGCCTCAGTTACGGATGCATTGTGCTGAATCGTGCTGAATTCGGTAACCATGACATCTCTTGCAGTCCGTTTCATAGATCAATCCTTATCTATTTGTGATTAATTTTGGTTTCCACGAACTTCACTGACCCCGTTGAATCGTTTTATTTGGGTGCGGCAAATAACCTGGATGAGGCGGTTGTGGTCGGTAAAAGGCTTTTGAAACAGTATGATCTTTAGCAAAGTATTTTTTTTTGTTCAACATCTCTTTATCAGGGCATAATGCTTTTACGACCATCAAGCAAGCAGATAAAACCACATTGCGGATAACCTACAGATACGATATGCAACCGTTGGTGCTGGAAATGCGTGTATTGGGATTTTATGGGAAGGAAGTGTAATCTCTTTGTGATACAGATTACCCCAAAAAATCAAAAGGGGTTACGACTTTCGTCATAACCCCTTCAATTTTTTGGTAGGCACGATTGGGTTTGAACCAACGACCCCTACCGTGTCAGGGTAGTGCTCTCCCGCTGAGCTACGTGCCTGTAAGATGGTTTATAGATACCATCCGGCATGTTCGATGTCAACAAAAACCGTCATAAAAAACGGGCGCGATGTTTCGTCAGCAGCCATCCTGCATTTATCTGCTATCGCAGGCCTTTACCCGGTTAACGAATCAGTCTGTCCTGCCCGTTCTGAAACGTGTTCAGGCCCAGCATCATGTAATGAAGCCCGGAAACCGTGGTCAAAACAGCTGTAATCCAGAACATCACGTATTTGGTCATGGGCTCGGACGGGTTTCCCGGATAAAGAAGCGTCAAAAATACCGTAAACAACTGAACAAACGTGGTTACCTTGCTGATCAGGGAAGGATGGATCCGGATCTTGATGTCCATGATGGCCAGAACGGCAATGCCCATCACGATGACGATATCGCGGCTGATAACAATCACAGCCAGCCACCCGGGAATGTGTCTCTGGATACCCAAGGTGATAAAGGAGGCCATCAGCAGAAATTTGTCGGCAATGGGATCCAGGTATGCCCCAGTTCCGTCCGCTGGTTGAAGCCCTGGCGATGAAACCATCCAGTCCGTCGCTGATACCGGCAATCGTAAACACCAGAATCGCAATCGGAAACATCTCCCTTAGCAGACAGATGACAAATAGCGGCGTCAGCAGTATCCGGATAACGGTAATAAAATTTGGTACATTAATCGTCAGTCTGGGATATCTCATTATTTATAATCCAATGCAATCCATTGAAGTCCATAAACCCTTATGAATAAACAATTTTAAACTTGCAGTTAGTCCAATAAAATGTTACTTTATACGATAACATCCAAGCATTTTACGGGTAACTTTACGGGTAACTCTCTTTTGCGCGGGTAACAAAAATAAAAGTTACCCGTCATCATGAAGAATCGTGAGGTAAATATGGCACTTAATGACATTAAAATCAAGAGTTCAAAGCCACAGGAGAAGCCGTATAAGCTTTCCGATGGAGACGGCCTTTCCCTGCTTGTACATCCGACAGGGGGTAAATGGTGGCGCTTCCGGTATATCTTCAAAGGAAAAGAAAAAAGCCTTTCGTTAGGGACATATCCAGAGGTTTCTTTACAATCGGCCAGAGAAAAACGTGCTGATGCGCGGGTGTTGGTTGCCAGTGGCGTTGACACCTCAGCGCGAACAAACAGCCAAGGCCGAGGCAGTTAATACCTTTGAGAGTGTTGCGTTACAATGGTATGGTAAAATTTATCACACATGGGGATCAGGTCATGCAAAGGTGATAATGAGAATGCTTGAAAAAGATATTTTACCTGCGATTGGCGAAAAATCCATAAGTAAAATCACGCCCACGAGGTCCTGGAAGTACTTCGTAAAATTGAATCCCGTGGCGCAATCGTGACCGCAAAACGGGCTTGTCGAGTGTGCAGTCAGATATTCCGATACGCGATAACTTCCGGATTTTCGACAAATGACCCGTCATATACACTGAAAGACGTTTTGATAAAAACGAGAACAGGGCACTTCCCGGCCTCACGGAAGTAAGCGATGTTGCCGTGCTGTTACGCGCCATCGACGGATACGCAGGAACATTCATTGTTAAATCGGCCCTCCAATTGGCACCCATGTTCTTTGTCCGGCCAGGGGAATTCGCCATGCGGAATGGGATGAAATCAATTTTGATACAGCAACATGGGCCATCCCAGCAGAAAAGATGAAGATGCGGATGCCCCATATCGTTCCGCTGAGTAGGCAAGCCATTGTAATTTTGAAATCGGTTCATGCTCTCACAGGAAAGGAGCGTTATGTTTTCCCATCATATAGATCGGCTGATAAACCCATGAGTAACAGCTCTTTCTTTGTAGCATTCAAAGTCATGGGATATGACGGCACCATGTCACCGCATGGTTTTCGAGCGATGGCCAGAACATTATTAGATGAGATATTGCAATTTCCTTATCACCTAATTGAACACCAGTTGGGGCACACCGTCAGAGACCCGAATGGCCGCGCCTACAATCGCACCAGTCATATTGAAGAACGCCGGAGGATGATGCAGGTCTGGGCTGACTACTTATCCGGGCTCAAAGCAGGTACAAAGTTAATTCCTTTCAATAGTGCCGGCATAAACACATGATATATTTCTGGGGGATAGGCCGACGTGCCGAAAGCTGGGAACCCTGCCAGTTTCCCCTGGATACTTATTCAGGGAAGCGAGAAATGGAAAACGCCATGGATGATTTTGATATTGATGATTATTTAACTAAAAAAGGGCTCACCAGAGACGAACTTATTGGTATTGAAGGTGATCCGAATAAAATGACGGAGTTTTTATGGAAACTTGGTCCATGCAGTATGTTATTGTCTGGATTGTGGATACTTTATAATAAACACGATTTTTTTGACGTCCCTTTTCCTGCAAAAGAAAGATTCACATTTGAAGCTGTTATGTTTACATTGACACATGCATTTGAGACCGGACAGTTAAAAGCGACGTTCAAAGAAAATGATACCTCTATATATCTGGGCCGTCCAGAGTGGAGCAATATATGGATTGAGCGAGATGATTTAATGAAATGGCTCGAGCTACGGAAAAATAAGGCTTTGATTGAACCTGCAACAATCAAAACGCCCACTTCAGATCATGCATTACAGGCCGACCTGCAAGCAGAAAGGGAACAACACGAAAAGACCAAGGAGAAATTACAAGCCCTGGTGGATAAGCTTGCAGCAGTGGAGCAAGAACGAGATATCTTAAAATCAACCAATAAAGAAAAGACGGATTCTCCTGCTGATGAGCGCAGCGCCACGTCTTTTCTTCATCTTATAGGTGCAATGGTGGAAATAATTATTGAAAATAAGCTGTTTAAAAGTGAAACGGCTTTGCGCGAGCACATTCATGAAAAATACACCGGATTCTCTGGTTGTGCTTTTAGAACTATGGCAGGGAAATTCGCCGAAGCTAAAAAACTGCTTTCCGAATAATACCAAGTAAATACATCGTTGCAATTGCAACGACTCCCCCCAGCCTCCATTGCAGTTGCAACGGATTTCATTGCAGCTGCAATGACACCCCCGAAAAATCCTCTTAAAATCGCCTTAAATATTAACGGACATGCACACATTGAACTGTCCAATAAAAGAAAGGCGATACCACATGGCAGCACCTCAAGCATCAGAATCAAAACCATTGATTCCGGCACCCAAATCAGGACTCCTCAGACTTTTTCAGATTGTCGGTGATACCAAAAGGGGCACTCCCCCGATTATCCCTGTCTCAAAGAGCACATGGTGGAATGGCGTGAAGTCCGGACGTTACCCCAAACCGATAAAGATATCCGAACGATGCACTGCATGGTCGGCCAAGAGGTCTGGGCACTGACTGAAGACTGATGAACAACGGCTATGTCAAATTGTACCGGAAGAGCCTCGCCAGTGGGCTCATGCAGAACCCAGAACTATGGCTTTTCTGGTCCTGGTGCCTGTTGAAGGCGAGCCATTGCGAGAGGAAAATCGTTGTCGGATATCAGGAAATTACTCTTCAACCGGGTCAATTTGTCTTCGGTCGGAAGGCGGCAGCTAGGGAGCTACCTCTCACAGAACGGAAAATTCGAACAAACGTTCATTTTTTAGAGAAAATTGGAAATTTGACCATCAAAACGACCAACAAATTTTCAATCATATCAATCGTAAATTGGAATACTTATCAAATTGAACGGCAAACAAGTAACCAGCAAAACGACCAACAAGTGACCAGCAAACGACCAGCAACTGACCACAAACAAGAATTAAAAGAAGATAAAGAAGATAATACTGTGCCGGGCAAGCCCGACGGTGCACCCGGAAATAAACTCCAAAAACACCACATCCCGTTTGACGAAATTGTTTCTTACCTGAACAAAAAAACCGGCAAACATTACCGTTCAGATTCCAAAAATACACAGAGCCTTATCCGTGTACGTTTCAACCAGGGTTTTTCTCTGGTTGATTTTATCGCCGTTATCGACAAAAAGACGGCCAAGTGGAGCACTGATTCCAAAATGATGGATTATTTACGTCCCGAGACTTTGTTCGGGACAAAATTCGAATCCTACCTGAACGAGTCCATTGAACCCGTGGCGGCAGCGGTGCCACGGCGTGAATACATCAACTCCGAGTCCGGTGCGGACCTATATGCTGACAGCAGGGAGGGTTAAGCGATGCAAACCTTGCCACATGACAAAACCGCCGAAGCAAGCCTGTTATCTGCAAGTATCCAAAATGTTCCAGATGCAAAGTTGGCGGCAGACTTGCTATCAGCTGACGAGTTTTACGCCACCAGGAACAGCAAAACATTTTCAGCTGTCAAGGAAGTGCTGACAAAAAATCTGAACGAGTCCGGGCCGCTGGATTTTCCCGAACTTGTGGCAGCCATGACCAAGGCCGGAATTGACCATCCTGAAAATTTCCTGGCTGAGCTTCTGTATGACATCCCCCTGGCCGTAAATGTCACACACACCGCCGAAGTGATCCGGCAAAAGGCTGTGCTCAGGAAGATTATCCAGGCTGCACACAATGGAATCAAAGCCTGTTTTATCCTGCAATGGCGATGCAGCCGTAGTTATAGACAGGTTTCAACAGGATATTCTGGCCATTGAATCCACCGGATCAGCCGGGAATGATCCGGTCCATGTCGGCGGGTTGCTGGAAAATGCTATTGATAGCTATGAAGCCGCATCCAGATCGAGCGGGTTAACCGGCATTCCGTCGGGCTTTCCGGATGTCGATTGCATAACGTGTGGGTTTCAGTCTTCGGATATGGTTGTTATGGCAGCACGACCGGCAATGGGCAAGACTGCACTGGCGCAGAACATAGTCCATAACGCAGCATCGGCAGGGCACCCGGGGATATTCTTTTCGCTGGAGATGAGCAAGCACCAGCTCATTACCCGTTGGATCTCCAGCTCCACCGGGATCAATTCCAAACGCCTCGAGACCGGCAGACTATCCCCTGAAGATTGGCAGCGAGTTAACGAGGCAGCGGCACGCATAAACGACCTTCCAATTTTTATTGACGATACCTCAAACCTTCATTTCTCAGAGTTCCGACGGCTCTCAGGATGGCATACAAGAAACACGGAATCCGGCTTGCGGCGATTGATTACATCGGGCTGATGCGCGGTGAAATGGCATACGGGAACCGAGTTGAGGAGGTGGCTAGCATATCCAGGGCCATCAAGATGACGGCCAAGGAATTGAACATTCCCATTATTGTTCTCTCACAACTCAATCGAAACCTGGAATCGAGATACGACAAACATCCGCAGCTTTCGGATTTGCGGGAATCTGGCGCACTCGAACAAGATGCTGATATCGTCATGATGCTGTACCGGGATGAAGTTTATCACAAGGATTCGGCAAGTAGGGGAACTGCCGAAATTGAAATTGCAAAACACCGGAATGGGGCCACAGGCGTAGCACTTCTGAAATTTGATCTACGACCACCGCCTTCAAAAATTTGTACCGGCGGCAACCGTGAGAACTATAATCGTTTCGGAAAAAAATAAAACGGACTTATCTATTTAATTAGGAGCTTACCAAATGGCACGTCAAAAAGACATCGGAAAACGGATCAAAATTATCAACATCATTGAAGGATTGAAAAAATACTGGCCGTTGACTCTCCGGCAGATTTATTACCGGTTGGTTGCCGCTGGTGAAATTGAAAACAACCAAGGCGCTTATAAGGCACTTTCGAAAATATTGACTGAACTGAGACTCGATGGTTTTGTTCCCTGGAAATCAATGGAGGATCGTACTAGACGCACATCGGATAAGCGCGGCTTTACCGATTCGCAAGAGTTCATAAAACAGGAAACCGAAGGCTTTTTGACAGGATATGCCAGATGCAGAGTCCAAGGGCAGGATAAACATGTCGAGGTCATGATTGAAAAAGATGCTCTGTCAAAGATTTTCGAAGATGTTGTCTGGCCATACTGTATGCGGGTCACAACATGCAGGGGATATGATTCAACAACCAAAGTCCAGCAATATGCTGTTCGGGCACGAAAAGCTATTGCTCAGGGCCAAACGCCGGTTGTTCTCTATTTTGGAGACTTTGACCCCAGCGGATGGGATATGTTTCATTCGATGCAAAAGCGCTTATCCGTTCAATTCCACGTTCCTGGGATCATCTGGAAACGAGTGGCACTCACGCCGGAGCTTATCGAAGAGTATCAGCTCCCTAAAAATCCGGACGCCCTGAAACATAAGGACCCGAGAGCAAAAAAATTCATGGCCCTTTACGGGGACTTGTCCGTTGAGCTGGATGCTCTTCATCCGGAACAGCTTGAAAAACTCATTCAGTCAGCCTTGTCTGATGAAATCGACTGGGATTTGTTTGAGGAACAACAAGAGATTGAACAGATTGAACTGACAAAGGTAAAAAATCTTCGAAGCAAAATTATGGCAATGATTGAGGCAGAATTGGCAAACTAAACGGAATTATTAATCCGAAGGTAAGGAGATCAAATGGACAATCAAGAAGAACTGAAAAATAAACTCATAATAGCACTGGCCTATCTCTGCAGCTCTGAGATTCGTCATTGCCGGGGGACTCAAGAGGTCCCGAACATCGAGCACTTGCGGGAAGCCATTGAATGCCTGATCGATGTTCAGGCCGCTTTTTTCCCTGAACCCGAAATAACACCTTGTCGGGTTATAAAGTTCAACAAAAAGGCAAAAACAGGTGGTGCGGCCAGATGAATTGTCCGTTCTGCAACGCAAGCAGCGTTACGGTTATTTTGACTCAAAAATATAGAACCACGGTCAGGCGGGTCCGCTTCTGTCAACAATGCGGTATGGCGTGGAGGACGTTTGAAGACTCTCCAGTCTGCTGCGATTGTGGAACCCGGGATTCAAATGTAATAAGCTCTGACAGGTTCACATCGACAGTTGTGCGGGCGAGAAAATGCCCTACATGTAACCGAAGCTGGAAAACCTATGAATATGTTATTGACGAGTATCGGACAAAACAATTTCTACCGCGAGTGGCCGAGGAGCCTTTTTTTAAGCGAAAATACAGACAAAGAGCGGGACAAAAAGGGAAACCTGATCCAGGCCGATGTGTCATTGTGTGTACAGACGCTTCAAACAGTACCCAGCCGGCCCTGGAAAACGCCGGCCAAGGCAAGTATGGGAGACAATAACCCAAAAAAGGAGTTGATAAATATGGGCGGACAAAAACCAGTACACAATTATCCATACCTAAAATCCGTTTGGGACAAGGTACAGGCGGAAAACCCGGGGTACAGACTCACACAATTCTCAAGGGATAACGGGGTCCCATATGACCGTCTTCGTCATGCCTTCAAACGCCTTGAAAAGCGGTCAAAAACCGAGCGATTGTTCAGTGGACTTGAAAATGAGGACATCGAAAAAGTGATAGGCTCTATCAGCAATGAACGGATATCTGAGATCCATGCCAGTGTTTTGAGCGCCCTGTATGCATCGCTCGAAAGGATTGCCGAGCTTCAGAAATCGGAGCTGAAAATCATTCCATCTTCAGCGCAAGACCTGAAGATGGCCGTCTCTGCTGTTGCTGAACTCGTTAGGGCTTTGCGTGAAATCCTGCCATTTCTCTTGGAGCTTGAAGATCGCTCCCGTCTGATCAATATCGTGAACCAGTTACAAACAAAGGAGATTAACGTGACTCAGGCTGCGCTTGAAATCTCAAAAATGGGCGCACGTCTGCCCGAGGCATTGCGGATCATGCTATCAAAAACGACGCCAATCATGATTTCTCAGAATTTTGAAACTCCGGATATGGATGCGCTGGATAAGCGGGCGCTTGAGACTCTCAAACAGGTTCGCTGGCAATACGAGTGCTTTCTGCCTGAACGCCGGGAGGAAGTAATCGAGATAAAAAAAGAATTTGCTGGCGCTGAGTCGTTCACGCCGGAAAGTGAGAAGCCGTGAGAAATCAATCTGCAGTGCCAAACTTGGATGAGCCAACACATTGGCGGTAGCCGATGCGATCATCAAGTTTCGTTGCGATCTGGACTTCATTGACCTTATTCTTTTCAAGGCCATACTGGGGAACCCTGAAACCGTAGTCGAAACCGAGGACGTTGTGGGATGAAAGCTGCTGTTCAATATTGCCAAGATAAAACCGATAGTTGTTATATGAAAATAAAAAATTTATCAATTTAAACTGTTAACTTAGCCACCATTTTCATCCTTCGTTGTGCCCGCTCTGGACATGGGGGTTATTACTGAGACGATTCTTTCTTTTTGGCAAGCGCCATTTTTTTCTGTTCTTCCTCGGTGAGCATTAGTGACAGGGCCGCCGCGGCGCCGGCTTTGAGGTGATCGGCAGCTTCCGGAGCCGGTTCAAGCCCCGCGGGGGTGGCGTCGGATTCTTTATCAGGGCTGGGGGGAATTTCGACGATCACTTTGCGATGGGCGTAATGGATTCCCTTTTTGGCCAGGGCGTCTGTAATCATTTCGAAGGCTTTCCGCTGAATAATGCCCTGCCTGCCGAATCTGGCCGTAAATCTCACCCTGAAGGTCATCACCGAATCAGCGACGGTTTGCACCCCCATGGATTTGACTGGGAGCAGGATATCCGGACCCAGTTCCGGATCTTCCATGAGTTGCTGGCCCACCTTTTTAATGATTTTTCGTACCTGCGAGATACTGGTGTCGTAGGGAAGACTCAGCTTGAATTTCACTACAGCGCCACCTCGATTGAAGTTCGTGACGGCTCCCAGCTTGCTGAAAGGTACAATCTGCATGGCCCCCTTGTCAGCCCGCAGGTTGACGTTGCGCAACGTAAAACCTTCCACCGTACCGGATACGCTGCCTGCTTGAATGTATTCTCCCACCCGAAAGGTGTCGTCCACCAGGTAGAAGATGCCGGACAACACATCCGACACCAGCTTTTGGGAACCGAAGCCGATCGCTAGTCCAAAAATGCTGGCGCCGGCCAGAAGCGGCGCGATGTTGATGCCCATACTGGAGAGCACAATCAAAATCGTCATGACCATCAGCATCGTTCCCGCAAATTTGCGGAGCACGGGCAGCAGGGTGAAGCTGCGGTCCAGCGTTTGACCGCTCATCTCTTCTTCGTCATCCACTTTTACTTCAGAGGACGGGGCCAGCGCCTCCAGTTTCTGGCGGACGTACCGGTTGATCTGGCCCCAGATCACATGGGCCAGGATCAGGGTCACCAGAACGCTGAAGGCAGCTTCACCCACTTTATCCAGCAATGGCAGATCAATTCCCCAGACATTGGAGAGCCACACTACCAGCGTAAACAAGATGACAGCTCTGACCAGTCCAAAAGCGACCGTAAAATACCGGGTATCCTCTTCCGCAGCCGTCTTTCGGATCGTTCCCAGCGTCTCCGTGACCAGCCATTTGCCGGCCCGGGCACTCACCAGATATAGTGGAACAATCAAAAAACTGATGACAAAGGCCTGATCGTTTTGCGGGCCGTACAGCAAAAACCGTCCGATCGTCACAAGCCACACGATTGCGGCATATCCCATCGCCAGAATATGCCAGCTGGCTGCCATTTGATTCCGGAACCAGGAAATGTCGCCGGACGGCCCTTGTCCCGTCTGCCGCAAATGATTCGCCACCAGCATTCTGCTTTGCCACACGAATCGCCCCAGCAACCCCATGAAGGGAATGGAAAGTGCAAAAGTGATGAGAAAGATGCCGTTCATCGGGACTTCCAGTTTCTGAAGGAACATCATCATCACACGGACTCCGGCAAAATAGCCGACCACCAGGACGAAATTCCGATGAAGGTAAGCGGCCGTTGCATCCGAGACCGGCGCCAGACGAAGCTGAGCAGCATGAGGGGACAGGATCAGGCGGGACAACAGGCTTATCAGGCGAATCAGAACAATGCCCCTCATTACGGCAATGTACAATAACCGCCCGCCCTCATGAGAAAAATGGATCATTGCGAACAGCAGAACGCTTATCAGGGAGAAAACAACAATCCCCAGAAATTCCGGCAGGATTCTCACAATGGCGGCACTGAAGCGCTGCCAGCCCTGCATGTCCGGTGCTGCATCGAAACGCTCCCGCATGCCGGCGCTGAACCGCCAGCAAAACCGCTCCACCGCCAGCGCCAGACCGATGATCACCATCAGGTAGAGAATCATCTTCACCAGAGTTGTCACGCCCTCCCCATCGGTCATCCTCTGAACGATCTGCGCCATGTCGGTAAAAAACTGGGGCAAATAACGTCCCAATTCCAGAACCCGCTGTTCAAATATGAGGGGTAATGATTCGAGCCCTTTAAACCCACTGGATTGTCCACCCGACTGGGAATTCTGGTTGACAGGCGGCAGGCTTTTCTCCAGCTGCTGATTCAGAATCTGCCGCACCTGCACATCGCTTAGCTGCGAGAGCAGTTTATTGATGTCTTCCTTGGATTTGGGGTGCAGCGTTTCAATCGACGGGGTGGGTGGAGTGGCTTTTTCCTTGCCGACCGATCCGGATTCAAAGCAAATCAGAAACAAACAGATAATGAACATAAAGCGGCTGATAATCGTGATCGGACGATAAAAAGGTACTTGGAATTTATTCATAAGACTTTCTCCTCGCTGTCCATAAAAAAATCAGTACATTTCCAAATTGTTTTGATGCTGACTCTTCCATGGAATTTTGCAGCGTGTCAACTTGCAAGTCATAAAAAACCTGCGTTGTCAGATGTGAGGTCGGTCGTCAATAGTGGACACCAAGTTAAGCTGCCCTTTGTTCAGTTCATAGAATCGACTTTCAAAGGCGGCTGGGGAAAGATAGTCAAGTTTTTCTTGTCGTCTTTGCCGGTTGTAGAAAAGCTCTATGTATTCCGTGATCTCCGGAGTGGCCTCCTGCCGTGTCTTAAATTGTCGGTGAAAAACGAGTTCAGTCTTCAAGTGTTCCCCAGAAACTTTCCATTGGGGCATTGTCATAGCAATTTCCCTTGCCACTCATGGATGCCCTCATTCTGAACCGGTCAATCAGCCTACGGAATTCATGGGCACAATACTGGCTTCCACGATCCGAGTGATGGATAAGACCCGGCTGCCGGGCGTTTCGCGGCAACAGCCCGGAAAGAGACTGGCTGATCAGAGTCTTTGTCATTCGGGCAGCCCATGGCATAGCCGACAATCTCCCGTGTGCAAAGATCCTTATGTCCGGCAAGATAGAGCCAGCCTTCATCCGTCGGAATATAGGTAATATCAGTCAGCCAGACTTGTCTCGGAGCCTTACGCTTCGAATTTCTGGTCAAGCAAATTCTCCGCCACCGGCAAGAGAGTGCCTCGAGTTCGTCGTTGCCTTGAACGTCTTGATCTGCTTGACAGCTCAGACCAAGTTTCTCTGCGAAGACGCTTGATCCGATGCACTCCGACCGCCACCCCATGGTCGGCCAGGTCATCGTTGCAACCGTTCGGCTCCGTAAGTTTCACGCGTTCGCCGATGTGCAGCCCGTATTTCCACTTCCAGACGTGCTTCCTCCTGAACCGTCTCGAAGGCGGACGATTTCGCCAGGCATGATAGCCGCTTGTAGAAACCCCAAGAACTCGGCAAAGAAACAGAAATCGAATATTTGAGCCGCAAGCTCTTCATCATCGCGTACCGTGCAGCGACTCCTTGGCAAAGTACGCGGCCGCTTTTTTTAATATGTCCCGCTCCATCCTGACTATGGCAAACTCTCGTTTAACCTGTGCCAATTCCACTTCAACTTCTGTAAGTGGCCGCCTGTTCTTGCCGATCTCTCCAAGCTTCCCCGACTTGGCAGACCTTACCCAGTTTTCCAAGGTGGACTTTGGTAATGAAAGACGTGCAGATACTTCCCCTACCGACATTCCGTTTTCAATAACCTGCCGGGCAGCCTCTTCGCGGAATTCTTTTGTGTATCGGCCCTGTGGAATTTTCTCCATGGATGACACCTCCGTTTTGTCTCCTTATAAATTTTCAAAACTTTGGTGTCCATTATTTTCAGCTTACCTCAGATTTCATCAGAAGATATAGAACGCACAATGAAGGATAAAATCATCCTTCATTTGTCTATTCTATAGTTTTTACAATCGCTACTCCGTATCATTGCAAGGTTTCTGTTCTTTTCACAAATAGACTGGCTGTTTCTTTTGCCCTTCTGCCATGATTGAATGGGCTTTCAGGGGTCTCGATGATCTGGAGCAGGGTCCAGTTGGACGTTGGCCTCCAGCCCACTCATGTGCGAGATTTCGTCGAACCATATCTCGGGGGGTTCTTCGGGCATCTCGATGGTCAGAAGCACCCGAAGGTATTCATCCGACAGTAACTGGCGCAGCATCCCCTCATTGCCCATCCAGAATTCCTCGACCATGCTGGCGCATTATCCACACCCCGGTAAATGCGGGAGCTCATACAATTTAGCTCGAACTGGACCTGTGCAGACTCGGACCTCAGAATTTCGAATGCCTCGCGTTGGTTATTTAAAGGAATCAGCATCCTGATGTTGGAACGAACCATGACCTTTTGTAACCGGATATCCTTTTGTCGGTTAATGCCCCCCATTTCCCCATCCCGATATCAGGGATTGATCCGGGTGATTTTTGATCCTTGAAGACCCAGTCCCGCCATTAACCCCTTCTGGCTGAAGACGAAGGCATAAATATCATCCTTTGCAGTCGAGGTTGTCAACGTTTTGGCCTTCCCCGCGTCCACGACGACAATACTGGGACCGACGCCGACTTCCCATCCGTTGCTTTTGTTCAGGTACTCAAGAGAAGCGCTGTCCATGAAAAACATGGCATAGCCGAATTTCTGGGCACCTGCCTGCAACCCGTAGGAACCTGCGACGGTATTGTAGTAGCCGACTGTTTTACCCCCCACGATAAGTGCGCCTTCTCCATATTGTCCGCCAATAACAAGTCCCGCTTTCGTGACACTTGGGAAAACCATCACCCCTTTTGCCACTTTGGACAGTTGCAGGGCCAGAGGGTATTTGGCATACAGTTGTTTCAGCGCACTTGCAACCGCTTGGTCCAGCTTTGCGGTGTCAGCAGCCATGGCGGGATGAATAAAAGCTGCGGCAAACAGGGTGATCATCATTGCAACAACAGACAAACGAATCGTGGTACGCATAAGAACCTCCTTTTTTTGTTGGTAACTTCATTATGATTCAATTTTTTTAATAAACGCTATCCATATAGAAAAAACCGGAAAAGGTCACTGTTTTTGCAGAATCCGCCTGCCGGTCAGTTTATGGCCGTCGCTCAACTTGACCAGATGATCGACAATCAATGTTCTGTCCCCATCCTGAAAATAACGCCAAGATGTCCACATCGGTTTTTGGCTGGCCGGCGCGGTGGATTTCATGACGGTTACCAGGATTGAGCCGTTTTTGTCCCAGTAACTCCGGAACGCGACTTTGCCAAGTCTGTCAACGTTCAGGATGTGCGTTTTGCCTTCCAGGTTAAGGGTCAGGGTTTGGTTGACGAACATGCTATTGTTGAATTTGATGGTCAATGTCATGCACGTATGGGTAATCTCCTGTGTCAAGGCCATTATGTCCATGACCTTTGAGCAGGATCATGGGAATCTCCAGAGTTTCAAGAATTACTCCAGGAAAGTGGCTTGCGGCGCTTTCAACTAAAGCATCCAGAAACCCGAGGAATCCGGGTCATCTGCAGCCTGAAGTGAAATTTCCCCCGTCGTCACTGTAAGAATAATTGAAGTAATATCCGGTTAAACCATGCTATGCCGACGGCCTCTTGTTTAATTGACACAGATAGCGAACTGGTGAAAAACCTCAGAATTAGAAAACAAATTTTACACCGAGGTAGGGGCCGCTGAGGTTCAAATCTTTTAGAAAGCTGCTGTCTTTAAAATCCCAACTCATATACCGGTAGCCTGCAACCACATCGCATAGCCCGAATCGATAACCAAGACCTCCGGCCACCTGCCAGGTGTAATCACTGTCACCCGTGCCGATATCCAGATAAAGGGGCATATACAACTGATCATATAAGGCAATCTCACCTTTTAGGCCCACGATGCCGTCCCAATACTCGTTGGAGCCGGAAATTTCCGGGTCATGTGCAAGGGCTCTGTCGCTGTTCACACTGACAAATAATTCAGGTTTGAGGTAGCGGGCGCCTGCAACGATATCGAGCTTGCTTTTATCGTAATCAATAAGGGTATATCCGATGACCGGAGTAACGATCCAAGCCTTCAACTTTACCTCGGTTTGAAGATCGATTGTTCTTCTAATCCCATTGACACTGCTGTCCTTTGTATCCTGGAGATCAGCATAGAACGTATCGATCATGAACGACCATTTCCCCTTTTGAACGCCGACAACCCCCATGATCGCAAATTTCAGGTCACTAAGAGCGGTATGAATATCAATACTGACATCAGTGCCGTTTGAGGCTGTAGTGTTAATGCCCGGCGCCCACAAATACGGTTCTATCATGAACTGCCATTGATCTGATTTACCAGTATCCTGTGCCATGAGAGAGGCCGGCAGCGCCAGATTAACCAGGACCGAAAGAGTGACCAGCAGACGGCCGCAATTTGCCGATAAAACTGATAAAGATTGCCTTGCTCCTGACAAAAAGCGTTTAAAATGAATCATGCATTCCTCCTTGAAATAATTGATACGTTCTACCGGTTTTAAAATAACGAGCGTTTCAACTGGCGAATGATGATCGACAACCTATCCGCAAAAAGATTGCACAGTCGAATCAGACACCACTTCAACAAAAAGTGATCATCGAGAATTTAAGTGGCACAAAAACCTACACGGCATAGTCTGTCATTTCCTGATTTTTAAAAAACTTGCGATTTCAGATGCTCCAGAAGAATCCGGCGCACTTCTTCAATGGTGAACGGGTTTTCCTGGCATGAGTGCTCGGAGCGTACGATAAACTCCGACGCCACACCGTCCAAATGGGCGCTTTTATATTCGACCACACCGTCGTCTCCTTCCATGGGATCGCCATCGCCTTTGACGGCAATGATGGAATGGGATGTCACGCCGGGTTCAATGGGAATATCGGCAAGAACCATCAGAGCGACTTATTGTTCGGAGACATGCCATCCAGGCTTGTCGGCATCCTGCCCTCCAATTGGGAAGGAAACCTCAATTTTCCTTCTAAGCTCAGTATAGAGGCAGCCCCCTTGACTGTCGTGACCGGCAGACTGACGATGCGGCGGATTGTATTTCGAATCCAGTCTGCCGCCAGGAAACTGCCGCGATGCGGCGTGGAGATAAACACAACCCGTTTGACAAAAGGCAAGGGCTCAATAAATATCCATTTACGGATTAATTCTTTGCCTTCTGGCTCTATTTCCATTTGATCGAGTGGGGTATCACTCAGTGAGCGCCAGAGTTTGTCTTCGGTTCTAACCACTGTCATTTTTGTCAGCAGCCCCCCCTGGCTGTGTCCAATGACAACCATCTGATCCATAGCCGGGTCAAGAGTATCCGGATCAAGTTCAAGGCGTTTCCGAGTGAGGACTTCCCGAAGTGCTGCTGCCGATTCCGCAATGGTACGACTGCTGTTATACCGGAAGAACCAGAACTGGTAGCGCTTCTGCAATTCCGGATCTGAGCGAAGGGTGTTGAGCATCTCCATCCACCAAACCATATCGCTGGCAGTCCCATGTACAAAGACCACGGGTATACGCCCCTTCTCATAGGGTTGGGTCATCACCAGATGCGGTTGGATCTCTTCTTTGAAGACGAAAAACCGACGCAATCCCGCTGACCATACGTCTGAATTATTCAATGCATAGGCGATTGGTGCGGTAGAATCCGTTTCCAGGGGTACCATCCGCCCGTTGACAACCGTTTCAGTATCATCAAAGGTGTCATACAACTCCAGTTCCGCCCGTGCTGTACCTCGGGCAATCTTCCCCCCGTTTCCTGTGATTCTCAGGAAAACCGTCATGGGAATCACGCGCTCTCCCGAAAAAAACTTCGCTTTTGAATTTACCGCAATCAGCGGCAATCCCATTCCGGCGGACCGGTTTCTGGTCGTGAAACCTTGCACCAGGAAATCGTCTGAGCATAGAATTTGATCAAATTGAGACACATCCCATCTAAAGGACTTGTTTTTAATGGACACCGGCAATGGCCCGACAGGTAATTCCCGGACGCCGTCCCGTAATTCGATCTGTCCGTTTTTCCCCGTGGCCAGCCCCTTGCCCAGTGCGCGATTGTAGAGGATGCAGGCTTCGCGGAACCGATTGTCATAGGAGCTTGGCGGTTCTTCCTTGCTGTCACCCAGCAGAAACTGATACGCATAGATAGCCGAAACAAGAAAAAAATCCGCAGCGCGCTGTTTATTATGAATATCCTGACTGTTTTCCAGCTTCTCCGCATACAGAAAATTCAATTCCGATAGGGCAAAACGCAGATCCCTTCTGTCATCTTCACCTTCAGCCTTCTGATGCAGGAAGTTTAAGACAGCTTCCGGTTCATTTTCGAATTTCTTGGCCAGGTCGTAGCGATGCAGGACAATCCTTGTGTTGGTGCCCGGTTTTGGCTCTGTCAATGCAGAAGCGTTAATTTCTTCATATGCTCCCCTAAGGCCTGCCGGCTTCACACCCACGTGGGGTGCACATCCCGACAACCATGCAACTGATAACAGCAAAAGGAAGCTGAAACATACCGGTCGGATTCGAGAACCGCCGCTCACGAATTCGGGTGTTTGGATCGGATCGAAGCTGCTTTTTGAACATCACTTGTCACATTCATCATTATTTCATTTCCTGGTCCAGATCTGAGCATCCTTCATCGAGAATCTGGCATTCAAAAAACATTTATTCATCGTCGGTCATTTCATGAAGCTACTTTACGCCTCCGAGCAAACTTGACGTTTATCGCCAAGTCGGTGATCTCGCCCTTCAGACCGTATGCCCTTGTTGCACTGTCCGAGAGATTGACCGTGGGACTTGGACCTCAGCGCTCCGCGGAGTGGCAACATCGGTTCCTGCTGTCATGTTGCGCAGCTTATGGCACATAGTTGGCGCTGGTGTCTTTGCCGTAGCCGCAGCCCTGGTAGGTGCAGTGCAGGTCGTCGCGAATGATGGCCGCCCATCCGCCCGGCTCGACCCGTATCCAGCAACAGGTCCTGGTCAGCACCTTGGTCTCGAACTTCCAGCCTTGCGGCAGGTTCTTCAGCTTGCCCCCCACCTTGTTGAGGTTGTCGGGGGTCAGGCTCGGATCGACCGCCTTGGTGTATTCCTGCAGGACCCAGACCGGGCCGTTCGGCTCGCGCAGCAGATGCACCGGTTTGCCCGCGTTGAAGGTCCAGATCGTGTTGCGCCGGATCAGCGAGGGCATATAGGCGCTCTGGAACTGGGCGACCATCTCGGCCCCGGTCATGTCCCCGCCCCAGCGCAACTCGACACCGTGGAAGTTCTGGACTTCGCCGACGACGAACTCGAGTTCGTCCATCATCCAGAAGCGTCCGCTGTTGACCGCGCACATGTCCACACCGAGTTCGACCGCCAGTTTCTTGGGATCGATCTTCTTGTAGGCTTCGGGGTCGACGGGGATCGATGCCGCCGTGTAGACGTGGGCCCGCTGCGTCTTCCCGGTGCCGACAAAGGCCCCCATCCCGTGGAAGGGGGGGCCGCGGGTGTTTTTGAAGCTCATCCTGCTCGTGGGATCCACACCTGTTTTCAGTTTCATTTTGTTTTCTCCTTTCGATTGACTTCTGCTAGACTCCGGAATCCTGCGCTCGATATGCGCGGGACGTCACCGACACCCGCCCCGAAGTTTGGGGCGCATCAACAATTACTTCTTCATCTGTTTCGCGACAAACTCCTGGATTCTCTTGCCTTGCGCAGCCAACCCTCCGTCGGTGCTGAACTGGATGATCTCGGCCCCTTCCTTCGACTTGAAGTTGTGCGGAGCCGGCCAGAAGCACACTTCCCCAGCGCGGCAAACCTCAATGGTCCCGTCAAGGTAAATGACCTCCACCGTGCCCTTCAAAACGTAAGCCCAGTGTTCAACCCCGCACAGATCGTGCTCCAGTCCCTTTCCCTTCAGAATGTCTGTGAAGTCAGTCCCCGGGGCAAAGACGTGGTAGGCGCACTGCATGCCGCCCCATCGCTCATCCCAGATCTTGAGGCCCGGGGTGTTCTGGGTGACGAAGTCGTCTACTGGTTTCATATCCTTCAATTTCTTGTGCATATGTTTTCTCCTTTTTGTTTTCGTGCCTCACCGGACCGGCGGTGATGGCGATTTGTTTAAAGTCAGACCCGGTCGCCTGGACAAACCTGGTTATGCGCCAACAGCCATCGGTTACGGGTGGTTGAAGGGATCAAAACCAGAATGCGGTATCATTTTACTTTCTCCTTTCGGTTTAATGTTGAGGTTTTGAAGCAGCTTGGATCAATTGTGAAACCTTGCCCGGTCAAGGGCGAACAGGGCGGCACCCACGGCCCCAACGATCATCGGTTCCTGGGGCAGGGTGACCTTCAACCCGTCTATCCTTTGTTCGATCTTGCTCACCAGCCCGACATTCCTGCCGATGCCGCCGGTGATCACGAACTTGTCCGCGATGCCGACCTTCCTGACCAGTGCCGTTACCCGCGTGGCGATCGCCTCGTGCAGCCCGGCCAGAATATCCTCCTTGCGCTCCCCTTCCTTCATCAGCGCAACCGCCGCCCCCCGGCCGAAAGCCGCGCAGGTCGTGCTGAACGGCAGGACTTTCGTGCTCTTCAGGGACTGAGGACCGATCTCGGACAGGGGAACCTGCAGCACCTCCGCGACGATTTCCATGAAGCGGCCGGTGCCGCCGGCGCACTTGTCGTTCATCACGAAGTCGGCGATCTCGCCCTTCGCACCGACCCGGATACCCTTGCTGTCCTGCCCGCCGACATCGAGGACCGTGGAGACCCCGGGTACGAACCACTGCGCGCCGCGGCAGTGGCAACTGATTTCGGTGACGGCACGATGTGCAAAAGGCACAATGGCGCGTCCGTAACCTGTGGACACAATGCAGGCCATGTCCTCGATCTTCAGATGGTCGATTTTCACGTCGGGCAACGGCATCCGGTACTCGCCCCATAGGCCGGTGCGGCGGTGGACGGCTGCCTCCACCACCGCATGGGCTGTCTTGACGATATTGGGGCCGGTCTCGATGCTGCCGTAGGTCAGCAACTGCCCATCGTCGAGGATGACGCACTTGGAACTGCGCGAACCGATGTCGATTCCCATGGTCAGCATGGCGCACCTCCTTCCTGCTGGAGCTGGCGGGCGAACAGGGCCGCGCCGAGTGCCCGCACGTACTGCGGCTGCGGCGGCACCAGCGCCGGCTTGCCCAGGTGGGCTTCGATCGCCTTGACGACGCCCACATTCCTGGCCACCCCGCCGCACAGCAGCAGCTCGGACGGCACGCCCACCTTCTGAACCATTCCCCACAGGCCGTCGGCGATGCACTGGTTCACGCCCGCGAGCACATCGGGAACAGGGACCGGCGGGTCCTTGTGGATGAAGGACAGGATCTCGCCTTCCGCAAAGACCACGCACCGGCTGGACACTCTCTCCGGCGCGGTGGCCTGGAGCGACATCGGGCCCAACTCCTCCACCGGGATTTCCAGCATGCGGCTCACGATGTCCAGCAGCGCACCCGATGACACCGCGCAGCGCTCGTTCTTCACCGAGTCCTCCACCTGGCCATCGGCCGACATCCGGATGACCATGGAACTGTCGGCGCCGATATACAGAACTGTTCTCGCCTGGGGAAAGCGGAAGTAGGCTCCGGTGGCGATGCAACTCGCCGCAGAGCGTTGCTTCACGGCCGCGGTGACGGGCACGTTGAGCACACCCGTCGCCACCGCGGCCTTCAGGTCCTCGCGCTTGAGGCCCGTCTGCCGCAGAGCCTCCTCAACCGCCATCCGGGCCTCGGTCTCCGCCGATTCCCCGGTCTGCAGCGAGGCGCCACCGACGATCACGTCGCCTTCCACGATCACCACCTTGGTGGACTGTGATCCCAGGTCAATTCCAACGACAGCCATGATTTGTTCTCCTGTGTTATCCGAGCCGAAGCGCAGTCGCCTCGGGAAGCTTGGCTGCGGTTACCTTTTTCCACTGTTCCTCGATCAACTCTTGCGCCGCCTTCTCCAGGAACTCGGGAGCGGCCCACTTCTGCACATCGAAATCTCTCTTGATATAGCCGTGCTTCAGCATAAAGTCCTTGCCGATCTCGATCTGCGCCATGTTTCTGGGAGAAAGACTGGGTACCATGTCGATATGCTTGATGGCCTGGTAGGTGTCCTCGACGTCGCGGTAGTAGGTCTGGCGGTCGAGGATCACCGCCGCGGCATGCTTGTGCTCATTGGCAAAGCGCCCGACCTTGATCATTGCCTTCAGAAAGGTGATGACCAGTTCGGGGTGCTCGTCGGCCATCACATCGCTGCAGGTGATGATGGCGGGCTCGTTGTTGGCCTGCAGCCGCCAGTCCGGGTAGCGCGACAAGTCCTCGATCGCCGCGATCTTCCCTGTGTCCTCCTGCAGGTGCTGCCAGGTTTTGCTATGGGTGTAGATCGCATCCACCTTGCCGTCGAGCAGCGCGGCCTCCAGCGGGCGGAGAGCGAGGTTGCGCTTGTGGTCCATTTTTCCCATATAGAGCTCGGTTGCGCTGTTCAGCGGCTCGAGCATCTTCGGGTCGCCATACCAGTCGTCCGCATACGGGAACTCGACGATCTCAACATCGTCTATGCTCATGTCGTTCAACATGAGCATATTGAGGATTCCGTAGTGCTCGGTGATACGCCACCAGTCGTTCTTGAGTCGTGTTAAGGCTCTTAGAAAGCCCGATGCGCTTGCCCTTCAGGTGGCTCATCTTGTAGATCTGGTCCTTGGCCCGCACCAGCATGCAGCCGCCCTCGTAGGTCGGCGTCGCACCAAGCAGTCGGGTCCTGCGGATGTCGGCCTGCACATGGATCGGCGGGTAAAGGCCGCCGAAGCGGATCAGGTTGTCGAGGTTGTGGATGTAGTGCGGGTACCAGTCGTTCCCGCGCCGGCTGCGGAAGTAGGAATAGTCTGACGCCGATCGCGCTGAAGTCCGTCTTGCACCACCCCAATTCCTGGTCGACGTTGCTGGCGGACACCATGCCGCAATTCGTGTAGAAGACTTCTTTCCAATTCAGCGGCACAGTGCTGAACGTCCCGGCTTCCTTCGTTGTGAACTTGTCTGCGTTCATCTTTCGCTCCTTTCCGTGGCCAGCCAGGCTAACCTGCCCGGCTCTCCAGCATCTCCATGAACGCCTCGGCGCGGATCTTCACCTGCGCTCCCGCCGGGTGGCCGTACTCCAGGTCGATATCCAGGATGGGGATGCCACGCTGCTTCCATCTGCTTCTTGAGATCGAACTTGTCCCAGCCGTTATAGGTGCAGAAGCGCACGATCTCGGAGACGATCCCGTCGACCTTGTACTGCTCGGCCATCTCGCCGATGAACTCGAGTCGCCCGTCGGAATTCCAGGTGTGCATGTCAACCGGACGGCCCAGGACGTAGTAGCGGGCCAGCGCCTCCATCGGCGGCAACTGCGTGTCAACCTGCCCCCAGGCGTAGCGGATGCCGCAATTCATCTCGTCGACGACCACCACCGCGTCCAGCGACTCGAGCGCGGCGATCTGGTTGGCGTTGTGAAGGTCGTTGCCGATGACCATCAGGCGCCTGGACTTCTTGATCTCGCGCCCGGTGCGCTGGATCTCGTCGAGCAGTTGCTCCATCAGCTCGTTGAACCGATCGCGCGGCAGGCGCGCGGCCGCCTTGCTCACCTCCAGCGCCTCGGCCCCGGTGACCGGCGGGCGATCGCGCTTGCGCAGCTCGTAGAGCTGGTGCATCAGCTCGCGTCCCCGGTTGTAGATGCGGATCGCGTCGGCGAGGTCGCGCTGCGGGATCCGCCTGCAGCCGAACAGCGAGAGCCGGTCCCGGAAGTCCTCGATGTCGGCCAGGTACAGCTGGACCGCCTCCTCGTCGCGCTTGCGCGGCGCGTAGAGGATGTCCATGAAGGGCAGCTTCTGGTAGTACTCCCACACGCTGTACAGCCGCTTGTCCTGGTCGCACATGCTGGAGGAGACCAGGCCGTCGAGGAAGCCGTACTGGCCGTCGAGCTGCAACTGCCAGCAGGTGCGGATGTAGGAGCAGGAGTTGGACAGGATGTAGGCCTCGGCCCCCTGCATCTGGACCGGCTCGTTGTTGCCGCTGACCTGGAAGGGCAGCATCCCGGCCGCGTAGATGATCTCCTCGGGCACGTAGGGGTTGACCCAGCCGATCACCTTCTTGCCGGCGGCCTTCCAGTCCTTGACGGCGACGCTCTCCGGGAACGGAGACGTCAACCTGATCATTTCGTTCAATGCTTTGAATGGTGTATTCATTTCAGATTCCTCCTGTCTTTATAGGCTTTGCTGCGTTTCGATCATCTCGAAGAAGCTGTCCATCTGGGCTTCAACCTCGGCCCGGCTGGTGAAGGTGGCGTCGATCACGTCCACGTTGAGTGTCAGCGTCGGCACGTTGCATTGACGCAGCAGTTCGTCGCGGACCATCGGGCCCAGGCCCGCGGCCTGCTTGCAGCCCCAGTTGTTGTTGAAGATCGCCCCGTCCGCCTTGAACTTGCGGGCCTGCTCGACGACCTGCCCGGCCCAGTCGAGCGAAGGCGAGTACTGGCAGTTGCCGGGGGCGAGCTGGGTCCGGTAGGCGAGGTTGCCGATCGGATCGTCCGGATCGAGCAGCCAGTTCGCCTGCCCGCGCCAGCGCTGCAGCACCTCGGTCACCGAGACCGCGCCGTACTTCTGCTGCATGAAGCCCATGAGGCCGGTGTCCCAGAACGGGGTGAAACTGCTCCAGATCACCCGGAAACGCTCCGGCTTGACGGCGGCGACACCGTTGGCGATGCGCTCCTCGAGCTCCGCCTTCAGCGATTCCAGGAAGTCCACCGCCTCCTGGGTGCCGCACATCAGCCGCAGCGCCAGCAGCACGCCGCCGAAGCATTCGGCGGACATCGGCGTCGGGACATGGGCGACGAGATCGTCGATCTCGAGGGCGACCTCGGTGAGGCGGTAGGACAGGCGCACCGTCTCCTTCAGGCGGTCGTAGTCCAGCTTCTTGCCGGTCTTCTCTTCCAGGAAGGCGATCAGGCGCTTGTGCTCGTTCCGCCAGTGCTCCATCGCCCGCGGCGTGAACGGGTGGTAGGGCCGCTCCATGCCGAAGTCGGGGATGCCGTAGCGCCGGCCCAGCGTGTGGAACGCCTTGACGTTGTCGCACGAGGAGGTGGCGTAGACAAAGGCATCCGTTTTGGGCCACTTGCCGACGTGCAGCAGGCCGTCCATGTTGCGGAAGAACGAGCAGACCTCGTTCGGCGTGCCGGTGGAAAGCGAGATGCTCAAGGCCTCGGGGACGGATTCGATCATTCACGACGTCGGAGATGACGCCCCAGAACTCGTTGAAGACGCCCACCACGTCCATCGCCTCGTAGATCTCGAGGGGCTGCTGGGTGCCGTGGGTGACCACGAACTTGCCCTTCTCCTTGGCCGTGGCGATTCGCTCGACGTACATGTTGAGCAGTTCCATGTAGCCCGCGGTGGACTTCATGATGCCGGGCTTCTTCTTCATGGCTTCGGCGGCCATCTTGAGGCTCGCGGCCAGGCTTTCCGGGGTTATGAGGTTGTCTGTGTTCATCTTTCACTTCCTTTCAGTTTGTGTTCATACTTCTTGAGTTTCTTGCCTTGTACGATCGTGACAGGCATGGTTGACTCCTCATTTTTTGGTATGGTCCGTGTGGCAGAGAAGGCATTCCATATGGCCCTGCTGGTGATTCATGCCTTCCTCGTACCGGGGAAAACGATTTTCCGGGCCATGGCATTCGATACAGTGGGCGATTTTTTCCGACGGCGCCCATTTCGCGGGCTTCCATCTTCCCGCAAAGTATTCATTGAGATAATGAACCACGGTATAGACGACCTCCCCGGCCACCTTTGCGCAGCGCTCATATTTCTCCTTGGAAGTGACCTCGGCGCCGGCTGCCAGCGTCCACTTGGAAACCGAGGAGTGGCAGAGCGGCGTCATCGCCTGCACCTGGATCTGCTTGGGGCACGCGGAGATATCATCGAAGCGTTCCGTCGGGAATTTCATTCCCGCATACCACCACATCATCCGGTCTATGATGGCCGCAAAAGCGTAATCTTTGTCGTAGGCAACGAGGTTGATGAGGCACGAGCTGACGCCCAGGGCGCCGCAAAGCGTCCCATGTCCTGCATATCCTTGCCCGGCATGCGCGAACATATAGTCCGGAAGTGTCGTCCAGGGATAACCGACTTTCTCTTTTAAAAGGCTGGAGTACCCCAGCCATGTGCCGTTCCCTCAGCCTTTATTCTCGAGATAGCTGCGATAGGCCCGTCTGCCGGCCTCAAGCGGGTCGAGTTGGACCCATTTCCAGGGCAAAGGCGGCGCGCTTTTGGTCTTTGGCGCAGGGCCGGCGTAGATATTCTGGATGCCGCTGACAAGCCCTCCCGTCAGTAGCGCGGCTGACCCGGCCAGCATGCTTCGGCGGGAACACAATCCGGTTGCTTCTTTCTTCTCTTTCACATCAATCTCCTTAAAATATAGATAATTATAAAAAACTCTACGCTGCTCGTCGTTTCCGGCATCGCTTGCCCCGTCTCCCTGCGAAATGCCGCGATCGCATGGCGGTTGGTGGGGTACAGCCGGTTTCCTCCGATCAAATCCAGCAGATGATAACGGGTCAACAACGCAGCGGTCGGTTGATTGGCACGGCTTACGGCAATGGTTACGCCACGTTTGGCCAGCCACTTCAGAACCTGATGCATCGTTTCCTCACCGGTGGTATCCATATCGTTCATTGCTTCCGCATCCAGCACAAACCATTTGACGGGTGCGGCGGCTTGCGTGACCAGTTTCTCTACCTCTTCCTCGAATAAAGTGGCGTTGGCGAAATAAAGTGATGCGCCAAACCGATAAATCATTATTCCGGAAGTATCCGGGGCATGGTCTGATTCTTCGGGGATAAAATGACTGCCGTCCGGTGATTCATGCAGCACCCAGGTTCCGGGCCGGGACGCCCGCCGGAGCAGATCGATCGTGGCCAGCAGAAAGGCAATGATGACCGCCTGTAACGGCCCGAACACCAGGACGCTGAGCAGGCAGACGACGGCAATCCAGAATTCAGACCGGCGCATCTGCCAGAATTCCCGAAGCTCCTCGACTTCAATCAGATTCAACACGGCACTGGCGACAACCCCGGCCAATGCCGCTGTGGGCAGGTATGCCAGCTCCTTTGTAAAAAAAACCATGACCAGCGCGACCGTCCCGCCGCCACCAGGCTGGAGAGCTGCGTGCGGGACCCGGCGGCGTCCATTGCCGCGGTGCGCGAGGCACTGTGGGCCAGAGACCAGCGAACCGGTGAACCCGCTGGCGATACTGGCCATGCCGTAGGCAAACAACACCTGGTCTGCCATCCGCCTTGGTGTTGTGCTTTCGGCTGCAACTGCGGACCAGCAGCAATGCCTCGCACAGGGTGATGCCGACCACCGCCATGGCGCCGGGCAGCAGGCGCAAATAGTCGGATAACGGCACGTTCGGCAGCGTCAGGGATGGCAGTCCCGACGGCATTGTCGCCCAGCACTTTCACCCCTTTTTGATCCAGGCCGAACAGGGCTACGATGACCGTCGTCAGGATCAGTGCGATCAGCGCCGCCGGTGCTTTGGGTGCGTATTTTTTCATTAAACGCACGATAACAAAAGCGCCCAGCCCGATGGCGACCGAATAAAGATTCGCATGCGGTATGGACTCAAACAGGGCGATGAGTTCCACAAAATAACCCGTGGTGTTGACGGAAGTCGCCATCGCACCATGGAGTTGTTCGGCGATCGCCGCCAATCCCGATCCGTCTATTATATGAGCAGCCCCAAGGATTCTTCTGGCCTGGTTGGTCAACACCTCGATCCCCAGACCGGTGATGAAGCCGGCCAGCACCGCCCGGGATAGAAAATTGGCGAGAAACGCCAGCCGAAAAAGCCAGAACACAAAGAACAGCAGGCCGCACATCAACGCAAGGGCCAGGGCATATTGCACCCGCAGCGGGTCTCCTATCGGCGCAAAGCCGATCAGCATCGCTCCCAGGATCGCGGAAATGGGGGCATCCGGGCTTCCCACAACATGACGCGAGCTGGTGAAGATGGCGAATATCGCCAGTGGAATGATGCCCGCATAGAGGCCAAACACCGGAGGGAGCCCGGCCACCTGCGCATATCCGATATTCAGGGGGATCATCAACGCCGCAAGGGTGATGCCGGCTGAGATCTCGCGTGGCAAATCTGCCCATGTGCATTCCTCGCAAACCTGAAAACATCGTGGGCCACTGAAACTTATGTGACTTACTCATACTTTAGTCCTCTCTCTGGCTGACGATTTTATTTATCATGGTGCTTCGCCGGCGCTCGTTCATCGCATACACCTCCTGGCCCCGATTCCTCGAATCCCTGTTCGGCTCTTTTCTGAAAAAAAAGAGCCTGTATTTTTCCCGCTCCCAACACCCTCCCCAACTCCTTGACGGCAAAGAAGGGGATAAATGCCACAAAAATGATGATGCACCCGGCGAGTATTTCATGGTATCCTTTTCCAAAGAAATCAACGAAAGTATCCGGAAGTCCCTCTCCCTTCCAAAGGGCGATGATCACATGCTCTGCTACGGTAAAGACAGCGACAAAGAGAGTGAAGACGATTGTCTTGTAAAGGGTGGGGAAAACCAAGGGCTTTTGTTCAAGGCCGCGACCAAGACGGAATACGTCTCCGATCATGATGACTTTTGCAAGAATCAATGCTTCGATCACTGCCACCCAGTAATCCGTGTAAGTGATACCATGGGCGGCCAGAAGGAATCTTCGGTACTGCGTAAAAGCGGCGAACATGAGGGCGAGATACAATACATTTATCCAGTACTCGACCAGCTCGTGGAAGATTTTATCCTTCAAATTCCTTTTTTTCTTTTCAGCGCTGCTCATCATCCATGCTCCTTCCTTGAATAATCTGTCCACATTAAGCGCCTTCAATATATCAATTCAGCCATAGAGTACATCGCGCGCGTCAACATGCCTCCGGAGAGGTTTCGGGCCTTGAACCCATTCTGCAACAGGATGCGCGTTGCATAATAGGCGCGCTGGGCGGATCGGCAGATGACATGGATTTCGCGGTCGCGGGGAAGCTCTTCAAGGCGGGAACGGAGCTGCCCCAGCGGGATGTTGACCGCACCCGGCACGCTTTCCACGGTCAGTTCCACCGGTTCGCGCACATCCAGGAGGAAGGCGCCTTCCAGCGCGTCCCAGTGACGGATCGGCATATCGCCATGCAGGACGTTTGCGGCAACCATCCCGGCAAAGTTGACGGGGTCCTTGGCGCTGCCGAACTGCGGCGCGTAGCAGAGCTCGGCTTCCTCCAGATCATAGATCGTAGCGCCCATCTGGATGGCCATGGCCAGAGCACTGATCCGCTTGTCCACCGCCGGTCCGTCCATGCCCAATGCCTGCGCCCCGAGGACTTTCCCGTTGGATTTGCGGAAGATGAGCTTCAAGGCGAGCAACTTGGCACCGGGATAGTATCCGGCATGCGAATTCTGAAACAGGTAGATCTTCTCGTAGTCATTATCGCCGAGCTTCTTAAGCGTTTTTTCGCTGACGCCGGTCCAGGCGGCGGCGCCCCCGAACAGCCCGATGATCGAAGTGCCCTGGGTGCCCCGGTAACGGGAATCGCGCCCGCAGATCACATCGGCCGCAATCCGTCCCTGCCGGTTGGCCGGCCCGGCCAGCGCCACAAGGCTCCACTGCCCGGTCCCGAAATCCTTGACTTCGACGGCATCCCCAACGGCAAAAATGTCCGGGTCGCTCGTTCGCATGTGCTCGTCCACACGGATTCCCCCGCGTTCGCCGATCTCAAGGCCCGCCGTTTTGGCCAGGGCCGTGTCCGGCCGCACGCCGATTGCAAGGATCACGATGTCCGCCGGGAATGTTTTCCCTGAAGCCGTCTGAACCTCTATCGCGCCCCCTTCAAGCTGCTTGAATCCGACCACGCCGTCGTTGGCGACAACCTGCACGCCATGCCTTTTGATATGTCCCTGCACCAGGCACGCGATCTCCGGATCCAGCGGAGACAGGACGTGATCGGGCTTCTGGATGAGGGTGACTTCAAACCCCAGATGGATCAGGTTCTCCGCCATCTCAAGGCCGATGAACCCGCCGCCCACGACCACCGCACGCCTTGTCGGTTTCACAAACTGAATCCCCGTGTACTTGTACATCCCCGCCAGGTACGTCGTGCCGCGTTCCACCCATTCGCGGATCGTCCGCGCGTCCGGCACGGTCCGCACATGAAAGATTCCCGGCAGATCGATTCCGGGCAGGGGCGGATGGACCGAAGGCGCACCCGGTGAGAGCACCAGCTTGTCGTAGGACTCGGTCGTGACTTCACCGGTCTTCACATTGCGAAGATCCACGGTCTTGTCCTTCGGTGAGATCGATATCGCCTCGCAGTTGGTCCGCACATCAATCGCAAACATGACGCGAAACATCTGCTCCGAGGCCACCAGAAGGCTCGACTCTTTTTCGATCACGCCCCCGACATGGTAGGGAAGCCCGCAGTTTGCATAAGAAACATACGGACCGCGCTCCACCATCAGGATTTCAGCATTTTCGTCCAGCCTGCGAAGGCGCGCCGCGCACGACGCGCCGCCTGCCACTCCGCCTACGATGATAACTTTCATATGTTGTGCCTCCTTGATTAAATTTACGCTTCCAAATTGCGAACTAAACATCGGCCCATGCATCGGATCTCAGGGTTTCGATGGTTTCCATTCCCGTCAATTTCGATATGGTGATAATCCTGACCTCGGGCTGCCGGCATGACAATTCCAAGGCCAGCAACAGGGTGAGATATTCATCCGAGCGGACATGAACTTTCAGGCTTTCTTCGGTTTTCCAGAGATCCTGCATCATAAAGACGTTCTTTTCCTGTATGTTTTCAAATACATGGCAACTGAGACAGCCTGGATAGTCCCTGCAACGATCGGCGGTCGATTTGAGGATTTTCAATACTTCATCTCGCTTCTCGGGACTAATGTTCATTGTTACGGTTGATAGAACCATGTATATCTCCTTTTGGTGATTTCATGGACAGGCTGCCGGTGTTGTTTTGAACAAAAACCCGTCTGTTTCTGAGAACCGTTGAGAATCGTTTTGACCACTTATGATTTTTAATTGCCAAAAATATGCCAATAAGAATAACAAGGAATTATTTTTACAGAATCCTTTAATGATCGGAATTCCGCGAAGAGATCAGGATTGTATTGGTGGAGGCAGGGAGGGGGGAGTGTGACGAAATATCGTCAAAAGATGTTATTTCGTCTGCGAGCTTTTGGAACACCTGATATCCAGCTTCTTCAACTTCGAATTGAGAGTTGTTCTCTTCAGACCGAGAATTTCGGCGGCGCCTCCCGATCCTGAGATGCGCCAGCCGGTTTGATTCAGCACCTCAATGATGTGCGCGCGCTCTATATTTTCAAGTTTTCCCGCTGCAACGGTTTCAGAAGGCATACTCGCCGGTAGATTAACGTTCAGAGTTTCCCCCTTGCACAAAATCATGGCGTGTTCAATTATATTCCTAAGCTCCCGGACGTTTCCGGGCCAAAGATAGGATTGCAGGGCCTGCATGGTTTTCTTCGGAATGTTTTCAATCTCTTTTCCCAACTTCTTTTGAAATTCCTTGACGATAGACCGGACCAGCAGCGGAATATCTTCCGGGCGCTCACGAAGGGGGGGGATCACAACGGGAAACACATTCAGCCGGTAGAAGAGATCCTGCCGGAATTTGCCGTCTTTTATTTCCTGTTCGAGGTTCCGGTTGGTGGCGGCAATGATGCGGACATCGACGTGCTGGGTCTTTGTCGATCCCAGCCGTTCGAATTCGCCTTCTTCAAGCACCCGCAGCAGCTTGCTCTGGAGATCCAGTGGAAGCTCACCGATCTCATCCAGAAAAAGCGTCGATTTATCGGCCAGTTCGAATCGACCGGTCATCCGGGTCATGGCGCCCGTGTAAGCGCCTTTCTCGCGGCCGAACAACTCGCTTTCGATCAGCGTGGGCGGAAGCGCGGCACAGTTGACCTTGATCAGCGCCCGGTCTTTTCGCGGACTCATTCTGTGGATGGCCCTGGCCAGCAGTTCCTTTCCTGTTCCGGTTTCCCCCAGGAGAAGAACCGTCGTGTCCGTGCCGGCCACCTGTTTCGCTTCGGTCAGGACCTTCTCCATCGCGGCGCTTTGCCCCACAATATCCGTGTGCTCTAAAAGGTGTTTGACCTCGTCCCGCAGATAGATATTTTCACTTTCAAGCCGCTGCTTGAGCGCTTCAATCTGGCGAAGATACCCCAGGAGCTGAACCTCCATTTGTTTGCGTTCGATATCCGCCAGCTTGCGGGCAAGCGCGTTGGTGAAGATTTGCGCGACCAGTTCCAGTTGTTTTATCAGCGTTTCCGGCCAGTCGCGTTCCGCACGCGTGGCATTGAACCCCAGGATGCCAATGGGCGGTTTGCCTTCCACAAAGAGCGGGATGGTCAGATTCGATTTGATATTGAAAAGGATACATGATTCCCGGTCGCGTTCGGCCTCCGCCGGAAGTTCATCTATCGAAGAAAAGATAACGGTTCGGTTGGCCAGCATTTGCTGCCGGACCCATGGAAAATGATCCTGGTTGATCTGATTCAGAAGTTGAGGACTATCCAGGGCACTGTGGATGTGAGATAGTTTGTAATAATCCGGGGCCTCGCCCGACCGTTGCCAAAGTGCCGAAAGATCAAGATGGAGGAACTCGCTGATACTGATTAATGCGCTTTGAATCTCGCTGTCAATCCGCTCTGCTGGCTGATTGATAAAACGCGCAGAGATTTCCGTCAGCAGCTTTTCAAATTGCAGGCTCTCAACCAGGGACAGCTCCGCACGCTTTCGCTTCGGTGATGTCAAGCGACACGCCCATCAGATGATAGGATGCTTCGGATGGTCTAAGATGCCTTTGCCCGATGGCGATAAGCCAGCGGAGGTTTCCGTCCGGCAGAAGGATCCTGAATTCGCACCGGAGGGGCGCACCGGACTGCAATGCCTGCTGCACTGTCTGGTGAAATCGGGCATAATCCTCGGGGTGAACCAGCTTGAAGAGGCTTTCATAGTTCAGCGGTTCATCCGGAGCAATATTAAAAAGCTCACGGGTTTTGGGGGTGAACCAGACATAGCCGGTGCCAGGGTTCACGATCCATAGGCCAGCGCCTGCGGCATTTGTCGCCATATCCAGCTTCATCTTGCTTTCGCGCAGTCTATTTTCGGCCTGCTTTCGGGCAAGGGCGTTGGAAAACACCTGCGCGATAAGCATGAGTCTCTTAATGTCCGTTTCCTGCCAGTCTCTCTCTGTGTGAAAGTCGGCAAAGCCCAGCAGGCCGAATACCGGTCCTTTGCCGACTGTCAAAGGAAACAACACGACGGACTTGGTGCCGCCGTATTTAAGGTAGCTCTCGCGGTCCCGGTCTGCTTCCGGCGGCAGGTCGGTCATTTTCGAAATAATGACCGTCTCACCGTCAAGGATTTTACTGGATGACCATGGAAAGTAATCACTTGCAATCATCTGCTCGGGAGGGGGCGGGCTTCCCTGAATCTGATGCAGATGTGTCAGCAGAAGTGAACCCGGCTTTCCTTCTATAATCTGCCAAAGTGAGCAGCGGCCAAAATGGAAATATTCACAGATGATGCGCTGGGCGTTTTCAATCTCGCTGTCGATCTCTTCGGCGGGCAGGTTGACAAAGCGAGCCGACATGGCGATCAGTAGCGTCTCTGATTCCAGATGTTCCTGCAAACGCTCCTCCAAAGCCACCTGTCGCTCATTTGACTTCTGGAGGCGCTGCTGCGCTATATCAAGTCTCGTACTGAGCTCTTCAATTTCATGAAGGAGCTGATGTTTTGTTTTACTGCTGCTATACATTACATCCCTTTCTCAGGATTGCTTTAGAAAGAATCTCTCACCACTCTCTTGATTTAAGTTCGGGTACATATAAGACATCATGCCACATGGTCAGTTGTTTTTTAAGCTGTCGATGACTTATTTCAGTTTATTATGGTTGAGTGTCAGCTCTTTAATGAATCTCATCAGGCATGATCCGCGTAAATTATCTTGGTAACCTGAGCCAAAAATAAAGAACCATATTTGAAATGTCAACCATTCTTGCATATAATCATGAGTCTGGCCATCTTTATAGAATACGAATGGTATTTATAAGAAAACCGGGTTAGTTAATATTCAAGAGCTTAGGATAACAATACTTGAGACGACCAGATTTTCTCGATATTAATTAGAAATCAGGGAGGAAAGGGCATCGTTCCATTTCCTCCCTGATGATGATATGTTTTTAATCCGACATCGCTTTCTTGTGGGCTGCTTCCATGCGGCCTGCTTCCGCTTCCGCTTTGACTGCTGCGCCGATGGGCTTCACATCCACGGTTACCTTAAGAATCTTGCCCGTGAAGGCATTGTCGCGTTCCTTGTAGTCCGCCGTAACCGGCGTGGCGTCATCCACTCCAACGGCCGCCGTCTCATCGGCCGAAAAGATCATTGGTTGCGTGCGTTCGATCCGACCGCTGGCAACCTGCTCGCCATTCACCAGAATTGTGGCGGTGCCGCCCTTGCCGATTCCGCCGCCGTCATAGTCGAAGTTCATTCGGATGGTGGCCTTGCCCGGTGCAACCGCATCCGGGGCGGCGACCTTGAATTCCTGCAGCCCCAGGAAGTTGTAGCAATAGGCTGGTTTGCCGTCCTTGAGATACAGGCTCCAGCCGCCGAACCGTCCGCCTTGGACCAGAATCACGCCATTTGCGCCGCCCTCCGGTATCACAACGTCCGCCGTGATCGAGAACGACCGGTTCTTGATGTTGATGAACACGTTTTCGCTCATCGAGTCCATGCCTTCCGAGAGCGTGAGCGAGGTGCGATCACCCATCAGGTCCGGCCGACCTGCAAGCTTTGCATTGACGCGTTCAACGCTACGATCGTCAATGGGCAGGACACGGTTCTTGATCGCCTCCTCGATAAAGAGGTCCTGCATTTCCTTGAGCTTCTTCGGATTGGTCGCTGCCAGATCGTTCACGAGGCTGAAGTCGTTACGCGTGTCGTAAAGTTCCCACTTGTCATTCAGCAGTTTCGCGCGGGGCACTGTCTCCCAAGGCGCCTTGTGAACGGTGCCGGCATACCAGCCGTCCTGGTAGATGGCACGATTGGCGAAGATCTCGAAGTACTGGGTCTTGTGCTTGCTCATGGCTTTGGCATTGTCGAACGTGTAAACCATACTCACGCCCTGGATCGGTATCCTGAATGGTGCCATTGACGCTCTTGGGCTCTGGCAGGTTAGAAGCTTCGAGCACGGTGGGGGCCACATCGATGACATGGTGCCACTGGGAGCGAATCTCGCTGGCCGCTTTGATGCGCCTGGGCCACGAGACGATCATGCCGTTGCGGGAGCCTCCGTAGTTGGAGGCGATCTGCTTGGTCCACATAAAGGGCGTGTCGCCAGCGACAGCCCAGCCCGCAGCCATGTGCGGATAGGTTGAGGGTCCGCCCCATTCGTCGTAGTGCTTGAGCATATCCTCCACCGTCTCCTGAACACCGTTGAAATAGGTCATCTCACTGAACATGCCGTTCATGCCGCCCTCGGCGCTGGTTCCATTATCGCCGAGGATGTAGAAGATCAGGGTGTTATCCATCTGTCCGAGTTCACTGATGGCATCGAACAACCGGCCGATCTCGTGGTCGCAGTATTCCCCAAAGCCTGCATAGACTTCCATCTGGCGGGCAAAGAGCTTCTTCTCATCGGCGGACAGCTTGTTCCAGTCCTGGATGGCCTCGGGCTTATTGGCAAGCTTTGTACCCGGCGGCACCACGCCCAGTTTGATCTGGCGCGCCAGCGTTTCCTCACGCAACGCGTCCCATCCCTTATCGAACCGGCCTTTGTTCTTCTCGATCCATTCCTTCGGCACATGGTGCGGCGCGTGGGTAGCTCCCGGCGCAAAATAGATGAAGAACGGCTTGTCCGGCGTGAGCGCCTTCTGGAATTTCATCCAGGAGATCGTTTTGTCGGTCATGTCGGTCATGAAGTTATAACCCTTGTAGTGAGGCGTGGGGACTCGAGTCATCCCGTCATAGAGTGTGGGTGACCACTGGTCGGTCTCCCCGCCGTAGAATCCGTAGAACTTATCGAAGCCCGAACGCGTCGGCCAGCGGTCAGTCGGACCGGAGGGGCTGACCTCCCAAGGCGCGGTCTCGTGGTTCTTGCCGAAGAAGGCGGTGCTGAATCCGTTCAGGCGGAGCATTTCAGCGAGCGGCGCGACATTATTCGGTCGCTGTCCCGTATTGCCCGGGAAAGCCGTGGCCGTTTCAGTGATGCCGCCCATGTTGTTCATGTGGTGGTTGCGACCGGACAGCAGGGCGGTCCGCGTCGGCGAACAGACGGCCGTGGTATGAAACTGATTGTAACGGATTCCCTGCTCGGCGAGGCGATCGGCTGCAGGCATCCGCACCGGTCCGCCGAAGGCGCTGGGCATACCGAACCCCATGTCATCCACGAGAACGATCAACACGTTTGGCGCACCTTCCGGCGCCTTGATCTCAAAGCGGGGCGGCGGCGTGGCATCGCGAGCGTCAAGCACGGTGCTATGCGGGGTCTGCGGTTCGGGGATCGGCAGCTGCGTGCGATCCAGTTCTGCCGCCATTGCCGCAGCTGTGACGCATACCATACCCAGAACCATGCTGAATATGCTTAATACGGTTTTTCTTTTCATTTCATGCCCCCTTATATTGAGTTTCTTTAAGAACATTATAGAACAAAATTTTCGGTGAAGAAATTATTGGATTAGAACCAGCTCATTATTGTTTTTTGAGTGTGAACTGCCATAAATAAAGAGAAACCGGATTTGAAAAATTATGCTTGCATATATGCATGAGTCTGGCTATCTTTGCGAATACTAAATATATCATTGATTCCATTGACGAGCCCGCAGGTTCGGTATCAAACAAAATTCCAAAATCACCTTATGACAAAGCTTTCATTTCTGTCAAATAAATTAGCTCGCTCGAGTGAGGGCCATGGGTGTGGCCCGCACATATCCATGCCTTCATCGCCTTCGTCATTGCGCGAAGACATGCTCGGATATGTGTCGAGTGTAGTTCGCCTTGCTACGGGTTCACAAATCGACGGGCAGATAGGTATGGGTTTCACAAACGTATGCAGGATAAAATCGTTTTTCGGTGACCGGCAGAATACTTGGAGGGAACCAGTCAGCAGATATCTGGGATGCACCAAAAAATATATTCAGCCACTGCGACGACTGTGGCCGCATCTGTTTCTGGGGCATGTTCCTATTAGGGTCAAGGAACGATCGCCTCGTTACGGGCATCTCAGAGAGCTGGGCAGATAGGCACTGGTTTCCCCATGCAGAGACTATGCTGAAATCTCTCAGGAAGAACGAAGTGGCGATGCTCGGTTTTAATGGTCTGACGGCGCCGGATTAAAAAAAATTTGCGCATCAGTATATCAAGAAGCGACGCCGTCATAGATAATCGCCTTATTGTTTGGATCCAAGATAACCGAATCCGCCAGAGGCGCAATGTGAAGCGTTTGGGGGGTGGGCCTTGTTGGTGACATTCGCCGGAAACGAGCAGTCACAGCGGAAGGGCTCGGACTTTCACATTTGAAATGCTAATATCAGCGCTGCTGTCGGCGCATGGTCAAGGATGGCGCGGGCCTTCTTAACCTTTGTCGTGGATGTCCCGGCTTTCTTGGTGATAATGGCGGCTGTTCCATTCGAGTCGCTCACAACTGGTTCAAGTGAACCAGTTTCTTCTTGCCGAGGTCTTCCCTCTACCTTCATCTCATCCAACATCTCCACCCGCCGCACGATATCCGCATCTGTGATATTTCACCGGTCACGTTGGATATGAACAGCATACACAATAGCCGCAGCCAAAGAGACGGATTGCCATGTTGAAGAGGCGAAGAAGCGGTAGCAGGAAGCGGGGCGATTCGATGGAAAAGATGAAAATGGATATCCAAAATTAAAAGAAAATGTTCAGGTTCCTGCAAACTTGCAGAAACCTGAAGAAAAGAACCCTTACGCATCAAACCAGAACGAGCTACAGCACAGGCCGGAAACTCTTCAACGTCTCTGGCCGGGAAGCAGATACAGCTTGTTTTTATTCTGCTGAAATCGAATGCCGGCAACATAGACACTTTGATTTTTACGGGTAACTTTCCGGGTAACTTTTTTGAGTGTATTTATATCATTATTTATTTCAATATTTTATTTGCCAATAAAATAGTTGGGATAAATATCTACATCTCTACACTGGCAGCGGAAAAAATACAGGACGATTTTGAACGCCCGATTGACCAAAAGTTCGATCGGCCCCCAAATCACTGTTTATCACAGGGGGGCCTTTTATTGATATCTTTTTTATTGCTGACCGTTAGCCAGGATGACCTTCATCTGGTTCTGAGTCACTTCCGGTATGGTTATACCAAATCCATCATAGGGTTTCAACAGCAGGGCATCGGCCAGTTGCCGGGCCCCGTTTGGGTATTCGACGGTCAAGGTGTATTTGTCGGCTTTCATTTCTTTTATCTGGACGCTCTTAACCCCAGGAATTTTATTCAGGGCAGAGCGAAATGCCGCATAATTTCCCAGCTGACTGGTTCCTTCAATCAGCAGTTCAACGGATGCGGATTTCCTGGCCTGTCTCTGCCAGGCAGCGGCCATCTGATTACTCAATTCCTCGCTGGCGGCCTTTGTCAATGTCGCCAAAGCCTGATCGACTCCGGCAGGGTCTTCGATATTGGGCGCGACAGTCGTTTGTTCGAAAACGGCAAGTTCTTCTCCGCTGCCCGAACGGACCACGCGCAGCGCCATAACAACCTTAACGGTTATTGGATCTGTTGCCAGAGCGGCTGGTTCCCGCTGAAATGTGACGCTTCCGGCAATCACCATGTCGGCGCCGGCCCGGGCTCCGATTTCGGCAACCTGAGCATTTCCGGGTTTCGAATTCTGAAGCACGGTAGCCAGCGCCTCCGAACCGCCTGCCTGTTCATGAGCGATGATCCCGTAGCCTTTTTCACTAAGCATCCGGGAAAGCAATGCCTCGGCTGCCGGTTTACCAACGGATGAGCCCGGTCCCCACCAGTACTGGACATCCGGGCTGTCCAGCAGCTGGTCGGAAACCATCAGCAGGATGGATGGCAGTAATTTTTTCCCCAGGGATATGCCGGCGCCGAGCAGCTGTTTCTGGATGGCGCCGGAAGAAACGCCGGCCTGAATCAAAACGCGATAAAACCCGCCGTTCCTGGATTCCGCAAGCACTTTATAGCCCTGGATAAACTGGCCGGCATTGACGAAAAAGCCCCCGGTGATCGCGGGAAAATTCGACGCTACCGTTTCAACGGGGATCAGTTCAAGAATCACCCGGTCCACCGCGGCCCCCAGTCCAATTGAAATCGCGGCTTCGCGGGCATCAACGATTTTTTCACCCTGGATTTTAACGGTGCCGACGGCCTCGACGGTTTTCAGCGGATTCGTCCGCCCTTACGACAGGCTGCCAGATCATCAGCGTGCACAGCAGCATCCCCAGCCGAAGACAGTTCTTTTTTGTTCGCATCAGCGTCTCCATCAGCTTTTTCGTTTCAGCGCATAATCGGCCACATCCATCAGGATCTCTCTCGGAACAGAAGGCTCAAACCGCGCGATGGCGGTTTTGGCCGACTCAATGTGGGCATTGGCTTTTTGCCGGGTGTAGTCGATCCCGCCGTATCCATGAAGGTATGCAACCAGTTCGCGGAACTCCGCATCCGAGAATTCCGTGTTTGCGATAATGGCTTCCATGCGCTTGCGGTCTTTGGCACCTGCTGCATCAAGGGCATAAATCACCGGAAGGGTCAGTTTGCCTTCCTTGAGATCGGCGCCGACGGTTTTCCCCAGGGCCAGACTGTCTTCGGTATAATCCAGAAGGTCATCGGCCATCTGAAACGCCATCCCCAGATGAAACCCGTAGTCGGCAAGGGCGGTCTCCCAGCCTTCCGGCGCTTCGGCAATCAGAGCACTGACCCTGCAGGCGCCTTGAAACAGCACGGCGGTTTTCCGGCGGATCACCTCCAGATACTCGGCCTCGGAAAGATGGATATCCCCTTTTCGCATAAGCTGGTGGATTTCTCCCTGAGCCATGTTTTCGGTGATCTCCGAAATGGTGCGGATAATCCGGATATTGCCGGTTTCAGCGGCAATGGCAAGGGATCTTGCCAGAAGAAAATCCCCGGCAAGCACAGCGGCTGCGCCTCCCCAAATGCTGTGGGCAGCCGGCTTTCCCCTGCGCATGTGCGCCCCGTCCACCACATCGTCATGCAGCAGGGTGGCTGCATGAAGGTATTCGAAGATGATTGAAAACGTCTTGTCATAGCCGCCCTGATAGTGACATATCTTGGCGCAAAGCACCATGAGCAGCGGCCGAAGGCGTTTGCCGCCGCTGAAGAGGATGTGTCCTGCTATGGTTGACACCAGTTCGATGTTGGGCTTGAGGTTTTCGATCAGCGCGGTTTCGATCTCGGCCAGATCGGATTTGACCATTTCCAGGATACGGGTTTTCAATTCACTCATGAGGAATCCCAATCAGATCATATTCCAGCGTATCGGTAATGAGAACCCGGACAACATCGCCGATCTCCAGATGATCCGCATGGATGAAGGTAACGCCGTCCACTTCAGGCGCCTGAAAACGGGTTCGGCCCATATATACCCCTTTTTCAGGAGAGGATTCAACTATAACCGGAAGAATTTTTTCCAGATGCCTCCGGTTGTTTTCCAGGGATATCTTTTTCTGGACAGCCATCAACCGGTTGTGACGGCGCCTGGCGACAGCGGCCGGAACCGGGTTCGGCAGATGGTGAGACGGCAGATCGTCCGCATCCGAATAGATAAACACCCCCAGATGATCGAACCGGATTTCCTTGACAAAGGAGAGCAACAGGTCAAAATCCGCATCCGTTTCACCGGGAAATCCCACGATCACCGTGGTGCGAAGGGATGCTTCCGGCACCTTGTTCCGAATGCGTTCAAACAACCGGACCAGATCCTTTCCGCTGTAATGCCGTCCCATCTGTTTTAACACGCTGTCGCTGGCATGCTGAACCGGAATATCAAAATAAGGACAGATTCCGGGATGCTCCGCCACGGTCCGGATCACCGCATCGGTAATGCTTTCCGGGTGACCATAGAGAAAACGGATCCAGATATCACCCGGTATTCCGGCCAGTTGCTCCAATAGCTGCGATAAATCCGCGGAAACATCCAGATCCTGACCATATGCCGTGGTGTCCTGCGACACCAGGGTCAGTTCCCGGATTCCTGAAGCCGCCAGTTTTCCGGCTTCAGATGCGATATCCGCAACAGACCTGCTTTTTTGCCGGCCCCGGAGCCTGGGGATGATGCAATAGGTGCAGTGACGGTCACATCCTTCTGCGATTTTCAGATAGGCCGAAGGTCCCGGGGTCAGTTCCCTTGCGGCATCGGCGTTTTCCACGGTGATCCCGTCGGGGTCCGGAAGCACGCAGGCCGAAAGCTTCGGGCTGTCCTGAACCGCTTCGAGAATCCGGTCATAGGCGCCGGTACCCAGAAATACATCCACCTCCGGAAGGGCTGATACAATGTCCTCGCGATAGCGCTCCGGAAGGCATCCGGTCACGATCAGCCGGCTGCAGGCGCTGGTTTTCTTCAGTGCGGCCAGGCTCAGTATGGTATCGATGGATTCATTGGCCGCAGCCTCGATAAAGCTGCACGTATTGACGATGATGACGTCCGCATCTTCAGGGTCCGGAACCGGAACGCAGCCGGCTTCCCGCAGCTTTCCCGTCATGACCTCGCTGTCCACAAGATTCCGGGCGCAGCCCAGGCTGACCAGATGAATCTTCATGGCGATATTTTAAACCCCCTTGACGGATAATCGGTTAAGACCCCGGCCGACTGGGTCACAATCAACCCCTCCACCCCCATCTGGTGGATCAGTTCAATGCCTTTTTCGGGCCCCATGACCATGACGCCGGTTGCCAGCCCATCGGCCAGGGTGCAGGTATCGGCCACGATGGAAACGCTGACCACGCTGTTTGAAACAGGATAGCCGGATCTGGGGTCAAACACATGGGAATACCGCTTGCCGTCAACCTCGAAAAAGTTGCGGTAATTGCCGCTGGTGGCAAGGGCCTGATTCTCCAGGCATACCGCGTGATAGACAGCATCCAGTGGCGCATCCTTTTGCGGCACATTGATCCCCACGCGCCAGCACTTCCCGTCTTTTTTCCTGCCCGAGGCAAAGACTTCTCCGCCGATCTCAACCAGAAAGTCCTGCATCCCTTCATGTCTCAGCAGATCCGCCACCCGGTCCACGCCATAGCCCTTGGCGATGGAGCTTAAGTCCACGGTAAGCGGAACGACCCGTTTGGAGAGGATACGGCCATCCTGAAACCGGATATGGCCGAATCCGACCTCGGGAAGAAGACCCGCGATTTCCGCCGGTGCAGGGACCCGGTATTCCTGAACGCCGGCATTAAACTTCCAGAGCCGGATCAGGGGATACACGGTCCCGTCCCAGGCGCCGCCCGTCTGCCGGTAAATCTTTTCCGAGACCTTCATCACATACCAGAAACCTTCGGATGCCGCAAACGGCTGATCCACAATGCCGATCGCATTGAATCGGCTGATCTCGCTGCCGGGGATGTGAACGGACATGCTCTGGTTGACATCCTTCAGCGTCCGCTCAATTTTTTCTTCCAGACCCGAAAGGCGGTCAAATAAGCCCGTCACCACCTTGACGTGGTAGGTCGTGCCCATGGTGCGGCCCGAAATCTCAACCTCTTTTTTAAAGCCGCACCCGCTTACCACCAGCATCATCCATACACTGCACAACAGAGCAACAACCGCCGGCCGCCTGGATGACAATCCACTATTTTTTATAAACCCCATACTGTTATACATTTCTTTGACCTGGAGTAACCTTCAGCCTTCAAACGATTATCAGCATATTCTCGGGAGCTGCTCCCCGGTCAGCATGTCCACAATCCGGGTGCCGCCGATGCGCGTCTGCAGGATCACCCTCCCCGCAGGCGCTTCCACCACCCCGCCGATGATACAGGCATCCTGTCCCAGGTCATCCGAACGCAGCACTTCCAGCAAAGCGTCCGCATGATCCGGAGAGACCACCGCAATCAGCTTTCCCTCATTTGCGATGTAGAGCGGATCAAATCCCAGCAGCTCACACAGCGCCGCAACATCCGGCTTGACGGGAATCCGCGATTCGCTCAGATGGATTCCCACCCGGGACTGGCCGGCAATTTCGTTTAATGTCGTTCCCAGTCCCCCCCGAGTCGGATCCCGCAGCACATGAATGTCCCGGTCAACAGCGAGCATCCGCTGAACCAGGTGGTTCAGGGCAGCCGTGTCGCTGACAACCGGTGAATCAAAGCGCATTCCCTCGCGGCTGGTCAAAATGGCGATGCCGTGATCCGCAAGGGTGCCGCTCAGTAGGATCTTGTCCCCCGGTTTTGCCCGGTGGCCGGATATCTCGACGCCTTCCGGTATGCGGCCGATGCCGGAGGTATTGATAAAAATCTTGTCCACGGCGCCCCTGGGAACCACCTTGGTGTCCCCGGTAACCACCAGAACCCCGGCTTTTTGGGCGGCAAGACCCATCTGGCGGAGAATCCTGTCCAGGTCCGCAGTCGAAAACCCCTCTTCTATGATCAGACCGACGCTTAAAAACAAGGGGACGGCCCCGCACATGGCCAGATCGTTCACGGTTCCGTTGACAGCCAGGTCTCCGATATTGCCTCCGGGGAAAAAAACGGGGTCCACCACATAACTGTCGGTTGAAAACGCCAGCCGCTCATCCCCGATTTTGATCTCGGCACCGTCATTCAACCGGGCCAGTTGGATTGTCAAAGGCGGGCAGCATCATTTCCGAAATCATCGTATGGGATATTTTCCCGCCGCTGCCGTGA
>CAWJRD010000026.1:0-21790 GCA_963845015.1 uncultured delta proteobacterium
TGAAAACCAGGGAATAGAGAGGGGCTGTATGGAAATCGCCAGACGCAGAACCTTGTCAATCAGCATCATTGTCCTTGCAGTTGTCCTTGCAACGGGGTACGGCCTCATTCCCGGAGCCAAGGATGTCGATCTGGTGAATGTCTTCCGGGGGCCGCTCCAGGTCACCATCGAGGAAGAGGGCCGGACCCGCCTGAAAGAGCGTTTCGTCATATCCGCGCCGACATCCGGGGTGATGCGGCGGATTGACGCAAAAGTGGGAGATCCGGTGCAAAAGGGACAGACCGTCGCCACCCTGGAACCCGTATGGTCGCAGGCCCTGGATCCCCGAAGCCGCGCCGAAGCCGAAGCCAATGTTTCGGCGGCAACGGCCGCGCTGAAAGCCGCGCAGGAAAAAGAGCGCGCTGCGGCGGCGGATACGGACTACCTTGAAAAGAAATTGGAAAGGATTACGAATCTGCACGCCAGCGAATATGTGGCCAGCGATCAATTTGACCAGGCGGCGTCCGAGGTCAAAAAAGCGCGGGCTGTCCGGCAGGCCGCCGAAGCCGCGGTGAATGTCGCCCGTTTTGAGCTTGACCGGGCCCGGGTGACGCTGCAAAGCTTTGCTTCCATAAAAAGCGCCGAATCGCATCATACAATTTATATTCCGTCTCCCATCACCGGCGCCATTTTCCGGATTTACCGGGAAAGCGAGGGAACGGTCAATGCGGGGGAACCGCTGATGGATGTCGGCAATGCCGGAAATCTTGAGGTCCGCGTGGAAGTCCTTGTCCTCGGATGCGGTCAGAATCAAAAAGGGAACCCCGGTTGCTGTTCAAACGCTGGGGCGGCGATGCGCCGCTTTCGGGAGTCGTGCGGATTGTCGAACCCGCCGGATTTACAAAGATATCCAGTCTTGGCGTGGAGGAACAGCGGGTGCTGGTTATCGCCGACATCCTGTCGCCGCCGGACACGTGGCGCGTTCTGGGAGATGGATACCGGCTGGAAGCGCATTTTGTGGTCCTGGAGGCAACGGATGTTCTCCAGGTCCCCAACAGCGCGCTTTTCCGTTCGGGAAAGGACTGGACGGTTTTTGTCTTTGACAACGGGAAGGCGCGTAAGCGTCTGGTTGAAGTCGGTCAGCGGAACGGGTTCACGGCGGAGATCCTCTCCGGAATCCAGGAGAACGAAAAGGTGATCGCCCATCCGATGAGGCCATCGGCGACGGGTCCCGCATCCAGTCCCGGAAATGAACGGAAGCCGGCGATTTCAATCCCCTTTTCGGGGAAAGACAGATACCGCAGCCATTTCATCACGGTATTTTCTTTTAACATCGCCTTGTCCCATGCATCCAGCTCCCCGGACAAATGGGAATGGCCGGCAAACCAGTCCCGGCGGGTCCGCATTTCCATTTCGGGGTCCAGGTCCCTGAGCACCCGCGCCGGGTTTCCGGCGGCAATCACATTGGCCGGAACAGGGCTCGACCACAACCGATCCCGCGCCGATGATGCTGTTTTCGCCGATGCTGACGCCCTTGCAGATCATGGCCCGGTCGCCGATCCAGACATTATCGGAAATGCTGACCGGCAGGGTCCTGCCGAAACCGGCCCGGTCATAAATCCCATGCCAGTCGGCGTCCGTAATATAGACGCCGCTGGCCATCATGCAATTGTCGCCGATGGTGATCCGGCTCCCCGAACTGATTCTGACCCCGGGGCAGATCAGGCAGTAGCTGCCGATGGTGATCCGTCCCATGCCTTCCTGAACCGACCATACCGAAAGACGGATGATCTGATCCCGGGTGGCAATGACCGTTGCAAAATCGCCCAGCTCGACCGGCCCGCCGAATACCTCGACATTCCAGGGCTTCATGAACGCATGGCCCTTGCCGAATCTTTCAAAATGGGGCCGGAGGAAGTGATTGGCGTAAAGGTTCTGAAATTTCAGATAGGCTTTTTTCATCCCGTAGGGACGGTGATCCTTGCGCATGGCCGCTTACTTCTCTGGAAACCGTCGGAGAGGGCAGGTGAAGCCGGTCCGATGAAACCCTCCGGCCCCCAGGCCTGATGACTGAACAGACCGGCGGCAGGCGTCAGGTGATAGAGGGCGTCCGCCGCCATCAGGACAACGGCGTTGGTCCAGGTGATCTTGTCTTCCGGCCATATGGTCATATCCGGATAGGTATGGCCGCACCAGTAGGAGCCGTCTTCATAGCGCTTGTCGCAGATCCAGTTGAACACGATTTCCGCAAGCCGGTGATTTCCCATGGCGCACAGGGCCAGACACAGCTCCGAAGTTTCGGCGATCGTCACCCAGGGATGGTCCGACACGCAGCGGACGCCCTGACCTTCCACCATGAATTTTTTCCAGAACCGGTCAATGCGCAGCCGCGCTTCGTTTCCGGTAATGGCGCCTGCAAGAACCGGATAAAACCAGTCCATCGAATACCGGGACTTGGTCATGTTGAAATGATGCGGTTTATTCCGGATGGCCTCCCCCAGCCGATTCAGGGCCTGTTGCCAGGAAGGGACGGGATCATCGAGAATCCTTGAAATTTCCAGCGCGCATTTGATGCTCATATACACGGAACTGGAACCGGTCAGAAGCGCCATGGGGTCCAGACGGCCTTCCGGGCTGAGCGCCCAGTAGATTTCTCCGCCAGGGGCCTGAAGGCTGACCGCAAAATCAATGGCCGATCGGACCACCGGCCAGAGGCTGCGCAAAAACGCCGTATCCTTTGTCACCAGATAATAATGAAACAGGCCGACAGCGATATAGGAAGACTGGTTGGAGTCCTGGGTTCTGTCTTCCGGAAGTCCCTTGCGGTATGCGGCATACCAGCTGCCGTTTTCAAGCTGGGATCCGGGCCATCCACTCAAAAGCCCGGCGGGCTTCACTCAAAAAGCCGCCGGTCACCAGGCCCATTGCCGCCTCGACATGATCCCAGGGATCGGTTTTATCGTTCGGGCTCCAGGGGATTTCTCCGCCCGGCAACTGGGTGTTTGCAATCAATCCGGCAATGGCGTTGATATCAATGGATAATCGTTCTACAGCGCTGGAAACATTCTGCTTCATAACAAAAAAACCTCAATAGTATTATCCCATGAATACCGAAAGCACGTCTTTTCGCGCATTCACATGCTGAATGGTGACCTGTATCTGGTTTTCCGGCTTGAGTTCGATTCTGCTGGTGGTTGCCAGATCGCATTCAAGCATGTATTCCGTCATCAGAATCTGGTAGGCGTTTCGCTTTCTGCCAATGACAATGGCTTCTTCCTTCTGGCCGATCCGGGATTCCAGGTATTTTAAAATCCAGTACCGGTTTCGCTGGTATTGCATCCGCGACACCTTGAGCATCGGCTCTTGAAGCCGCTGAATGATCTGGTCGATTTCCTGGGCCGAATACGGGGCTTCCTGTCCGAAAACCGAACGGATCTGCCGCTGCGTAACCAGATCATAATACTTTCGAATGGGAGATGTCGCGGTGACATATGCGTCCAGCCCCAGTCCCGAATGGCGTTCCGCCTGATTGAGCAGCATAAAACGGCTCAGAAGCCTGCGCTGCATGTAATTCTGAAACAGCGTCCCCTCGCATCCCTTGTAGAGGCGGTCTCTGGGTCCCGGCTGCGATCTGAAGACAGCGGAAACGCCGTGGCCGGATAGAAATTTCGCCATCAGCCAGTTGGCCATGATCATGATTTCAGCCACCATCATCCGGCCGGGGCTTTCGCGATTGATCCGGTTGACGCCGATTTCTCCGCTGTCGCTGATCCAGACATTGATATCCGGAAGCGTAATCTGAACAGCGCCGTCCGAAAGCCTTTTCTGGCGGAACTTTGCGGCGATGTCGCAAAGACTGGCGATCTCCCGGCTGCTGTCCGCAACCGTATTGACATCATAATACGTCAACTGGCGCTGAACCCGGATCAGGCTGGGGACAATTTCATAGTCCAGGATTTCCGAGGTTTTGCTCAGGTGTATCAACATGCTGATGGCCGGACGGAGTTCACCGGCTTTCAAACTGCAGCACCCTTCCGCAAGATTGGGCGGCAGCATGGAAATCTTCCGGTCCGGCATATAGATGGAGCTTGCCCTTAGCCGGGCTTCCCGGTCGATGGGATCATCTTTTTTGACAAAATGGCCCACATCCACAATGTGAACGCCCAGACAGCAGGAATCGCCATAATCCTCGAAACTGATCGCATCATCATAATCCAGGGTGGATTGACCGTCTATGGTCATCAGGGGAAGATGGGTCAGGTCTTTCCGGTCTGAAGAGTCCGACGGCAAAGCGCAGGCGCCGGCGATATTCACCGGCATGGGACAGCACTTCCGGAGAAAATTCCAGGGGGATTTCCTGCCGATAAAGCTCGATATTTTCATTGGGATCAAACAGACCAAAATCAACAAAGAGCGAAAAGAGCCGCTCCCTGTCATCGATTCCGGCCTTGGCCATGATCTCCTTGCCTTCGGCATAATGGGGGCTTTCCTTATCCAGAAGATAACAGGATTTGAGGATATCCAGGCAGGCGGATTCGTCTTCGGACAGCGCGGACAGCGGCGGACGCCGGTCTTGCTGAAGCTGCGCTCTGACCCATAGCGCGCCGGACTCTATCCGCTGGGCTTTGCGGGCGGTTTCCCGCTCCTGGGCGATGTTGCGTTCGACCTGTTCTTCCGGAATCGGGAAAAACCGGTTCTGGTCAAATTTGAAATACAGCCGGTTTTGAAAAAATGCGCGGACGATTGCGGATTCATGATCGCAGGTCGCCTGATTTGAAAAACAGAACTCGGTCATGGTGGCAAGGTCAATCCACTCCTGTTCGGAATTGAGGATTTCCCAGAGCTCCCGGATATTGACCTGCCGGGTCAACTGTTTTCTGCGAAAGGCAATTCCCTTGAGCGCATCGATCGTTTTGATCCGGCCCAGAGACAGATCCAGAACCATTCGGCTTTTATGGGAAAGCCGGTTTGAAGAGAGGTTGACTTCACGGTCGTTTTCGGTCAGGAGTTTGAGCCGCTGGTTCTTGACTTCCTGCACCACCGCACAGAGTATTTTCTGACGGTCAATAAATTCAACGATATTTCCTTCTTCCATAACTTGTTATCATACCAATCGGTCTGATGAAAGTCAACGCAGGGATTCCCAACGAACACATTTTGTATGAAAGAAGTGCCGGATGACGTCAGATGCGGATGACGGAAGTCATGGGAGGCTGAAGGCAGCCGGCAGGATAACGGAAAACAGGCTTCCTTTTTCAGGTTCGCTGTCAACCGTGATTTCGCCGCCGTGCTCTTTCACAATGCCGTAACTGACCGAAAGGCCGAGGCCGGTTCCCTGGCCCGTGGGTTTGGTGGTAAAAAACGGATCAAATATGCGGGTCAGCACATGGGGCGGAATGCCCGATCCCGTGTCTTCAACCGCAATCGCTATCTTGTGGCTTCTTGAATCATGCCGGGTGGACACGGTGATTTGCCCGGCCTGGGAAATGGACTGCCGGGCATTCATGACCAGGTTCATCACCACCTGTTTGAGTTTTTCCGTATCCCCGAGAACCTGCGGCAGATCCGGATCATAAAGGGTATGCACCGCAATCCCGGAGAGTTCAAACTGATGGCGGATCACCGTGATGACCTGCTCAATGGCGCAATTCACATCCACCAGGACTTTCTTGGTTTCTGTTTTACGGGCAAAATTCAGCAGCGCCTCCACAATGGTTTTGCAGTTGCGCGTGTGTTTTTCGATGGTTTTCAGATCTTCATATTTTTGCGAGGAATCCGGTTCTTCCCGAAGCATGAGCTGGGTATATCCCAGAATCAGCCCCAGAGGGTTGTTGATTTCATGCGCCACGCCGGCGGAAAGCTGGCCCAGGGAGGCCAGCTTGTCGGCCTGCAGAAGCTGCTGTTCCATATTCCGGCGCTGCGTGATGTCTTTGATGATGCCTTCACATCCCAGCACTTCCCCGTCCGGGTCAAGCTGGCAGGAACTGCTGAGAAGGGCCTGAAGTTCATTCCCGTCAAGGGTTTTTAAAGTAAATTCCCGGTCTTTTACAAAACCCTGCTGGATCAGGTCCTGCTGAATATCCGCATATTCGAAAGGGGATGAAAAAATATCCGAAAGCAAAAGCCATCCGCGGCGCCGGTCATGGATTCCATCCCCAGAATGGTTTTACCCGTTTGATTGATGTCCAGGAATCGCCCCCGGCCGTCCGTGACAAAAACCATATCCATGGAGCTTTCAAATATCCGGCGATATTTTTTCTCCGATACCTCAATGGTTTTTCGGGATGCCTCCAACTGGGATATCGTATGTTTCAAAGACCGGGTCATGGCGTCAAAGGACTCGGCCAGGGCCTGAATCTCGTCCCCGGAAACAGCCCGGTAGATCCGGCAGTTCCTGCAGGCATCACTTTTTGCGGCATATTCTCCTTCCCGGCATGAAGGGCATAGCGTTCCTTCAATATTCCAGCAGCGCTGCCGATCCTCGCCATAGGCCGGACACTGCGCGTTGCGGCAGTCCATCAGATGTCCAGCAGGTTGTTTTTAAGCCGCGGCGCGGTAATGACATTCAGATTGCCTTTCAGCACCTGTTCCGAGGCCTGGTGCAGCTTCTGAACCCTGCGAATAATCTGATTGGCAAACCCCGCTCCGGTGAGAGATGCGATCAGAACGGCGCATCCGATCAATACGGCCATGGTCCACAGCAGACTGTTGATCGTACGGCTGATCCGGGTTTTTGAAAGACCGATATGGACCGTTCCCAGTCGCATATCTCCGATAAGAACCGGAACCGCAATATCATAAATCAGCTCTTTTCCGGTATCCAGAAACCGGACGCTCGACAGTTGTCCGGCAGGGATGGGATTGACGGTTCTGAGCGCAACCGGAAACCCGTTTTGAAAGGTGTGGGACAGCACCTGTCCCTGCTGATTCAGAATGAAACTGTAGGAGACATCGTTGCTGGACTGAATGGCCTTATCCATCATCTCTTTGAGATACAGAAAATCCATTCCCAGGATAATATCCTGACTGCGGGCCGCAAGGGTCAGGGCCATGGACATGCCCTTGTTCAGGGATTCCTGCGAGAGCGCACGTTCCACCATGATGCGAACCGGCACGGCAATCATCAGGCCCGTCAGCAGGACAATGGAAATCATGCCGCAATAGATTTTCCCCCGAATTCCCAGTTTCATCGTCATCATTTATCCAGGTCAATGCCCACAAGCGTCATCAATTCCCGAACCGAATCAAATTCAGCGTCATTCGACGGCACGATCCGGGTAAAGTCCGCCTTTTCCAGAATCGCCCGGTGCTCGGGATTATCCATGGAGAGTTTAAACAGCGCCGCCTGAATGTTGTGCGAGGACTTCCGGATCCAGATCCTTTCTGGCGGAATACACCCATCCGGGATAGAATTTGCTGTAGGCAACCACCCGGATCTGGCGGATATCGATTCTGTCCGCCACCACGTTCAGGGCGCCTTCCCGGATCAATCCGATGTCATACTGGCCGGCATAAACCGCCAGAATCACCTTTTCCTGCTTTCCGCCGGGACCGGGTGAAAAATGCACTTCGGCAAAATCCTCCTGCCGGATGCCATGATCATAAAACTGCCCCATGGGATAGAGGTAACCGCCGGCAGACGTCAGATCAACGGCAATCAGGCGCTTTCCCTTGCAGTCTTCAAGGGTTCGAATGGCCGGATTGTCGGCCCTGCAGATGATCTGCCCCCTGAAGCTCTTGTGTCCGGAGTCTTCAATCACCTGGGCGAATGCTTTTTCACCATAACGGTACGCGGTTTTGACATAGACATACGGATTGGTAAAGGAAATATCCACCTTGCCCTGCCCCACCATGCGCATGTGCTCGTCAAACGTGTCCGGGAAAATCTGCTTGATGTTATAGCCGGTTTCTTTTTTCAGATATTCCACCAGAAGGTTGTGCCGCAGATAGGAAACCGAATGGGAATACTGCGGCAGATACGCGTAGGTGACGGCATCGTCCGCATCCCTGACCTCGACGGCCTCCCTTTTGCTTAAATCGATTTTCTGGGCAGGCTCATCGCCGGTGCAGGCGGAACAACTGATGCACAGGAGAAGAAGAAAAAACAGACGCTTCATGTCGAAAACACCTTAGTCGGATTCATTGCCGCACCCCCCGGAAGCCCGGCCCGCCCAGCCGCGCGAGGATGCGCCGTCTGTAATGTCCTTGCCTATCCCCGGGATGTGAACTTATGGGGGCCCCTTGTACTTGAAATCTTAGTTTCAATTATTTTGACACAAGTGCTAACCGAAGGCAAGGGCGGAACCGGGATATCGTTAAGAGGCAAAGCAAATCGGAAGGCCTGGCGCGGCCCCTCATGCCTGCTGGTGTAGTGGGCCGGGGGCTGGCTGCCTCCGGCTCTCCGATGCTCCGGGTACGGATAGCAACCCCTGGAAAAAACACTTTGCGTTGGTTCCGATCGATCGATTGTTGTAGCCGCCCTCCTGCACCACGAGACAAGGCCTCCGGAGCCGGCCGATCTCAGCGCCGATTGATGTGAAGTCCCGGCCCGTGAGGTTCCATGTGCCGGTAGGGTCTCCTTTGGCTGTATCCAAACCGAAACACACGACCAGGTAGGTTGCGTCGAAGTCCCGAACCGGGCCAGAGCGGTCCGCAGCGTTTTAAGGTAATCGGCGGCGTCAATCGTCTCGGGCAGGGGGTAATTTACGTTGTACCCCGCCCCTTCTCCCTCGCCGCGTTCATCGGCAAATCCTGAAAAATACGGATACGCGAAGCGCGGGTGTCCGTGAATCGAAAGCGTCAGCACGTCCTTTCGACGGTAGAAGATGTCCTGCTGTCCGTTGCCGTGATGGTAGTCAATGTCCAGAATGGCGACCTTTCCGAATTGGCTGAGGCGATGGGCGGCAATGGCTGCATTGTTGAAATAGCAGAAACCGCCAAAAAATCCCCGTTCGGCGTGGTGGCCCGGGGGGCGAACCAGCGCATAAGCGATTCGTCTGCCGGAAAGAAGCTCATTGCACGCCGGTAAGCGCGCAGTCGACGGCCCGGCGTGCCGCAACATAAGCATGGCCGCTTATGGGTGTGAACGTGTCGATGCAGTAGTACCCGGCGCGGACGGGCAAATCCACCGGTGGCCGGGCCCGGTTGCGGATAGGGAAAACATACGGATAGAGGGGCGTATCCGGATCGGCATTCTTGCTGACCTTTTTAAAGTACTTCACATAATCGGGATCATGCACGGCGGTAATCCACGAATCGCCGAATGCGGTCGGCGGCACGCGGTCAAATGCGCCTGTCGGCTCCAGGGCGTGCAGGATCGATCGGATCCGCACAGGCGACTCGACGTACCCGCGGCTTTTCACATGGTGAATCTCGTGCTGGTCCGTCACCACAAGCGCGATCTTGGCAAGCTTGGTGGTAATGGAAGCGTTCTCCTTCTCCACCACCTGAGCCACGGCATAGCGCGGCGGCCTGAGCCGGACGGGATCGTCACGTACGGACTCCAGCACCATTCGGACGTAGGCCGGCTCACAAATATCCCCGTACTTCCGTTCGAGAATGCAGGCAATTACCCGTTTCAGATAGCTGCTGCCGAGGACGCTGTCTTGCCCCAGGTTATCGAATACCAGGTAAGGCGGGTTGTCCGATCCCTGGCGAACGGGCGTTTCGTAAGCAGTGTTCACAATGGGACGCGCCCCATAGGCCTCGTAAAACCTTAAGCGCGCCCTGTTCTGTTTAAGGACATCCGGGTTGCGGCAAAGCTTCGGGTCGTCGGGAAGGCATTCGAAGAACATACCGACGACACCCAGAGACAGGGCCTCGCTTCGAACCCGGGCGTAGAGCGCTCCGCCCACGCCGCGTCCTGCCAGCCTTCTGTCGCTGGCGAGGTAGTCAAGGTAGCAGAACTTCAGATCCGCATCGTAATCAAGCAATGCCAGACCCCGGACGGTGGATCGCTGGGCTTCGGCTACGTAGAGAAAGGAACGAAAGCCGTTTTTCAAAGGATGCCGAAGTGATTCAGGGATGCGGTCGATCTTCTGGCGGTCAAGAAACTCGAACTGTGAACGCAGAATTGCCCTGACCTGTTCCAGAGCATGTCGATTCGCCGGGACAACATCATCGAATATGCGGCGAATACGGAACATCAGATAACTCCCTCTCCATCCCCCTTTTTATTGCTCTTTTGTGCCGAACCCACGATGGCGGGTGCTGGAAAACTATTTCGCACGAAGGTACAGAACCTTCTGATTTGACCCCGCTGCTTGCCGTTCTTCTGTCACGAAGAGATCTTTCTTTGCTTTGACAAGATCAGAGAGCTTTTTGTAGCCATATAGCCTGGAGTCAAAGTCGGGTTGTAGCTTGGTAAGATAGCTCCCGAAGGTGCCAAGATGTGCCCATCCGGCGTCGTCAATTGACTGCTCAAGTGCGGTCAGAACGAATTTTTTGGGGAATTTAAGCTTTGGCTCTGTTGTTTCGGCAGGTGTCTGAGACGGAACGGGCTTTTCCTCGCTTTCAACTTTTGACGGCAGGTCGACCGGACTCGGCTGCTGTGCTCGGACGAAGGACTTCGGTGAACACAAATTTGTGGCAGGCATTGCGGAAAGCCTCCGGTGTTTTCTTTTCACCAAAGCCAAGAACCGTGAGACCCTCTTCACGCAATCGCATCGCAAGGCCCGTGAAATCACTGTCGCTTGTAATCAGGCAAAAGCCATCGAATTTTCGCGTGTACAGCAAATCCATCGCATCGATGATCAGCGTGCTGTCCGTGGCGTTCTTTCCGGTTGTGTACGCAAACTGTTGAACCGGCTTGATGGCGTATCGCTGCAGCACCTTCTTCCAAGAGGAACTCGTTGGGGCAGTGAAATCGCCGTATATGCGCCTCACGGTTGCTTCCCCGAATCTTGCGATTTCCGCAAGAAGGCCTTCAATGACGGCTGCTTGCGCGTTGTCAGCGTCAATAAGAACTGCCAATCGAAGGGTCGGCTCTTCGGATTCATTTTTCGCGACTAGTCGTGGTGATACCATGATGCCTCCAGTTTTCTAACGGGTTGATGGATAAGGATATGGCAACAATTGAATTCGCGACGCAAGGCTCTATTGAGCCAGCGCCATGATCATGGGAGGCAGCAGCAATCCTGTCAATAACAGCGCCAGTACCGGACGCAGCAAATTGACAGGTTTCATATTCCGTTGCACGATGGCCGTGGTCATATGATTCGCCGCCGAGAGCGCAAAAAACAACAACATCGCCGTGACAATGGTGGCATCCGCGTATCTCCCCCAATCCAGCACGTAAACCAGCAGGGCCGTGACGGCTGTGGCCGCATTGGCCAGACCCGATTGAATCTGGTAAGCCCGATGGGGTTCATAGCCGATCTTTTCGGAGGCCGCATCCCCCAGCGCCAGTGATTCAAAGGCCACCGTGCCCGACATGATCATGACCACTATCGGCCCCATGATATGAAATCGCGATACGGCGTCATGGCCAAAATAGCAGGCGAAATAAACGGCCAGTCCGATACCCGAAGGCCGAAGCCACTCCATCAACCCTGATAGCTTTTTCCTGGTCATTTAACCCTCCGCTTTTATGGATTCATGCGTTGCAGTGATGATATCAGATTTATCCGAATCGTGCATCTCATTTGCGAGAAACTGTTGTCCGGCCCGCGGGCATGGATATGCAGCACCCTGACCGACGGCCGAATAACTCGATTTGACAGGGCCCGCGTTGGGGATTAGTATTGAATTTAGACGTGCAATCCGCTTTGCCTGAAAGGAGAACAAAATGAAATGGATAACCCGATCCCACGTACACGTCGACCGGGTGGTCTGCCCCTGGCGGCCGGATTGGAGGCCATCGCTGTCGGCTACGGCCTGCGCTTTCCGGACGACCGGGAATACGTCAAGCGGCAGTTTGAGGTCTATGACGCCCTGTACGCGTGGTGCCGGTTGGATGTCGCCCTCGGCAAGCCTTAAAGGAAAATATCATGGCAGCCGATGAAACCCTGAAGACCCGCGCCTCTCGGCTTTCCGGCTTTTTCGGCCTGCAGCGCAGTACCGTCGGGGTGCTGGGCATGGTGATCCTGGTGGGCATGGGCGAGCACATGGCCGAACGGTTCCTGCCCATCTACATGATGGCGCTGGGGGGCGGAGTGCTGTCCATCGGCCTGCTGCAGGCCATGGACAACCTGCTCTCGGCCCTTTATTCCTTTCCCGGCGGTTATCTCTCCGACCGCATCGGCACCAAGCGTTCCCTGCTGGTCTTTAACCTGGTGGCCATGGCCGGCTTGCCTGGTGATCCTGATCCCCGCCTGGCAGGCGGTGCTGGCCGGCGCGGTGTTTTTCATCTCCTGGTCGGCCATATCACTGCCGGCCACCATGAGCCTGATATACAAGGTGCTGCCCCGGAACAAGCGCACCATGGGGGTGAGCATGCATTCGCTGGTACGCCGCATCCCCATGGCGCTCGGTCCTTTGATCGGCGGGCTCTTCATCGGCATCTGGGGCGAGCGAGACGGGGTTCGTCTCGCCTTCGGGGCGGCCTTTGCAATGGCCGTGGTGGCGTTATTTTTGCAGCAGCGGATGATCGAAGACGACATGCCGGATGCGACATCCTCCGGCAGATGCTTGCGGCCTGACCCCGGAAAAAAATCCCCTGAAACTGTTGCGGCTGATGAACCCGGCCATGAAAGGGTTGCTGGTCACCGATATTCTGGTGCGGTTTTGCGAGCAGATCCCCTATGCCTTTGTGGTGGTCTGGTGCATGAAGACCATCGCCGAACCGGTCTCGGCCGTGCAGTTCGGCCTCCTCACCTCCATCGAAATGGCCACGGCGGTGCTGGTTTACATGCCGGTAGCCTACCTGGCCGACCGCAGCACCAAGAAGCCTTTTGTGCTCGTCACCTTTGTCTTTTTCACGCTGTTTCCCCTGATGCTCCTCTACAGCCGCTCTTTTGAATGGCTGGTAGTGGCTTTCATTCTGAGAGGGCTCAAGGAATTCGGCGAGCCCACCCGCAAATCCCTGATCATGGATTTGTCGCCGGACAACTGCAAGGCCGGCATGTTCGGGCTCTATTACCTGATCCGCGACGTTTTTGTCGCTGTTGCCGCCCTTGGCGGCGCGTTTCTATGGCAAATCAGCCCTGAGACAAACTTCATCATGGCCTTCGTTTTCGGCGTCATCGGGACCGTGGGGTTCGCGGTGTGGGGCCGCGATATGCCGGTGCCTGCAAACAACAAGGATGCCCAAAATGATTAAAGAGATGATGATTTGAACGATAAGCGAAAGGTAACATTATTTAGATATTGTTAATATCTCCGGACCGCCCAGAACTCAACAATAGGTCGAGTAGACCGGGGCCTCCCGTGGCTATAGGCTGAAGTTTGTATTCTCTGTTTGCCGCCTGGTTTCCCGGCGGTGCCACAAGATCACAGCCATACCTTCAGTTGTTCCCCGATCCCTCTGCAGGTAGGGTCGAGAACTGGCGCGCCGGTTTAGGTCGAAGTTTGTGTTCCCTGTTGTCTCGCTCTTTCGTTTGCGAGTGTCACAACATCTCGGCCATGCCACGTTTCCAACTCCCGCCACGTCGGTAGGGTCGAGGACTGGCGCGGTACTCATAAGCCCGTTTCCAGTCCCCGCCTCGTCAAACCCAACATGTGGATTTCCCACATTGGGCTTTCCTGTTAACTTCATTTGAAGATTTATGTGACCGATCCGGACGGCAGCACTTTCAGAACCTCATCAGGCCTTACTCCACCTGTTCCATCTGTTCTTAGCCTTCCTCTTCAAATAAATCTCTCCGCTCAGATCTTACAGAATAATGGACGGTTTTATCATTCCGCCCCTGTCTCACCGTGTTGCCTCAAGACTGTTAACAGCAGGGTTCCTTTGCTCCCCAGGAATTACCCCGGTTCAACGCTAATACGAACCCATCCGCCACCCTCTCATCTTTCGGCTCATTTCCCGATGTTAACGGTTATAGAACCTACCTTGCTCCAAGAAATTTCCTTCTGGGACGAGGAGGGCTTCTCCAGTTGCCAATATGTCCTTGCTACCATGCTGTCGCTACCACCCCGCCGGAAAGAACGAACGTTTCAGTAGTTTTCGGTCGTTCATGCTGCCTTCGCCTCTGCGCTAAAGGCTCGACTTCCGGGACTTCGCACTTTCGGGGCTACCCATACGTTCACTTTCGTTACGGCCTGGTAACTCGCTCACCATCCATAAGATGGCTTTGTCAATGGGCTTCAGATATCTTGGTTTCCCTCATATCTGCCATTCACACTACAGGGCTTCATACTTTTACCCTGACAGGACTGTCTCCTGTTGAACATACCAGCCTTAGCTGGACACACGTAGGGTCGAGGACTGGCGCGGTACTCATAAGCCCGTTTCCAGTCCCCGCCTCGTCAAACCCAACATGTGGATTTCCCACATTGGGCTTTCCTGTTAACTTCATTTGAAGATTTATGTGACCGATCCGGACGGCAGCACTTTCAGAACCTCATCAGGCCTTACTCCACCTGTTCCATCTGTTCTTAGCCTTCCTCTTCAAATAAATCTCTCCGCTCAGATCTTACAGAATAATGGACGGTTTTATCATTCCGCCCCTGTCTCACCGTGTTGCCTCAAGACTGTTAACAGCAGGGTTCCTTTGCTCCCCAGGAATTACCCCGGTTCAACGCTAATACGAACCCATCCGCCACCCTCTCATCTTTCGGCTCATTTCCCGATGTTAACGGTTATAGAACCTACCTTGCTCCAAGAAATTTCCTTCTGGGACGAGGAGGGCTTCTCCAGTTGCCAATATGTCCTTGCTACCATGCTGTCGCTACCACCCCGCCGGAATGAACGAACGTTTCAGTAGTTTTCGGTCGTTCATGCTGCCTTCGCCTCTACGCTAAAGGCTCGACTTCCGGGACTTCGCACTTTCGGGGCTACCCATACGTTCACTTTCGTTACGGCCTGGTAACTCGCTCACCATCCATAAGATGGCTTTGTCAATGGGCTTCAGATATCTTGGTTTCCCTCATATCTGCCATTCACACTACAGGGCTTCATACTTTTACCCTGACAGGACTGTCTCCTGTTGAACATACCAGCCTTAGCTGGACACACAACGCAGCGTGCGGATTTCCCGCACTACGCTCTCCTGTTGACTTCACATAAAGGGTTATGAGACCTATCGTGCCGGCAGCGCTTTCGTCACTGTAATGTACCTTACCTTGTAATCTGAATACAGTCCAAGGTTCTGGTATATCCACTGACTACTCCACCTGTTCCAGCCGAAGCCTTTGCGTTTTCGAGCATGCATCAAATGGCGCCGAATCTTCTTTCCCACCCAATCCTTCACATAACCGAAACACCGGCTTGACTGGCCGACCCGAAAATAGTTGACCCAGCCTCGTAAAACAGGGTTGACCAGCTCGATCACCCGGTCAACGGGTTGGGATTGAAAGCGTCGGAATATTTCCTTGAGATTGTGCAGAAGTGCCTTTCTTGCCTTCATTCGTGGCGTCATGTGCACTCCCCATTGACCTCCAAGGGTTTTAACCCTGCGCAAGTCAAATCCCAGAAAACCAAAGCTTTCATCCCCAGTCAGGTCTACCTGTCGGGTTTTCTCGGTATTTATTTGGACATCGAGTTTTGCAAACTCCTCAAGAAGTCTTTGATATACCGCCTGCACAAGCCATTTCCACTTACGGTATCCATCTACCAGGATCACCAGGTCATCCGCAAACCGAGCGTACTCGATATACGTGTATCGCCCGCAACGGGTGGCTTCCTTTGCCCGTTCAAGCATCTTGTCTACCTCATTGAGATACAGATTACTGAGCAATGGTGAAATCACCCCGCCTTGCGGAACGCCCCGCTTCCCTCCGGCTTTGAGTATCAGCTTGAGCAAGTGCATCACCTGATCGTCATTGACCCGCTGCGCCACTTTCCCCAACAGAAAGTCATGGCGTACCGTGTCGAAGTACGATTTCAGATCAAGATCAATCACCTTTGTCTTGTTATGCACGATTGCTTCCGCTACCCGCTGTACCGCCTGGTGAGCAGTTCGCTTCGGTCGGTATCCATACGACCCCTCTTGAAAGTCAGCTTCAAAGATCGGCTCCAAGATGAGCTTGAGCGCCCCCTGAACCACCCGGTCGCGAATCGTCGGAATCCCCAGGACGCGGACTTTGCCACCCCCTTTGGGTATTTCCTTTTTCCGGTTACGGGTGGGCAGATAGCTTCCGGTGATCAGCTCGCTTCGAATGTCTTCAAGAAATGCTTCCACGCCTTTTTCTTCGATGGCTTCAAACGTCACACCATCAATTCCCGGCGCTCCGTCATTATGCCTGGCCATCTCATAGGCAATTTGCAGCGTCTCCATCTTACATACGTGAACGAACAGTCCCCAGAACCGCCACGTCTTGTCAGCCTTCGCCTTGTTGTAGATTCTCTTTCTCAGGTCATGCAAACTAATGGGTGTTTTTATCATTTCACCCTTGCCTCCCTTTGTTGTCAGAGAAATGTCAACAGCAGGGTGCCTTGGCTCCGCGGACGTTACTCCGCATCTCAGCTACTACGCACCCATCCACCACCCTCTCGCCTTCAACCCACTTCCCGGTGTTGCCGGTTATAGGGTATACCTTGCTCCAGCGATTTCTCACTGGGACGAGGAGGGCTTCTCCAGTTGCTTTGTATGTCCTTGTCATCGTGCTGTCGCTACCACCCCGCTGGGATGGTCAGCCGCATCAGTCAGATTGCGACTTCCCATACTGTCTTCACCCTCCGGTTAAGGGCTCGACCCCCAGGATTACGCATTTTCGAGGCTACCTCGCGTTCACTTTCGTTACGGCCCGATGACTCGCAACCACCCTCTCGGCGGTTTTGTCGATAGGCTTCAGAGTTTTGGTTTCCCGCCACCCTGCTATCCACGCTACGGGGCTTCTGACTTTTACCCCGGCAGGACTAACTCCTGCTGAACATACCAGCCTTTGCTGGACACACAACCGGACAAGCGGATTTCCCATACATCCGGCTCTTCGGTCAATTATTCAGATAGCCTCTAAACTACGATGCGGACTCAGGTCTTTGCGGACATTCAGTCTCGGCCACCCAACCCATTTGAGTGCCTGCATAAAGCCTTTCCAGGTGTAGGACCTACGCTGGCTTTTGCGGTTAATCCACTTAAACAGGATTCTGGTTGCATAATACCGATAGGTAGAGCACAACTTCGAATTGTCCGTTATGGCGTAATAATTCAGATGCCCTTCAATGCGGGTTTTTGCCCGCCGCAGCATCTCCCCTTTCCTCAGAACAGACCTGCTTTTGCGTACCCAATCGGTAAACCCTCTCAGGCTCAGTGCGAACTTCTTGCGACTCGTGCGACGCTTTACCCTGAAGTTTCTTTTCCTGGTCTTTCCACAATAGTGTGTAAAACCCAGAAAGGTGAACTCCTTGGGCTTTTGGCCCCGCATCTGCGCCTCCGCACGTGCAAACCGCCCAAATTCAATGCAGCGCGTCTTTTCCTCGGCTACCTTCAGGCCAAAACCCTCCAACCTGTCATTGAGCCGATTCTTGAAGTGCTCCGCCTCTCCTTTGTGCTGAAAACAGGCCAGAAAATCGTCGGCGAAACGAAAATAGTGCGCCTCACCCTGGCACTGCTTCTTGATCCTACGGCTGAACCACAGGTCCAGCACGTAGTGCAGGTAAATGTTTGACAGCAGTGGAGAAAGTATAGAACCTTGAGGAGTGCCCTTTTCACTGGCCTGAACCAGCCCGGCTTCCATGATCCCCCCCTTCAGCATACGGCTGATCAGCCGCAGTATGCGAGGGTCCCCAATACGGTGTTCCAGAAACTTAAGCGTCCAATTGTGTGACACTTCGTCGAAAAAACTGCGAATGTCTGATTCCACAACATGGCTCACCCGCCTCTGTTGGATGGTCCGCCCCAGCATATCCAAACATGAATGCTGGCTACGTCCAGGCCGGTACCCGTAGCTGCTGTCCTCGAAAATTTCCTCATAGATCGGCTCCAAAACCCGTTTGACCGCCAGTTCAACTATCTTGTCTTCAAAACAGCTGATTCCCAGTGGCCGCCCCTTTTCACTGCCCGGTTTGGGAATATAGCTCCTGCGTCTGGGCTGGGGGTGATAACCCATACGCTTCAACCGGTCAGACAGGCCCTGAAGATTTTCTTCGAGATCCTCTCCGTACTGCTCCTTGGTTACGCCGTCCACGCCGACGGCTTTGTCTCCGTCAAGCGCTTCGTAGCAGGAACGCAGGTTGTCCAGATCCGTCACATGGTGATACAATGATGTGAATACCAGACCCGGTTGCCTGCGCGCCTTCCCTCTTATCCGTGTCAGGTCAGTGCTCACCGATTCTCACGCTTTGCATAGTGTCGATGTTTTCCTCTTTCACGGGCCATTGACCGTGGAGACCTTCGCTCAGCGGGAATTAGCCGCTTCATCGCTAAACCATTGCGGTCGTACCGGTCTCCATCCCTCGCATCGGCGTCTTTTGGCCGCCTCCTTTTACGTTGGTCGGCCATACTCGGTTACTATCCCTTCGATCAGGGATGATTCGCCAAGGGCCTTTTGGTTATTTTCCGATGCTCGCCTGGTTACTCCATCGTCGTTGTCATGCTCGATGCTGTCTGCGACCCCGGGGTGTCGGTCGGCACTCGTCTCTATCGCACCTTCCGTTTTGCCTGCGCCTGTTATCAAGGGATCGGCACTTTCCCAATAATTCATATTCTCGGGGCTATGTGTCAGATTCAGGGCATACACCCTTCACCTCGCTTGACTCGTGCACCTTCCTTTAACAGGGCAGATGCACTACCGGGCGGTTGACTAAACCTTGCCCGGGAGGGCCTATGCATTCGCATTCCCCTCGCAACGTTGAACCAGAGCCAGGTTCAAACGATAACATATCCTTGAGATCGGTTCTTCGTATGTATTTGCCACACGAAACAGCGAGGAGCCCCAATTTATCATGTGATTTCTGCATAAAGCATAGAGTTGGCTTGGTTTTACCCCACCGCAGGCCACCGACATTGAGAGTGCTCTCCATCAACCCAATGATATCAGGTATGAGCGAAGATTTGATTTTTTTCGGTTCAATCCCAGTTTGCTTCGGATATTTTTCCGATGGAAATCGACCGCGTGAGCGGAAATGTTCAGGGTGCCGGCGATTTCCTTGGTCGTCAGACCTTCCCTTACGAGGGCCGCCACCTGGATCTCCCCGGGTGTCAGTTGAATGTTCAGGGCGGATGCCTTTTGCAGAAAAGGGGATATCACGTCTTTCAGATGAGATTCGATGATACCAAGGAGCGTCCTCTGATGGTCATTCAAGTGGGTCTCCTTCATTTTGTCGATATACCGGATGACAAGCTGGCGCACGTTCGAGACCACCCGTTCCTCCAGCTCCCGCTTGTCCTTTTCCCGTTGCTCCACAAGCACCCTGAGGGCCGTGTTGACTTCTTCCAGGTTGCGGGTCTTTAAGGCCAACTCCCGCTCCCGTTCCCGGATCATTTCCTCGGCAAGCTTGAGGGGCGTAACGTTCTCATGGCAAACCACAACGAAATGTGGCTCCGGGCCGTCAATGCGCGTAACACGCATGTAAAACCACATATTCTGAGTCGGGGTATCACAAAGATATTCCATGGTGAACTCCCCGAGCTTGCCCGTCATCACGGACCGAATACCCTGGGCCGCCCGATTCGCAACCGCGGCGCCCTTTCCGCCGGCCTGATCACAAACCTCGAGGTAATTCAATCCCCGCGCGCCAACATCTCCCGGAAAATCGTTTTCCATGCCGAATTCCCGCCAGGCCCGGTTGGTCTCCAGGATAATACCTCTTTTGTCCAGGATCGCAATCTGGGCGGACAGGGAATCGATAATCCTTCGGTCAAACGACCCGATCGGAGGATATATGGATTCGGAATCATCTTTTCCGGGAATTCCATACTGCATTCATTCCATCCAGCTATAATAGTAGTTTTTACCTACTGATAGACTTACTATTTTCTCTTATTGCATATTTATATTTCATTCATAATTTAGATTTCAAACAGAAACAACAAAAATAAAAGACAGGATGATCCTCATGTTTCCGTATTTTTCAAAGTTGATAGGGAGCTTTCCTGGCAGGCCAGGGTAACGGCTCGGCCCTGGATAAAGGATGAATGACATGAACACAACGACGAAGAATTCAGTAGCGGGCGTGGAATTTAGGTTTTCCTGGAACAGTGACATCGGCTCACATACGGAGTGCAGATATGTTCAAAATGTAAATTTCTGGCGTGATATTTTTCCGGAAACATTCTACGAAAAATTGCTGGATAAAGCTCCGAAAGACGAAATTTCGCATGATTTCAGACAGGGGGAACTGGTGCCTGACGTTGACGAATCCCTTGTCTTGAAAGTCAAAAGCAACCAAGTCGATAAAGACATGAACCTCTCCACACGTTATGGAAGATACTACCCCAGGGGAATGCTAAAAGGGGTCACGGGTGTGTTCAGGGTGAACCGGGAACCGTTCCGATGTGTGAAATCGGACGGGAACGAAATTCATGCCGACATGAACCACCCCCTTGCCGGCCGGGACATATCGGTCGATGCCGTTATCGATTCGATCGAATCAAAATCCTCTGAACGGGGCGGCTCCTGTATGGCTTTACAGGATCTGATTCACAATGGCCCGGGAATGCAGGCCCGATGCAATGGACGCCCGACTGATTTTTTTTCGGATGATCCTTTCGCGCGCGAGGATGCGTCGGATGATGGCGGGTTCTACACGCGCCCCAGGCTCGTCAATCACCTGGATGACATGGCCATCGGTGTTATATCCGGAAAGTATGGCCAATTGATTCGTCCCGCATCGAAAGTCCTCGATTTGATGAGCAGTTGGAAATCCCACCTGCCGGCGGAACTGGAACTGGATTCATTGACCGGATTGGGCATGAACCGTATCGAGTTGGATGCGAATCCGCGGCTGACCGCAGGCGTGCTTCACGACTTGAACTCGAATCCTTCGTTGCCCTTTGACGATGGGCAGTTCGACGCGGTCCTGTGTACGGTATCCGTGGAATACCTTGTGCAGCCCTTTGATGTGTTTGCCGATGTGGCCAGGGTATTGAAACCGGGCGGATTGTTTGTCGTCTCTTTTTCGAACCGGTGGTTTCCGCCCAAGGCGATCAGAATCTGGAAAGAGCTGCACGAGTTCGAGCGCATGGGCCTGGTAACGGAATACTTCCTGCAGTCCAAAAGGTTCAGCAACATTCATACATGGTCAATGAGGGGAAAACCGCGTCCTTATGACGATAAGTATTTCGGGTTGAACATGATGCTGTCCGATCCTGTATACATGGTGTGGGCAACCAGGTGTGGATAAAAAAGGAACCAGGGATGCAGAACGGGAAAATGAAAAACGACTGCATCAAATCAATTGAGAGAGGAGAGGGGATATGAAAAGACATCTCAATGAAGTGCTTGAAAGCATTGCCGAGGAACATGGCGGCAATATTCTTGCCGGCGCCAGAGATTATCTTGAAGTAGATATCGGAAAACGCGCGGAAGTGTTGGGCTATCCGGAGCTGGAAGAAAAATACGGCCAGGTATACGCAATCGTGCCTTTAAAACATCCGAAAACAGGCATGAAAGTCAGAATTGATGGAAGAACATTCGTGAACTATGCTCAGTATGATTCCGGAATTGTAGTGCCCGGTTATATGGCTGATAAGGTCGATCTGCCATATAAGTCATATATACCGAACGACAGCATGATTCTAAATTGTGCGTGACGTGGCGGACATGATCA
>CAWJRD010000027.1:0-151970 GCA_963845015.1 uncultured delta proteobacterium
CGGCAGCACGCCGAGCATCTCCTTAATCTCGTCAGGCAGATTTCCGGTTCAACCTTGGCTTGATTCAAGGTCTCCAGAACGATTCCGGTAAGAGCATCCCGCTCAGCAAGCTTTGCAAGGTCATACACCGGAGATGTTGAAACCTTGACTCGTTCAATCCAGATGGCATCCTCGCCCTGATCTTGCGCGCGACCCAGGAATTCGGCCCGCCAGCGGTGGGAATCACGGTGAAGCGAGCCATGCAAAGGCGTGGCTCCAGTGAACACGACCCGGGCCGCGACCAATCGTCCCTCCGCTTCACTCACAGCGGGCCATCGATTGCGAAACACGACCAAGGGCTTCGGACTCTTCAGTCACCCCGAAAAGATCGATCTCAAGCACCTGCCACCGGACGACATCCAGGTCACGCCAGTCCGCATTCTCCACTTCCAGGGAATCATTCACAGTCACCAACCGGCAACCGTGCGGACCAGCCTCCCGGACATCCCGTCCCTGACAGTTCCCCGCGAACACGATCCAGGGGTCCCGGCTGATCACCTCGGGCTGGTGAATGTGACCGAGCGCCCAGTAGCCATAGCCTTTCTGACGCAGATCCGTTTCCGAACACGGGGCGTAGGTGTCATGTCCGGGGCGGCCGGTCAGGCTGGTGTGCAGGAGCCCCATATTGAACCTGCCCGAAACGGCTGCGGGATAATCACTCGCCAGATTCTCGGGCACCGCCCGGTTCGGAAATCCACGGCCATGAATCACTACGGGATGTCCGGCGACTTCCATGGATCCGCCGTCCGGGTGGAAAAGAGATGCACATTCTCCGGAAGTCTCAGTTTTCTGGAAATCACCGAGGCCGCGTCATGGTTGCCTGCAATCAGATAAACCGGAATGCCCTTGTCGCGCAATCGAACCAACTGGCCCCGAAAAAAAAGGCCGGTGCTGTAATCCTTCCAGTCTCCGTCATAGAGATCACCCGCAAGGACCAGAAAATCGATGTTCTCATCGATGGCCAGTTGAATAAGGTTCTCGAAAGCCCGCCGTGTTGCGCCGCGCAGGACATCAACAGGCGCCCCGTCATGCGCCTCAAGGCCTTTAAGCGGACTGTCGATGTGAGCGTCGGCAGCATGGATGAAACGTATCATGGCAGAAGTCCTTTTTTACTCACCGAGCACCTTGAGAAAGGCATCTTTGGCATCCGCGTAATACACGACCGTGACCTTGGTGGCATCAAAGGCGCGGAACTGGATGTTGAATTCATGGGAACGCGGGTCGCGGCTCAGTATCCGACCAGTGCCTTTGATCTGGTATATAGATTCTGACGGCAGATCCGCCAGAATCAGGGCATTTGCCGGATGGTCGACCAGTTTTAGAGGCCATCCCTGAGTCAACAGTTTCAACAGCGTCAAATCATCTTTTAACCTGATGCCGCCAGACAGGCATAGTCAAAAAAAACCCGGTCCGATGGCGCCAGATTGAACCCCTTCTGCGCGTAACGAAGGACAGTGTCCCAATTTTTCTGCCGCGACTCATTAGAAAGTGATATTTAATAATCATCGATTTTTTCACGCTGACTGATTCGCTCGCGTTCCTGTGCGATTTTTTTCCGCGCTTCTTCCCGTTTTCGTTTTTGTTTCAAATTGCGGTCAACGGCCATGATTCATCCGATTCCATCGCATTCTTCATGTCTTGACAGGTCCGGTCAAACCTTAAAGACCAGTGAACACCTTTCGGATGGTTAAATACATGAATTCCATGACTCGACAATGCTTTATGTATGAATCGAGAAAAAACCCTGATGCATGCCGAACATGACCGAATTCACCGTCTTCTATCATCCATATTGTATTATACTCCGAAATTTCTCGCGGTAGGAACACCAGTTACCTGTTGCCCCCCGCACAGTCCCGGACGTGCGGTTTTCCCGCATCCGGTTCTTCGGTTGTACTCGCTTTCGCGTGAGTTGTTGCCTTACGCAAACACCTTGTGCTGATTCTGCTGCACCATAATCCGAGGACGCGCTACCCCTACCCGTTTCAGTGCCTGGTTGAAAGCTTCCCATGTAAAACTACGCCGCTTACCGCCTCTACGGTTGAGCCATTTGAATGAACATTTGATGGCCCACTGATAGAAACGCCACAGCGATCGGGAATTGCCCCGCAGCCCATAGTAGTTGTAGTGCCCCCTTAGTCGCCTGTTCAGACCGGCAATAAAATCTCGGCCCTCCAGATGCCGGTTCAATTTGATCCATTCCTTGATCCGTTTGCACGCACCTTGCAACTTTTTACGCGCGGTGCGCCGCGTGACCCGGAGTTTGCCCCCTCGGTCCTTGTACCAATAAAATTCAAAACCAAGAAAGGTGAACCGTCGTCTCATGCTCGGATGGAAACGGCTGAAGCGTAAGAGCTGGGTCTTTTCGGGCGCAACCTCAAGCCCGAACTTCGCCAGCCTCTCTGGCAACACCCTGAAGAACTTCTCCGCATCTGATTTGTACTGAAATGCGCAGACAAAATCATCGGCATATACACAGATCAGGGCATCCCCTTGGCAGCCGGCCTTAATTACCCTCTCGAACCAAAGGTTGAGAACGTAGTGCAGATATACGTTCGCCAATACGGGCGAAACAATCCCACCTTGAGGCGTTCCGGCTTCAGGATGGATAATCTGGCCATCTGTGTCCAGAATCCCGGCTTTCAACCATTTCCGGATCAGGTTGAGAAACGCCCTGTCATCGATACGTTGATTGAGCATCCTCAGTATCCAGTCATGGTCCATGTTATCGAAAAAGCCTTTTATATCTGCTTCAACGATATAACCATGTTTACCAAGTTGAAGATTGGAGGAGAGGTCCATGACCGCTTCCTTCGCACTCCGGTTTGGTCGGTAGCCGTAACTGCTATCCAGAAAATCCTGCTCATAAATCGCAGTCAGTAACCTGGCACAGGCCAGTTGGACTAGTTTATCCTCCAGCGCCGGTATCCCCAGCGGCCTTTGCTTTCCGTTCTCTTTGGGTATGTAGCAGCGTCGTACCAGTTTGGCACGATAGCGTTTCGTCTTCAGTCGCTCCGTCAGGTCCTGGATGTTTGCATCCAGTTCAACCTGATAGGTCTCTACTGTCTCCCCATCCACACCGCTGGCTGCATCTTTGTTCAGATCATGCCAACAGTCCAGCAGGAACTCAGCATTCAGACACCGATAGAGATCCCGAAAACGATGGTGTTTGCAGGCTTTCGCCCGATTGGCTATTCCCTGCAGTGAGGTTGGCTTGTATTCATCCGATCCTACCACGTCCGGTACAAGTTTCCTTTGCAGGCTTCGTACTTCCGTCAAGTCCTTCCCCCTGTAATGGGCTTTCCCCATCTCTGAGTACTATGCTTGATAAGACACCTCGCGGGCTTGTAGAGATCCGAACCTTATCAGTTCTTTTCTCCCACCTGGCCCGTGGGACTGTTGCGGCGGCTTAGGTTCCAGTATAGTCCTGTTTCAGGGTTTCCCCTTCATTGCCTAAGTAACTGTATTCCATACTACCGCTGTCTCCACGGCAGGAGCCCTACGGGGCTTCCCGGGTTCTACGACATATCTCTTCCTGCATGCCACGGCCTGTAGACTCCGACGGACCTCCACCTCCTTGCCATATCGGGGGGTTTCGTGTTGCCTTCGTGCTACATGAAACACTCGGCGTCCGCAACAAGTAAATCTCGAAGCTGTACCAGCACTTCAGGGAGCGCAACCTCCCCTACGGCCTACAGAATTCTCTGCCTACGCTTAGCCCATCTTGTTCGCAACCTCACGGTTGCTCCGCCATGGACCCAAGGCTCGATACGGGTGGGTGGCTAGCCCTTACAAAGATGCATTGCTGCACCTCCTCCCGACAGGGACTTTCACCCTGCAAGATACACCGAGCTTATCCCGGCGCGACATGTATCATCATTGAAAGCAGCAAGCAGTAGTCAATCCATTGTTCATCGGATGTCCGGGAGGATCTGGGAGGGAAGAACGGATAATCTATGGAGGTTCCCATGTTGACGCATCAGCAGATCAAGGAAATTATTCTAAAGGAGCTTCCGAAATGATCGTGATTTCTCCGATGGTGGCCCCGAATGCGATACCGGTGGCGGAAAAGCTGGGAATCCGGGTATACAGCTCGGCGGAAGATGTCAAGTTATAGATATCAATGCCATTCGGAATCGGCCTGATAAGATTCTCCCTTTATGGCGCCGGCCACCCCATGATCGGCACCGTGCTGATGCTGTTCTTGGGGCTGCCCGCAATCACCCGGTCGCTATAGGCCACGTAAACCAGCACATTGCGCGCGCGGTCGAAGAAGCGCACGACCTGAAGCTTCTTGAACACCAGGCTGCGTTTCTCATCAAAGACGCGCTCGCCGTCCTTGATCTCGCCGATGATCTTGATCGGGCCGACCTGGCGGCAGGCGATGCTGGCGTCACTCGTATCCTCCGCCACGCCCAGCTCGCCCTTCACCCCGCCGGTCTGCGCACGGGAAATATGACAGGCGACGCCCTGTACTTTTGGATCGTCAAAGCCGTCGATCACGATCTTGTCGTTGGGCCCGAGCCAGCGGAACTGCGTGCTGACCGACCCGGTCGTGCCGCGTTCGGGGCGGCTGAATAGCCACCATCCGAAGATCACAATGACCAAAAGGACTCCTGCGCCAAGCATCATTCCGGTTTTTTTCATATTGATTCGTCTTTCTAATATGTTACACCCAACTTTGGAGCCATTGGGGGGATCGCGTACGGCAGCCCAGGTCATCTCTACGCGAACGCTGGGCAGCCGGCACGATGCCCCTTAGGGATGAATAATGATGGACGGAAATATGATGGGCGGGAAAAAGATGCCGATGCCCGGCGGTGGCGGCGGCGCATAGATGACCGGCGGCGGGGCATAAACGCGTCCCCTGTAGCCATAGCTGTAACCATAAGGCCGATATACGGGCCGGCCGGGCGCATAGGGGTTGCGATGATAACCACGCTCGTACCCGCGGCCCTTGTGATCGTATCGGCCGTTGTCTTGCTTTCCCTTATAGTGATCTTTGGCGAGGGCCGGCGCCACGTCCATACTGCCGATCATTACGGTTATAACCAGCCCCATCATAATCTTGCCCACTATGGACCCATAATTCCATGTACTTGTTGTTTTCATAAAGTCACTCCATTCTTGGATCGATTCCAATCGCCTGCTGGGCGTCAATCTTTAGTTGTTATCTGGTCATTTCATTTTGCTTTTTCATATTTTCCTGTCCGGAATAATGAATCGGTATTCTTCTTCTGTTGATCCGACATACTGCCATAGAGCGCCTCGAAAGGCGGGATGAATCTCTTCAGTTGATTTAAATGGGCGTCGGAAATCAGGCTGCGGAATTTCATTTGTTCGACAGCGTTCATGGTCTGGGTGTTTTCACCTCTCTCCTTGGTAAGGGCGTCCATTTCTTTCGCATTTTCCCGCATCACCTGTGTGAGGTTATGCCATAATTCTTTCTGGGCATCGGTGATCTTTAGCGCGTCTTGAAGCTGTTTGATGCTGGCCTCAGTAGACTCGACAGCGGAAGTCATACCAACTGCCGACGATTTCTTGCTGCCCGAGGCTGCAAAGGAAAGATTGGGATTGGCGAAAAAGATAGTGGATAGAAAAGCCACCATCACGATAACGGGTGTAACCAGAAATGCAACCTGACAAGCCTTTTGTTTCATGATCGATCTCCTTGTGAATTTTGTTTAGCGCTTACAAACGCCAATAGGTTATAAAACATTTCTTATCATTTCCCGGAATACTTTTTCCGGGAAATCCATTTTTTCCTGATAACAGACAGGATAAGATTTCGCTCAAAATCCAGAATGTCACAGATCACGCAAACAGTTTAGCTTCGGGCCGAAACAACTTCGTTAAGGGTTCCGGGCTTTGTCATCACGTTTTGACAATTCTGAGCTTTCCAATCAATAATTGCATTATCTGCAATATTTGCGCCATGTTTCCAACACGCAGCGTCATTCCTTCCATCGTTCTGTTATTTTGGAACAAATAGTTAAAAAACACATTTGCATGGATGTCATTAACAACCCTATTTAAAGGGTCATATTTAACCGATGGTCATATATGGTCATTTACCGGTCTATTGGGTGTTGTGGGTGGCGAATGGCACAGGCTGATGATATTATAATGGTTTTTTTCAGGCCCTGCAACGTAATTGCTCCCGATTTTTCGCCGGATTTGCCGCACAGGCTTATTGCGAAAATCTATGCCACCACTTCCACCGCATGTTCCTGGCCATCATCAATCAGTGATATTGCCTTCCCTGGTTGCGCGACCCCGTCCACCGTTACCGTCGCGGCTTCTTTTTCACCTGCCTGTTTTTTCATGACCCGGATGTGATAGATGGTTTCACGAAAGCGGTAGTGCACGGTGAACCCATCCCAATGGGCGGGAAGGCAGGGCGCAAAAGACAGCTTGTCCGCTTCCAGCTCGAGACCCAGAAGTGATTCCACGATCAGGCGGTACATCCATGCGGCCGATCCCGTGTACCATGTCCATCCGCCCCGGCCCGTGTGCGGCGGAACGGCATAGACGTCCGCCGCGACCACGTAGGGCTCGACTTTGTATTTTTCGATTCCCTCCGCGGAGTTCCCGTGGTTCACGGGGTTGATCATCGAAAGAAGCTCCCACGCGCGGCGGCTGTCACCCAGTGCGGCAAATGCCATGGCCGCCCAGATCGCGCCGTGGGTGTACTGTCCGCCGTTTTCCCTCACACCGGGGACATAGCCCTTGATGTAACCCGGATTCAGGTTGGATTTGTCAAAGGGCGGATCCAAAAGCTGGATCAGGGCGTCGTCCCGGCGAACCAGATATTTGTCCACCGCATCCATTGCCATCCGCGAATGCCCGGCGTCACCCGCGCCCGAAAGAACGGACCAGCTTTGCGCGATGGAGTCAATCTGGCATTCCGGGCTCTCCGCCGAGCCAAGCGGGGTGCCGTCATCGAAAAAAGCCCGGAGATACCATTCGCCGTCCCAGCCGTGTTCTTCGATACTCCGGCGGAGCCTTTCAACCTCGCTCTCGCATTGTTTGCCAAAGTCAAAATCGCGACGGAGCCGCGCGATCCCGGAGAACCGGGTGAGCACGTCGCACATGAAAGAACGCCAGCCACACGCTCTCGCCTTTGCCTTCCTGGCCCACCAGGTTCATGCCGTCGTTCCAGTCGCCGGAGCCGATGAGGGGAAGGCCGTGTTCGCCGAACGTCAGGCCTCTTCGGATCGCCCGCACGCAATGATCATAGAGGCTGGCGGTTTCCCCGGATCGGACGGGAAGTTCATAGTAGGAGTCCTCATCGGGATTGACCGGGCGGCCCTTGATGAAGTGAATCGATTCGTCCAGCACCCCCGTATCGCCGGTACTTTGAACGTAGCGGCACGTTGCCAGCGGAAGCCAGAGGAAGTCATCGGAACAGTGGGTGCGCACCCCCCTGCCCGTTGGCGGGTGCCACCAATGCTGGACATCTCCTTCGGAAAACTGGCGGCCCGCGCAGAGGAGCAGGTGCTCCCGCACGAGGCGCGGCTCGGCATGGATAAGGCTCATCGTATCCTGCAACTGGTCCCGGAAACCGAAGGCGCCCCCGGACTGATAGATAGCCGCTCCGTCCCCAGAGCCGGCAGGCGAGCGTCTGGTACAGAAGCCAGCCATTGGCAAGGAAATTGACGGATGGGTCGGGTGTTTCCACCTGGACGGCGCCGAGCGTGTGGCGCCAGTAGTCGCCATACCGCTTCGAGCGCCTTTCGCGCCGCGCCGGAGTCACGGAAGCGACGCGCAAGACTTGCGGCGTCATCCGCATCTCGCCCGGCGCCGAGGGTGAAAACAATCTCCCGCTCTTCCCCGTCGTCGAGATCCAAAGTCACATGAATGGCCGCGCAGGGATCCAAAGCAGCCCCTACCCTGCCGGAAAGGCGTGACCGGGTCATGGCGGCGGGGCGGGCGAGCGTGCCATTGCGGCCCAGGAACTCGGTCCGGTCGGCGCTTACCGTCCGGGTGGCATGATCCACGTTAAAGAAGGCAACCCGGTTGCCGAATTCGGCGTTGTAGGGGTTGTGCGCAAAGAGCGCGCCGCTTTGAGGGTCGACCTCGGTGATGACATGCATCACGGTCTTGGGCCGCACATCCCCCAGCACCCACTCGGCATATCCGCTCACGGAGAGCCGCCGCGAACGGCCGGATCGGTTGCGCACCTTGAGCACCGTGAACTTGACGGGCGCGTCCATGGCCACGTACACCCATACCTCCGAGCGGATGCCGCGCTCCGTGTGCTCGAACACGGTGTAGCCGAATCCGTGCCGGGTGACATAGGGCGTGGCGCCCCTGGCCGGATGCGGCATGGGGGACCAGAAATGGCCGCGCTCCTCGTCGCGAAGGTAAAAAGCCTCTCCGCCGGAATCGCTTACCGGATCATTGTGCCAGGGGGTGAGGCGGAATTCGTGGGCGTTCTCGCTCCACGTATAGGCAGAACCGTTTTCCGAGACGACGGTGCCGAAGTGAGGGTTGGCCAGCACATTGACCCACGGCGCCGGTGTCACCTTCCCGCCGCCGGTGGAAATGACGTACTCACGGCCGTCAGGGGTAAATCCCCCGGTTCCGTTAAAAAACATCAGGTCCTCACGGGGCATGACCGCGACCGTGGGCGGGAGGGGGCGGGAGGTGCGGGTCGGCGACAAGGGCCGGGATTGTCGGCCCCACGGGGCCGCGGCGATCCATTTGCTCCGCAAGCGTTCCCCGGCTGTCGCTGATGACGGCGCGGGCCACCGCCTGAAAGAGGATGTGGTCTTCCTCCGATATCTGCTCGGCGTGCCTCACGAAAATACCACCGGGCCGATCCGTCAGGTTGACCGCAACGCCGGCGGCAATGAGCCCCATGATCTGGTCGTGCAGAACCTGCCGGTAGCCGGCACGATCTTCGTTCCAGATCACCAGATCGACGGCCAGTCCCTTGAGACGCCAGTATGCGTGGGCCTGGATGAGCTGGCGCACCAGCGCGATATTGGCCTGATCTTCAATCCGAAGCAGCACGATCGGCAGATCGCCGGAGATGGAGTAGCCCCAGAGGCCGGATTGACCCCGGAGGTTCTTTAAGAGAAGGCTGGAACCGGCGCGAAGCGCGGAATTGGCATAGAGAACGGAGGCTGCCAGCCGCCCGTAGAGCTGCGCGTCGGCTTCCGTCGCGTTGATTTGTTGCAGGAGCACCTGGCTATGGGTCCATGCCAGCTCAAAAACACGGTCGGCAAAATACCGGTCCTGGTATTTTCCCACAAGGCCCGCACAGACATCGCGGGTTTCGCCGGCGCCGGTAACGACATTGACGGTTGCCGATGTTTCCGGATCGAGGGTTATCCGACACCGGATGGCCACGATCGGATCCAGTACGGGTCCTTCACTGCCGGAGAGGGGAGACAGACCGCGCATGGCTTCGGGAGCGGCCAGCGTGTTCCCCCGGCCGATAAACCGCATCCGGTCGGTCTCATAGGACATCTCGCCCATGTTTGCACCATGCACCGACATTGCGTGAAACATCCATGGCGGCTGCTCGTCACTGGAACGGGGCCTGCGGGTTGCCAGGATCGCACCCTGTCGCCTGAGGATCTCGGTTTGAACGAAGAGATTGCTGAAAGCCGGATGGAGCGCATCGGCAGCCGGCGATGCCAGGACGACTTCCGCGTAACTGGTAACCTCGATGGTTCTATGCGTCTTTGACCGGTTGGTAAGGGTGATCCGGCGCAGCTCGATATCATCCTCGGATGAAACAGAGATCTCCGTATGGGTGTCGAAGTCCTCGTCCCGGCGGCGGAATTCCGCCCGGCCTTCGGAGAATATGGCTTCGTAACGTTTGGATGCCTTCAGCGCCGGCTGGTACGCCGTTGACCAGAAGACGCCGCTCGATATGTCACGGATATAACAGAAGGCGCCCCAATTGTCACAGGTGCTGTCTTCACGCCAGCGCGTCACCGCCATGTCCTTCCAGCGGCTGTAACCGCCGCCCGCGTTGGTGACCATGACATGATATCTGCCGTTGGAAAGGAGCTGCACCTCCGGTACGGGCGTATCGGGGGTCGTAAAGACACGTATCGGCTTCTCCTCCAGGGGGATGCGAAGCCTTATGCACCTCGGAGAGCGTTGCCGAGTAAAAGGCCGTGGCCTTCGGCAGCCGCTCCTGAAGCAGCAGCACGGTCGCCTGAAACATGGGATCCGACTCGAACCGTTTCTGCATGGGGCGGTCAAGCAGCAGATAGGCCAGAGAAAGAAGGCTCATCCCCTGGTGGTGGGCCATGAAGGACCGAACCACGGCGTTCGACTGGCCCCGGGGCAGGTGGGTCGGGGTGTAGTCGATGGCTTCATAAAAACCGTACTTGCCTTGAAAACCATGAGAGGCCAACTCCTCAAGATTCCGGCAGGCTTCTTCGGGCGCCACCATGAGCGCCAATGCCGAGGCGTAGGGTGCAACGACCAGCTCCGCGGCGAGCCCGCGTTTGAGACCCAGACCGGGCACGCCAAAAGCTTTATACTGGTAGTTGAGATGGCTGTCGATCATGTTGTAGCTCGATTCCGAAATCCCCCACGGCACGCCGCGCTTCTTTCCATAGTCGATCTGCCTGGCCACGGCCGCCTTGCAGGTCTGGTCGAGGAGCGTCTGTTCGTAGGTCGGCATCACCAGAAGCGGCATCAGGTATTCAAACATGGAGCCGCTCCAGGAAAGCAGAATCGGTTCTCCCCCGGCCATGGTGAGAAGACGCCCCAGGGCGAACCAGCTTTCCTGAGGGAGTTGCCCCTGTGCAATGGCGACGAAACTGCTGAGCCTGGCCTCCGAAGCCAGCAGGTCATAGTAACTCTCGTCCCTCCGGCCTTCGCTGACATTGTAACCGATGGACAGAAGATGGCGCGTCTCGTCGTACAGGAAAGCATATTCCATGTTGCCGGCAAGTTCCCCGGAGAGGCGCGCAAGGTCTTCGAGAAGGGCAATTCTTTCCCTCGCACGGCGGCTTGACTCGATGATGAGCTCTCTAAGCTTATCAAGCTGTTTGAGGCCTCTAAGATCATCAAGCTGTTGTTTCTTCTTTGGTGTCACGCACAACCGCCGCCTTTCCCCGATGAGGGGCAGCACGTCATCATCGAGACAGGCCAACTGGCGCAGCGTAGGGATCTGCCTGAGATAGGGGAACTCATCAAAAGTCATGCTTCAGGGGCAACGGCCCGGCCCAGGGCGCAAACACGGTCAGTTCATCAACGGCAGCCTGGCACTGTTCCGCAAGGGACCGTGCCCACCACGCCGCCTCGCTCTTGGGGGCAGCCTCAAAGCTGCGGATCACCTCCCTGGCGGACATTGCCAGCCGCTCAAGGCCCTGCCTCACGGCCCAAAGCGTTCCGTCCGGCGGGGAAGATCTCATTGATTCCATGTCCTTTGTGAATTGCGAAAGTTCCGCGGGTATCTGCTCTCCCGCAACATCCATAAGAATCATCGCCGTGTCGGCAAGACCGTCAAACAGGCGTCTTCCCAGCAGCTTCTCGTCGGGGAGCGCGAGCAATCCCGCCCGTAAGGTCAGAAGGCTCGCGGCCAGGTTCCCGCTGTCTACCGACGAAACATACATGGGCAGCAGCGGCTTAAGGGATTGCGTGTCGTACCAGTTGTAGAAGTGGCCACGGTACCGCTCCAGCGCATCCATTGTCCGGAGGGTCTTTGCCGTGCGATCCATGAAACGGCCGACGGAAATGTAGCCGAAGTCACAGGCCGCCAGATCCGAGAGGAGCGAAAGCCCCATGTTGGTCGGGGACGTGCGGTGAGCCACCACCGCAAGCGGCGCTTCCTGATAATTGTCAGGGGGCAGCCAATGATCGTCGGGGCCGACGAAGGTCTCGAAAAAGGCCCAGGTCCTTCGGGAAAGCTTTCTCAAAAAAACGATCTGATCCTCGGCCAGTTGTGCGCTCCGGGGACTGAGGGGCGTGCTGATCCACCAGGCGATGAGGGGAGAGGCAAACCAGAGGCTCAGGATCGGCAGGGCTGCAGGCAGGGCCGCCGGCCGTGCAAAAACGAGATAACCCGCTCCGGCCATGGCAATGACCGGTGCAATCCACATGCTCCGGCAGGACCCGGCAAGGTCTGTCCGGCGCGTGCGATCGACTTCACCCGGCGGGTTCCATTCGAGAAGCCCCTTGCCTGAAACCAGCATGAGCCACACGGTGCGCAGAATGGCAGCGGTGCTGGAAAATGCCTCATGAGGCAGACAGAGGAGCGTAAAACCGGCCTGGGCAAAGCATCTGCCGGTGGCGCGGGCCGCGGCGGCGAAGTGCTGGCTCATCAGTGCGTCGCCGGGCTTTTTGAGAAAGCCCATGAGGGAGGTAATCAAAGAAGGAATCAGCACGATACCGATGACCGACGCGGTACAGAACCAGGGAGACGACAGTACGGTCCAGCCGAGAAGAAGAAGGAGGCTCAATGCCAGAGGCGCCAGGCTGCGCCGAAGGTTGTCAAAGATCTTCCAGCGGGACAAGGCGGAGATCGGATTCTTCCGGAAGGACGCATTGGGGCCGGGAACGCCCGGGAAGAGCCATCGCAGGATCTGCCAATCCCCGCGAATCCAGCGGAGGCGGCGGCTGACGTCCGCACTGTAGCGCGACGGGTACGCTTCGTAAAACTGCACATCGCTGATGAGCCCGGACCGTACATAACATCCTTCGATAAGATCGTGGCTGAGGATCAGGTTCTCGGGGAAACGGTCCTTGAGCACCTGATCGAAGGCGTCAACGTCATAAATGCCCTTGCCGATGATACGAGCCTTCGCCGAAGAGGTCCTGATACACATCGGAGACAACACGGGTGTAGGGATCGATACCGGCATCACTGCCCCACATGCGGGCATACCGCGACCGGTTCGCGCCGGGCAGGCTTACGGCCACCCGCGGCTGCAGGATGCCGTATCCGGAAACGATTCGCCCCTTGTCCGCATCGTAAAGAGGACGATTGAGGGGATGGGCCATCGCCCCCACGAGCTGCCATGCCGAATCACGCGGCAGCTCCGTGTCCGTGTCCAGGGTGATGACATACTTCACCTTCGGAAAACTTCCGTATTGCCGACAATGAGAGAGAAACCGCTCCCGGAACCGCCGCGGAGAAGCAGATTCAGTTCCGCAAGCTTTCCCCGCTTCCTCTCGTAGCCCATCCAGATCCGTTCCTGCGGATTCCATTGACGGGGGCGATGAAACAGAAAAAAGGTATCTTCTTTCCCCCCGTATTTCTCGTTCAACGCCTCTATTCCTTGCCGGGCCAGCAATAACAGCGGTTCGTCTTCGGGAAGTTTTTCCTCGGGGGCGTCCGAAAAGTCGGTAAGCAGGCCAAATCGCAGGTTTTCGTCCCGGTTTGCCAGAAACCGGACTTCCAGGGCATCCATGAGCTGTCCGATGTTTTCCGCGCTGGTGATCATGGTGGGGACCACGACCAGCGTGGACGATTCGGGCGGGATCCCTTTGGAGAAATCCATTCGTGGCAGCGGATGCGGTGTGGCAAGACGTGTCGCAAAGAGATTGACCATAGCGATGGCGAGCTGGCTGACGGAAAGAAGGGAGAGAACGCCGACGAACCAGAGCAAAGGGCCATCCATGCCATCTGAACGGGTCTCTGCCAGCAGGCCGGCGGCAAAGATCACCGCAAAGAGGAGAATCGTGCCGAGATAAAGCGGCAAAGGAAACCGGCGACCGGTTCTTCGAAGCATGTCCATGGCGGTTGACCTGAACCTGCGCACGCTCTTTGAGCTGCGCCAGCCCCTTATCGATCAGGTAGAAGCCCACATGGGCCGCCCGGTTATCGCCATTTTTCCCCGGCAGCGCCTTGCCGGGCCAGCCCGATCGCTTCACGGGCCACTTCCTTTTCGGAAAGTCTGCTCTTCTTGGCGATCTCCTCCACGACGTGGCGGTATTGATCGCGGGTGGTAAAATCCATCCTGTCATAGATTCCGGCAGGATCCTCCCGCAGGGTCTGTTCAACGGCGCTCATGGTGTCGACGAATTGGCGCCAGTCCATGGCGTTCAGGAAGCGCAGGCTTCCGATGCTGTTGCTGATGGAAAGCTGATCCGCCGCTTGCTGCTGATTCTCCGATTGAACCATTTGGCCGATGGTCAGGTAGGACTCTGAAAGCTGCTGCTCGATCCAGGTAAGGGGCAGCGCCAGCGCAGCTCCCTGTCCCTGGAGGCGACGGGCAAGCTCCGCAACAAAGGAGCTGACCATGGGCGGGTTTGATCGCGCCATGTCGGCGATCGTGAGGATCAGGCTCTTCGGGTCCTTTTCCGCGGTCTCTGAAATCTTGTCCGCCCAATAATCGGCCCGGTTCCGGTCGATTCTGTCAATGGCAATCCGTGCCGCAACCCGCCTGAGATTCTCGATCAACGCCAGACGCAGCATGATGGGAATCGCCCATAATTCGCCCAGCCGCAGCGTCGTAACCGTCTGATAGGCGGCGACAAAGCTGCTGAGTCTCTCCGGATCCACCCGGCCATCGCCGTGTGAAATCGACTCCAGCGCGATGTCGTACACGCGGGGAAGTCCCCTTGACGGGCCGTTTTTCAGGCGGGGAAGTCCCTTGGCGTAGCCTTTCGGCAGAAGCCGCTTCGCCGCCCGGATCTGTTCCTCGATCAGATAGAAGTTATCGAGCAGCCATTCTCCGGCCGGCGTAATTCTGAGGCTTGACTTCACGACATCGATCAACAGATCGCGAACCTCGAGAAGAACGCTCTCGTTCTCGGCAAGCCGCGTCAACAACCGCGCCGGGACATGATCCTCGCTCAAGGTGTGCAAGCCTGCAAGGGTTTTGCCGTGTTCCTCCATCTGAGAGGAGCTGAACAGCTCCGACCGCAGCGGCGTTTCGTCGCCGGCGCTCTTCTGCAAGTCTGAGCCCCGCAAATGAAAATCCTGGCAAGAATGGTGGGTGTGACGTGTCAAAATATGAATCTCCTTTTACGGCGCCGGCCACCCCATGATCGGCACCGTGCTGATGCTGTTCTTCGGGCTGCCCGCGATCACCCGGTCGCTGTACGCCACGTAAACCAGCACATTGCGTTCGCGGTCAAAAAAGCGAACGACCTGAAGCTTCTTGAACACAGACTGCGTTTCTCGTCGAAAACACGCTCGCCGTCCTTGAGTTCGCCGATGATCTTGATCGGGCCGATCTGTCGGCAGGCGATGCTGGCGTCACTCGTGTCCTCGGCCACGCCCAGTTCGCCCTTCACGCCCCCGGTCTGCGCGCGCGAGATATGACAGGCACGCCCTGACCTTGGGTGTCGAACCGTCGATCACGATCTTGTCGTTAGGTCCGAGCCAGCGAATACTACCGATCCGGTCGTGCCGCGTTCGGGGCGGCTGAAGAGCCACCATCCGGAGAAAACCATGACCAAAAGGACGCCTGCGCCCAGCAATCATTCCGATTTTTTTCATGAAGACTTGCCTTTCCTGAATGGTTATTCCAATTCCGATTCAATTTCGTCAAATATATCCTCGATGCCGTACAAAAGTTTGTCAGCCTCGGCGAGCTTCCAGTCGGCGATATTCTCCTGAATCATTTTATGCTGGCTCCGGAGCTTTTCGGCATGCCGGAGCAGCACCGCTCTGAGCGGCGTTCCATCATGGCGGTAAAGAATCTGATCCAACTGCCCCACCAATTCGTAGAGGGAAGGATTCCGGGTTGACAGACTCGAATCCAGATATCCCAAATCACGCGCCAGTTTGGGGTAAGTCCCTTGCAGATCTTTTTGATAATAAGGACGGACAGTCACCGTCAGTTGCATGTATTTGCTCATGGTTGATCTCCTTTATGCGTATTTGAACATACATTGTCATCCGGGCTTGATTGTGTAAATTCCGGGATGATGGATGAGACCCCCGGTAAACATCTATTGGATCTTCTTGAAATCGATATACCCCTTCTCCACATCCGTGTGGATGAGCTGCACCCTAAGCCGGTTGCCCACATCGACGCCTTCATGCCCGTGAAGCAGCCGGCCTTCAACGGGCGGATGAAAGATGCGCACCCATGTTCCCTTGTCGGCGGCGCCCGTGCACATGGCGTCAAACTGATCTCCGATCCTTGAAGAAAGCAGCATGGCCGCGGCCGATTTGGCAACGAGCCGCTCTACCTTGTTGGCATCATTTTCCTTTTCCGTGCAGTGCCGGGCCAGTTCCATCAGTTCGTCCCGGCTGTAGGGCATGGGAGCTCCGTCCAGGGCCGCCTTCAGGATGCGCTGGGTAGCCAGATCCGGAAACCGCCGGTTGGGAGCCGTTGAATGCGTGTAATCCTTGACGGCAAGGCCGAAGTGGCCGGGCGCCGTCTCCTCCGGGAATTCGACGACATATTCGCCGGGGCCGAGCAATTTGATGACGGACAGCGAAAGATCGGGAAAACGAATCGGGTCGGCTGCTTTTTGCGCAGCCAGAAACGTCGCAAGCGCCTTCGAATCCGGCTCCCGCGGAAGCTTTGAATTGTGCTGGGCCGCGATCTCAACGATCCTGTCCCACCGCCTGGGTGTGCGGACCATGCGCCTGAGGGAGGGGATTTTTTTCCCGTGCAGAAACCGCGCGGTCGCGCCGTTGGCCGCAATCATGAAATCCTCGATAAGCTCCTTGGCCCGGTTCTTCTCATCCACCCGCAGGTCCTGGATTTCATCTCCGACAATGATCGGACGCGCTTCCAGCGTCTGGAGATCCAGGGCGCCATGCTCATGCCGCAAGCCTTTCAATTGCTGCGCCGTCCGGTCCTGGATACGGATATTCTCCGCAAGCCCCGGAACCGCCGCAAGAGCCTCCGGCATGGGTCCGTTGCCTTCCAGCCAGGCCGCCACGCTATTGTAGGCCAGCTTGGCGCGGTTTTGGACCAAGGCGCGATAGATATCCGAGCTCTGCATCTCCCCTGCATCGCTGATCACCGCCTCGATGACAATGGCCGGACGGTCTTCATGATAATTCAGCGAGGTGAGATCCGTGGAGAGTTTCTCCGGGAGCATGGGAAATATCCTGCCGGCCGTGTACACCGAAGTCGTGTTCTGCCGGGCGTGCTCATCAATCGCCGAATTCTTCTTTACGAGAGCATCCACATCGGCGACAGCCACAAAAATCTTTACCGTCTTATCCGGCAGGGCCTCCGCCGCCGTCAACTGGTCCAGATCCAGGGAATCATCGTTGTCAATCGATGCCCAGAGCAAGTGGCGAAGGTCTTTCAAGGGAGGATTTCGCCCCCCAATCGAACTGCGCAATCCTTTTCCAGCTCGTTCAGGGCAGCCTCTGAAAAATCGACCAGAAAACCGCGTTCCGTCATCACCCGGCGCGCGATGCGCTCCAGGGTACTTTTGCCTCTATTGTTTTGATCGTTGACATAGGCTAACGGAAATCCCCGCCTTTCTATTTTTGATCCTGTTGGATTGCTCAATTTTTTAATTCCAATACACGCGGTCACACACATTATATTCATGCTTATATCACACGATTCCATAAAATTTATTTTTTAGAACGTCTTTGTTACCCCCTCAGCGCTTTCACTTATTTTTAATATATGTCCCCAACATCACATGCATGGCTTTCACAATATCCTCGATCGCCTCGTGTACACCTTCGGCGCCGGAACCGATTTCCGAATTTCCCTCCTTCCCGGTCTTGCCATAAACTTCGGATTTGATATTTTTCAGGTTTTGAGCGTGCACTTCAAACTCCAGGCGATGCTCTTCTTTCATATCCTTGATGGTATCAGTATTTATCTGTCGGATGAGTTCATCGGCCTCAGCCAGCAATTGCTCGATATTCTTGGATTCTATGTTTTTATTCATGATGTTGCCTTTCTATTGTGCTTTTTGTTCATGATTTCAAATGAACCGATTTCCCATTCCGCATTGACTGAGCAGCGGGTGATGACGGGCTGCGATCATGTGCGCGGCGTGGCCGCCTGACCACCCCGGCCAATGACGGCATGCTGATCAACAGGCGCTTTTCCGCATGAATATGGGAAAAATCGGTTTCTTTTTTTCTTGCGGAATTGACAGCTTCGATTCCTTCAGAATCCGAGACCGTAAAAATTTGAATTTTCAATGGTTCACATAAGAGGCTCTTTGTTCCAAGCAAAACGCTGAATCTGTCGGACCTCATATAATGGTCCAGATGTTTGCGGGTTTCCCATTCCGAAATCAGATTGAAAACGTTCTTGTCTTCGATATCACAGAAGATGCCATAGCTCAGACAGCCCTTCTCCTTTCCTGGCGGCTCAATCATTGAAAGAAGTGTTTGCAAAACCTCTTTCTGCTTTTCCGGAAACACGTCCATGATTGTTATCGCTATGATCATTGTTTAAAGAGATCCTTTTCTCTTTGCCATCTGAAGGTTCTTTTACCAATTTTTCGCATTCAGTCTATCCAACTGATCTGTTCAGTCTTTTTTTCTTCCCACGACCAGCAACACGATGCCGCCCACGAGTGAAATACCTCCAACGATCGGCGGCAACGGAAACGTTTTCGTTTTCTCCGCATCAATTTTCAATGGACCGATATCCACGACGGTTTCTTTGGTCGTATAGGTGATCCCCTGATACCCGAAGGCCACGATCCCTATAGCAATAAGTACGATGGCAAGAATTGTGTTTGTTTTCATTTGATCCTACCTTTATATTTTCAATTTGGTTATGATTTTTTGCAGGCTAGGTGATTCTCCGGCCCTGAATGATATTGACCAGCACCACGATAACGGCAATCACCAGCAGGATATGGATGAAACCTCCCATCGTGTAACTGCTCACCAATCCCAGCGCCCACAAAATTATCAGTATTACAGCTATTGTCCACAGCATAGGATTCTCCTTTCAATTATCTTTGGATTCGCCGAAAAAATCAGCGCTACTTGCCAAGAACTTTCTTGACCTGGCCGAGTTTTTCCTGAATTTTCCCGTCCAGATTTTCGACGCTTGCCTTCGGCTTCCAAATCGCGGTTCCCGACGACTTTCCCCACGGTCTCCTTGATCTTGCCTTCCGCCTGGTGCATTTTGCCTTCTACATTGTCTTTTGTGCTTGATTTCATGGTATTTCTCCTGTTTGATTTCGGTTTACGTTAAAGTTGACTATATTCTGCCCAACAAGAGCAGAATCAAAAGAATAACCACTACCAGCCCGACCCCGCCGCTGGGTGACATATCCCCACGACCGGCTGTGCGGCCAGACCGGGATTATTCCCAGAAGTGCCAGTATCAGAATGACGAGTAAGATTGTTCCGAGTGTCATGATTCGTTCTCCTTTTTAATGTTCGAGACGAGCCGGCAACACGTCGGCTATTCCAGGTTGGTATCGGACTTGGTTCATTGGACGATCATGGTGTTGACCATCCGCTTTACGCCGTAAACATCACTGACGAGTTTGGTGGCCAGATCCTTTTCAGCCGCACTCCTGGCTTTTCCCCCCAGCTCGACCACGCCTTCTTTGGTTTCGACCGTGGTGTTGAGGGCACTTGTCGAGCGATGATACAGCAGCGTCATCTTGACCTGAGCGGTAATGGAAGCGTCATCGATCGATTCGGTTACGGCATCCACCTTTTCGCCCACCGTTTTTTTGCCCGGCTTCGTTGCGACAGTTGGCACCGTCATCTCGTTTTTAACGGCTTTGACGCCTTCCACATCCCCGGCGTATTCGGTCGCCAGGTTCTTCTGGGCTGCGCTGGTTGCTTTGCCGCGCAGGGTGACTGTTCCATCCTTTGCGAAAACTTCAGTTGAGGTGGCGCTTACGTTCCGATGGAACCAAAGTGCGGATTTGACTTTGGTAACAAGCCATGCATCCGTGTTCACGGCAGGGACGTCACCTTTTACCTCGAGCTTGTTGTCCACGCTTTTAACTCCGGGCAGACTCGCGACAGTCTCCGATGCCAAGGATTTGTGGGATTCTCCTGAAACAGTCCCGGTCAGGGTGACAGAACCCTCCGCGGACCGGATTTTAATGTCATCGCCCTTGAGGTACGTCTTGAATACATACGACTGTTTTGCGGAAGATTCGATGCGGTCATCCGTCTCGGATGCAAACAGATCGACACCGGTTAAAAACAAAAAAGCCACGGTCGCCGTCAGTGCCAAACAATTCATTGTTTTTTTCATGGTCCTTTTTCTCCTTTCCTTGAAGTAATTCTTTTATTGATGGTACTCCATGGAATTGTTTTTATTCATGCGCTTTCTTTCTCTCTTGATAATGTTATTTCTCATTTCAGGATCTCTCTTTTATATACATGGGAGGGAAAGATTATGAATCGTTCTCTATTCTTTCGAACAGACCCTGGTAAGGATGAAGCGGTGAGCCTCCCATCAAGAACGATAGTGCAAATATTCATCATTTCTGTAATGCATAATTGCATTCTTTGTGCCAGGTTTCCAACACGCGGCGCCGCATCAACCATCACCCTGATATTTAAGAATAATTGGTTAAACAGGCATATACCGGAATTTCATTGGCCATCATACAAATAAGGTCATATTTAACCGGTGGTCATATATGACTTTTTTCAGGTCTTCCTGGCGGGGTGACAAAAGTAAAGGGCGGGTAGAAAAGGATACTGGAATGAAACTGCTTGCAATGGCTTACAGTCGGGAGGGCATCGCTGTTATTTTGGCATCCCTCAGTGCGCGGCAGATCGCGCCTTTGAGTTCCTCAATCCGATAGGGCTTGCCCAGGAAAACCTGGGGACGTTCGGGATGTTCGCCTGCCATGACCTGTTCCTCGTCGTATCCGCTGGAAAGAACAACCGGAATGCCGGGCGACAATTTGCGAAGGGCCGCCAGCATCTCCCAGCCGTCCATGCGCGGCATGGTCAAATCGCTAACGACACAGCGAATCTCATCCCGATGCCTCCGGAACACCTCCATGGCCTCGATGCCATCCCTTGCTTCAAACACGGTATAGTCAAGGTGCGTCAGCATCTCCTTGACCATGACGCGCAGCCTATCCTCGTCTTCGACCACCAATACCGTGACGCCCCTTTCCATCTCTGCGGTTTGGATCGTTTTCTCCGGCTGGCGACGAACTTCTTCAACCGATACCGGGAAAAAGACCCGAAAGATACTGCCCCGTTCCGGTCCGCTCTCCACCGTGACAGCCCCTTGATATGCCCGCACAATCCCCAGAGCCACGGACAGGCCAAGACCACGGCCAGTAAACTTGGTGGAGAAGAACGGGTCAAAGATCTTCTCGAAATCCTTTTCCGCGATACCGCAGCCCGCATCCGCTACCTCCACGCAGGCGTAGGCAGTGTCTCGAGGCTGCCAGTCAACGGGAAAGCGATTTAAGGCGGAAATATTCTCCCGAGATACCGTCTTGACGGTCAGAGCGATGCCGCTTCGGCTCTTATCGGCGGACTCCCAGGCATTGGTGATCAAGTTGGTCAAAACCTGCATGATCTGGCCGGCGCTTGCACGGATGAGCGGACCGATTGCGGGAAAATCGGCCTTAAAGAGCGTGCCTTTCGGGGCCGCGGCTTGGAGTAGCGTCATGCTGCGGCGGCAGACTTCGGAAAGATCCATAGGTTCAAGCTTAGCGGGCGTTTGCCCCAGATAGGTCAGCATCAGACCGCTGACCTCCGCTGCCTTGAGAGCCGCCTGCATGGCCGCGTCCAGGCTTTCGATCGGATTTTCTCCCAGTGGCAGGCCGTTCATGGCCAGTTCGATGTTTCCCATCACCACCTGGAGTTGATTATTGAAATGGTGGGCGATGGCCCCGGCCATGCGTCCCAGGCTTTCAGCCTTTTGAAGCTGCCGGCTCTGAACCTGGAGTTTCTCCTTTTCCGCTTCAACCTGCTTGTAGTCGGAAATATCGCTCATCATGACGCGGCATACGGAAGCGCCGTCATTATCCTGCACGACGGTTGCCTCCAGCCGCGCCCAAAATGGCGCTCCGTCTTTTTTCACCATCCGCAGTTCGTATGTCCGCGGTTCACCGGTCTCAAAGAGCTGTTTGCGGTGCAGGTAGTAGATGTCCTGATCCTCTTTAAAAATGAACCGGGAGATCGGCTGTTTGACCAGCGCATTCCGGGTGTTGCCCAGCAGCTTGGCGGCGGCAAGGTTGGCCTCCAGGATCAGCCCCTGCTCGCTGAGGGTGCAATAGCCCACCGGCGCCAGGTCGTACAGATCAAAATAACGCGCCCGAGCGGCGTCCAGCTCCACCTGCACTGTTCGCAGTTCCTCGTTCTGCATCACCAACTCAATCTGATGCACAAGCAGTTCGTGGAGCACCTGTCTGGTTTCTTCGAGCGACAGGGCTTCCAGTTTTTCCGGCGGCAGGGCCGCTTCTTCCCGGGCCATCTCTTCGGCCTGTCTACGCATCGGCTGTCCTCCGGAGCATAGGCGAAGGGGGGAAATCACCTTCGGTTCGATCTCCCTGGCCGGTGGTGCTTCCCCTTTCTTCATTCCGTCATTTTTTCTTGAAGCCATGATGAACTTTTCCTTGTTTCTTCGCTATTCAATGCAGTGGGCCGGCATCATTGACCTTCTCGAACGCTGAAAAGCCCCGGATCATCGATCCTGCGACTTCCAGGGGGGGATAAAGTTGTAGTAGTTGTAGATGCTCTCTCCCCAGAGTGTGTCCTTGAAATCGGGCCACTTATCGCCCTTCTCGAACCCGGGAGCGGCATTCAGCTTTTCCTTGTCCACGTTGAGAACCAGCTTGTTTTCGGTTGCGGAGAACTCGAAGGCTTCCCACGGCATGGCGAAGAGCTTGTTACCCATGCCCATAAAACCGCCGAAGGAGAGCACCGCATAAACCACGCAGTTCTTTCTGGCGTCGATCACCAGTTCTTGGATCTTTCCCACATTCTCGCCCTGGCGATTGACCACCGTTTCGCCGATGATCTCCGATGCCGGGACGACACCGTACATTGCCACTGACTTTTCGCTCGTTTCTTTCATACCTTACTCCTTTTATGTCATTTGTTGGGTTAAATTCCGCCACCGGCAGCCTTCTGCGGTTTTCGCATGGCATGGCATTATCAACACCGGCAGGTTTTTACTTCTCTACATTTGAGACAACCGTGGATCGCCTCAGGTACGCCCTTTCGTATCTTCCTGTTTGCAGCAGAGATCTGCCGAAGACGAAAAGCCTGCGGGGACTTGCCCCGCAGGCTGCTGAACTTTGTACGGGTTCGTCCAACTAATTACTCTTGGTCGTTTTCGTGGTGGTGGTGGTGGTCCGATTTTCTTCGGTCACGGGTTTTTCGGTCGTTGTTGTGGTTTTCCGAACCACCACTTTGTTAGCGACCATGCGATCGCCTTCGCGGGTGTAGTAAACCGTTACCGGCAGACCGGACTTGACTGTCTCGACGGTGACAGGCGCACCCGTTTCATCAACATAGGTTGTGCTCTTCGTGTAGCTGTAGCTCATCGGAGATGAACTGGTTTCAGACCGGACTACGATGTTGCCGGGGCTGACCTCGCTGATCGTCCCGGCGGTTTCCGTTGTCGTGACCGTAGTCCCCTGTTGGGCAAATAACCCGCAAGGGATAATCAAAACGGCCAATGCCAATACGAATGATTTTACTGTTTTCATAACGCTTTCCTTTTTTTGTGAAATTTATAAGCATTCGATGTAAATCTTCTTTCTTGCTTTAGAAGCCCGCAGAGCCGTTCCCTGCAAGCTGTTGAACTTTAAACCGGTATCAAGGACTTAATTACTTTCGGTTGTCGTGGTGGTGGTCCGCTTTTCTTGGAGTGCGGGTTTTTCGATCGTCGTGGTCGTGGTTTTCCGGATCACTTCTTCCTTACTTTCTTGTTTGGGCGCCGAAGAACAGGCCATCATCGTGGCGATCATCATCAGAAGAACCAAATAAGGGATAAATATTTTTTTCTTTTTCATGGCGGTTAATCCTCTCTCTGCAAGTTTATGGTGAAAAAATTTAAATGATGAACCAGATGGAACGATGCGCTCATCCGTTGCCTTGACAGTTGCTTCTTGTCCGGTACTCTTTACTTTCAATTTTTGTGCCAGGTTTTCAATATACAGTACCATGCCACCCATCATATTGATATTTATTAATAATCAGTTAAAAAACATTTGCGGGGCTCTCATTTACAGCCCTGCAAAAAAGGTCATATCCAACCAGTGGTCATATATGACTTTTGGGGAAAAGGTTATCCAGCATTTTTCTTAGCTCCTCTCCCTGCACGCTTTCCTTTTCGGAAAGAAGATGGGCCAGATCATCCAGGACGGTTCGCCGCTCCGAAAGGATTTTACGCACGCGTTGATGGGCTTCCTCGATAAACCGCGTGACCTCTTCGTCAATCTGGGCGGCTTTTGCTTCACTGTAATTTTTGCCCGGAGAATAACTTTCCGGAAGAAACATCGGCTGGCGCGGGCGCTCATAGCTCACCAGTCCCAGACGATCGCTCATGCCGTATTCCGTGACCATGGACCGGGCAATGTCCGAGGCCCGCTGCAAGTCGTTCTGGGCGCCGGTCGAGATTTCCTGAAAAACCAGCTCCTCGGCCACCCTGCCGCCCAAAAGAACGGCCAGCCGGTCCAGCAGTTCCGAACGCGTCATCAGGTAGCGGTCCTCCGTGGGTTGCTGCTGGGTATATCCGAGCGCCGCAATCCCCCGGGGAATAATGGAGATTTTATGCACAGGGTCGGCATGCTCAACAGACTCGGCCACAATCGCATGTCCGGACTCATGGAAGGCGACAATTTCTTTCTCCTTGGCATTGATCACCCGGTTCTTTTTCTGAAGACCCGCAACCACCCGGTCGATGGCCTCGTCGAAATCCGCCAGCTCCACCATTTCTTTATCATTCCGGGCGGCCAGCAGCGCGGCTTCATTGATGATGTTGGCCAGATCCGCTCCCACAAAGCCCGGGGTGCGGCCGGCGATCGATGCGCAGATCGACGTTCGGGACTTAAGCAGCACATTTTTGGAGTGAATTTTCAGGATGGCTTCCCGTCCATTGATATCGGGCCGGTCCACCAGAACCTGCCGATCAAACCGTCCCGGCCGCAGCAAGGCGGGATCCAGAATTTCCGGCCGGTTGGTGGCGGCCATGATGATGACCCCTTTATTCGTTTCGAACCCATCCATCTCCACCAGGAGCTGGTTGAGCGTTTGCTCTCTTTCATCATGCCCGCCCATGACATTCATTCCCCGGGCCTTGCCCAGGGCATCCAGTTCATCGATGAAGATGATGCAGGGCGCCTGATGGGCGGCCTGAGAGAAAAGATCCCGGACCCGGGCCGCTCCCACGCCGACAAACATCTCCACGAACTCGGACCCGCTGATGCTGAAGAAAGGCACCTTGGCCTCCCCGGCCACGGCCCTGGCCAGAAGGGTTTTGCCGGTCCCCGGCGGGCCGACCAGAAGCACGCCTTTGGGTATCCTGCCTCCCAGTTTCTGCGCTTTTTCCGGCGTGCTCAAAAATTCAACCACTTCCCGGAGCTCTTCTTTGGCCTCATCGATACCGGCGACATCCATGAAAGTGACCTTTGTCTCGCTCTCGGCGAAAATCTTGGCTTTGCTCTTGCTGAAAGACATGACCCCCATGCCCGGCCCCATCTTTTTCATGGCAAACCGCCAGATCAGAAAAAAAATGCCGAAGGGGATCACCCAGGAGAGAAGGCTGCTCAGGAATTTATTTTCATAACGCCCGGAATAACTGACTTTGCGTTCATCCAGCTCCTTCACCAGACCGGGATCATCCACGCGAACCGTCGTAAACTCCTGAGCGGGCTTTCCTTCCAGCGTTCCGTTGATATTATCGGGACCGATGGTCAATTTGACCAGCTTGCCTTCAGCGATGTTTTGTTTGAATTGGCTGTAGGGAATCGTCTCCACTTTTGCGGAAAAATAGTATTGCTGCAGATAGGTGAATATAAATATGGCCGCCATGACATACCAGATGCTGAATTGCGTTTTTGGCGGCAACGCACCCTTTATATTCTGGGGATCATGCGGACCCATGAGGGAACGAATCTTGTCCGTTAATTTTTCCAGGGGTCCTTTATTTTCATTGGATGGCATATGTATTTTCCTGTTTTTTCTGATGGTAATGGCGGGATCCGATATCGCCACCCGCGAGATAGGCCTTTGGTTTCATGCTCCATTTACGTCACACGGGCAGATCAGACATTATGGGTTAGGCTGCACAGCCTGTGCAACAAGCTTCAAGAGAGCAGCTCTATGGATTATGCGATTCGTAACTGCGCAACCGATGCACGGGCATCTCCCCCGCTTATGTCCGGAACGATTCTGAGTTCCAGTGCCTTCACCCCGACGAGATCGACCGTGTAATCTTCAAACTCGCGCGTCATGCCCGGCGGACTGAAGTTATATTGCTGACGCACAATCTCCTGGTAGGATTGACAGGCGTCCGGCGACCATCGCAACACGAACTCTTGCGTGCGCGCCTGTTGATCTTCCTGAAACAGTAGTTGGATACGCCTGACCCGCAGCGGCTCGTCAAACAGAAGCCGGATCATCTGCTCCCCGGCTTGTGCCGCCCGCCAACCCGATCCGAAGCCGGGTATCAGCGCCGCCTCGATCGGGTGTGCGGCATCCTCGGACGTGAGTTCGACTTGCGCCACGTGTTGCAGGTCTATCCAACATTGATCGACGGGTGAGACTTTTTGAGTATTCCGATTAATTATCCGCTTGCGCATTGGCTTACCTCTTACATTTCTTTTATTTTACTGGTCTTTTCAAAATCCGTATTGCTTTATTTCATTCACAAAATGCATTCTTTGTGCCAGGTGTCCAATACTCAGTGTTATGTTATCCATCAATTTGATTTTTATGAATAATCAGTTAATAAATCATTCACAGAGCTTTCATTCATCGTCGTATAAAAAGGTCATATTTAATCGGTGGTCATATATGACTTTTTTCAACATCTTTAATGTTTTGGGTAATGAATGATAATGGCGGATTGAAATAATATGACCATGAGATAACGGTTTTATTGTTGACATGGGGTGTATAACCCGGTATCGCAGCCAAATGCAGTGAACATTTCCGCTTCCATTCGCTTACCGGCTTCTGCTTGGCTGTGCCAAGAGACAGCACTGCCGATACAGACATATTCCGAGTCGGTTCCTGACTATTTTGGAATCGGGCAGACATCATTTCCTTGAGGTGACAAACCATGTCTTTAGTCGAAAGGATCAATAGTGTTTTTCCACAGGTGTCCGATATACCCATCGGTCTTCAGCAAGATATTCCGTTTGCGCAGACCGGCTATCTGATCAACGGCGAGATTCGGCAATGGGATGGTCCCCACCAGCAGGTTCTTTCTCCGGTGTGGCTCAGCATCGACGGCGCACCCAAGCCTTTTCCGATAGGCACCTATCCCCTTTTATCGGAAAAAGAAGCGCTGCAGGCGCTCGATGCGGCAATGTCGGCCTATGATCACGGCCGGGGTATATGGCCGACCCTGTCCGTGGCGGAGAGAATCCATCACATGGAACGCTTCGTGTTCCGCATGCTCGAAAAAAAAGACCGGATCGTTCAGCTTCTGATGTGGGAAATCGGCAAATCCCTGAAGGATTCCATCAAGGAATTTGACCGGACCATTCTCTACATCAACGATACCATGGATGCGCTCAAGGACCTGGATCGCATTTCATCGCGATTTGTCATTGAAGAGGGCATTATCGGCCAGATACGACGCGCGCCGATGGGTGTCGTGCTCTGTATGGGACCGTTCAATTATCCTTTGAACGAGACCCTCACCACCCTGATACCAGCCCTGATCATGGGCAACACAGTGATTCTGAAGCCGCCCAAACACGGCGCCCTGCTGTATGCCCCGCTGCTTGACGTTTTTTGTGATGCGTTCCCCAAAGGGGTGGTCAACATCATTTATGGCGAGGGTCGCAGCATCATTCCGCCGTTGATGACGTCCGGCAACATTCATGTGCTGGCATTGATCGGTAACAGCAACACCGCAAATGTTCTTAAAAAACTTCATCCCAGGCCGAACCGGCTGCGCTGTGTGCTGGGACTGGAAGCCAAAAATCCCGCCATTGTTCTAAAAGACGCCGACCTGGATCTGGCCGTGCAGGAATGTCTGCTCGGATGCCTCTCTTTCAATGGCCAAAGGTGTACCGCGCTGAAGATCCTGTTTGTGGCGTCCGCCATTATGGATGAATTTCTCAAACGTTTTGTTTCAGCGATTGACAAGGTGCCATTTGGAATGCCATGGCAGGAAAATGTCTTTATCACGCCGGTGGCGGAAAAGGGTAAAACCGACTACCTGCAAGGCCTTGTGGCGGATGCGCTTGCCCAAGGGGCGACCGTGGTCAATGAGGCTGGCGGGACGGTCAATGGCAGTTTTTTCTTTCCGGCTGTCTTGTATCCGGTAAGTGATCGAATGCGGATTTACCGCGAAGAGCAGTTCGGACCGGTGATTCCGGTTTTGCAGTTCAACGATATCCAGGAGCCCATCGATTACATGATCCATTCGGTGTATGGCCAGCAGGTCAGTATTTTTGGCAAAGACCCCGATCAAATGGCGCAACTCATCGATCCGCTGGTCAACCAGGTCTGCCGGGTAAACATCAACAGTCAGTGCCAGCGGGGTCCGGATATATTTCCTTTTACGGGCCGCAAGGATTCTGCCGAGGGAACGCTTTCGGTTTCAGACGCCCTGCGCGTTTTTTCGATCCGAACGCTTGTGGCTGCCAAACAGACCCTTCTGAACAAAGAGATCATCACCAGCATCGTCAAAAACCACCAGAGCAAATTCCTGGCGACAGATTTTATCCTTTAGATTTCAGGGGGCAATTGATGATAACAGCAAAATCAACAGTGCGGAAAAATTCGACATCTTTCTTGACAAAGACCGGTCATATATGACTTTTATTCGGCATCTCCGGTGTTTGGGATGACAAAAGATAAGGACGGATTGCTTCCGCGATCTCACGGCTGAAAGTGTCCAGCATGCGGCTCTGAGCTTGTACGAAAGCACTGTAGGTGTTCCCCTTTACGGGTTCAGAGAATTTCGACCTTTTCGATCGAAGTAAAATATTCCCGGCGCCTTTCGAGACTGTCCACCACACATCAAGAACGGCATCTTTCCCGAGGCTTCCATCCATCAGGTAGACTTCCACTTCTACACGATAGTCGGATTCTCCGGATGACCTGCCGGGAGACAGCGATATTTTTTTTGTACAGACATGCCGGGAGATATTCTCTGCCAGCACCCGCGCAACGGTGTCGGACAGCGGCTCCGCCCATTGGTCGTCATCGGAAAGAGTCAGATTGTTCTCGGTGGTGCGGGTAACGATATGAGGCCGGTTTAAATATTCGGGGAGCGTCACCCGTGCGATTCGCAGATGGATGCAGCCCTCCTGATCCGCGGATCCTGCCTCGTCTTTAACTACAGAAGTCGGACTCAACAGGTAGAATGTGGAAGACTGGCTGCCTGCACAGCCGATATAAAAGAAAACAAGAAACGCCATTGCCGATAACCGCACCAACCGATAAAAACAGGAATCGTTCATCTTATTATCCCTTTGCCTTCTATTTTCCCCAAACAACCGCTTCAGGATGTTGGCGCAATTCGTTTGCCAGAAGCCGGATGGACCGCGCCGCCCCCTCCAGTTCCTTGAGTGTCTTGGGAAGTTGGTAGGCAAGCGCGGAGTCATCACCCACGGCGCTGCCCATTTTATCGAACGCTGCCTGGGATTTCCTCAGGGTTACCCCGGTCTCCTCCGCGAGGTTCTTGATGCTTGCAGAGAGCGGAACGAGCTCGTTGTTCATATTCTCGGCAAGGCTCTTGATCTGCTGAACCGCCGCGTTTGTGCTGCCGGCAAGCGGCCGCACCTGTCCGTCAATGTGCTGGATAAGGAGCCTTGCCTCATCCATTCCCTTAGCCCCGGAGGCGATGAGGTTTGCCGCTTCCGGGGAATTTACCACCTTATGAATCCCGGCCAGTGTCGCCCGCAGTTCCTGGAGTATCTCTTCAATGGGCATGTTCTCGAGGCGTTTCGTGAACTGCTGAAACTGGGTAGAAATTGTGGGGATTTCCGCATATCTCTTGTCCTTGCCTATAAAGTTGGCTTTGGTGTCCGGATGAAATTCCAGGGAGATCAGCAGTTGACCGGTCACAACGCTCTGCATTTCAAGCTGAGCCCTCATGCCTTTCTTGATCAGGGCTTTGCGTATATTCATCTTGCTGTGCCTCCCGGTCCCCATTCAGAATATTGAGGTCTGCCATATTCATCTTCTCCTCTCCAAGTTCTACATAGACAGGAATCAGGATCGAAAGATCGGAAGGGTTGAAGTCAACGGAAAGATCCGTGACGGAACCGACTTTCACTCCCCGGAAAACGACGGGTGAGCCTATCGAAAGGCCCTTCACGGAACTATCGAAGTACATCACGTATTTCGGGTAGTGACGGAAGAACCGGCCTGATCCCAGTATCAGGATCGCACCAACGACCAGGCCAATGGCGACGATAACGAATACGCCAATCAGTGTCTTGTTTGCCGGCTTGCTCATGATCCGTTCTCCCTGTTTGCATTTCGCGCGTTCTCTTCTCCCCGCGTCAAAAAATTCCTGACGTTCGGGTCCTTGGATTCCGCAAGCAATTTTTTGGGATCACCGCCGGCGGTCATCGTTCTGGTATCGGCATCCAGGTACACGGAATTGTCTCCGATGGCAAAAATACTCGCCAGTTCGTGGGTCACCACCACAAAAGTCGAACCGAGGCTGTCACGGATCTGAAGGATCAGATCATCGAGCATGCGGGCGCTGACCGGGTCAAGCCCGGCTGAAGGCTCATCGAAAAAAAGAATATCGGGGTCAAGCGCCATGGCCCGGGCCAGACCCGCCCGCTTTCTCATCCCTCCGCTGAGTTCAGCGGGATAGAAGTCCTCGAAACCCGCAAGTCCGACTAGGGCAAGCTTCAGGGAAACCATGTCGCCAATGTCGCTGCGGCTGAGGCTCGTATACTGTTCGAGAGGCAGGGCGATGTTTTCGGCCAGCGTCATGGAAGTCCACAGGGCACCGTTCTGATAAAGAACGCCGAAGCGCCGCATCATCCGCCCCCGCACCTCCGGCGCGGCCTCCCAGAAGCTCGTCGCGCCATAGAAGACCCGCCCCTTGGCCGGTTCCTTCAACCCGATCATGATCTTGAGCAACGTGCTCTTGCCGCAGCCGCTCCCCCCCATGATGACGAAGATGTCACCCTTGTTCACCGTAAAACCGAGGTCCTTCATGAGGATGACGCTGCCATACCCCATATCCAGGCCCTGTACCACGATCTCAGCCTCGCTCATGCCATCCCCCATAAATGTCAGATCCTCAGGAAGTTACAGGCAACGGTGATGACGGCTGTCGCAACAACAATAGCGACGATGGCGGTCACGACGGCCGAGGTGGTTGCATACCCGACCGCCGAGGCGCTCCGACCGCACTGCATGCCTCTCAGGCATCCGGTCAATGAGATGATGACGCCGAAAACCGCACTATGGAACAGACCGATCCACAGGTTGGCGAGGCTCAGGGTGGTCTTTGTCTCAGTGAGATAGGCCATCGGACTCAGATCGAGCATGCCGACTCCGACAATCAGCCCCCCGAGAATTCCCATGATATCGGCGTACGCGCAGAGCAGGGGCATCATCAGGGTCAGCGCAAGCATGCGGGGCAGGACGAGGAATTCCATCGGGGAGATGCCAAGGGTTTTAAGCGCGTCAATCTCCTCGTTCACCTGCATGGTCCCGAGCTGGGCCGCATAGGAAGCGCCGGTGCGGCCGGCCATGATAATCCCGGTCATGACGGCGCCCATCACCCGGACCATGGCAATGCCCACCAGGTCGGCCACATAGATCTGGGCGCCGAAGGTTTGAAGCTGTATGGCGCCCACAAACGCAAGAATCAATCCAAAGAGTAGGCTGATCAATGAAACAATCGGAAGGGCCTGAACGCCCGATTCCTGAAGGAAGAGAAAGACGTCGGATCGACGAAAGGATGCCCGTCCCTTGAAAAGGGCGAGCAGGGCCAGCGTCGCCTCGCCGAGGAAGGCGAAAACCTCGCCGGCAGATCCCGCCAGCGTGATCGCACTGCCCCCGATGCGGGACAGGAACGGCTCGGAGCGTGCATCCTTCTTTGTTTCCTGACGCTCCGGAACCGCCGCTGCCAGCTTCAGCAGCCGTCTCGCTCCTTCGGGCAGGGCGTCCGTCCGGCAGTCAATTCCTCTTTTCTCAAGATACGCTTTGATCTTTATGAGAAACGTCAGCAGATTGCTGTCCCAGCCCGTAAGCTCCGAAGCATCAAACGTGACGGTACGCAGCAAGGGTTTCAATGCAAGAATGCCGAGCGCCTCGTCGGCCCCCTGCAACTCAGCGCCTGTTTGCCACTTGCCTGAAAAATGGATGATGACTGACGCGTCTGTCGGACCGGAGACAGTCATTTTGCCCTTCATAACAGTTTCACCCACTTGTCTGCGATCTCCTGATCTTTTTTGAAATGTCTACCGGTACCGGCTTAGATTGATTTCCAACAAATCAAGCCGGCGGGAAATGTCTGTTGTCTCCTCGTGCGTGGGGGATCTGCTTCCGTCCGTCATCCGCGAATAATCAATCCGAATGGCATCCAGTCTGGCTTGAAAATCTCTCCCCTCTGCCAGAGGCAAGCGCCCGCTGGTTCTTCCATCATCAATTATCCTTTGGAGTACGGCAATCCTGTCCCCACTTCTGGGTTCTTCAACTCTTGTCGTCCGGGCAAGCGCCCTGTTGATCTCGTCCCCAAGCGCATCAATCCGGCGGGAAATGCCTGCTGTCTCCTCGTACGTGGGGGATCTGCCAGCTTCCGTCATCCGCAAATTATCACTCCGAATGCCGTCCAGTCTGGCTTGAAAATCTCTCCCCTCTGCCAGAGGCAGGCGCCCGTTGATTCTTCCGTCATCAATTGTCCTTTGCAGTGCGACAATTCGGTTTTCATTCCGGGGTTCTTCAATTCTCGTAATTCGCGGAAATGCCCTATTTATCTCCTCTTCGAGTGCATCAAGTCTTCCAAGAAGGCTGTCCCACACATCCCGGTATACACTTTTGTCTTTCAGCGCCATATAGTCGGTCCGAATAATTTTCAGTTTCGTCAGAAAAATCTGGGATTGATCGAGGGTAAGCGCGCCGGATTTCAGTCCGTCCCCAATCTTCTCCTGGATTACAACCATCTTGTTCTCTGCAGTTCTTTGATAATCCGGCCATATTTGAATTGAGGCGCAGCCCGTAATCAATATCAATCCAAAAACCATTGCTGCCGCCAAATAGCCGCCTCTCTCTATTTCTTGCTTTTTCATTTGCCTTCTCCTTTCTTTAGATGTGCAATCATTCGAATACCTGACTTTTATTGCACTCTTTGTGCCAGGGTTCCAACACTCAGTGAAATATCATACATCATATTGAATTATATTAAGAATTAGTATAACAGGCATTTCCAGGGTCGCCATGAATAGCCATATTAAAAGGGTTGTATTTAACCGGTGGTCATATATGACATTTATTCGACATCTTTGATGTTTTGAGTGGCAAAAGACAAAGGACCATCGCCAGGGAAACAAGAACGTGAGCGGAGGCGGCAGAGCGTCATTCGGAGTAGCGGCCAAAGGCCAGCGAAAAGCACGATCACCTCAGCCGCTGTCGCCAGGAGCTGGGTCATATGGATAACCTTTGGGGAAGACGCCGCCATGTGCAAGATCTCCCGATTCCGAAAAATCATGTCCAAATCTCGGGTGTTCCTCACCGGCCGAATTGTCGGGGTTGCGCTCCAGCTCTGCAATGACCTGGGCGCCAAACAGCAGGATTACGGCGACGACCTCTATGCTGAGAAGGGCCACCACCGTTATGGCGATGGAACCGTAGATGATATTCACGATGGATATGGCCGCGTAATACCAGATCAGCACCCGGCGGGTGATTTCCCATAAAACCGCAGCGGTTATTCCGCCGATGAGCGCGTAACGAAACCTGACCCGCACCCCGGGCATCACCAGATAGATGGAGGTGAGCATCAGCACCTCGCCGACGATCCCCATGACATACAGCGCCACCCCGGTAGCGCCGCCAAGGTTCAAACTCCAGCCGAGAATTGACAAATGCCTGCTTTCCAGTGTCTCGATCGCGCCGACAATAAACGACACCAGCCCGATACCGAGCCCCATCACAATGATATATACATAGGGAATAATTGCGGAGATGAGAAAGTAGCGGCGATGCATTTTGCCCCGCTGAAAAAAAATCACCGACATGGCGTTTTCAAGCATTGAAAAGGCAAGGGAGCTGAAGAACAGCATTCCAAGAAAACCGATGATGCCGACAACATTACGGTGTTCAAGAAAAGCCCGCACCTGTTCAATCAAAGTCGCCGCATAGCCGGGAATCATCATTCCCAGATACGTTGACAAGGTGTGAATCAACTGCTGCTCATCTATAAAATTCGTCAGCACAATGGGGGCGAGAATTGACAGGGGCACAATTGACAACAGGGTATAATAGGCGACAGCGCCGGCCAGCAGGAGCCCCTGATTGCGTCTGAAACCGCGCACAACGCGCAGCAGAAAGCCGCAGAAAAGGCCCATCAACCGATATGCATTTTGTCGTCTGTTCATGATGGAATCAGAAGTTACCCCTCCCGCTTCACCACAGCGTCGTTTTTATCGATGCCGTGGGAAACTATCTTTCGGCGACAGACTTTACGCCTGTATCGCTCTCTCCTCGCCTCAAATCCTCTCGGGCCTGTTTTGCCAAATTCTCATAATTGATTCGAATTTTCCCGAGCTCCTTCTCGTCCAGTTCTTCCAAATCCAATAGGGCATTATGCGCGCCTTCTATTACACGAATCAATTCATCCAATTTTACTTGCAAGGCCAGAGAGTCCCTGTTCTGAGTATTTTGAATCAGGAACACCATCAGAAACGTCACAATCGTGGTTCCCGTATTTATAACCAGTTGCCAGGTATCGAGGCTTGATCTCCGCTTTCCCGTGTCATTTGCTGACGGACTGCTTTTCACACAAAGCGTTTCCTGCCAGACGATCCAGGTCTGCGTCCGTTGTCGTGGGAAGAAAGCGCTTTCGATAAAGCTCGTCGTGCAAGATGTCCACAATGGCAACCAGAGGGGCCGCGACCAAAACACCCAGCACGCCGAAGGCGGCCACGCATAAGAGCATGGAAAAGATCACTGCCACCGGATGCAATTTCATGCCGCGCGCCATGATGAAAGGGAGAATCACATTGTTCTCCAAGGCTTGGACCGCGATGTAGGCGAGCAGGACCCACAGCGGGGTCATGCCGCCTTTGCCGACGGCGAACAACAGTGCGGGCACGGCGCTGAGGATCGGGCCCAGAAAGGGAACCGCTTCCAGGACGCCCGCGATCAGCCCCAGAACCAGCGCGTCCATGAATCCGAAGATCGGCCACATGAGCAGGAAAACCAGCAGGCCAATCGTCACCATCCCCAGCAGCGTCGCCCCGGCCCAGCTGGGCACAAATTTTCCAATGCGTTGCACGATGGTCAGCGCCTGATCGTGGTGGCGCTCGGGTACCAGGGAAAACATGGCCCCAAAGATCGGGCGGGGATTCATCAGCGTAAAGGTCACGCCGAAGAAGACCGTCACCAAAACGACCAGAATCTGAGCCGCGTTGAACGCCACCGCCGTGAAGCTGCCGGCCACCCCCTGGAACATCTCGCTCAAACTGGAACGAAGAGATCCCGACTCTTTCGCGGGTTTGGGCGGAGCCGGTTCAGCGGTTTGTCGCGCGGGTTCGGGCTTGCCCGCCGCCGTCGCGGTCTGGGCAATTTCAGTGGTGACTTCCGCCTGGAGTTTTTCCTCGGAAAGCACTGCTTGTTGCTCCATTTTGATCAGGGGCTTTTGGAGACGTTCCCAGTAAGCCGGGCAACTGTTCCGAGAGCTTGGTGACCGAGGCCTTCATCGGCCCGAAGAAAGCCCAGCCCGTCAAGACAATGACCACGACCAATGCCGCCACGATCAGCCCCGTCGCGCTTTTTCTTCCACCTCGTCAAAGCCCGCATCCGGGAGATCACGGGATTGACTGCGAGCGAAATCAGAAGAATGAGCAGCAACGACAGCAGAATGGGAGACAGCAGCGAGAACGATTGGATGAAGGCGAACAACGCCGCTCCCAGGATCACATAGAAAGAAATCGAGCGCGGGTTCACATCTGTTTTGCGGTTGCTTGGCATATATTTATTCTCCTTTATAGGCCATCCGCAGTTGTCGTAAAGATACGCATCATAATTCCGGCTAACGGCTTAAGAAGGGTCGAACTCAGGACTATTTTTTACGGATTCCCGCGTGAGGTCAAAATACACACTGGAATCGGCCCATTCCACTGTGGATCGTCTCAGGTGCATCCACGCAGGACAAACAGCAGCAATAAGATCGGGATCGGGATTCCCAATGCCCAAAGTAAAATCCACCCCACTTTCCCTTCTTCTGTTTGGATACGCCCTTTAGTCTCTTCTTGTTCGCCCGACCTGCAGCCGCGGGACTTGCCGCTTGACATCTGATGAGACTCCCCTGCATTCATTTGTTCTTTTTCTTGTTGTTTTGTCATGATGAATACCTATTCCTCATATTTTGAATTTACTGCCAAAACCTGCAATCCCAATAACTGGGGATAAGAATATTTTGTCGTTTGTTTAGCTTATTCCTCTTCTGGTGAAACTTTCGCTTCGATTTTAACTGGCGCCACACCGTCTTTATTTATGCCAATTGCTTTGCCGGCTTTTTTTGATAAATCGATATCTCGCCCTTTGCTGTACGGGCCACGATCATTAATCGTTACCTCTACAGACTTGCCGGTTTCCAGGTGCGTCACGGTTGCTTCAGTTCCCATCGGCAATGTCGGATGCGCGGCGGTAAGGTCGTGTTGATCAAATTTTTCGCCGCTGGCGGTTTTTTTCCCCTGAAAACCTTTGCCGTACCACGACGCCTCTCCGACCTGTTCAACGACCGGCTCACCTTTGGCGTCAGTTTTCACCTCGACCTCATCCTTCACCAGATTATTCTTCCCTTCCGCCTTCTCTGTCTGGTTGGCTTTCTTTTCTACTTTTTCCGCGATAGCTTCAGCCTTTTTTTCAGTTTTATCCCCAGAAAAGGCTAAGCCACAGTGAAGCCAGAGCATCAAGGCTGTGACAGCGAATATACCCAGAAGCAAATATTGACGTGCACGAATGAACATAGATCAGATTCTCCCGTCAGAGCTTCAGCCGGATGTCCTAATACTGATGCCCGGCGGAATTGGTAAATAAATGACCGAAGGACGGCGGAAATGAGGCAATCAACGAGAAACAAATAGCAATTATTTCTTATTTGTTATCGCTGCATTCTTTATGCCAGGATTCATATACGCTGCATCACATGATACATCCTGCTGATTTTTATGAATAATTGACCAATAAGGCATTGACGAAACAGCCAATAACCGTCTTGAAAAAAGATCATATTTAACCAGTGGTCATATATGACTTATTTGAGCAACTTTTGTGTTTTGGGCGGCAGATGATAAAGGCGGATTAATCGGAGTTATCAGATGGAGCGACTATATCTGCTGCGTCGATAATTCCTGCCGCCAAAAATCGAGATAGATTTTTTTCCGAAGTGAGTAGGGGGGAATTGTTTTTATTGACAGAACGCAATAGAATTCATATGGAAATACAAGCTGTTTTAGCCGATCTAATGGGCAGTGCAGCCATCTCGGTTCGAAACAGGTATCAGGTCGGGCAACGCGGTCATTTTCGTTTAAACAGCAAGGGAGATTGCATCCCTTTTTTGTCCGTATTGATTCCTTCAAGCGTCTTGCCGGATGCGCCAAGGGACAAATTGAACGTATCCAGCTTCCATCCCAAAGAGATTCCGCGCTCAAGCAACCGATAGCCGGTCCCGATCAGTTTAACCGCGTTTCCTGAAACTTGCACGTCGAGCGTCTGTTCTACAATGGTTAAAATGCCCGATTTCAGATACTGGATGACAATCTTGGACGGAATAACCGGCGAGGCGGACAGATACATATGCGCATTGCGTTGCCGGCCACACCAGACCCACTCCCCCTGCCATATTCCGGCCATACTGGCCGGCAAGACAGACGCTTTACCAGCACGGCCTATCTTAAGACGGTCGCAGACCCTGCGCAGCATGCCGGGATAGTTTGCCGGATCTCGAAAGTCTGCGCAGATCTTATCCGCCATAAATGCCGGAACTGCACAGTCTTTATAAAGCAGCGGCAAGACCAATATGGTTAATCCGGCCGCCCCCCGATTCAGCGCAGCCTCTATTTCACGCTGGACACAGTCGGACCCGACCGAATTCGGCGATAAAATTACAGCCAGATAAATATCGCCAAGAATCTCCTTGCCGATGTTTCCGGTCAGGGTATCCCGGATCTGTCCTGTCTCAGCTTCGTCGAGCCACACGGTAGCACCAGCCAGTGAAAGAGCAATCGCCAGTCGCCGGGCAAAAGGTTTGTCAAGTACGTCATGAATTAGAAAGACAGATTGCGCCATATATTTCTCTCCAGTCAGATGTTGCCCGATACGAATGGAATTTCTTTCCGAACCAAACCATCTCTTTTGAAAAAAATATCATTTTCTACCTAAAACTGCAATCGATTTTGCATTTCTCATGGTGCTGTCATTTTATGATTGATTGTTTATCATCAACATTTTAGGCTCGAACGATGTGTCTCCAGTATGTAATAATTTGCGGCAGCCCAGGACAATCCGGCTTGAACCTGGCAGCCGAGACGATGCCCATTAGGGATGAATAATAATGGATGGGAATATGATGGGTGGAAAAAAGATGCCTATTCCCGGCGGTGGGGGCGGCGGCATGGGCCCATAATCCAAGTACTTGATGTTATCATAAAGTCACTCCATTCTTGGATCGATTCCAATCGCCTGCCTGGCGTCAATCGTTAGTTGAATATGTATGATCAATGCATGATGTGTTTTCCATGTCGCCCTGTCAGGAATATTGTATCGATATTCTTCTTCTGTTTATCCGACATGCTGCCATAGAGCGTCTCGAAAGGCGGGATGAACTTCTTCAGTTGATCTGAATGGGCTTCGGAAATTTGACTGCGGAATTTCATCTGTTCGACAGCGTTCATGGTCTTGATGTTTCCAGTCCTGTCCTTGGTAAGGGCGTCCATTTCTTTCGCATTTTCCCGCATCACCAGAGTAAGGTTATTCCATAATGCTTTCTGGGCATCGGTGATCTTTAGTGCGCTTTGAAGCTTTTTGATACGGGCCTCAGTAAACTCGACAGCAGAGTTTCTGCCAACTGCCGACGATTTCTTGCCGCCCGAGGCTGCAAAAGAAGTATCTGCATCTGCGAAAAAGATAATGGATAGAAACGCCATTATTACAACAAGTGTAACGGGGAAAACAACTTGATAAGCCTTTTGTTTCATGGTCAGTCTCCTTATGAATTTGTCTTAAGAAAAACGCTGTGGTTAATGGGACGAATACGCGGCAAGAACGCTTTCGAAATTCAGACTTCCGGCCATTAGTTCACAAAAAGATTCCGTCTTTTTTCAATGCCGTCCAAAAGGGCGGAAACCGCATACTGCACCGCCAGGCTGGCGCCTTTTTCCCGCGTCGATTGCGCGTCCTTTCCAAGCATGGAATCTCCATGGCCTGTGATGGTGATGCTTGAGCCGTTATTTGCGGTAAACTCCACCTGAAGATCGACTTCAAATTGATACTTGTCTTTGTCTTCCAGTGGAATCGGCGCGCAGGAATTTAGGTATCGCCACATAATCATAGGTCCGCACCCGGGCGTTTTCCGGATCATTCGGCGAAAGCATCTCTATCGCCCTGGCTTCGCTTCGCACCGGCATTATCTCAACCTTGGCGAATTCAATGCCAAAGGCTTTTCTCATCTCAAGTTCGGCATCCCGGCCGAGGTGGTAAAGGATGCCGCCGCTCTCAAAATTGCTGGTATGCTCGAAGCGCTCAAACTCGGCCGGAAACAGCAATAAAATTTTCGCCGAGATCGGCGGCCTGCCATACTGGGAATAATCCAATGGAGTCTCTGGGCTCAAACGCGAAATCCGATGCTCCGAACACGCCATTGTGAAACACCCGAGTGTGACAAACATAAATAGAACGATTACGATTTTAATGGGTTTCATTCTTCTTCTCCTTGCAATATGAAAACAATCTCTTAACCACGGATGATGATCTCAAAAAATCAAAATTTGGATGGCAGCAGGCGATGGTTTAACGGAAAAACTCCAGAGCAACATCGGAAAGCGCGTTGACCACGGGCCGGGCAAACCGGCCGGTGGCGCCCGAACGTCGAGAGCTTGCACCCAGAAAATACCCCAGTCCGACGCCTATCCCCAATGCGATAAGCATTGTCTTGCCCGGATTTTTGCTGCCATAACGCTTAACATACTCATAAGTTTCGCTTACCGTCTGGGCTGTTTTATCATAAACTTCACTTACAGCCTCCTGCGCGCGTTCGCGAACCTCGGCGCCGTGTTCCAGAGTGCTCTGGTCATCAGCACTGTCGCTGCCGGGTTCTTCCGTCGTCTGCTGCTTGGGGGTCTCGTGTTTTTTGTGTTTGACTTCCATGGTATCCTCCTAAGAAAGATTAAACGTTATCTTTTAATTCAAAGATTTGTTGATGTATCCACTTCCGGGCCGATGGTTGAACCGCGCCCTGTCCGGGGTTGAGGCCCGGCGCCGTTACCGGCCGAATCTGCAGAGATAGCCTTCTTTATCCAACTGGCGGCTGCCTTTGTGGCAATAACTTGCAGGGTCATCTTGATCAAGCCGGAGCCGGCGGCTCCGGCAAGCACGCCACCAAGTGAGCCGCGAACTTCCTTGGCAATGGAACCCATGATTCGCTCCATGGGAGTGGTGCGTGATATGAATATCCTTGAGGCAAGATAGCCAAGACCGGCGGCTGCCCCTATCGCCAGGTATGGAGAGTCCTTCACATATTCACGCCAATCCAGTTTCTCTTCGATAAGCTCGCCGATTTGCGCAACTGTCTGGGAAATGTTCTCTTCTCCCTTGGCGATATCCTGACGGATGTCTTCGGAACTGCGCTCGGCATCCGCTTCCTTTGTATCACCTGGATTCTTTCTTTCGGCCATTGCTTGTCCTCCTTTTCAGTGTTTGCATTGTCATTTACGTTTTAAGGATCGATTTCTTCAATTGCCTGTATCCGATGAAGGCAATGACGACACCGATTAAGGCAAGCGCCGCTCCCGTGACAAGCGCCGCAATGACAGGGGCCATATAAGAAGTGAGTTCGATGAACAATGCGGCGCAAAGAGACAGGAACGCGGCAAAACAGATGACCACACCTGCCGTGACTGTCAGAGACACCGCTGCGAACTGCCCTTCCCTTTTCGCGAATTCCCTGGGTCACGAGCTCAATTTCGTTGTGAACCACCGCGGCCGAGTTATTGGCAAGCTGTTTCAGCAGTTCGGTCAAGGATTCGCGTTGTGTTGCCGGGTCCTTGTTGATCACTTTGCTGTTCATTGGGGAAAATCGCCTCCTTACCTGCGTCGCAAAATCGCTCCGATAATCAGGCCGGCGCCTCCTGCCATCAAGAGGCAGCGCCCCGGGTTCTGCCCGATGTATTCCCGAACATTGGCGTTTGCCTGTTCATAGTCGAATTGCCGTACGTACTCGGCGGATTGGTCCAACCAACCGGATGCCTGACTTTCCTGAGCCATGCCGGGTTGCGCATCCGGGTCCGACGTTTTTTCGTCTATCGCCTCCGCAATACCATGCAATTTATCGGCAATAATATTTTTGATATTCTCGAAACCGGTTGACTGACTCGATTTTTGGAACTCTTCATCGGCTTCTTCAGTTTTATCATCTGCACTATTGTTTTCACCCATGGTTCACCTCATAAAAGTTAAAGCGCGGCGGCTGCCGGCAGTGACGAAGTCACTCAGGGAGGCTTTTTCAGCCGTGTTCCCGGCTTTGCGATCGCGTTTTGATAATTCTGAACTTTTTATATCTTCAATTATTGTGCCATGTTTCAAGCACACCGTGTCACGTCATTCATCATTCTGATTTTTATGAATAATCAGATAAAAAGACATTTACAGGGCAGTCATGGACAGCCCTGTAAAAAAGGTCATATTTAACCGATGGTCATATATGACTTTTTTCCGGTTTCTTTGGGTGAGGGGCGGCAGATATTTGATTATCGGATGCCTTTATTGTAACAGGCATTTTTCCTGTTCCTTCCTTGAATCATCTTGACAACAATCAAAGACAAATGTACATTCTCTTGAAATAATTGAATTTATATAATTCGTAACTACTCAGGTATTCAGGAGCCTGACCAATCGACATTTTGAGGTGCAAAGATGACACCGCTTCGCATCGTCTTCATCGCATCGGAAGCCGCACCCTTTGCCAAAACCGGGGGACTGGCCGATGTCGCAGGCAGTCTTCCCAATGCCCTGCGGTCGATTGAACGTGGATATCCGCGTGATTCTGCCGGGCTATCGACAGGTTTTTGAACACGGGTTGCGTCATGAACTGGTCTTTCCCAACCTGAATGCGTGGCTGGGTTCCCAGCGTCTGACCTTTCAGGTGCGCAAACTGTCGATTGAAAATGTCGCTCCGATTTATGTCATCGACCGGGAAGACATGTTTGACCGGCCCCATCTTTACGGCAATGCCGATGGCGACTATTACGACAATGCCGAGCGATTCATTTTTTTCTGCCGCGCCGTTGCCTCGCTGATGCATTCCTGGGATTTTGCCCCCCAGATCGTCCACTGCAACGACTGGCATACCGGTCTGATTCCGGTGTATATGCAGCTGGAACCAGCATTTCGCCGATTCAAAACCCTTTTTACCGTGCACAATCTGGGATATTCCGGACTGTTTTCAAGCGATAAATTCGCGTTGACCGGCCTGGATGCGTCGCATTATCAGCCGGACGGACTGGAATTTTACGGAAAATGGAGCATGCTGAAAGCCGGGCTGGTTTATAGCCGGGCCGTTTCCACGGTCAGCCCGACCTATGCCCGGGAGATTCAAACACCGGAATATGGGAAAGGTCTGGATGGCGTCCTTCGCAGCAGGCAGGCTTCCGTGTTCGGTCTCCTGAACGGTGTCAATTATCAGACTGTGGAACCCCGAGACGGATGCTTTCATTCCCGCGCGGTACACGCCTGACGACTTGTCCGGAAAACGCATCTGCAAAGCCGCCCTGATTCGGGCTTGTCAACTGGACGAGAGCCTGATGGAACGTCCGGTCATCGGCATTGTATCCCGGCTGGACATTCAAAAAGGAATTGATTTGATCATTCCGATACTGAGCGAACTGATTGAATCCCTGAAGGTGGGCCTGGTCATTCTGGGGACCGGCGATGGGCAGTTGCAGCAACGCTTCAACGGGCCGTCGAGCCCTACCCGGGCGCATTCGCATTCATTCAGCGCTTTGACGAAGAATTGGCCAGACGGATTCTGGCCGGCGCCGATATGCTTCTGGTTCCCTCCCGCTATGAACCCTGCGGCTTGACCCAGCTTTATGCCATGAAATATGGAACGATTCCCGTGGTTCGCGCCACCGGCGGCCTGAATGACACGATATCCGAGGCGAATGAGCGTACCGGCGAGGGAACCGGTTTTACATTCAAGCATGCGGATTCCACGGACTGTCTGGCCGCGATTCAAAAAGCCGTCGGCGTTTACCGGATGCCGCTGATCTGGAGACGCATTCAGTCCAACGGCATGTCCATGGATTTTTCCTGGGAAAAAGCCGCACGGAACTATTTGTCGCTTTACCAGGAATTGATGATGGACAGTGCCCTCTGAGCACCGATTTCGATTACTTTTTTGTAAAGGAAAGGCTATGGACCAAGATCTCCCGGAGCATGGCAGAGATGAGCGACGATCCCCTCTGGTTTAAAGACGCCGTCATTTACCAGTTGCATGTCAAAAGCTTTTTCGACAGCACCGATGACGGCGTGGGCGATTTTCAAGGCCTCACCCGAAAGCTCGACTACCTGCAAGACCTGGGAGTCTCCGCCATCTGGCTGATGCCTTTTTGCCCGAGCCCCCTGCGCGACGACGGCTACGACATCGCCGACTACCGCGACATCCATCCCGCCTACGGCACCCTGCGGGATTTCAAAAGATTTCTGGCGGAGGCCCACCGCCGCGGCCTGCGGGTGATAACGGAACTGGTGGTCAATCACACCTCCGATCAGCATGCCTGGTTCCAGCGCGCCCGCAGCGCCAGACCCGGCAGCGCCTGGCGGGACTGGTATGTCTGGAGCGACACCCCGCAGCGCTACCCGGACGCCCGGATCATTTTCCAGGACTTCGAAACGTCCAACTGGACATGGGACCCCGTGGCCGGCGCCTACTTCTGGCACCGCTTCTATTCCCATCAGCCCGATCTCAACTACGACAATCCCCGCGTGCGCAAGGCGATCCTCGCCACGCTGGATTTCTGGTACGGAATGGGCGTTGACGGGCTGCGGCTGGACGCCATCCCCTATCTCTTCGAGCGCGAGGGGACCAACTGCGAAAACCTCCCGGAAACGCACCGATTCCTGAAGGAAATGCGGGCCCACGTGGATGCCAGGTTCAAAAACCGCATGCTCCTGGGCGAAGCGAATCAGTGGCCGGAAGATGCCGTGGCCTATTTCGGCGACAGCGATGAATGCCACATGGCCTTCCACTTCCCGCTCATGCCGCGGCTTTTCATGGCGCTGCACATGGAGGACCGGTTCCCGGTTCTGGACATCCTCGATCAAACCCCCGCCATTCCGGAAAACTGCCAGTGGGCAATCTTTCTGCGCAACCACGATGAACTGACCCTGGAAATGGTCACCGACGAAGAACGGGACTACATGTACCGGGTCTATGCCCAGGACCCCCGCATGCGCATCAATCTCGGAATCCGCCGGCGGCTTCTTCCCCTGCTCGGAAACCACCGGCGCCTCACGGAGCTCGCAAACGCGCTGCTGTTCTCCCTGCCGGGTTCACCGGTGATCTACTACGGCGACGAAATCGGCATGGGCGACAACGTCTATCTCGGCGACCGGGACGGCGTGCGCACGCCGATGCAATGGAGCCCCGACCGCAATGCCGGGTTTTCACGCGCCAACCCCCAAAAGCTTTTTCTGCCGGTGATCATCTCTCCGGAATACCACTACGAGGTCATCAACGTGGAGGTGCAGCAGGCCAATCCGCACTCCACGCTGTGGTGGATGAAGCGCCTGATCGCTCTGCGGAAACGATTTAAAGCCTTCAGCCGCGGCGCCATCGAATTTCTCACACCCGACAACCATCGCATCCTGGCGTTCATCCGCCGTTATGAAAACGAGCGGCTGCTGGTCGTCTGCAACCTGTCACGGTTCGTCCAGTACGTCCAGCTTGACCTGTCCGCATACCAGGGGATGGTCCCGGTGGAGCTTTTCGGCCGAACTTCTTTTCCGCCCATCCAGACAACACCTTACTTCCTGTCGCTCGGCCCCCACAGTTTTTATTGGTTTTACCTGACACCGTCGCAGACGGTTGCCGAGGGAACGCCGCCACAAGCCGGAGCGACAACAGTCCCGGTGGTGGAAACCGATTGTGAAGAAGAAGATTTTTTCAACGGCAAGGCCGCCGCCCGACTGGAGGAGGTGCTGCCCGGCTTCCTCACCCGCAGCCGATGGTTCGGCGGCAAAGCGCGGCCGCTCAAGCAGGCCGGCATCGTGGACATGTTCTCTTTGACGAAGGATTCCCGGCGTTGGGCTATCGCCCTGGTGCGGGTGGACTACCTTTCCGGCGATGCGGAAATGTATGCCGTTCCCATGGCGCTGGCCCATGAGAACCAATCCGATCGCCTGTTGACAGGAGCATCCCCAGGCCGTCATCGCCAGACTCAAGCTCAAGTGCAAGCCCTCGGTCCCTTCTGCTGTACGATGCGCTGGCGGATGCCGCCTTCGGCGAAGCGCTGCTGGAGGTTATGGCCCGCAAACGAATCATCCACGGACACCACGGGCAGATGCGGGGTTCCACCACGCGCGCCTTCCGCACGCTGCTCACGAAAGGCCAGCCCCTGCCGTCGCCGACAATGATGCGGGCGGAGCAGAGCAACACATCGATCCGGTTCGGCGACCGACTGATTCTAAAGCTCGTCCGCAAACTCTCTCCAGGGGTCAATCCGGATCTTGAAATCGGACGGCTGCTCACTGAAAAACGATTTCCGTACTGCGCACCGACAGCCGGCGCGATCGAACTTCGTGCTGAACCAGGATGAACCGATGACCATCGCCATCCTGCAAGGGTTTGTGACCAACCAGGGCGATGCATGGAGTTACACCCTGGATAGCTTGAATCAATACTTCAATGCTGCCATGGGGCAACCCCTTTTGGATCTGCCGGCCGCGTTCTCCGTTGATCTGCTGGACACGGCCCCGTCCGACGAGGCGGCCGGGCTCATCGGAGATTATTTGGAATCCGCCCGCCTGCTGGGTCGGCGCACCGCTGAAATGCACATGTGCCTGGCATCGGAACAGAGCCTGCCGGAATTCAAGCCTGAAGCTTTTTCCAGGCTCTACCAGCGTGGCTTGTACCAGTCCATGCGCAATCAGGTCGGCAAAGCCCTGCCACTGCTGCGGCGGCAGTTCAACCGGCTGCCCGAGGGCCTGCGTCCGCTGGCGGTTGCTATCATGAAACGTGAAAAGGATTTGATGAACCGCTTCAAGGATTTGCTCGAAACCAAAATCAGCGCCCTGCGCATCCGCTGTCACGGCGATTACCATCTCGGGCAGGTGCTTTTCACGGGAAGCGATTTCATCATCATCGATTTCGAGGGCGAACCGGCCCGGCCCATCACGGAGCGGCGCATCAAGCGCTCCGCCCTGAGCGATGTGGCCGGGATGCTGCGCTCGTTTCACTACGCCGCCCATGCCGCCCTGCTTCGCCGGCAGGAAAACGGGATCCCGCCGGAGACCGCCGCGGAGATGGATCATTGGGCGGAGTTCTGGCAGCGCTGGGTGAGCGCGGAATTTCTTAAAAGTTATTTGCATGAAGTCGGCGAAACCCGGTTCATTCCCGGCAGCCGCAATGAGCTTCGCATCCTGCTGGGCGCGCTGCTTCTGGAAAAGGCGGTTTACGAACTTTCCTACGAACTGAACAACCGCCCGGACTGGGTGGGGATCCCGCTTCGCGGAATCCGGCAACTCCTGGACGCCCCCCAAGGCTGACGCGCGGAAAGCGGATAAGATGCCACAATCAACCTATCAACGCCTGCCGGCTGATGCCGCCACATTACCCGTATAGAAAGGATACCCGATGCTTTCACGCTCCAGCGGCGTTCTGCTGCCCATTTTCAGCCTGCCGTCGCGTTTCGGCATCGGAGATCTGGGTCCCGGCGCATTCCGGTTTGTGGATTTTCTGCACGCCGCCGGACAGCGGATCTGGCAAATCCTGCCCCTGAACCCGACCGAGGCTGCCTCCGGCCATTCGCCTTACCACAGCGTATCGTGCTTTGCCTGCAACCCGCTGCTGATCAGCCCGGAAGCCCTCGCGGCAGAAGGCTTGATCGACCTTGCGGATCTGCAAATTGCCCGTCAGTCCGCCGGAGGGCCGCATCGACTACGCGGCGGCCGTGACGTTCAAGCGCCGGTTGCTGGAAAAAGCCTGCCTGCGATTCATGCAGCGCATGCCGGACAGCGGCTATGAAAGCTTCTGCGCAGATAATGCCTTCTGGATCGAAGACTATGCGCTGTTCTGCGCGCTGTCCGCGCGCCACGTGGATGTTTCCTGGAACCTGTGGCCGCCAAAAATCCGCACGCGAAAGGCCGGGGAAATCCCGCATCTACTGGAAGCGAATCATGACGCCGTTGAGATGCTGAAGATCGAGCAGTACCTGTTTTACCGGCAGTGGCGGAACCTTCGGAATTATTGCCGGGAAAAACGCATCCACCTCTTCGGCGACGTCCCCATCTACGTTCCGTTTCACAGTGCGGATGTCTGGGCCCATCGGACGGCTCTTCAGGCTGGACCGCTTGTACAGACCTTCGTGCGTCTCCGGGGTGCCGCCCGACTATTTCAGCGCCGACGGTCAGCTCTGGGGCCATCCCCTGTACAACTGGGAGACCCATCAAAAGACCCGGTATGACTGGTGGATCCGCCGCATCGCCCATCAGATGGCCGTTTTCGATGCCGTGCGCATCGATCATTTTCGGGGGCTGGTTGCGTTCTGGGAGGTCCCGGCCAGGGAGACCACCGCAAAATCCGGCCGGTGGGTGGATGCGCCGTACGAAGATTTTTTTTCCGAACTCCAGCGCCGGTTTGTTTCGCTGCCGCTGGTCGCCGAGGACCTGGGCCATATCACCGCCGATGTCCGCGAAACCATGCAGCGATTCGGGTTCCCCGGGATGCGGGTGCTGATGTTCGGTTTTTCCGGCAACCCGGCGCTCAACCCCAACGCCGCCCAGAACATCCCGGAGCACGGCGTGGTCTACACCGGAACCCACGACAACAACACGGCAAGGGGATGGTTTGAAAATGAGGCTTCACGCAGCGAAAAGCACCGCCTGTCCGTCATTTCAGGCCGCAGGGCCACGGCCCGGGAGATCGCATGGGAGCTGATCCGCCTCGCCATGCTGTCACCGGCCAGGTGGTCCATCATCCCGGTCCAGGACCTGCTCGGATTGGGCGCGGACGCCCGCATCAACACGCCGGGGCAAGTCCGGGGCAACTGGGTCTGGCGCATGACGGAAAAGCAGTTCGATGCCCTGCCGGCGAAACGCCTGCTCGAAATGACAACCACATTCGGCCGGGTTTGAGCTGCCGGATTATTGGATTCATTCTTCTTTTACCATCAGCGCCACCGGAAATTTCGCCAGCAACTGCGATAGCTTCTGCTTCCCGCCGCTGAAACGTTCGCCGCTGAATACGTTCTCCCAGTTTCCCGCCGGAAGTTCAATGACTGTATTTTCCCAATCTCCGTTCAGGCCCACTGCCAGCCTCGGCGCCAGGGTCACCGACTTTTCCCCGCGCACAAACGCCACCAGGTGGCCCGAGCGATTCCCCTCTGCTGTCAGCGATCGGTACGTTCCCTTTGGCCCGAAGGCCTCGGCGCACCGTCTGCGGGTCGACAGCACCCGCTGCAGCAGAAAGAGCTTCGGCAATCCTTCGGCATGCCGGTTCAGGATCTCATCAATAGGGAGCGTGCGGATTTCGGCCAGAAGCCTGCGGCGCAGGTCAAAATCGACTGCCCGGCGGTTGTCCGGGTCCGCCAGATTGCAATCCCAAAGCTCGGTCCCCTGGTAAATATCCGGCACCCCCGGCGCCGTGCACCGGATCAGGGTCTGGGACAGGGACGTGACCACCGCGGGCCAGACCAGCGGTTCGAGAAAAGCAGACAGGTCCGCCGTAAAGTCCGGGTTCCCCGTCACCTCCCAGACAAACGCCCGGAGGGCTTCCTCGAAAACCGGGTCCGGATCCATCCACGAGGTATGCACCTTGGCCTCTTTGGCTGCCTTCAGCATGGCCGGCACCAGCCGGTCGCATCCGATTGGCCAGGCGCCCGCAAGGGTCTGGTACAGAAAGTACTCCGTGTTGGCATCGGGAAAGCCCTTGCGGCGAAAGCGCGCATTCATCCGGGACCAGCGCCGGACTGCCTGAATCCAGCGCTCCGGAATCTCCGAAAGCAAATCAATTCTAAGGCGCGTGTCTTCGCCGCGCTTGGTGTCGTGGGTGGCGCTGGCCAGCAGGGTCTGTGGCCAACTTGACTGAATCCGAAGGCAGAACGCATGAAAAGCGTCCGGCGAAATGCCGAATGCCTCCGGATTTCCGCCGACTTCATTCAGGGAGATCAGCCGGTTGAAGCAAAAAAACGCCGTGTCCTCAACCCCCTTTGCCATGACCGGTCCCGTCAATTGCTGAAACCGCAAAACGAATTCACTCTCCGTATCTCCGGTTTGCGTCAACAGCAGAATATCCGCAATCAACCGCCACGTATCGGGAACAATATCCGGCTGCCGGCGCTGGGCGGCAGTCAGGGCTTCCAGAACAACCGCCCGATCCCTGTCGCCGACGCCGCCGGTATCGGGCCGGATATAGGTCCGGTAGACCGGAAAGCAGGCAATGACTTCCGCCAGGGCGCGCCGGGCGTCCTCCTGCCGGAAGGAGCCATATCCGGGGCATTGCCGGCGGCTGTCCTCCAAAAGCCCTTCCAGGCGGGACAGCTCGCTGCCGAAGAGAAGCTCCAGGACCAGAAGTTTTTTCTCTTGCGCAATTTCCCCGTAGTCGGCTGACTGGTCGGTGAACTCTTGATAGAAGTCCGTCAGGAGCCTCTCGCTCCGGGGATCCACGAACAGCCCGCCAACAAGATTGAGAAAATCATAGCCGGTGGTTCCGGCGACCGGCCACTCGGGAGCAAGCGTTTCCCCCGGCTCCAGAATTTTTTCAGCCACAATCCAGGTCCGGGGCGCCGCAGCCCGGAGGCGCTCCAGATAAGACGTGGGGTCACGCAGCCCGTCCGGGTGGTCGATGCGCAGTCCGTCAATCCGCCCCTCGCCTATCCAGCGCAGCACCAGCTCATGGGTGGCCGCAAACACCGCTTCCTTTTCCACGCAAACCCCGGCCAACTGATGGATATCGAAAAACCGGCGGTAATTCAGGTCCCGGTTGGCCAGCCGCCAGAATCCAAGCCGGTAATGCTGAAGATCCAGAAATCTTTTCAGGCGCAGGGAGTTCGCGTTGGTCGACACGATCGCAGCATCCAATGCCGCCTTCGCCGCATCATCCAGTGTGCCCGGGCCCGGATGCGAAGCCGTTTGATCGGCTGGTTGTCCGCGGACGGATGCGCCGCTTTCCTGAAATCTGCCGGCCGCAAACGTTCCGGCAAGATGGGCCAGGGACGGGCGTGCGTTAGTCCCGCATAGAGCTTGCAGCAGATACGGCAGTGAACGGGTTGAGACCGGAAATTCGTATTCGAAATAAACCAGGCAAATCTCCTGTCCGCTGCGGCGGATTTGAATCTGCTGGTACTCCAGACATTGCTTGAGTTCATCCCCCAGTACAGGCAGCAGCACCTTGCCGTGCAGGAGCGGGTCCGGATGATCCCAGCGGATGTCGAAAAACTCCGCATAGCGGCTCTGGGGGCCTTCGGCCAGGACATCCCACCACCAGCGATTCTGCCGGCCGGCGGCGGCCATGTGGTTGGGCACGATGTCCAGCACCAGCCCCATTCCAAACTCAGCCGATGCCTTGCACAGGCGATCAAATCCTTCCTGGCCCCCCAATCGGGGATCCACTTGAGATGGGTCCACCACATCGTATCCATGAGTGCTGCCGGCAGCCGCTTTGAGGCATGGCGACAGATACAGGTGGCTGATCCCCAGGTCGTGAAAATAGGGGAGCAAATCGCATACCCGTTCAAAGGTCAGCCCCGGACCCATCTGAAGGCGATATGTGGCCAGCATTTCCTTTGAAACAGCGCAATTCATTTTTAATCGCCTTTCATGTTTTTACCGCTGTATCGCGCCTTGCGCAATTGCTCATAGTATTCCAGCGTCTGCCGGGCAATGGCTTCCCAGTCGAAATGCGCCTCAACCCGTCGGCGGGATTCGGCGCCCATGATTTGCCGCCGCTCCGGTGCGCGCAGCAGTTCATTAATGGCAGCCGCCAGATCCTGGGCATACTGTTCCGGTCTTAAGGGCTCCGGATCGGCGCTGCTGACCGGATCGAAGGGTACCAGGATTCCGGTTTTACCGTGAACCACCACTTCGGGGATGCCCCCCACGGACGCCGCAACCACAGGAATGCCGCAGGCCATGGCCTCCAGATTGATGATGCCGAAGGGTTCGTAAACCGATGGGCAGACAAACAGCGCCGCATGGCTGTAGAGAACGATAATTTGTTCCACGGGCACCATCTCGGGAATCCAGATGATGTCGTTGGGGGTGCCGGCACGGGCGCGTTCGACTTCAATGCGCATCTCGCGCGCAATCGCTTCCGTATCCGGTGCGCCGGCGCACAAAACGATCTGCACGCCTTCTTCGATGTAAGGCAGCGCATGGACCAGGTGAATGATCCCTTTTTGCCGGGTGAGGCGGCCGACAAAAAGCACATACGGCTTGAGCGGATCGATCCCGTAGGCGGCAAGGATATCGGGGTTCAGCGTCTTTTGGTATTGCAGGGTATCGATGCCGTTGTAAATCACCCGGATTTTTTCAGGATCCGGGTGATAGCAGTTCAAAATGTCGTTTTTCATGCCCTGCGACACCGCGATGATCCCTTCGGCATTCTCCATGGCGGTTTTCTCCAGCCAACTGCTGACATTGTAGCCGGTTCCGATCTGCTCCCGCTTCCACGGGCGCTTCGGCTCCAGGGAGTGGACGGTAATGACCATGGGGATTTCCAGGAACTGCTTGACCAGGCAGCCCGCAAGATACGCATACCAGGTGTGGCAGTGCACGATATCGGCATCCGCGGCCTGAGCGGTCATGGCGATATTGCGCCCCAGAACGTCGATAACCTTTTCATGGGGCCCCTTTGGAAATAAAAGCTCAGGCATCCCGGCAATCCCCGTCACGTCAAAATTGGCGCCGGACGCCCGCTGGTCGCCGAAACACAGCACCTGCAGTTGATGCCGGGCGCCATCCAGCCGCGCCAGCTCGCGGCAGAGATAGTCCACGTGGACACCTGCGCCGCCATAAATGTGCGGTGGGTATTCGTTGGTGATCATCAGGATTTTCATCGTCAGCCTCGATAAGAAAATGGAATCTTCCAGGTCCCTGAGCTAAAGGAGCCTTTCAGGCATCCGGATTTGAAAATTTTCGGCCAAAACCATGGCATTGCGTATCCATTCCCGCGCATTCTCATCACCCGCATCGGCCTTCTCTTTGAAATCGGGGCAACATGAGTGAAGGATATTGTAGCAGATGTTCTGGGTTTTCCAGAGATTGACCTCAAACGGCAATACCTGGACCAGTTTTGCAGCCTTATTCAGCTTTTCCATGAGAGATACGTCGTCAGGTTGTCCGAGAAGTTCTTCGGCCAGACGCTCGATGTTGGATGCCAGCAGCAAGCCCAGGGCAGCCGCATCCAGAGTTGCACCGGCCAGACGCGCCTCTTCCAGAAGCGGCCTTACGACTTCGGGGTCAAGCCCCTCCCCTTGAAGCACCCTGCGAAGTTTGGCATTCAAATACAAGTCGGCTGCGACAGACAGCACTTTTGGCAATGGCGTGCCGGACCCTTTCAAAAAGCGGATCAAGGGAGCATGGTGCTTGTAAATCGCGCTATACGCCGCTTCAGCCTCTCGCAGCGTCGGCTCCATGATCATGTCCAGGACTTTCCGCCGCGCATCGGCAAAGAGCGAGGTCAGAGAGTACGTGGACGTTCCGAAATGCTTGCCCAGCAAAAGTATGGTTCTGGGAAAGTCCGCTCCGGCGAAAGCATCTGAAATCTCTTTGACAAAGGCTTCATATTTCTGCGCGCCCTGATATTCACCGGTCCCGCAGGAGATGCTGTGATCCCCGAGATGCAGGACGCCAAAACACAAATTTGTGGATATCCGCGTAACCTGTGACGTGACCTTTGCCCGCCCGATAACGAGCTTGGTGCCGCCTGCCTGAAAACTCCGGTAGTCCTCCATGTCGGCGGCATACGCATAGATCGATTTTCGTTCATCATCGTCCTGAAACAGCGAGCTGATGGCATAGTGAGCGCCCACGGCAGTCAAGCCGAGCATGGCGGGCCTGACGAATTTCTCATAAATTGCACGGCCGTTACCGTGTTCGGGAATGTTGCTCCTGGCCAGTTCAAGACGTTCGAGAAAGCCGGGTTCAAAGGCCTCGGTAAATAGCTGGTCGGATAGCTGAAGCACTCTGCCGGCATACTGGATGACCTGAACCGTCTCGATCCCGGAGAGTTCGTCAAAAAACCAGCCGCAGCTTGTGTACATGAGCATGGCGTGCCGCTGGAGCTCCATGAGCTTCAGGACCGTGATTTCGTCCTCGTAGCCCAATGGGCGGGTCGCGTGACGGCTCAAAAACGCAGTGATGCGTTCGGGGGATCGATCCATGATGACATCGATGTAGTCGTCCCGGGCCGCCCAGGGATCGGTCAAAAACCGGCCGGCCAATTTTTCATAAGCCGGGTTGACGGCATCCCGGAGCCAGTCCAGGGCCGCACGCAGGGGGGCCCGCCAGCCCTGGTTCCAGCCCGGGTTGCCGCCGCTGTTGCACCCGCAATCCGCCCGCCAGCGTTCGATGCCATGCGCGCAGCTCCACGAACTGTTTTCAAAAATCTCCACTTCGTGCGTCGGGGGATGATCCTCCAGGTACTAGCCATAATTGGTCAACTGCGCAAGTTCACTGGACTCGATATATTGGAGCGCATGCGCCAGGGCCATGTCGCCGCCGCGATTATGATGCCCGTAGGTTTCGCCATCCGTTGCGATGTGGACGATGCGAGGAGCCGATCGGTCGTCGGGAAACGCGGACAGGAGCCTCTTGGCGAATGTCTCTCCATTGTCGAGCAGTCCTTCAAACGCCAGCGCCTGTGAAATGGGACCGTCGTAAAAGAACAGGGCCATGACGCGGCCCGACGGGAGCGATACCCGGTAAGCCATGCCGGAATCGATTCTTCCGCCGCTCACATCCTGCCATTCCTCTCCTGCGTCAAGGGCCGAACCTGCCGCGCCTGACTGGGGGAAAGTATGGCAAATCCGATGTCATGTTGCGCCATGATGTCCAGGGATTCCAGATCCACGGCCGCCTCCGGAAGCCACAATCCTTCGGGCCTGCGTCCAAAGCGGTACTCAAAGTCCTTGATTCCCCAGACAATCTGGGTCGTTTTATCCCGGCTGTTGGACAGCGGCAGGATCATGTGGTTGTAGCCTTGAGCCAAAGCGGATCCATGACCGGAGAATTTCTCCAGGCTCCGCCGGTCCGCATCCAGAATGGCCTCATAGACATCGGCGGCATATTTTTGCATCCAGAGCAGGACTGTCGGGCCAAAGTTGAAGCTGATGCTGGCATAGTTGTTCACCAGCTGGACGATGCGCCCTTCCGTGTCCCAGATTCTCGATACGGCGTTGGCGGCATAGCATTCGGCTGAAATCCGCTCGTTCCAGTCGTGGTATGGGAATGCCGAATCCTGGATCTCAATGGCCTCCAGCCAGGGACTTTCCCTGGGGGGCTGATAAAAATGTCCATGAATACAAATAAATCGATCCATCATTTCAGGACTCCTTTCTGTAATATCAAGCCGTATTCACCCAACAGCGCAGCACCTCCGCCACGCTCCACGCCTGCGCCACGCAGCCGCGCGGCGTGTATGGCGCTTCCGCATCGAAGACCTCGCTGATCGAACCGATGCAGGCTTCATCCAGGTGCGCCACAAAGCCTGCCAGAAATCGCCGGGCGTCCGCCTCCTTGCCCGGATTCAGCTTGAGCCACGCATCCACATAAGGCCCGATGAGCCATGCCCACACGGTCCCCTGATGATATGCGGCATCGCGGGAACGCAGATCGCCGTAGTATTTTGCCTTATAATCCGGATGCCCCGGCGCCAGAGACCGCAGCCCAACGGGCGTAAGCAGCCGATCCGTCACCACATCCATTACGGATTTCCATCTGTCTTCATCGAGCACCGGGTGATCGAGCGAAATCGCAAATATCTGGTTCGGCCGGCACGCGTCGTCATTGCCGCCGTTTTCCGCATCCACCACATCAAAGAGATATCCCCCCTGTTCATACCAGAACCGCTGATTGAAAGACGCTTGCACACGGTCGGCCGTCTCGTTCATGCGGCGCATGTCGGCCTCCTGGTCTTCTTCCCTGCAGCCACCCCGCCATCAGCCGCAGCGCGTTGTACCAGAGCGCATTGATCTCCACCGCCTTGCCCCGCCGCGGCGTCACCACCCAGTCTCCCACCTTGGCGTCCATCCAGGTGAGCTGATATCCTTGCTGCCCCTGGCGCAGCAACGCATCCTTCGGGTCCATGCCGATGCCGAACCGCGTTCCGTTCCGGTGATGCGCGATGATTTCCATCAGCCTTGGCAGCAACTGCTTCAGCGTCGTGCGGTCGTTGGTAATCCGCACGTACCGGTGGATGGCGTGAAAAAACCACAGTGTCGCGTCCGCGGTATGATAGAGACCGTCCTGCTCGCCTTCGGGAAACATATTGGGGATCAGTCCATCGCGCACGTAATGGGCAAACATCTGCAGTATCCGGCCCGCCTCGTTCCCGCGGCCGGTCATCAGCGTGAGTCCTTCCAGGCTGATCATGGTGTCGCGGCCCCAGTCCGTGAACCAGGGGTATCCCGCGATAACGGTCCACATCTCATCTCCGGAAGCCCGCACACGTGCGTCTTCCAGTCGGCCGACGGGGGTGATGAGGAACTGATCGGCGGCAAGCACCAGTTCCGCGGCCGGGCCAGACCGTGCTTGCGGCGGAGCGGCATCCAGCAGCCGCTTGCGGCGATCCAGCTCCGCACGGAAAGCGTCCTCCGGTGACATCGGCCCGAATCGTGTCCCACCCCTCGGTCGATGCCACGAGCGTCGTCCGGTCGCCTTCGCCCAGATCAGCACGGAAGTAACCGGGACTCCAAAGTGACCCCTGCCACTCGTATCCGCGGTCGCGCTCGGTGCGATAGGGAATCAAGGAGGTTTCCCTGCGGTCGAACGTAAATGCCGTCGACGGGCCATGAACAATGAGCCGCAGCACGGGCAGGTCTGCGGCGCCCGTGATCTCGAACTGGTCTTCATAGCACGGATAATTTGTAATACGTCGCGCGCGGCTGGCTGACCGGCGCATCGTGCGAGCGGAAATGCATCGCCGGCCGGAGCCCCAGCCGCAGCTTGCCTTTCCCGGAGAGCAGAAGATATGTCACATGAACGGTGTTCTGCCGGTACGGAAGAATCAGGCGTTTTTCAAGAACGAACCCATCCACCTCATAGCGCCACACCGGCAGTCCGGCTTCCAGCCGAAACTCACTCAGGGCAAGGGTCGCCTCCGGGGAGATGCCCGCAAGCTCCTCCGCGCCCGTATACACCACGCGGCGGTCCGGCAGACGCAGACGTTCGGAAAGTCCGTTCAGCATCATCATGCGGCCCAGCGGATTGGGCAAAGCGGCGATCAACAGTCCGTGATAGCGGCGTGTGATGGCGCCCGTCACGGTTCCCGACGCATATCCGCCGAGGCCGTTGGTGACCAGCCATTCTTTCCGCAAGTGGGGATCCGATTCCGGATCGCAGAACGCGCAGTTGCCAAGAACCCGAATCAGATCAGCCATGACTTTCTTGCTCCGTTGGCGTTGGGCGCAATGCGACCGCGGCATGCCCCGGGATGCGCCAGTTGTCTTCGGAATCGAGAGGGGGCGTACCGGTGCCGCCGTACCGGGGATCCTCGCTCGACCACAATGTCTGCCATCTCATTCCCTCCGGCGGTGCGAGCAGCGGCTCCGGCGCGGGGTCCAGATGCAGATCCGCTCCGAAATTGACCAGCAGCAGGCGATCAATCACCCGCCTGACCGAAAAAGCGCAGCAACAGGCACGCATCGGCAAGCACGGCCCCATCCACACCGCCCGGAGTCTGGGCGCTGAAAACGGGATCTTCGCGGCGCAGCCGCAGCAGGTCCCGATGCATATCGTAGAAGCTGCGGTTGCGTTCGCGCTCGCTGAAATCCAGCTTGCACCGCTCGAATGTAGCCGGATTTGCCGGGTCGACCAGATATGGCTGCATCTGGCTTGTGGCCAGACTGCGGAACTGCGACAGGGACTTCGCCCGCCCTTCCCGCACCAGTCTGGCCAGATCCGGATTGTGGTCCGCAAAAAAATAGAACGGACTGGATGCCGCAAACTCCTGCCCTTGAAAGAGCATGGGGGTTCCCGGCGCAAGCAGCATGAGCGCGGTCATCGCCCTCAGCCGCCCGGGGCTGGTCAAGAACTGCACCCGTTCTCCCCGGCCGGCATTGGCGATCTGGTCGTGATTCTGAATATACGTTACGAATTTGGCCGGCGCCAGCCCGAGACCGGGCGTGCCCCGGCGCTGCTTCTGCCATTTGTACCGCTGTCCCTGGTAGAGATAGCCGTACTTCACCATCGATATGAACTCCTGGGGCTTACCCAGCATAGTCGGTGTAGTAGGCTTCGTTTCGCCCGGTCATCGCAACCATGGCGCTGTGATGGAAGTCGTCATTCCAGAGAGCGTCCAGCCCGTAGCCGCCGCTCTCGACCGGACGCACCAGTTTCGTGAGTTGCGGCTCGTTCTCCGCCACGATGATCGTCTTTCTCCCGCGCGCCGCTTCCCGCACGCGTTTGCCGATGGCCGTCAGGATGTTTTCCGGCGAGGCGTCGAACATATCCTGCGTGGCGTCCAGCCGCAGCCCGTCGATATGATACTCCTCGATCCAGTACGCGGCGTTGGTGAGGAAGAATTCGCGCACCGGATTTGACTTTTCGCCATCGAAGTTGATGGACTCTCCCCAATCGTTCTTGTACCTGTCGGTGAAATAGTCGGTCGAAAACGCCTTCAGGTAATTCCCGTCCGGTCCGACATGGTTGTAAACCACATCGAGAATCACCCCCAGACCGGCGCGATGCGCCGCATCCACGAAACAACGGAAATCGTCCGGCTTGCCATACAGCCCAACCGGAGCAAACTGCCCGACACCGTCATAACCCCATCCGAAGCGGCCGGGAAAATCAGCCACGGGCATCACTTCCAGCACGGTGATTCCGCAGTCCGCCAACTCCGCAAGTTCTTGCCGGGCGGCCTGCCATGTCCCTTCTTTCGTGAAGGTTCCGATGTGCATTTCGTAAATGACCTGGCCTTCGATGCCGACGCCCCGCCATTCGCTGTCGTTCCACGCAAAACCCGAAGGATCCACCACCTGAGAGGCTCCGTGGGGCCCGTCCGGCTGATACCGCGACGCCGGGTCGGGAAAGGAGCCGGCGTCATCGAGCCGGAAGCGATAGCAAGTGCCCTCTGCGGCCTGCGGGACCAGGCCCGCAAAATATCCATCCGCCTGCGGGCTCAGTTGTACGACCGCCGGCGCTCCCGGACCCGTCTCCAGCAACACTTCCACTTTCTTCGGGCGAGGCGCCCAGACGCGAAAATGCGTGCCCCCGGTCGGCTGCAATTCAGCGCCGATCGCATATCGTCGTTGCGGGTTCATGATTGTTCCTTTATGTACCGATTCTTGGCCTAAAAAACATCGTCACCACGGTTGATTGAATATCGGTCAAGTTTTTCCATTTTTCAGAGCATGACGAATCCGGCGCTGTCTGGACCTGAAACGATAGATGTCATACTAAATATCAGGAAAATACTTGACTCCCATGCCAAACGCCGTGATGTTTCGCCGGGAACTTCCGGCACCACTTCACCTCTCCGATGCTTACGCTCGGCAAGAATATCAAGATCAGTGCTGACAGGAACCATTCAAATCGCTGTACGCTACCTTGAATATGATTGCCGATCCCGGTAAAAAAGCCTGGTCGGATATAAAGGATACGCCATTCATGCAATGATCCACCACTTGCGCTTCAACGGAACGTTCTGAATTAAAGCGAGATATCTGAACCGGAACCGGATTTTTGCAGGCAATCCGTTTGTCGCTTCTTTTATCTTCGGAAACGGTCATTGTTTCAGCCTCCTCATTTCGACCACACAACAAGGGCATACGCGATTACCAACCCGATAGCCCCGACAAGCCACATTTTGATCAGGGCCATGGGAAGAATTATCTTCCTCCCCACTATTTTATCAAGTTCAGTATTTGCCTTATCGGCGCTGCCGCAACGCTGTTAGTCCAACTTTGCACCATCGGTCAGCGAAATCACGCTCAACATAAACAAAACGGCCAATACGATTAAGAGCGACATCGCAGTTTTCATAATTCTCTCTCCATTTTTTGCGATATTTATCAACATTCAATGTGAATCTGCATTCCACCAACAGGAAAATGCCGATACTTCTGATCCCTATTTTAATTTTTTACGGGTTAGTAAATATTGGAATTCAATATTTGTGCCAGATTTTTAATACGCAACGTGGCATCACCCATCCTTCTGATTTTTATGAATAACTATTTATACAAAGCATTCATGGGGCTGTCTTTAACTGCTTTATAATGAGGGTCATATTTAACCGATGGTTATATATGACCTTCTTAAGTCTTTTGGGTGGGACAGGTGACAAAAAAACAAGGGCGCATTGAAAAGGACAATCGATTTTTTGGGCGCCCGCATCGCAGATGATTTTGCGGGAATCTTCCGAGTTGCGCGGCGCCGGCGGGGAAAAAATTGAATGTTCGGAGATGTTTGATGGGATGAGAATTTATGGTTTTTGGATGCCCAGTTTACGCATACGAGCGCGCAGGGTGCTGCGGTCGAGCCCGAGGATTTCGGCCGCGCTGTCTTTTCCGCCGACTTTCCAGTGGGCTTGTTCAAGTGTCTGGATTATATGGTCGCGCTCAACCGCTTCCAGGGTTTTTTGGCTTGTGCTGGAACCCCTGGAAGGCTTCTTGAGTTCATCAACCAGGCGCAGCTTGGGACCCGACGCATCGATCACCGCACGTTCAAGCACGTTTTCCAGCTCCCGGACATTTCCGGGCCAGTGATACCCCTGCAGCGCATTCATTACGCTCGACGGAATCGTTTCAATGGTCTTGCCCATCCGCTTGGCAATCTTTTTGACATAATAATTCACAAGAAGCGGAGTGTCTTCCTTGCGATCCCGGAGCGGCGGCACGGTTATCGGAAAAATATTCAACCGGTACCAGAGATCTTCACGAAAGCGGCCCTTTCGAACTTCCTCTTCCAAATCGCGATTTGTGGCGACAATAATCCGAACATCGACCTTGGTGGTGCTGGAACTGCCGAGCCTTTCAAACTCGCCGTCCTGGAGCACCCTGAGCAGCTTTGGCTGCAGTTCCAGCGGCAATTCGCCGATTTCATCCAGAAAAAGGGTGGCGCCGTTTGCAACCTCGAATCGCCCAAGGTGTCTGGTATGAGAACCGGTGAAAGCCCCTTTCTCATGACCGAACAATTCGCTTTCGATCAGGTTTGCGGGCAGTGCCGCGCAATTTACTTTTATCAGAGGCCGATTTTTTCGCGAGCTCAAGCCGTGAATGGCCCGTGCAACCAACTCCTTGCCGGTTCCCGTCTCACCCAGAACCAGCACCGTGGTATCGCTGCCGGCGATTTGCTCCACTTTATAGAGCACGTATTTGAGGCCGTCACTTTGGCCGATAATGTTCTCATGGTTGTTTGCCAGTTGAATTTCTTCTTGCAGATAGTTTTTTTCCGCTTCCAGTTGGTCCTTTAATTTTTTTATTTCGGAAAGGGCGGCTTCAGCTATTTGTTTTCTTTTTTCCACCTCTTCCATTGCAACGACAAGTCTGGCCGTACGCTCCTTGACCTGCTGTTCGAGGTTGTCATGGGCTTTTTGCAGCGCATCCTCCAGCTTCTTGCGCTCGGTAATATCGCGGATCGCGGTGATGCGCCTGCCCGGAGACAGCGGCCGGCCGTGCGCTTCGACGATGATCCGCGTGCCGTCCTTGCACAGCATGTTGTGTTCGGTCACCGACTCCCGTTCCTCCCGGATATTCGTCTTCACGCGATCGCGGTCTTCGGGGGCGATCAGGCCGGCGATCTCCATCCCTCTCAACTCGGTCTCCGGGTAGCCCAACATCCGGGCAAACTGCGCGTTGCAGTCCACAATTCGCTCCGCTTCGATTTCGACGATTCCCTCGAATGTCGCCGCCGCGAACGTCGCCAAACGTGTCTGGCTCTCGCGCAGGCGCCGTTCGGCGGTGTGCTTGTACAGCGCCATCTCAATCTGCGTGCGCATCTCGCGATCGTCAAACGGCTTCAGGATGTATCCGAACGCATCCGCCTGCTTCGCGCGCTGGAGCGTGGCCTTGTCGGCATGCGCCGTCAAAAAAACCACCGGCACCTGGCACTTCTGCCGGATCGCCTCCGCTGCCGTAATGCCGTCCATGGCCCCGGACAGGCGGATGTCCATCAGCACCAGGGAAGGGCGCTGCCGGCGGGCGATCTCGATGGCTTCCTCTCCGGCACCGGTCGAGCCGGCAACCTTGTACCCCAGCTTGCGGAGCTTGTTGGCAATATCCGCGGCTACGATGGCTTCGTCTTCGACGATCAGAATGGCGGGATTGCTCAAGATGGGATTCCTTTTATATTAAATCCGAGTCGAAACTCCGTGCCGGGACCGGAACCGGTTTGCACCGTGCCGTGCATCTGTCCGGCCAGCGATGCCCGGAGTCGCTCCTCGGCCCGTTTTCGATCTGTGATGTCTTGTACAACAACGCCCACCATCCGGATGCGGCCTGAATCGTCGGCGGCAAGGCGTCCGGAGAACCAAATCCACCGTATCTCTCCGTCAGCACGTCGTATGCGGCACTCATAGGCCCAGCCGGCCCGCGCGGCTGGGCCCTCACGAAACGCGGCCTCCACATCCGCACGGTATTCCGGCAACACGTGCTGCCGGAACATTTCGAGGGTCCACTGCGGGAGCGGTTCCGCATAGCCAAAGATACGGTCGAATTCCATCGACCGATAGGCGGTGCAGGACGTTTTTTCGACGGCAAAATCCGGGGTGACCATGAAAATAATCGACCGGTCGGCGAAAGGTTTGCGCGGCGCGGCGCGGTACAGAATGTCGATGTGTCAATAACGGTTTCATGTCAGGGATCATCGGCATATCCCCTGTGATGCTTGCCGTAGCGGAAGCCAATCGTTTTAGCGGAGATTACGGGCTCCAGCGCGTTATCCGCGCAGGGAAGGGACGGCAGGTCATGCGAGAAACCACTTCCAACGCGAAAACTCCTTGCGCAACTCTTCCAGCTTTTTTGTAGCGGCTTCTAAGCATCGTTGCCGAGAAGAAGACGGCGTGGCGGATTCAGGGACTCGATCGCCTTTACGATCAAGTATGCCGCTCGAACCGTTTCCCCTGGTTGTCTGCCGGAGGTGGCAAGCACTTGATCGCTGCATGCGCCCGCCATCGCAACGTAATCGTCAGTTTGCAGCTTGCTTTCATTCACGGAACGCCCGGACCCATAGGAGCGGGCTCCACTCGGCTCAACGAGCATCACCTTGATGCCCACCGGTTCCACCTCCTGCCAGAGTGCTTCGGACAAACCTTCCACCGCAAATTTCGTCGCATTGTAGTAGCCTGTCGACGGAAATGAACGAAATCCGCCGATGACAGAGAAATTGACGATGAATCCTTTGCGACGTTTGCGCATCCCAGGCAGAGCCGCAAGAATCATTCGGCTCAGACCGAACACGTTGATTTCGAACATTCGGCGCACTTGATCTTCCTCACTCTCTTCAAAAGATGAGAAATAGCTGATGCCCGCGTTGTTCACGAGCACATCGATGCGACCAAATTTCTCCTCAGCTTCTTTGATGGCAGCGTCGATTTGATTTTGATCCGTGACGTCGAGTTTGATCGCCAAGGCATCTCTGTTAGCGGCCAAATCGTTTACATCAATGAGATCTCGGGCAGTTACCACCGCACGGTAGCCGCACTCGAGCACATGCTTTGCAAGCTCGCGGCCGAAGCCGGTCGCGCAGCCCGTAATAAACCAAACAGGCTTTCCGGTAGTCGCTAATTTGCTATTTGCCGTTGCCATTGTCGAACCTCCCTATTGAATTATTGCATTCACCTGTAAAATGCATTCTTTGTGCCGGGTTCTCAACTCCAAGCGCCACGCACCCATCATCTTGATTCAAGGATTCGGTTCATCCTTGCTTGCATGGAGGGAACATGAAACTTTCTGTGGAGAAACCTGAGGATCTGGCGGTTTATCTCATATCCGACAATCAGTGCACAAAAAGATTCCGACTTTTTTCAATTCCATCCAGAAGGGCGGAAATCGCATACTGCAGCGCCATGCTTGCGCCTTTTTCCGGCGTCGGTTGCGCGTAATTTCCAATCATGGACGCTCCATGGCCTTTGAAGGTGATGCTTGAGCCATTATTCGCAATAAACTCCACCTGAAGATCGATTTCAAATTCATACTTCTCTTTGCGTTCCAGAGAATCGGCGCGCAGGAATTCAGGTATCGCCACATAATCGTAGGCCTGCACCCGGGCGTTTTCCGGATCATTTGACAAGAGCATCTCTCTTGCCCTGGCTTCGCTTCGCACCGGCCATACCTCAACCCTGGCAAATTCGATCCCAAAGGCATTTCTCATTTCCAGTTCCGCTTCCCGGCCAAGGTGGTAACGGATGCTGCCTCTCTCATAGTTGCCGACATGATCGAAGCGCTCAAACTCGGCCGGAATCAGCAGCAGAATTTTCACCGGAATCGGCGGTCTGCCATACTGGGAATAATCCACGGGGGTCAGGGCGTATTCGTGAGCGTCAGCACTTCCACGAGAAATTGTCCTGTCCGCGTTCCTTGGTTCTTCAATTCGTGTGGTTCGATTTAGATCCGATTCCAACAAATCGAGCCTGCGGGATATGTCTGCTTCCTCTGCGTACGTCGCGTATCTGCCTCCTTCCGTCATCCGCATATAGTCGCGCCGAATGGCGTCCAGTATGGCTTGAAAATCTCTCCCCTCCGCCAGAGGCAAGCGCCCGCTGATTCTTCCATCATCAATTGTTCTTTGGAGCGCGACAATTCTGTCCCAACTGCTGGGCTCTTGAATTCTTGTCGTCCGGACCAGCGCCCTGTCGATCTCATCTCTGAGCGCATCAATTCTGTCAATAAGGCTGTCCCACTCATTCTGGTAGACACTTTTGTCTTTCAGCGCCGCGTAGTCTGCTCGAATCACTTTCAGTTTCGCCAGAAAAATCTGTGACTGATCGAGACTAAGTGCGCCGGTTTTCAGCCCATCTCCAATCTTCTCCTGGATGACAAACATCTTGTTCTCTGCAGTTCTTTGATAATCCGGCCATATTTGAATTGAGGCGCAGCCCGTTATCAAAATCAATCCAAAAACCATTACTGTTGTCAAATAGCCAAAGCTTTTTATTTTTTGGTTTTTCATTTGTCTTCTCCTTTCTTTAGATGAGCAATCATTTGAACAGCTCACGTCGTACCGATTTAGCGATGAATATAGATGGGCAGGGGAAATAATACTGATGCCCGGCAGTGTAATCGGTGAATAAATGACCGTAGGATAGCCGAAACAAGGCATCCAACAGGAACAAATTGCAATGATTTCGTATTACTATTTGCATTCTTTATGCCAGGTTTCATGCACGCCGCCTCATATAATACATCATGTTGATTTTTATGAATAATTAATCACGAAGGCATTCACAAAACTGCGATTGACAGCCTGATAAAAAAGGCCATATTTAACCAATGGTCATATATGACTTATTGGGGCAACTTTTGTGTTTTGGGTGGCTATTGATAAAGGCGGGGTGAATTTTGTAATCAATGTTTCCTTGGCGGCCGGAGCGAACTTCCGATGAAATCCTTCACGATGGGGGCCAGCGCTAACCCAGGGGACGTGAAATAAAAGATAGTTGACAATCTGCATAAAGCCGATGTAGCGTCAATTTCATGCACATCAACACACTGATTGCCATTTACGGTCGGGTTCTCGGTCTGCTGAGACCGGTGCGCGGTCTGGCCATCACGCTGGCCCTGGCCAACCTGGCCCTGGCCGCCGTACCGTTTCTCGACCCCATCCTGTTCGGCAAGGCAGTCGACCTGCTCGCCAACGCCGCCACGCGCGGCGCAGATGCCACCTACCGGGACGGAATCCGGATCTTCGGGATATGGGCGGCTGTGGGGATAGTCGGCATCGTGGCACGCATCCTGGTGGCGCTGTACGCCGACCGTCTCGCCCACACCCAGCGTCAGCACGTTACGGCCATGTTCTTCGAACACGTCCTGCAGCTCCATCTGGCCTACCACCGCAGTTCGCATTCCGGCCGGTTGCTCAAGATCATGCTTCAGGGCGCGGACCAGCTCTTTGGACTGTGGGTGACCATGTTCCGGGAGCACTCTCGACCCTTGTGGCGCTGCTGGTTCTGCTGCCGATGACGATATTTCTCAACTGGCGGCTTGCCCTGCTGATGATTGTTCTGATCTTCGGATCGGCATTTCTCACCGCCTATGTTACGCGGCGGACGCTGAGCGCCCAAGGCGAGGTCCAGGAATTTCAAACCGATCTTGCCGAGCGGGCCGGGGATGCCTTCGGCAACGTGGTTCTGGTACAGAGCTTCGTGCGATTGTCGGCCGAGATGCGGATGATGCGCGAAGTGATCGACCGCCTGCTGTCTGCCCAATTTCCGGTGCTCAACTGGTGGGCCGTCGTGAACGTGCTGCAGGGTGCGGTGGCGACCATCACGGTCATCAGCATCTTTGCCGTCGGCGCATGGCTCAATCTGAAGGGTGAGGCCACGGTAGGCGAAATCGTCACTTTCATGGGATTTGCCACGCACCTTATCTCCCGCATGGACCAGGTGGTGGGATTTTTGAACAGCCTGTTCATGGGTGTCCACGGTCTGAGGGAATTTTTTGAAGTACTGGACACGAAGTCTGCGGTTTCCGATCGCCCCGGCGCCCGGCCGATTGAAAACGTCCGGGGCCAGGTCGCGTTCGATCATGTCAGTTTCAGTTATAACCCCAATCGCAAGGCCCTGGACGATATCACCTTCACCGCGGAAACAGGTCAGACCGTGGCCCTGGTCGGAGAAACCGGCGCCGGTAAAAGCACGGCCATGGGCCTGCTTCAACGCCTGGACGACCCGCAGACCGGCGCCATCCGCATTGACGGCGTCGACATCACGGAGGTGACGCTCGATTCGCTGCGGGCGCAAATCGGGGTGGTTTTCCAGGAAAGCCTGCTGTTCTACCGCAGTATCGCCGACAACCTGAGGGTGGGCAAGCCGGATGCCAGTGACGCCGAGATGGAGGAGGCGGCGCGTCAGGCCCACGCCCACGATTTCATCCTGCGGCAACCCCGTGGATACCTGACCCGCATCGGCGAGCGCGGCGCCAATCTGAGCGGCGGTGAACGTCAGCGTCTGTCGATCGCCCGGGTACTGCTCAAAAACCCTCCCATTCTGATCCTGGACGAGGCCACCAGCGCTCTGGACGCCGCCACCGAGGCCCAGGTGCAACTGGCGTTCAAAAACCTGAAACAGGGGCGCACCACCTTTGTCATTGCCCACCGCCTGGCGACCATCCGGGATGCGGACTTGATCCTGGTCTTCCAGGAGGGCCGCATCATCGAGCGCGGTGATTTCCGCGATCTGGTGCATCAGGGCGGATATTTCGCGCAACTGGTGGAGACCCAGTTCCGGAATCCGGTTAATGATCTGACGGGAGACCCGCCCTGCATGAAAAAGCCTGCTCATCCAACATGAATATAACCTCAACACCCGCAAACAAATAATCGATTCTCATTTTTAATCCGTCCATATCATTTATCTCCCACAACACCCAAAGGCCGAAAATAAGTCATATATGACCAATGGTTAAATATGACCTTTTTTGCAGGGTTGTTGATCACGGCCCTTTAAAAGCTCGTTAACTGATTACTCCAATAAATCAGACCGATGGGTTATTTATGCCAAGCGTTGGAAATCTGGCACAAAAATTGAATTTATAAATCGTAAAAGTACACGGCATCCTGAAGTCACCCCTATTGGCGAAGGAGATTTCGCATATTTATGGAAAAGATCAAACGTTCACTATGGAAACGCTTTGTAACGATCGCCCAGCCTTATTTTTTCCCGGACATCGCAGGCGGCAGTTGGGCCTTGCTCTTGTTGCTGATCATGCTGGTGGTTTTTCTTTTCGGCGTTCTCTTTACGATCGTCGCCGGAGTGACATGGGCGGGAAATCACTTTGCACCGGATCTGACGGCAAAAATTGCTTCCGGTCTGTTGTCAAACATTACGGCGATCTTCAATTCCAAAGCATGGCTGATTTTCGCGGGGTGTTTAATTGTTCCTCCAGGAATATTCATGCTGTTCGGCCACCACGTCCGCAGCCGCAGAAAATCCTGGATGCTGCTTGCCACGGTTCTGAGCCTGTCGCTTTGCTGGACGGGAATCAATGTCTCCATAAGTTATGTCACGAACTACTTCACCAATGCCCTGGTGCAAAAAAATCAGGATCTGGCCTATCTTTTTGTCGGCGTCTATTTTTGCTGCTTCATGATCGGCATCCCCGTTGTCGCCTTTTATTATTATGTGCAGAATTATATGGGAATGCGCTGGCGGGAATGGCTGACCGATGAATTTCTGGGAAAGTATTTCGGCAACCGCAGTTATTACGAAATCGAAACGCATGCGGAAATCGATAACCCGGATCAGCGTATCATGGAGGATATCCGTTCATTTACCCGGACATCCCTGGGGCTTCTGCTGATCATTCTGGGTGCGCTGATGGATCTGGTTTCTTTCAGCGGCGTTCTCTGGTCAAAGTCGGCGCTGCTTGTCTGCGTCGTAATGGGATACTCGCTGGTGGGAACAGTGCTGGCCGCCTTGATCGGACGGCCGCTTATCGGACTGAACTTCAATCAATTGCGTTATGAGGCGGACTTCCGGTATTCCCTGGTGCATGTGCGGGACAACGCCGAATCGATTGCCTTTTATCAGGGAGAGAAACCGGAGTTGTCACAGATCAGCGATCGATTCAGAAAAGTACTCGGGAACTTCAACCTGCTCATCGGCTGGCAGCGGAACCTGTCATTTTTTACCACGGGCTACAGCTACCTGCCGGCCGTGCTGCCCTTTCTGGTGTTGTTTCCGCAATATTTCAGCGGTAAAATCGAGTATGGAGACATGGTGCAGGCCAATTTGGCCTTCATCCAGATTTATGCGTCACTCTCCCTCATCGTGACGCAAATGGAGCAGATAACCAATTTTGCAGCCTCGATCGAGCGTCTGTCGACCTTCGCCGATGCCATCACACCGACACCTGTCCACGGCATCCAAATCTACGAGACCGACCGGTTCGCCCTGAAGGATGTCACCCTCCTGACCCCCGACGGAGATCGGACCCTGTTTCAAAATCTTACCATGGATATAGAAGGCAGCAACAATCTGGTCGTCGGCGGCCAGAGCGGGGTTGGGAAAAGCTCGCTCCTTCGCGCCATTGCCGGTTTATGGACGCAAGGTTCCGGTATCGTCCTGCGTCCGGCCCTGAAGGAAATATTTTTTCTGCCCCAAAAACCTTACATGCTGCTGGGCTCACTGCGGGATCAGATGCTCTATCCCCGGATGGAGCAGAAGATACCGGATGATGAACTCCGGCGCGTTCTGGAAAGCGTCAATCTGGCGGATCTGCCGGAGAGGTCCGGCGGATTTAAAGCGAAACTGATCTGGGCGGACGTTTTGTCATTGGGTGAGCAGCAACGGCTGGCCTTTGCCCGCCTCATCATCAACCATCCCGCATTTGCCGTTCTGGATGAAGCCACCAGCGCGCTGGACGGGGAAAACGAGTCCATGCTCTACCAGAAACTGCAGGAGCTGGGTATTCATTATATCAGTGTCGGCCACCGGAGCAGCATCCTGGATTATCATGATCATGTGCTGGAGCTGCAGGGAGAGGATAAATGGGAACTGCTGACGGTCGAGGACTACAGGATAAAAATGGATAAACCCTCCTGAAGCACCGACAAATGTGTTGTTATGGTTTCTGGATGTCCAGTTTACGCATGCGCGCGCGCAGGGTGCTGCGGTCGAGCCCGAGGATTTCGGCCGCGCTGTTTTTTCCGCCGACTTTCCAGTGGGTCTGCTCAAGTGTCTGTACAATATAGTCGCGCTCAACCGCATCCAGGGTCTTCCGGCTGATACTGACCCCCTTGAACGGCTTCTTGAGTTCATCAACCAGACGCAGCTTGGGACCCGACGAGTTGATCACCGCTCGTTCAATGACGTTTTCCAGCTCCCGGACATTTCCGGGCCAGTGATAATTTTGCAAAGAACTCATTACGCCCGCCGAAATGAGTTCAATGGTCTTGCCCATCCGTTTGGAAATTTTTTTGACGTAAAAATCCACAAGAAGCGGAATGTCTTCCATGCGATCCCGGAGCGGCGGCATGGTTATCGGGAAAATATTCAACCGGTACAAAAGATCTTCACGGAAACGGCCCTTGCGGACTTCCTCTTCCAGATTGCGATTTGTGGCGGCGACAACCCGTACATCGACCTTGACGGTGTGGGAGCTGCCCAGCCGTTCAAACTCGCCGTCCTGGAGCACCCTGAGCAGCTTTGACTGCAGTTCCAGCGGCAATTCGCCGATTTCATCCAGAAAAAGGGTAGCACCGTTTGCAACCTCAAATCGCCCCAGACGTCTGGAATGCGAACCGGTGAACGCCCCTTTCTCATGACCGAACAATTCGCTTTCGATCAGGTTTGTGGGCAGTGCGGCGCAATTGACTTTCACCAGAGACCGGTTTTTGCGCAAACTCAGGCCGTGAATGGCCCGGGCGACCAGTTCCTTGCCGGTTCCCGTTTCACCCAGAACCAATACGGTGGTATCGCTGCCGGCAATTTGTTCGACTTTATAGAGCACGTATTTAAGCCCGTCACTTTGACCGATGATTTTGTCATGGTTGTATTCCAGTTTGATTTCTTCCTGCAGATAGGCTCTTTCCGATTCCAGTTGGTCTTTCAACATTTTTATTTCCGAAAGGGCGGTTTCCGCTTTTTGTTTGCCAATTTCCGCCGCTTCTTTAGCGATGACAAGTTCGGCCGTTCGCTTGGTCACTTCGCTTTCAAGAAAGGCTGCCTGGTCCCGCAGGAAATCGGCCATGGCCTTCAGCGCCAGATGACTCTTCACGCGCGCCATGACGATGGGCGGGCTGACCGGCTTGGTGATGTAATCGACCGCGCCGAGTTCCAGCCCTTTCTTCTCGTCCGCCACTTCAGACCTGGCGGTGAGGAAGATCACCGGGATGTTCATCGTCCCGGGGTCGCGCTTGAGCCGCCGGCACACCTCGTAACCGTCCATGCCAGGCATCATGATGTCGAGCAGGATCAGGTCCGGCGGTGAGTCCGACGCCGCGATCCTCAGCGCCTTCTCGCCGCCGTTGGCCACTTTCACCTTATAGGCGTCCTTGAGCAGACTGCTCATCAGCGCCAGATTATCCGGCGTGTCGTCGACCACCAGTATCGTGGTCCTTTCGGTGAAATCGGGGCCATGCATGGTGTTTCCTTTCAGACCAATTGCCCGGCGGCGGCCCTCAGCGCAGCGAGCGCCGCCTCGTAGTCGAATGACCGGATGCCATCATCGATCTTGCGGTAATGGTTGGGGAAGGCGGCGTTAAGCAGGCCCGCCTCCGCATCCAGCACATCGCCCGCCTCCGCGTCGTCGTCCGCCAGCATTGCCGTCCATCTTGTCACAGACGGCCTTGAGCCGTTCCGGGTTTACCGAGGCAGCCATCTTGACCCGTTCCTCAGGAAGATTATTTTCCAGTTGGGTGATAAGATATTCAAGCGGCATTTTCAACGCGTCGATCCGGGCATCAACCGCTTCGCGCGAATGGCGCTCCCGGATCGCGATCTCCAGTTTTTCCGCCAGTTGCTGCAGGCCGGCGGCGCCGATGGCGCCGGAAACGCCCTTCAGCGTGTGGGCATGCCGCTCCGCGGTGTCCGGAAGGTTGCTCTCCAGCGCTTTGCGGATTTCCGCCAGTACGGATTTCTGCCCGGCAACGAACTTGCGCAGCATCGAAAGGTAGAGCCTTTTTTTGCCGGCCACACGTCGCAGGCCCATGACCATATCCAATCCCGTGATGCCGGACGGCAGGTTGACATCCTCCACGGCTTGCGTATTCACCGCCAAGGCTGCTGCTGTCGCTTGCCGCGGCTTGATCCATTTCAGCAGCACCTTCCACAGGATTTCGGGTTCGATCGGCTTGGCCACGTGATCGTTCATGCCCGCCGCCATGCAGCGGTCGCGATCGCCCTGCATGGCGTTGGCGGTCATCGCCACCACCGGAAGATCCCTAAATCTTGCATCCTTGCGGATCTCCCGGGTCGCAGTCACACCGTCCATCACCGGCATCTGCATGTCCATCAGCACGATGTCGTAATCGGCGGCCCTGACCTTGTCCAGCACGATCCGGCCGTTCTCGGCCAGATCGACAATAAAGCCGGCATCCCGCAGCAGTTCGGTCGCCACTTCCTGGTTGAGCGCGTTGTCCTCCACCAGCAGGATGCGGGCGCCCTTGATGGTGGCAAGCTGCGCGAAAGTGCCGGTCGGCGCTTCCCCGGCGGTGCGCGCGCCATCGACAACACCTCCCAGAATGCGTATCACGCTGTCGAAGAGCACCGAAGGACTGACCGGTTTGATCAGCACATCCACAATGCCTGCTTCCTCAGCGCCTTTTATAACTTCCTCGCGGCCGAAAGCGGTCACCATAATCATGTGCGGCATAAAGTCGAGCGGGAGCTCCCTCAACTGCCTGGCCGTTTCGTTGCCATCCATTCCCGGCATCTGCCAGTCGAGAAAAACGATCTCATAGGGCATGCCCTGCGCCTCGGCGCGTTCCACGGCGCCGATGGCCGCCTGGCCCGACGCGGCCAGATCGACCTTGAAGCTCATGCCGCCAAGCAGTTCGCCCAGCACCTGGCAGGCGTTCTCGTTGTCATCCACCACCAGCACGCGTTTGCCCTGCAGGTCGGCCGACAGGGCCGGCTTGCGCTGCTGGCCGGCGCCCTTGCCGAGGCGCGCCGTGAACCAGAAGGTGCTTCCCTTGCCGAATTCGCTCTCCACGCCCACCTCTCCGCCCATCAGTTCGGCAAGCTTCTTGGAAATGGCCAGCCCGAGGCCGGTGCCGCCAAATTCGCGGGTGGTCGAGGTGTCGGCCTGCGAAAATCTCTGGAACAACCGCCCCATCTGCTCCGCCGTCAGGCCGATGCCCGTATCGCGCACGGCGCAATAGATCAGCACGTCCGCGTCGGTCTGCTCCTTGAGGCGGATGATGATATCGATCTCGCCGTGCTCGGTAAACGTGACGGCATTGTTGCCGTAGTTGATAAGAATTTGCTCCAGCCGCAGCGAATCGCCGATCAGCCTGGACGGCATGTTCCTGTCCACGTCAAAGACCAGTTCCACCCCCTTGGCGGAGGCCTTCTCGGCGATCAGGTTGGCCACCTTTTCAAGCACCTTCTCCAGTTCGAATTCGGCGTGCTCGATCGTCAGCTTGCCCTCCTCGATCTTCGAGAAGTCGAGGATATCGTTGATGATGTTGAGCAGATGCCGGCTGGAAAGCTTGATCTTCTGGATGTAGTCGCGCTGGCGGGGCGTCAGCTCGGTCTTCAGCGCCAGATGGGACATCCCGATAATGGCGTTCATCGGTGTGCGGATCTCGTGGCTCATGTTGGAGAGAAAATCCGATTTGGCGAGGTTGGCTTTTTCCGCCACGGCCTTGGCGTTCTCCAGCTCGGTGGTTTTTTCCTGCAGCACCTGATCCAGGAGTTTGCGTTCCGTGACGTCGCGCGCAGCGGCGAACACGCCCTGCAATCTCCTGTCCCGATCGTAGAAGGTGGTGGCATTGAAAGACACCACCGTTTCCTTGCCGTCCCGGGTGCGCGCGGTGAGCTCGTAGTCGGTGATCTTCTTTTCGCTCAGCACGAGTTTGATGCCTGCCTCGGCCCGCTCCGGATCCGTGAAGTAATTCCTGAACGGCGCGCCGATCAATTCGTCGCGCGTACAATCGGAGAGCGCCTCCATCTGTTTGTTGACATCGGTGATGATACCGAACGGATCGGTGGTCATCAGCGCGTCGATATTGGATTCGAAGAGAGAGCGCGTGTAGAACTGATAGTCGCGCAGGCGCTGATCGAGCTGATTTCGCGCGGTGATATCACGCAAAATGCCGGTGAAGTACCGCTGGCCACCCAGCCACATTTCACTTACCGCGATCTCCAACGGGAAAGTGCTGCCATCCTTGCGCCGGCCGGTGACTTCGCGTCCGAGGCCGATAGCGCGCGCCTCTTCGCTCGCACTGTAATACTCGATCGAACCATTGCGCTGGTCCTGATCCAGTTCGGGGATCAGCAGGCTGAATTTTTGTCCGATAAATTCTTCGGCGGCATAGCCAAACATTCGCTCGGCGGCCGGATTGACCGTCTGGACGATGCCGCCGTTGGCGTGGAGGGTGATGATGCCATCCTCCACGGTATTCAGGATCGTCTGGATCAGCGCAGTACTGTCACGCAAGGCCTGCTGCGCCGCATATTCCCCGGTGACATCGCGGAACACCAGCACGGCGCCGATCACCTGACCGTCCCGGTCGCGAATCGGCGCGCAACTGTCGGCAATGTCGCACTCGCGGCCATCGCGTGCAATCAGCACGGTGTGGTTGGCCAAGCCCTGTATCGTGCCCTTCGCCAGGGTTTCAATGACCGGAATCGTGGCAGGGTGACGGGTTTCTTTGTTGATGATGTGGAAAATATCGCCCACCGGGCGGCCGCCGGCTTGCGCCATCGTCCAGCCAGTGAGTTTTTCGGCAAGGGGATTCAGGAGTGTCACGCGCGCTTCCGTATCGGTGGTTATTACGGCATCGCCAATGGATTTGAGCGTCACCGCGAGTTTTTCCTCGCTGTCCCGCAAGGTGACATTGGCCTGCTGCAATTGCTTGTTTATCTCCTCCTGAATCTCTATCAAATGCTGCCGCTCTGCTTCGACCTGCTTGCGCGCGGTGTTGTCCGTGCCGATCAGCAGGTAACCGATGATGGCGTTTTGCTCGTCGCGCAGGGCCGTGACTGACACGACTGCCGGAAATCGGCTGCCATCCTTGCGGATGTAGGTCAGCTCGTAGATGTCTTCGATGCCGCGTGAAGCCTTGAACACCAGCGCCTCGAAACCCGGCGTGATCGGGGTTCCGAGTTCGATGCTGAGCGCTTCGGCGCGCGCGATCACTTCCCGCGGATCGGAAATTTCGGCCGGCGTGATCTTGTTCATCACTTCGGCGGCCGTGTACCCCAGCATGCGTTCCGCGCCGACATTGAAGATCTGGATGACGCCCTTTGCATCGGTTGCGATACTCGAGAAATTGGCGCTGTTGAAAATTGCGCTCTGCAGGGCTCCCGCCTTGAGCAGCGTTTTTTCAGCCTGCTTGCGCTCCGTGATGTCGCTCATCACGACTCGGACTTCCTTATTTTTCATTGTGGGCTTCTTCAGTTTATGGCTGCTCATCGGATGCCGCACATTTGTGCACCCCGAAAGGACATCGGGCATCGTTAATAATAAGAACATTCGTATTCTTTATGATTTTGAGCATTTTTAGTCAACATCCGAGTTTAGAATCCCAGCGACACCCCCAGGCCGATGTAATCGACCTTATTGTTGTAAAACTGGCCGTGCGGATCATACCCGCTGTACCACTCGGCCATGAGGCGCAGGCGGCGCTGCCCCGGGTTGGGATTACCGAACTCGAGGCCGGCCTTGATGCTGGTATCGACGGACCAGTCATTCTCCTCCGTGCACTTCATATCCACCCCGGCAATGGGCCTGCCGCTCCATAAAAGCGGCTTGACGCCGCGATACTCGAGCCCCCAGTGGGCGATTGTCGGCTTGAGATCACTGGGTTCCTTGTGGATCAGGTACTCCCCGCCGCCATACACCCGCCATTCATGCCATTCGCGGGAATAGATGAGCTCGGTGGATTCGTAGCTGAGGTTAACCCGATCCGGATGATTGGCGCTCAGGAGCAGTTCATCCCCCAGGTGCGAGCTCTGGTGATAAAGTCGGAAACGAAGCGAATTGTCGCCATACCGGTAGGTGACGGGAATGCCGATGGTGTAGTCCGCATTGATAAGGTCGGAGGAATCGGAATCCAGGTTGAATTGGGCGAACAGGGCGCCCTCCAGGCTCAATTGAAGCCCATCCCCCTCGCGGATGCCGAAAAACCGGTACATGCCGAATGTCTCTCCGAAACCGACTGACGCCATGGTGTATCGCACATCCACTGAGCTGAAGTTCCTGATGCTGACAAAGAACCGCGGCTGCTTCGGGTCGGCAATGAGCGGCCGGAACAGGTCGCCAACTGGAAAAGCTTCTCCCTGGCCGGTTATCCCCATAAAACTGCCTACCGCTTCCGGCTTGGCGGCGTCTGCGGGCTTTACCACAATCGTTATCCCCTGGATTCCATCGATAGCGCGCAGTTGCTTTGTCGGCCGCCTCCTGCCGCATCGGATCATCTTTATACAAGGTAATCGTGGCAACCCCGTTGACAATCTTCAAAATATAGCTGTCTCTCTCCCATTTCAGATCCCGCTCAAGGATGGAGGCGACATAACCGGTCAGAAATTCATCGCCGACCCTGTCCGCAGCCACCGCAGGGGGAGATGGGAAAAGGAGCATGAGACAGAGAGAGGCGGCGCACAGGCGGCCGGTAATATTGAAACAGTGGTGATACGCAGCAGCATGGTCATTTCATTCTCCTTTTATTGACACAAATATGGGGCGTCAAACGCCAGACCGATGGGTCCGGCATCCTTGCTCATTTGAACTTTGAGGCCGCACTGTGGTAGGCTGCCTTGACTTCATCCCAGGCTTTTTCCGCGCCTGTTTTGAGCTCTTCCCATGCCTCGTCTCCGGCGGTCTTCAGCTCGTGCAGCTTTGTCCCTGCAACTTCTTGCTTGTGCTCCAACGCTTCGATGTTTTTGTAGTATTCGATCTTCGCATCGGCCTTGGCCTTGTCCGCCTTGGCCTTGAGCAGAGCGATCTGCGCGTTCCATTCCTCGAACTGCGCCTCGAGCTTCTCTTCGTATGCTTTTCGTTTGTCCTTCATAACAAACTCCTTTTTCAGTTTATTGAGCGCATTTTAAAACGTTTCACTTCCCGATACGAATCCTTGAGATGTCTCCGATGAGTCCGAAGACACTCAAAAGCCAGATAATAACCGCAATAACCACAACGGCATTGAGGAGTTGCTTTATGGTGGACTGCATCGGTATGTAGCTGTTAATCACCCACAGGATCACCCCAACGACAACCAAAACAAGGACCAATTGAATCAACGGCATGGTATTTCTCCTTTCATGCTGCGCATAGTGACGGAGAAGGAATTGGTTCTCCCTCTCCACGGCGCAGTGTGAGGTCATAAAACTCGAATTTGAAGGGGCACTCCGGAAATCCTGGAGAAAGGGGAAGTGCTTTGACGGAATGCCCCTTATCGCTTTATTATTTCTTTTCGACCTTCAAGAGGCTCTTTACGGATTTCACGCCCTTGATTTGCCTTGATCTTTGATACAACCCGGTTCTCGGTCGTTGTGCTGTTCACAAAACCGGTAAGCACAACCTCTCCTTTTGTAACCGTCACTTCGACCTTCAAATAATGAGCATCCGGATCTTGAACGACGATCGCTGAAGCTTGCGTATAAATCGATGAGTCGTCGATATTTTCTCCTGCTGTTTCGCCCGTCATCGTGGCGCAGCCCGAAAACATGGACAATCCAAACACCATTAACACCGTCATAAGAATCGCTTTTTTCATTTTCATTCCTCCTTTTTTTAGATGTGCAACCATCCGGTTGCACGGTTAATATGTAACTATGGCAAAATTGTGCCTGTTTATACATCTGCACGCTTTGTGCCAGGTTTCCAGCACTCGGTGTCATGCCATCTCATCATGCTGATTTTAAAGAATAATTAGTTAAAAATGCATTGATATGACTGTCATTGGCTGCCATAAAAAAAGGGTCATATTTAACCGATGGTTATATATGACCCTTTTAATTACAATTCAGTGCGGCGCCGGCGGTGGAAAAATGTGAAGGTTCGGAGATGATTGATCCGCCATGGGCATGCTGGGTCACGATCTTTATGAACCGCCAGGACTGTGTGCCGCTATGTCATTGACAGTGCCATAATAAATGCGATAATTTCACAAACCTGCTCATCTGCTGCTCTTACATCTTTAATTGCGGGACAACCCAAGTGGCGGGTTGAGCAGATGGGCATTTTACCGCAGGGCCGCCTTTCTCGGACCCGCCCACCGGATCGGTGTTTTCCAAGGCAAAATGATACATATTTGAGAATCGAGCAGCAAGAACCACCACGTCGTTCCTGATTTTTCCGGAATAACGCGGATGAAAGCCCCTTGCCATTTTGTTCACTTTATTATTTGAAACTTTAAGAAGCGACTGCGGAGGAAGCGAATGAGAAAAAGGATCTTCTTCATCTGCGGTTCGATGAATCAGACAACCCAAATGCACCAGATTTCCAAGCACCTTTCCGACTACGCGCATGCCTTCTCGCCTTTCTACTGCCACGGCTTTGACGAGATGCTTCGAAGACTCGGGTTGACCGAGTTCACGATCGCAGGCAACAAAACCGCGGGACGCTGCCGGACATATCTGGAGAATCATGGCCTCCCCATCGACTACCAGGGAAAGAATCGGCCCTACGATCTGGTGGTTACCTGCACGGACGTATACCTTCAGAAGAACATTCGAGACAACAGGATCGTACTGGTTCAGGAGGGGATTATCGACCCGGAATCCGTTATGTATCATCTCGTCAAGCGTCTCCGATTCCTTCCCCGATGGATGGCGGATACGGCGATGACCGGCCTCAGCGATGCATACGCGGCTTTCTGTGTGGCAAGCGAAGGATACCGCGATTTATTCATCCGAAAAGGCGTGCGTCCCGAGAAGATCGTCGTTACGGGAATACCCAATTTCGATGACTGCCGGCAATATCTGACGAACGACTTTCCCTACAGGCACTATGTGCTGGCCTGCACGTCCGCGCTGAGGGAGGTATTCCGCCGCGAGGACCGAGATGGCCTTCATACGAAGGGCTGTGGAGATCGCCGGCGGCCGGCAGCTTATCTTCAAGCTTCACCCGTCCGAAAATATCGGACGCGCAACCCGGGAAATCAGGGCGCACGCGCCGGGAGCCCTGGTGTTCGCAACGGGGAGCGCGGAAGAAATGATCGCCAACTGCGATGTCCTGATCACCCGCTTTTCATCGACTGCCTTCGTCGGCGTTGCGCTCGGCAAGGAGACATACTCGGACTTTGATATTGACGAATTGCGGCGACTGATGCCGCTTCAGAACGACTCGGCGGCCTTGAACATCGCCAATGTCTGCCGCCGGGTTCTCGAGGAAAAACAGGGAAACCGCATTTGGAAATTCGCATGCCAGAACTTTCATAAGACTCATGATCCCATCCAGCCCTAAGTCGCTTGGATTTGACTATCGGCATGAAATATCATACAAGTCTTACTCGTCGAATAAACTCAGTTTCAGTAAAATAGCCGCATTACCTTGATCGAAAAGGCAACATGATTCTCAATGCACGGGACAAGATTACCAAGTGTTTGTTGTCATTGGCCAAGACCCCCTTGGTCTTTTATCCTTACTACCGATACCATCTTCCATTGCCCGCCGTGATCCTGATTGAGAATACAAACTGCTGCAACGCGCAGTGCGTCATGTGCCCCCGCGAGACGCTGACCCGGAAACGCGGCTTCATGGATTTTGGATTATTCGAGAAAATCATCAGAGAAGTGTCCAGTGTGAAACGAAAACCCGTCGTGCATTTGCACGGGTTTGGAGAACCGCTGCTGGATGAGTCATTGCCGGAAAGGATCATGCTCGCAAAAGCCTGCGGAATAAAGCATACCTATCTTGTTACCAATGCTTCGCTGCTGTTCCCCGAGAAAGCCAGAAAGATCATCAGTGCCGGGCTGGACGTGATGAAGATCAGTTTTTACGGCACAGACGAAGCATCGTATCGCGCCACCATGAGACGGCTTGATTTCAATGTGGCGCTTGACAACATCAGGGAGTTTGTGAGGATAAGGAAGGAGCTGAAGAAAAGGACTCCGAAATTGATTCTTCAATACCTGCCTCAGGAAACCAATGGGGCCAGGACAAAGGAATTTCAATCTCTGTGGCGTTCTGTCCTGGATAAGCGGGCGGGCGACTGCCTGAATTTCAGCTCTTTGGACAATTTTGGCGGCGGGAGAGCTTACAACCGTTTGGGAGAAAAAATAGTGTCCGTCTGTTTTTACCCCTGGTCAGCCCTGTCGGTGCTCTGCGACGGCAGGGCCGTTACCTGTTGCGTGGATTACAACGGCGTTCAGGGTGTCGGAGATCTGAACTTCCAGACTGTCAGGGAAATCTGGAACGGGCCTGAGTTGTCCCGGATCCGGAGCAGCTTTGGAAAAACGGATTATCGTGCGTTTCCGACCTGTCTTTGCTGCGACTGGGTACGCAGGCGGTAGGCCACGGTTGATAAAATTGCCGATTCCACACACGGTTACCCAGTAAAGAAAAATGACGATTTTTAACAGTCAATCGGGCGTATGTTATTTAAAAAAAGTTTACTATCTTTTTAGGCGATGACAATTGAAGGTTCTGGTAACAGGCGCGACAGGATTTATCGGGAGCCACCTGGTGGAAGCCCTCGTTCAACGCGGAGCCCAAGTCAGATGCCTTGTTCGGGACAAGAAGCGCTTGGGTTGGGCAAAGGACCTCCCCGTTGCGTTTGTCGTCGGAAATTGCCAGGAGAAGCATTCTCTAAAACAAGCCGTGAAAGACATCGACCAGGTGTTTCATCTTGCGGGCGCGACAACGGCCGTCAAAGAAAAAACGTATTTCGAAGTAAACGCCCTGGGTACGGAGAACCTTGTCAAAGCCTGCATCGAAAACAATACCCGCCTGAATAAATTCATCCATCTTTCAAGCCAGGCAGCGGCAGGTCCGTGCCTGAGCGGCGGGAAGAAAAAGGAAACCGACCCTTGCGAACCGGTTTCGCCTTACGGGAAAAGCAAATTGCTGGGAGAGCAATTGGCGTTGTCCCGCTCCCGTGAGCTTCCGCTGCTTGTCCTGCGGCCTTGCGCCGTTTACGGGCCCAGGGATAAAGGCTTTTATGCGCTTTTCAAGTGCCTCTCCAGGAATATCAATCCCTGTCTTTCCGGTATTGATCCGCACATCAGCATGTGTCATGTTCAGGATCTTGTCCGGGCAATTCTGATAGCTGCCGACGCCCGATCAGAGAACGGGGATATTTTTTTTATCTCCGATGGCCAGGATTACCGGATGGCGGAAATCGGCGATATCTTCGCGCAAGCCATGAAGATCAGCGCGCTGCGGCTTTGCATTCCCAGACAGATACTGTTCGGCATGGCCTTTTTTGCAGAATGTTTCTCCAGAGTCTCCGGAAAGCCTTCCTTCATGAACAGCGGCAAGGTGGCGGAGATGATCCAGCAGAACTGGGTTTGCGACATTACAAAGGCCAGGACTTTATTGGGTTTTGAGCCCCGGATTTCCCTTGCCCGGGGAGCGGAATCAACCGTCGCCTGGTACAAAAATGAAAACTGGCTGTAACGACATTGTCGGGATGTTTCGGGGTTAACCTTTCAAAAAGAGCAATCATGGCCGTCATCGAGATCATTACCGTGGAAAGCGGATCGGAGCTTAAGGACTTTATCGACCTGCCCTGGAAAATCTATGCGCAATACCCCAATTGGGTTCCCCCCCTTAAGAAAGAGGTTCGCCGGATGCTGGATCCCCGCAAACATCCTTTCTGGGAGTTTTCCGAGCGCATCCTCTTTCTGGCCCGAAGGGGTCCGGAGACGGTCGGAAGGATCGCCGGCATCATCGATCGCCATCATAACGAATTCCACGGAGAACAGATGGGCATCTGGGGGTTCTTTGAATGCGCCGATGATCCGGAAGCCTCGGCGGCCCTCTTCTCTTCCGTGGAGGCGTGGGTGCGCCGGAAAGGGATGTCCTTCATACGAGGCCCGCTCAACCCCTCCACCAATTACGAGTTGGGGCTTCTCATCGAGGGTTTCGATTATCCGCCTGCCATCATGATGCCTTACACCCCGCCGTACTATCCGCGATTGGTCGAATCGTGCGGTTTTGCCAAAGAAAAGGACCTGCTGGCCTTTCTGATTGATGGCGATTACCGGCTTCCCGAATGGATGGATCATCTTGCCGAATGGATCGCCAAAAAAGGAGGAGTCCATATCAGACGGTCTCGTCCAAAGGATGCGGATGCCGAGTTTGCGCTCATCAGGGAGATATACAATGCCTCCTGGTCCGGCAACTGGGGTTTCGTTCCCTTGAGCGATCATGAGATGCAGGACATTCAAAAGAACGTGATGGCATTCGTGGATCCGGACATGGTTTTCTTCATTTATTGTGAGGATGAACCCGCGGCATTCTGCGTAATCTTTCCCGACATCAACCCGCTGCTCAAGCGTCTCAACGGGCGAATCGGCCTGCTGGGCCTGCTGAAGTTCCTGCGGTACCGGCGGGAGATCAACGGATTGCGGCTGTTGATGTTTGGTGTCAAGGAGAAGTACCAGCAATTGGGGCTTCCCATGCTGGCCTTCCACCACATATATGAGGTTGTGAGAAAGAAAGAAAAATATCGCTGCCTGGAGCTGGGCTGGACCCTTGAGGACAACGCGTCGATCAACGCTTTGATAGAGGAAGCCGGTGCAAAAATATACAAGAAATATCGCATATTCAGAAAGTCTTTATAATCCGGGACCGGATTTCCGGGATGCGGGATTTGACAATCGATGGTTCTATTGACGACGGCCAAATGAGAAATACCGAATGAACAGGAAAGCAGCCGAACACGTTTATCGAGCGCGGCTCCTCGTGCTGGTGATATTGCTGACAGGGGTTGCGGCCGGCTGCGCCCACCACCGGATCCACGCTCCGATGCAACCCGATGGCTGGAGCGCCCAGCCCATGGTGATCGCGTGCCGCTTTACCCCCGATGCCGACCTGGATCCCGCCACCGGAATGCCCGTGGGGGACGATGGGTATTCATTTTATATCCTGACCGAACCTGCCGATTGGGACTTCAGCGATGCGTCGTCGCTTCTCTTCTCAATTTGGCTGCGTCCGTCGGCGCATAGCTGGATCATCCTGGAAAGCCCCGGGAATCTTCTGGAATTCGGCCATACCGGCAATTTCGGGCGGGAGAAACCGCGTTACCATGAAGGCGTGATGCAGCGGGCGCGGGAGGGAGATCCCAATCCAATCGCTTATTTGTGGCAGACGATGTCCGATGGCCAACTCCAGATCGGAAAGCCCAGACGCCCCCCCACGTTCGTCTGGAGAATGCCGATTACGCGACGACGTCATCAAATGATCGATGAATACGTAACGCAGCGAAAGTACAAACTGTTCGGCTTGAGGACCGGCAACTGCACCGATTTTGTGATGGAGACAGCGGCGCTGGCCGGCATCAACCTGACCTACCGCATTCGCCTCACCTTGCCGCCGGAAGCCAGGTTCTTGGGCCGGACGCTGCATGTTTGGACGGATCCGCAATACCGCATACTGGAGTTCGGCACGCCCGAAGTTCTGGAGGTGGATTTGCGCCAGCTTGCCCAGATAGGAATCGGCAGTGACGCCACCGCGTGGTACCTGTCTTTGAAACACTGACAATTGACCCAACCGGCGAATTGCCATCAATAGGAGAATGTATGACGTTGAAGCAGAGGTATGCAAATGTCGGCTGAACATCGCGCTCCGGTCATCGCTTTCGTTTGGCGGCCCGAAGAGATGATTCCGCCTGTGATCCAAATGGCGCATCGAACGGGGAGCAGGGCCATTTTCGATTTTTCCATGATGGGGGTGGATGCGCTCCGATCTTCCCTGCAAAAAGCCGACCCTGCCGGCCAGATCAGGGATATCAAGATTTCAGCCAATGCCTTGATGGACCCGTCTTTGGGACAGATGTTATCCAAAACAGGCGTCCAAAACCTTTGGGTCGAATGTCACCCGCAGTTTTTCCGGGGAGATCTTTCCACTTTTCTACAGAGATCGAGAAAATTGCCGGAAGACTACCGTTGCTTCCCAATTATCGGGGACCTGACTCTCCTGACGACTATTTTGGCAGACAGCCCGGGAATCGGGCGCATCGTCCTGAAAGGAAGCGAGGCATCCGGCTTCGTGAGCAGCGAGACAACCCTGACACTTTATTCAGCGGTCAAGGAAATGCTGCGCTCCTGCTCGAACTCCGTGGACATCCTCATCTGGGGAAGCGTTTCCACGCCCGAGGCAGCGGCGGCATTTTTGTCCACCGGGGCCGCGGGGATCGTCTTCGAGAGCCTCCACTGGCTGACAGACCTGGTTGCCGCTGATGATCTCCAGCGCCGGCGACTCTCCAACCTCCGCCCGGATTCCACCGATCTGGTCGGCCTGGATCTGCAGCTTCCCTGTCGCCTTTTCAACAAGGGAAACTCGACCGCGTTCAAGGAGATCAAACGCTTCGAAAACGCGCTGTGCGGAGCAAAGATCACGGAGGAAAGCCGCCGATCCTTCGAAGATCGAGTGAGTATCGGGGCACGCCACCCTCTGGAGAGTTGTTTCGGCCAGGATGAGATCATCCCCCTGGGCGTTGAGGCCGCCTTTGCTGCGTACTTTGCCGAGCGTTTCGGATCGGGAACCGAGGCGGCCTTAACTTCCTTCATGGACGAGATTTGCAGCTTATGCCGCCAGGCTGCTTTGAAAAAGGACTGTTTTTTGGACAGCCCTGTCGCTGCGGAGATGGGAACCCGATATCCCTTTATCCAGGGGGCCATGACCTGGATCACGGATGTCCCCGAGTTTGCCTCAAAGGTTGCCGAGGCCGGCGGTTTGCCCACCATCGCCCTTGGCATGATGGACGCGGAGACCCTTGACCGGAGGCTGGGACACCTGCCGGAGATCATGGGCGGACGCGCTTATGCCGTGAATATCGTCTCTCTGGCGGAAAACCCTTTCCGGGAGGCCCAACTGGCCTGGATAAAGAAACACCGACCCCGATTCGTGGTGATCGCGGGAGGTGATCTCTCCCCTTTAAGGGAATTGAAGGCATGCGGACTGGAGGTCATTTATATCGCCCCGGATGAGGCACTGTTGCGGCTCGCCCTTGAAGCCGGCGTCCGGTACGTGATCTGCGAGGGATATGAGGCCGGCGGGCATGTGGGTCGCCATAGCACACTCACACTCGCTCAAATGGTGCTGGATCTGAAACGGCTCAAGCCGGCCCTGTTCCTGAATCGCCGCATTATTCTTGCCGGGGGAATCTTCAATCGGGAAACCGCGTTCATGGCAGCCATGCTCGGAGCGGATGCCATCCAGATGGGCACCGCGTATCTATCCACCCGTGAAATCATCGAAACGGGCGCCCTGACGGCGCTCTATCAGCGGATGATCCTGGAATCGCCTCCGGGCGGAACCGTCGTTTCAGGCAGGGACACCGGACTTCGGGTGCGATCCTTGAGGACCCCGAGAGCGGCCGCGGTTTCATCCCTGGAAAGGGAATTTGCAGCGGATCACCCAGACGAGAGTTCCTTCCGAGCGAGAATAGAAGAGATGACGGCGGGAAGTCTCTTCACCGCGGCCCGTGGCATGGACAGACCTGGCGGGGCGCATCTGGACGAGCGAACCTGCCTGGAACGCGGACAATTCATGAGCGGGGCCTGCGCCGGCCTTATCAGCAGATGTCCTGAATCTGCCGTCCTTCCATCGCGAGTTGGCTGAAGGCCTTCTTTTGCTGCATCAGCATTGGGGTTCCATCGAGAGAATGCCGAAACCTTCACCCGGCGTTTTGCGCCCCATGAAACCCCCATCCCGCGGGATTGGCCAGGGTCTGACGCAACCGGCGCCGCGTAAAGACGCCCATGAAAGGTTTGCCATCACCGGAATGAGTATTCTCAATACCCTGGGGGATAGTCCGGAAGACGGTCTGGGCGGCAAGCCTGGCCATGAAAAGCGGGATTACCCTGGTTCCATCTACCCGGTGGGATCACAATCTTTTTTATGATCCCCGCCCGTATGCTCCGGACAAGACGTACTGCAAGGTGGGCGCCTTCCTGGACTGTTCATATCTCCCGAAGTGAACTCGGGATTCCCCCGCATGATTTCCGAACCATGACAGATGCCACAAAACTCACCCTGTGGCTGGCGGACAAGGCCATCCGGGAGTCCGGCATCCTGGAGTCGAACATCCCACGGGAGCGAATCGCGGTCCTGGTCTCCCAGAACTCCGGAGAAACGGCGGCAACCTTCACCGATTTAATCATCAGGGCGCACGTTCACGACATTCTGGCCGACATCAATCGGGCGCTTCACCTCAGTCCGGATCAGATGAGCGCCGTTGAACGCGAGGTGAAATCCGGGCGCCTGGCCCCGGACGATACCACACTCCTTGGCAGACTCAACTGCGCGGCGGCCGGCTTTATCTGCAACCGATATGGGTTCATGGGACCCAGCCATTCCGTCTCCGCAGCCTGCGCGACCTCACTGGTCGCTCTTCACAGCGCCATCCAGATGATTCGAACCGGCATCATCGATGCAGCCATCGTCGGAGGGGGCGAGGAGTATCTCACGTCGCATGCATTTTCTGGAATTCTCCGCCCTGGGCGCCCTTTTCGGGCTGTCCGGACAGGAACGGCCCGCGCCTGAAACCTCCCGCCCCTTTGACGCCGAAAGAGACGGGATGGTACTGGGCGAAGGCGGGGGGATGATCGTTATCGAGCGGGAAAGCCTGGCTCGCACAAGAGGGGCGCACATCCACGCCGTTATCACGGGCATGGGGGCGAGCAACAACCATCTGGGCATGGTGGAATCCTCCAGTGTCACCCAGGAGATCGCCATCCGCGCCTCTTTCCAGGGGACACCCTATGGACCCGATGCGGTGGACCTGGTGGAATGCCATGCCACGAGCACCCGGCAAGGGGACGTGGAGGAGGTCCGCGCCCTGAAGGCGCTTTTTCATTCCTCCAATCGCACCGTCATCACCTCATTCAAATCCCAGATCGGTCACACGCTGGGCGCCTCGGGCATCAACAGCCTCATTCGCGGCATCATGGCCATGAAGGCGGGGGTTTTCCCCCCACCCTCAATTATACGCATCCAGACCCGGAAATCGGTCTGGAAGGGTCGGGGCTCTTCATCACCCCGGAGCCGCTTGACTGGATATGCGGGGCCGGCCGGTTAAGAAGGCTTCAGGTCAATGCGTTCGGGTTTGGAGGCTCCAACTACGTGGTGCAGTTGGAGCAGTCCAAGGATGAAGCGGCCACGGTCCTTGTCTCCCTCGAAGGCGGGACTCCCGAGATTCAGGGGATTTCTTTTTTCCGGACCCGGATGGACGGCCGTCACTGCCGGATGGCCGTCGTGGCGGCATCCGAAGAAGCGGCGCTCACTGTCATTGAGAGATCGCACCACCTTCTTACAGAAGAGGGAATCATGACGCCCATGACTTTGAGATCCCTGGCCCAGCAGGGGATCTTCATGGGCGCCGAGAATCCGCAGGCCCTGCCGCTCGCCTTGGTGTTTCCCGGACAGGGCACCCACTATGCGGGAATGGGGCAAGAACTCTATGAATCCTTTGCCGCCATAAAGGGGTGGATGGACCGGGCTGCGGCGGCCGCAGACTTCGACCTTCTACATCTCTTGTTCCACGATCGCGAGGAGAACCTTCAAAAGACCCGGTGGCAGCAACCGGCCCTGTTCGTTCTGGAATACGCCATGGCGCGATACCTTCTTTCTCTTGGCATCCGGCCGGTGGCGATGGCAGGCCACAGTCTGGGCGAGCTGACCGCCTTGTGCCTGGCCGGCGTCTATTCCCTGGAGGACGGATTTCGAATTGTAAACAAGCGGGCGCTCTGCATGGACAAGGCCGCTGCCATGCACGTGGATCCGGGTGTCATGGCGGCCACGGACGCCCCCCTGGAGCTGCTCAACGACTTGATTCAGGGACAGGAAGAAGATGTCCATATCAGCAATATCAATTCACCGCGCCAGGTCGTTCTGAGCGGCAAGACCGGAGCGGTCAAGAAATTTGGCTACAGGCTGAAAGAAATGGGCTATAGGATCACGCTTCTGCGGGTCAGCATGGCCTTTCACTCCCCTATAATGAACGTCATCCATGACGAACTCGAGTCGTTCATTGCCGCCATTTCGTTTCATTCCCCGCAGATTCCCGTCATCTCCAACACGACCATGGCGCCGTATCCATCCGATCCCGCAGAAATCCGGCGAATTCTGATGGCTCACCTGGAATCCCCCGTTCACTGGATGCATAACGTTCAGACGCTTTGGAACGACTACGGCGTCCGGCTTTTCATGGAGGTCGGCCCGGGCGACATATTGAGCGATCTCATCGCGGACACGCTCTCTGGAGCAACATGCATCCAGACTTGCCTTCCCCGGGAAGAGAGTTTGACCTGCAAGTCGGCACTTGCCCGACTTTTCGTGCACGGACATCTAAGGGTTCAAAGGGAAAACAATCCGACATCCCCGGAAGACGCGCCGGCATCGGTTGTCCAGTCCATGACAGATGGCCCCGTTCCCCTCGAAAACCGGATGGAATTCCCCGAAGCCATGGAGACGCCTGCTCCCGGTGATGCGCCAGAGATTCCGGATCACATGGAGCGCCTTATACGCATCATCATGGATGCCACGGGTTTTGAAAGAAGCGAGATCCAGCCCGAGATGGATCTGAGGAAAGATCTTTCCATCCGTTCCAGCCGTCTCCCGATCATCATGGACGCTGCAGAGCGCCACTTCGGAATCACTATCGAATTGCAGGATTTTATCCTGTCCGCACCGTGAAGGACATCGCGCTGAAGATCTCCGAGATAATCGCCAGGCAGGAAGGCGCCGGGCCGCGGCCGGCCACCCGGGCTGTTGACTCCGGCGCGGAGCCGGATGAGATCCTGGAGCCTTCAGCGGACAAGACGAGCCTGAAGCGGCTCGTGTTCAGCCATGTCCCTGTTGATCCACCGGCTTCTTTTCCCATGAAATTGGAAGCAGGCGAGTCCGTCCTGCTTCTCTCGCCGGACCGGGAGGACCGCATTACATCAAGCGCCGGAGATATCTTCCGCCTGGATCACGGGGTCGGCATATTTCCCCTGCCGTTCATGCAAAGGAGCTTCGCTCAAGGCGAAACAGGCCACGACATCAGAACTGCCGAAGGGGCCCATGGGGCTGCCGATCGGATAGCGGGTTTGACGTCTGCGGCCGGGATGGTTATCTCCTTGCATCAAATGCCGGAAAGTTTAAGAAGCATGGAGGATGTTTCGCAACTTCTCAGGGGGCTATTTATCCTTTTGAAAACATTTCTCCAGGAACCGGACAGGAAATTCGTCGTGCTGATCCACTCCCGGGAGGATACCGAAACACCGGTGCGGCTCCTGGCGGAGGGGATGACGGGACTGTTTCTGAGCGCAGCGCAGGAATACCCGGCGGTCCAGTTTCGGTCATTGGAAATCGACAGCCACACCGACATTCGCGCTGCCTTGCGTGATGCCTTGGACAGAGGATACACGACGGTGGAAATGGCGCATCGTGACGGAAGCGTTTTCACCTCCGAGGGACACGTGGCTCCTTCGCGACTTCAGTGACCTGCCAAGTCTTGATCTGAGCCCTGGAGACGTTGTCGTCATGTCCGGAGGCGCAACGGGGATCAGCGCCCACCTGGCCGGCAGCCTTGCTCCCTTTAAGCCCCGCCTGGTCTTTCTGGGCAGGACGGCTCTCGATCCCGTCATGAACATAAATCCCAGCCCCACGCAGCCGCCTTCGGCGTCTTTCGCTTTCAAAGACAGGGCATTGGAGATCGCCCGGAATCTGGCGGATTTGCACGCCTCGGGGATCGAGGCAACCTACCATACCTGCGATGTGACTGACTCCGAGGCGGTCCTTGCCGTCATGGGCGAGGTGGCAAATCGTTATGGCAAGATCGCGGAATCATTCACGGCGCGGGAGTTCTCAAGGACGGGTTTCTTCCCCAAATGACTCCGGATGATTTTTCCAGGGTCACGGACATCAAATTCCTCGGCGCATGGAATCTATTCCAGGCTGCCGAGAAGGCCGATTTGAGGTTTTTCGTGGCCTTTCTTCGGCTGCCGCGATCCAGGGGAATCCCGGCCAAACCAACTACGCGGCTGCCAACCGGATGATGTCCGCATTGATCACAGATCTACGGCGTAAGAATGCCGCCATCCGGTTCAAGGCGTTGATGCTTCCCCCTATCGAGGGGGCGGGCATGGCCGAGGACCCGGATGTGCAGGAGATGATGCGGCTGAAGGGCGCATCATATATCCATGTAAATGAGCTTGCAGGGCTTTTCTGCAGGGAGCTTTTCGTATCCCCGGACGGCGATGATTGGGTCATGTTCATGAGGACACTGCCCTCCGTGAAGACGGCAAGGCTCAATGTGATCGCCCGTCCCTTGCCCGAAGGAGAGTTGGATGGAGGCTTTGCGGCCTTCAGTCCCGAGGACTTTCCCATGATAGAGGGCATCTCCTGCCTGGACATCCGCCGGGAACAACTCGAAGCATTCAGGTCCTTCTCCCGGAAGAAGGACCTCTGGATCGAGGACCACAGACCCTTGACCTTCGTCAAGCATCCCCTGGTCTCAGCCGCCATGTTTCTGGAAACCTTCATGGAATCCGCCCGAATCCTGTATCCTTACCTGCAGGTGCAAGGGATCCGCCAGGTCCGGTTCCTGGAAATGATCCAGTGTCCTTCCGGGGTTCCGCGGTCTTCCATGATCTCCTGCCGCCGGGTGGGTGGCCGCCTTCCGGAGGTAATGTGCGAGGTTTCTCTGGCAGCGCAGGGGATCTCCCCCACGGGAAGATTGACAGATCGCTTCACCCCCCACTGCAAGGGCCAGGTCATTCTGGACCGCGGGGAAGGCTGTCTGGGAGAAAGGGTTCCTGGATTTTCCCGTCCGTACAGACGAACTGACACGGGTCCCATGGATCAAAAAAATATGCTGAAATGGTACAAGAAACACTCCGGCCTCAAAGGCAGGTATCGCGTGCTGGAAAGCCTTGACGGCGCAGGTCCGAAAGTGATGCGGGGACAAACCATCTACCGGCAGACAGATGATTTTGAAAATCTGCGGCGCGCGCAATATCAGTACGCACCCTATCTTTTGGAAGCCCTTTTGCAATTGGCCGGCCTCCACTGCATCGCCATGAAGATGCCGGAGAAGCGATCCATGATTCCCCTGGAGATCGGGGAGATGCGCTTTTCCCGAAAATGCCGGTTGGGGGAACGGATCACAGTGGAAGCCCGCATGCGGGAGCAGAACGCGCAAAGCCAGGCTTGGGATGCCAGAGGACTTGATGATCAAGGACGCACCATCATGCAGGTTTCCGATATGCGGATGCAGTGGGTTTCAGGATGAATCTCCGGCGTCAGGGGGAGACCGACTCGGTTTCTGAAATCGAGTCGGTCTGGATGTCACGACAAAATATTACTTGTCTGAGGCAGTTGCAATGCAGCAAGGAAAAGATGGGCGTGGATATGACCCAGGATTGCCAGGACATAACCGTCCATGCCGTGAGTTTTGAGCATTGCGGGGTACCGGCATTCTATGCATCCTTGCCGGGTGATGGCGAAACCGCCAAAAAATGCCGGGCGAACGGGGCAGAAGACAAGAATTACCTGGCCTCCATCTTGTTGGATCATCTTATGGCGATGGAGAACCCCCTCTGGAAATGCCGGCTTGTGCTCGATAGAGCCGCTTTCCCCGTTAACGTGGTTCGCGACCCGCTCGGCAGGCCCAATCTGCTGTTGGGAGAATATCGCGGCCCGGCCATCTCCTTCAGTGCGGGCGGCGGGAAAGTCTGGGCCGCGCTTTGCGGGAATGGATCCGATATCGGCATCGATGTGGCAACGGCCGATGAATTTCAGGGTGAATACCCCTTTCACCGGGTCTTTCATGACCGGGAGCTTCAGCATGCATTGAGGACTGACGGGGGGAAATCTGGAAAAGGCATCCGCCCTGCTTTGGTCCATCAAGGAAGCGGTTGTCAAGGCCCTGGGATGTGCGTTCCACCTTGTGGCGCCGCTGCAAGTCCAGATCTATCCATCGACGGGGGGAGACGGGGGGTATATTTTTCCCGTATGGCTTATCGAGTAAAGCCCAGGTGCGGTCTCCCACAGGCATCGGCCGGCCCATTTGGGTGCGTTCGTTTCCCCTGGCGAAGCAGTGGCTTTCCATCGCCCTCTTGAGCTGGCAGCCACGATGAGACGACGACTGAGATTTTAATACCGGTATTCTATGGAGGCAGACTGTCGATTCATGATAAAAGAAGCTGAATACGCCATCGAAGTAGAAAAACTGACCAAGCGTTACGGCGATTTGCCGGCAGTTAACGACATTTCGTTCAACGTCAGGAAAGGAGAGGTTTTCGCCTTGCTGGGCCCGAACGGAGCCGGCAAGACCACCACCGTCGAGATCATCGACACCATCCGCACACCCACATCTGGGAAAGTGAGACTTCTGGGAATGGACGTCACAAAAAAGAAGCACGACATCGTCCCCCGCATCGGCGTCCTCCCGCAGGGGTTCAGCTCGTTCGACAGGATAACGGTCAGGGAGACCATGCAGTACTACTCTCGGCTTTTCCGTTGCATCAACGCCGATATCGACGGGCTGATAGCTCTCGTGAACCTCACTGACAAGGCCGAAGAGCAGTACATGAATCTCTCCGGGGGCTTGAAGCAGCGCCTTGGAATCGCAATTGCGCTCGTGAACGACCCCGAGGTCGTGTTCCTCGACGAGCCGACGACAGGGCTCGACCCCCGCGCCAGGCGCGAGGTGTGGGAAGTCCTGCTGGGCCTGAAGAAGGAGGGAAAGACGGTATTTCTCACCACGCACTACATGGAGGAAGCGGAGCTTCTTGCAGACACTGTCGCAATTATCTCGAAGGGGAAGATCATCGCCATGGACTCTCCCGTGGAGCTCATAGAAAGCAACTCGAATTACCTGGTCCTCACGCTGCAGCCCGTCGATGAAAAAGCCTTTGAAATCGTCCGGAAGATGGGCTTCGCGCCGGTACATGACAACCATAAAAACATCAAGGTCAAGGTGGCGGGCACGGACGACGTCCGGAAGATACTGAACGCCATCGAAGGACGCCGGGGCGTCGTTGCCTCAGCCTGGACGTTCGAAAGCCCAACCTCGAAGAGGTCTTCCTTAAGCTCACCGGCGAGGCGCTTCACGAAGGCCCGGCCGGGGGAAAGGGGGCGGAATGAATCTGCGCGTCATCGGCGCAAATCTCGTCGTGAGCATCAAGAGCTTCTACCGCGAGAAGACCGCAATGTTCTTCACGTTTGCGTTCCCGATACTCCTGATACTCGTGTTCGGCACTATTTTCAAGGACCAGGAGAACTTAAGCTTCAACCTTTACGTGCAGGACCTCGACCAGACCGAAACCTCGGCGGAGATCGCCAAGACCCTAGGTCTTACCGGGAAGTTCAAGATCACCCAGGTCAACCCCGCCATCGACGCCACGCAGTACGCCAGGAACAACAAGCTGAACCTTGTGCTCATTATTCCCCAAGACTATGAAAAGTCTTACATACAGATATCTGCAGTTCGGCGACCCCAATGCATTCGCTACCATAACGTATGTATACGACCCCAGCTCTACTTCGGTGAAGACGAAGATGCAAATCCTCGACGCGGTGTTCGCCAAGGTGAACCAGGGGATGTCCGGAAAGCCGCCGTTCATCAGGACGGCAGAGACATCGATACTCACCAGGAAATACCGGTTCATCGAGTTCTTTATCCCCGGCATCATCGCAATGGCGGTGATGACTGCGAGCCTGTTCGGCACGGTGAACTTGAACACGGAGCTGCGGCAGAAGGGCATCATCAGGAAGCTATCCACCACGCCCATCACCCGTACGGACTGGATCCTGTCGAACATCCTCTACCAGTTCATCCTCGCGGTCATATCCACGATTGCAATGCTGATAGTGAGCTACGCCGTGTTTGACGTCAACTTGCAGATAAACGCCTGGCTTCCTTCTGTTCATTGTGCTTGACGTCTTCACGTTCGTCGGAATCGGGATGATACTCACCCGCTTCGTAAAGGAGGCGCAGAGCGCCGCCGCTGCGGCAAACGCCATCATGTTCCCGATGATGTTCCTCTCGGGCAGCTTCTTCCCCATCGAGATGATGCCGAGCTTCCTGCAGACGTTCGCCAGGGTCCTGCCTCTGTACTACGTGAACGAGGGGCTCCGGGCATCCATGGTGTTTGCCGACAACGTGGCCGCACTGGAATACTCCGGGATAATAGGCGCTTTCGCTGCTGTGGTCTTCATTCTGGGCATCATGGCCACGAAATGGGAAGAGGACTAGTGATAGCAAAGTATCCCCATCACGCCATCACGCAAGCACCCCATGCCCGTGCCATTACCGCCTTGCTCGCAGCGACGCTCGCAGTCCTCATCGATCCCATTTTCAGGTTCAGCGATTACCAGGATCTGCTGCATTTGCTCCCGGTCGTCGGCGCCATGAAGTTCTCGGGCGCCCTCACGCTGGTCTTTCTCCAGGTGGTCGCCCTCTTCTATCTCATCCTTCTCCTCCCCAGACTTCTCCGCGCGGTAGTCCTCCTTCTTTTTGTTTTCGTTTTGGTCGTCCAATTCTCCTATTGGCTGACGCTAAACCAGTTCATGACCAGCACCGACCTGTTTCTCGCCCTGACCGTCAGCGTCGACAATCTCGAAGAAGCCGTCTTAAGCTTCTTCAACCCGCTCATCTTCTGGTATGCTCTCCCCTATGTACTCGTTATATCCACACTGATTTTCGTCCCCTCCAGATCCACCTTCCGAAAGTCCCTCGCCCTCAGCCTCCTGCCCGCGTTCTACCTCCTCGCTTCCAATTACGCCCTCTTTCTTCACGCGCCAGAACGCAATTTCCATCTGAATCCTTTGACCTCCTTCGTCCGTTCAACATTTCATTACGAGTTCGAAACCCTCCGCGAATATCATGGACCCCGAGACGACCTGCCGACCTTTCCCCCCTCCCAACGGCCACTCGACAGCATCATCTACGTCATCGACGAGTCGGTCCGTGGCAGCAATCTCAGCCTGAACGGCTATCCGCGCGCCACCACACCGTTCCTTCAATCCCTCGAAACCCAGGGGCGCCTCAAGAATCTCGGCATTTGTGTCGCTGCCGGCACCTTTTCCCACATCAGCAATGCCTATCTCGTTACCGGTCATAACGCATTTCCCGACGACGCCTTTCAAACCGACAAGAACCCAACCCTCTTTGATTACGCAAAAAAAATGGGCTACGAGACGATCTACATCGACATCGATAACGGCTACTTTCTCCGCTACTGGAAACGGCCAGGGAGGGTCACGTGAGATCCCTGGACCGGTGGATGACCGATCAGTCGTTCAGGGAGCGCCACATCGATCTTGAAACCACGAAAGACTTGGGCGTAGCCCGCTTTCTAAGCAGTCTTTTGAATGAAAGAGGCGGCTATTTCATTCTCGTCAACAAGAAGGGTCTTCATTTCCACTATCGCAATACGATACCCGGATGATCCGGCCTTTACGATTTGGAAGCCGGTTATGGAAGCATCGGAACCCATCGACCCCAGCCCGGCCGGACGTGAGAAGCTCGTCAATACCTATGATAACGGGATTCGATTTCAGGTGGATGAATTCTTCCGGGAGTTCGTTTCCGATACGACGAATCAGAATTATGTCATCCTGTACACATCGGACCATGGCCAGACGTTGGCCGAGCATGGGCAGGTGTATACCCATGTAAAGCCTGACAAAGTGATCGTCGATGTACCCGCGTTTTTCGTGGTCGGCGAGCAATATGACAAGAAGGGGCTTTGGCCGGCATTCGCCCCGGCATCCGGGTTTCCCATCTGAACAATTTCGCGACCCTCCTCGATCTGATGGACGTACCGGTGTCTTTGCGGGTTCGTCCTTACGACAAATCGATTTTCTCTTTGACCGCCGAGGATAACCGGGAGCGTTGCTATATGAGCGGCTCTCTTCATGGCTCCGGCGATTACGTGGTGAAGGTGATACCGACACCACCGGATGAGGGATGGGGCGTTTCGAGCCCCGTAGGCAATACTCCCAAGGCTGAGTAATGAAATAAAAGAAACCGTGCTCTTTTGATGGGGTGCGTTATTTTAATCCAGTCCGTCTGTTTTGAGTGACATCGCAGGCATCTCGGTGATCAGAGGGGAGGAGCGGATTCTTGCTTGACTGCCCAAAATGAAGAACCGGCGGGTTGTTTCTCGTCATCCGCCTTTTGCAGGGCTTCCAGCTCCCGGGCAACGACATCCAGGGCAAAGCGGATCTGCTTGTGCGTATGGGTGCAATTGACAAAAAAGCGCAGACGGGCGGAGTTGTCAGGAACTGCCGGATAAACCATGGGCAGGGCATCGATCCCTTGCCGGAGAATGGCTTGAGAAAGTCTCAGCGCCTTCAAGGAATCTCCGACGACCACGGGGATGACAGGAGAAAAGCTGCTGCTGGCGCCGGTATTCAGGCCCCTTTCCCGGGCGAGCATCAGAAATAGTTCGGAGAGCTCATGGAGGCGCGTTACCCGTTTCGGCTCCTTCCTGAGCAGTCGAATGGCAGCCAGTGCTGCAGCGGCATTGGAAGGAGGCATCCCCACGCTGTAGACAAAGCCCGGCGCATGTATTTCAGGTATTGGATGAGGGCTCCGGATCCGGCGATATAACCCCCGCAACTGGCAAAGGATTTGCTCAAGGTACCCATCCAAAGTTCGATTTCGGTGGGAGCGATTCCAAAGTGCTCGCCGATACCGCGGCCCGTTTTTCCCAATACGCCGATGGAATGCGCCTCGTCCACCATGAGAACAGCTCCGTGCCGCATCTTTACTTTAATGAATTCAGTCAGTTCCGGGATATCGCCATCCATGCTGTAAAGGGCTTCGATAACCACGAGGGCCCGTCGGAAACGGGGCCGCAACTCCCTGAGAATCATGTCCAGGGCCTGCCAGTTGTTGTGGGGAAAAGAAAGGTGTGTTGCCTGTGAAAGCTGGCATCCCTGGAGAACGCTGTTATGGATCAAAGCGTCATGAACTATGAGGTCGGACTTGCCGAAGAGATGACCGATTGTGGTCACGTTCGTGGCATGTCCGCTGACAAAAACAAGGCTGTCCTCTGTACCAATCAAATCAGCAATTTCTTTCTCAATCTCACGATGCAGACGCCTTTCGCCTGAAACCAGACGGCTTGCCGAAACGGACGTACCGTAACGGTCGATGGCATCTTTGGCGGCTTGAGATACTGCCGGATCTCCGGACATGCCCAGGTAATTGTACCTGGAAAAGGTGATGAACGCTGGCCTTTTGCATTTGCGTCTTTTGAATCGGTCTCTTCGTGCACCCTGAAGTAAGGGTTGTCGATACCCCGCGCCTTCATTGCCTGCATGATCTGTTGCAGGTTCCGGTATTCGGGGTAATCCGCAAACGGGAGGCACTCCGGTTGAATCTCACGGATCTTTATAGGCTCACTACCCTTTTCCGACAGCTCTTCAAACTGACGATCGGAGGATAGCGCCTTTGCCAATGGCCCGTCTTTGGCTTCAAGCCCTCTTCCCAAAGTCCTTTGCCAGAGAACGTGCGCCGTCAGATCGGAAATGCTGGCGCCCAGAAAGAGCGCCTCTACGGGAAACGCAATTCCCATATCTTCTTCTATGGCCGTTTTCAGCTCCACTGCCATCAATGAATCGATGCCAAGCGTATTCAAGGGACTGTCCACATCCATCATAGTGAACGAGATTTTGAGAAGATCCGCCACTTTTTTTGCAATGCGCGCCTCAATGACCCGGTTGAGCCAGGAAACGGCTTCCGCACCCATGTTCTCAGATTCCAAATCACCGACTTTGAGCGTTGAGACATCCAGACCGATCGCAACCGATGTGCCGTCCCCCGGATGGGCCGGTCGGCATTCCTCCAATGCCTGGAGGGTTATCTGCGGATCGATCTTTTGGGAATACCCGACGCACTGAGCGACAACCTTCAAACTGCCCTGGATAAAATGTTCCCGGCAAAGGCGGCGCTGGATCTTTCCACTGGTCGTCTTGGGCAGACCGGCGGTCTTGAGCAGCACAACTGCATAAGCGTGAATTTCATGCTCTCGTGACACACTTTGGCGAATGGATCCGATCACCGCCGCCGCATCCAGTTTTCTGATGTATCGTCGCTCGATTTCTTGCACCACCACCAGACGTTCCTCATCTCCGACTTCAACGGAAAACGCCGCCCCGCAGCCTGGGCGCAGGGCTTCATGGCTTATTTCCACGGTCCGCTCGATGTCTTGAGGATAATGATTGCGGCCCCGTATGATGATAAGATCCTTCCAACGGCCTGTGACAAAGAGCTGGCCGTCATGGATAAACCCGAGGTCTCCCGTGCGCAGAAAAGGACCTTTATCACTATCGGCAAGCCTTGCCCGGAAGGTCTGCTCCGAATCTTCAGGACGAAGCCAATATCCTTGTGCAACACTTGGCCCTGCGATCCATATTTCTCCAATCGCATCGCTTTTGCAGGGGGTCCGCTTCTCCGGATCGACGATAACAATCTCATTGCCGGGCGGCGCCCCCCCATTTGCTACCAGCTCGAAGTCATGCTCCCGATCTTCTTCAGAAAGGACCAAACGACCGGATTGCAATGCCTGCGCGTCCACTTTCAGGAATGTCGGCGCGGCGCTTTTGCTGCCTCCAGAGGCGATAAGGGTGTTTTCCGCAAGGCCATAGCAGGGCAGAAATGCTTTTTGCCGAAAGCCGCAGGACATGAACGCCGCAGCAAAGCGGCGGAGCGTCTCCCCCCTGACCGGCTCGGAGCCGTTGAAAGCAACCTCCCAACTGCTCAGGTCAAGCCCTGATTTCTGCTCCGGCGTGATCTTTCGGACACACAGATCGTAGGCAAAATTCGGTCCGCCGCTTGTCGTGGCCCGGTAGCGTGAGATGGCCATCAGCCAGCGAAGCGGTTTTTGGATGAAGTGAACAGGAGACATCAAGATCATATCGGCGCCTGCATAAACGGGCTGCAAGATCCCTCCGATCAACCCCATATCGTGGTATGGGGGAAGCCAGAATATGCCGCGGTTACTCGATGAATACCCGAAGACTGCGTGGATAACGGATGAATTATGGAGCAAGTTCCCATGGCTGACCATGACACCTTTGGGATTTCCGGTGGAACCGGATGTGTATTGGAGAACAGCGAGGGAATCGGCACCCAGGGAAGGCTCTATCCAGGAGCTTGCCAGGTCGTCGGAAATGGTGTCGGTGAATACCCATTTGAGAGCAGTCAAACCGGGAGTCTTATCAATTTGGTGCCTGTACGCTTCCAGGGTAGAAGCCGTGGTGAGCGCAATTGTGGGTCCAGCGTCGGCTACCGTAGCTATTAGGTTTGCCAAAAACTGGTTGGAATGGGGGGGATAGGCCGGCACGGCAACCATGCCCGCACACAAGCACCCGAAGAATGCCGTGGGAAATTCGGTGCCGGGAGGGTAGAGCAAAAGGACTCTTTCTCCCGGAGAGAGGTGAGCTTGGAGATGCGCCGCAATGGCGAGTGCTCTGCGTTCCAGTTCACAATATGTCAGTTTGGTTTCTTGTGATTCTCCATCTTTCAGATAGGTGTAGAGGGTTTTTTCTCCCTGCTCTTGAACTCTCCGAAACAGCAGGTGAATCAGGTTTGGCAGCCTTTGCGTGCAGATCGTTGAGCTCGATCCGGGCTGATTACCACGGCTCATATAGTCTTTCATGCGGTTGTTTTTTTCTTCCTATTAGATCAAAGATTCCCGTGGTCCTCAACGGCAGCCCCGCATCTCTTCTTGAAGATCAATGCAAAATCGTGAATTACGAAGGAATGAGAGACCATCATCAATGGATTAATTTTCTCAAAGCATACGGGATTTGTCAACCATGGATCTTCGAAAAGAACGATTTATACCCTGCAAATTAAAGGACCTATGGCGATTACGGTCTTGTTGGCATCTGAAGCCGGGTTCGTGCCGGTTTGGATTTCGCGTGCTGAAACGCTCTATACGCGCGAATAGCTGACGCTGTCCTTTTCAAACTCCGCAATCACCGTATCGCTTAAAGACGGACGTACTTTCGGCAGGATTTGGACGAATGTCTCTGTAATTACCCGGTAGTCTTCTTTACTGGCAAGCTCCTGCTCGAATGCAAAATGCGCCACCTGCTGGAAAAGATACTGGATATCCGAAGGCGTGAACCCCGAAGTCATTTCGACGATGCGATCCAGATCGATTTGTCCGGTATTGAGTTTGGAAAGATAATATTCAAGAATCGTTGTCCTGCCATCCCTGTCCAGTCCTCCGACCGGAATGATGCAGTCAAACCTTCCCGGGCGCAGCATCGCGGCATCCAATTGCCGGATGTAATTGGTGGCGCAAATCAGCAGTATCTTGTTCTTCTGGTTCTTCAGCAAAGGAATTTGTTTTAAAAACTCGTTCGTAATGGACTTGTCAATCCGGTCAGCCGTGTCACGACTGCCTGCGATCTCTTCGAACTCATCGATGAACAGGACCACTTCATCAAGATGCCTTGCCTCTTCCATGACTTCCCGCAGGTTGGCGCCTATCTTCTCAACCCCGTCCGCCATCAGCATGCTGGGGAAGATCTCTATGTACCGCCAGGACAGGATGCCGGCGATGGCCTTTACAAAATGGGTCTTTCCGGTACCCGGAGGTCCGAAGAAAACGATTGCCTTGGGAGGCACTACCCCATGCTTTATCGAAAGGCTCTCCTCCATAAGCGGAAGGATGATTCTGCGCTGGACCAACTGCTTGGGGGGCTGGGAGTCGGATATGGTATCCCAGATTTCCCTGCCGATGGTCTGCGCCCCCATCTCATGCAGGATACTCTTCCGTTGATGCGAGATGTACTCATCAGGGGCCTGCTCTATGTTCTCCAGAAAATCGATGCAGGCAGTCCGCAACCCCACATCCCGGCCGAGTTTTTCCGAGAGAAGCCACTTGTGCTTCAATATCTTGGGCCACAGGTCGGCGGAAACATCCGGCTCAAATGCCAGTCCGCTGAGTTCAAATATTCTATTTTTACATTCTTCCGGTGAGAGAATTTCCGGTGTGTTATCGTTCATACTAAACCTTGTTATTGGGGATTTGGTGCCGTTGCGTTTATTCTAAAATTACTGACAGAGGCCGCGTTGAAAGGACGGCATCATACGCCCTGCAGCACATCGATCATGGAAAAAACCCGGCCCTGAATGCCCTGGCTGATTTTTGCATGCAGATAAACGACGGCATCCAGCGTCCCCAGGGCATAGACATCACGGCCATTGACATTGTGGGTGAATTCAAAAGTAACGGTCTGATCCTCGGAAGTCAGGGTATAGGTGTGCCATCCGTGCCCGCCGATATAGGCTTCGGGAATGCCCCATGTCTTTTCGCTGGGCATCCGGACTTCGCTCCTTATAGATGTCGTTTTCCGTAAAGGGAATCCCCATCCGGTTAAAATAACCGACGATGGCCTTTGCCGTACCACTGGTGTCCGCCTTGCCGTGTTGATGGCTTTCCCGAACCTTCAGACTGTACCCTTTATACAGATCCGGGAAATGGGCCGCACCATATTCCAGCATGGCCTGAAGTCCGACAATCTGTTTGGCCATGTTGGGTGCGATGACCGCTGTTGTCTCAGAATCCGTGACCGTTTTCTCGAGAGTTTTCCGGTCCCCGCCGGTGGTTCCCATGACAAACGGCAGATGGTGCCGGGTATAAAACACCGCATTGTCATTTACCGCGGAGGGATGGGTATAATCCACCAGGATGATACCGGGATATTGTTTGACGATATCCCCGATTGCCGCCTCCCGGTTGTCCGGATGAATCAGCCGGATCGAAACGTTTCCCAGTTTATATTCTGAAAACGCAATATCAGCGCCCGTCAAGGAAAACGGAATCAGATCAAACCGGCTGTCGTTGACAACATGTCCCGCCACAATCGCCGCCATATTCCCCGGCAGGCCATTCACCATCACACGAATTGGATTCATTGGATCACCTCCAGTAAAATTCATCAGTCCTCATGTTTGTTGGTTCTTAACCCGTTTAATACCTGCAGCATATCCTCCGGAATCGGCGCCTCCAGATGGATCTTTTCGCCGGTTGCCGGATGGGTAAAAGCCATGCGCCAGGCATGCAGCATCTGCCGGGATACGGTTTTCAGAACATCCGGAAGAGGAGCCGGAATTCCGATATCCATAAACGGAATCGCCGACAACCGGGTGCTGCATCGATGCGCAATGCACGCGAATCTGATGCGTTCTGCCGGTCTTGATTTCGATTTCAAGAAAGGAAGCCGCGTCAAACAGTTCTTTTACCCGCCAGAGGGTTCTGGCATCCCGGTTTCTTTTGCTCAGAACGGACATTTTTTTTCGGTCAACCGGATGCCTGCCGATGGGCAGATCAATCACGCCGCTTGCGGTTTTCATTTTTCCCGAAACCAGAGCCAGATAGGTTTTCTGAAGGGTTCTGTCTTTGAACTGAGCGCCAAGATGGGCCTGCGCCGCAGCGGTTTTGGCGACCACGAGAATGCCGGATGTATCCTTATCCAGCCGGTGAACAATTCCGGGGCGGATCTTGCCGCCGATGCCCTCCAAATTCGGGCAATGATACAGGATCGCGTTCACAAGGGTTCCCGAGAAATGGCCGGGAGCCGGATGAACCACCATCCCGGCCGGTTTGCTGATCACCACGATGTCGTCATCTTCATGAAGGATGCAGAGAGTGATGGCCTCGGGTTCGCAGGCAATGGGTTCTGGGGCGGGAATACGGCCGGAAATGATATCGCCGGCCTTCACCCGGTAGCCGGGTTTTTTGATTTCATTCCGGACCCGAATCAGTCCTTCCCGAATGAAATTGGCGGCCATGGAACGGGAACAGCCGGCAACCTGCAGTGCAATCACGTTATCCAGACGATCTCCGGCATGATCATTCAAGACGGAAAAAGAAAACGGACCATGCGAAGACGTCATGGAGGGTTCACTGAACTTCGGCAGTCTCCTGAATAAACAGGGATTCAATTTCCAGAAGAATCGTATCCTCGGTTGTCTGCCGGGATGTGGAAAGCTCTTTAATCAGAAGGGTCTGGGCCGTATCATAGAGTTTTCGTTCGCCAAAGGACAAATCCTTGGTCAGCTTCAGCAGGTAAAGATCCCGGAACACTTCCGCAACGTCAAACAGCGAACCGGTCTTGATTTTTTCCATATAATCCCGGTATCTGCGATTCCAGGTCTGGGATTCAGCCGCGATATCTCTTTGATTTCTCATCAGATCATAGATTTTGGGGATTTCATTTTCCTGAATGAGATCCCGAAGGCCCACGGAATGCACGTTCCATGTGGGAATCATGATCACCATGCCGTTCTCAAGAATTTTCATGATATAAAAATCATGTTTTTCTCCATTCACCACTTTGCATTCGATGGCGTCGATGCGGCCGACACCATGAGCAGGATATACAGCCAGATCACCAACCCGGAATTTCTTGACGCAGGTTGTGGAAGGTTGAACCTTGTCTTTACTTTTTTTTTCATAAAGTTTCATAGTGTACCATGTGTAACCAGTATCGGGGCGTGGAACTCGGGACATCGGATGAGGAAACAGCGCATGTAGCAAGTAACTAAAAAACTTTCTACTTGAGATAGATTATTATCACACATCAACTGAACAAGCAATAAAAAAGGATTGGCGCCTTGCGGCGCCAATCCTTTTTTAAAACAACTCAACGAGATTTGAAGCGTGTGACTACATCAGGAACGGAACCATCAGCAGCGCCACAACGTTCAGAATCTTGATCATCGGGTTAACGGCAGGACCTGCGGTGTCTTTGTAGGGATCGCCGACAGTGTCGCCGGTAACAGCGGCTTTATGGGCATCGCTGCCCTTTCCGCCAAGATGACCGTCTTCAATGTATTTCTTGGCATTGTCCCATGCAGCTCCACCGGTTGTCATGGAGATGGCCACAAAAAGACCGGTGACGATGCTGCCGATCAGAAGACCGCCCAGAGCAACCTTGCCCAGGAGAAAGCCGACGATGAGCGGTGCAACGACCGGCAGGATGGCCGGAACAATCATTTCCTTCAATGCGAACTTGGTGACGATATCCACGCATGCGCCGTAATCGGGTTTTGCGGTTCCTTCCATGATTCCGGGAATGGTGCGGAATTGTCTGCGGACTTCTTCAACAACCGCGCCGCCGGCATTACCGACTGCTTTCATGGCAATGGAGGCAAACAGATACGGCAGAAGACCACCGATAAAAAGACCGATGATAACTCTTACGTCGGAAAGGTCAAACCGGATGGCCTCGGCGCCCTTTGCGCCCAGGAAAGAGAATTCCTGAACATAAGCGGCAAACAGAACCAGTGCAGCCAGACCGGCAGAACCAATGGCATAACCTTTGGTAACGGCCTTGGTGGTGTTTCCAACAGCATCCAGCGGATCGGTGACTGCACGGACGCTTTCATCCATTCCAGCCATTTCGGCAATGCCGCCGGCGTTGTCGGTAATGGGGCCGTAAGCATCGATGGCAATAACCATACCGGTCATGGAGAGCATGGACATGGCGGCCATGGCAATGCCATAAAGTCCGGCAAAATGATGCGCGGCAAAAATGGCGATACAGATGGCGATAACCGGAGCGGCAGTCGCCTGCATGCTGACGGCAAGACCGGCAATGATGTTGGTGCCGTGACCGGTGGCGGAAGCATCAGCAATGCCTTTAACCGGTGCATATTTTCCGGTGTAGAATTCGGTGATGATAACAATCACAACCGTCAGAATAAGACCGATCAGGGTACAAAAATAAATATTCATGGCGGAAATGGTGCCAAGGCCGCCCATATATCTCATGGTGACGAAATAAAAGGCAATCGCCGCAATAATGGCTGCGCCGAACATGCCTTTATACAGAGCGCCCATGATGTATTCGCCTTTGCCAAGCCTGACAAAGAAAATGGCGATCATGGAAGCCACGATGGAAATGGCGCCGAGGACCAGCGGAAATTCCGCGGCAATCAAAAGTTTGGGGAAAAGAAGATGACCGATCAGCATGGCGGCAACAGCGGTAACCGCATAGGTTTCAAACAAGTCAGCCGCCATACCCGCGCAGTCGCCGACATTGTCACCCACGTTATCCGCAATAACAGCCGGGTTTCTGGGATCGTCTTCCGGAATTCCGGCTTCGACTTTACCCACCAGGTCAGCGCCGACATCCGCGCCCTTGGTGAAGATACCGCCGCCCAGCCGGGCGAAAATGGAGATCAAGCTGCCGCCAAATCCAAGGGCGACCAGAGCCATGATGTCATGGGTCAGATAATAATAGCCGGCAACGGAAGTCAGCGCAAGACCGGCAACCATCATACCGGTAACCGAACCGCCTTTGAAGGCAAGCGCCAAACCGGCAGCCAGGCCTTTTCTTGAAGCTTCAGCAGTTCTGACATTGGCAATAACCGACACTCTCATGCCGACATAACCGGCGATAAAAGAGGCCACAGCGCCGATCAGAAAGCCGATGGCTGATTTCTGGCCCAGGAATGCGAAAATGGCGACAAAAATGATAGCGCCGACAATAGACATGCTTTTCAACTGACGATTCAGGTATGCAATCGCACCTTCCTGAATGGCTGAAGCAATTTCCTGCATCTTTTCGTTACCCGCCGGTGCAGCTTTAACGACCGTAGCAAGCCCAATCGCGAAAATGACACCAACTACACCAACCAGCGTACACAGCAATGGAATATTTTGCAGTACGTAGTCCATTATTTCCCTCCATCTGTTGTTTGACTTGAAATTGTGATTATCGACCGATTAAAACGATTCATCGCTTCCTTTGCACCATTGCAAAGGACGGTAACTGCCGCATCCCGGGCCCGGGAAATGATGTGTTCCAGCATTTTGCTTTCTTCCAGCTTAAAGGATGATAAGACATGATCCACAGCATTCATTCCTGCTTCGGGACGCCCGATGCCCATGCGAAGGCGGGCAAAGTCTCCTCCGCCAAAAGCATCCATCAACGACTGAATACCATTATGTCCCCCGCTCCCTCCTTTCTCTTTAATTTTAATTCTTCCAAATGCAAGGTCCATGTCATCATGGACAATTAACATATCTTCACAGGATAGACCAAAACTTTGAGCAAGTTGGTAAACCGGATTTCCGCTGAGATTCATATAGGCCATCGGCTGCACCAGCACAACTTCCCTGCCCTGTATCCTTCCCCTGCCGACCCGTGCATTCGCCGGATGCATTTTCAGGGAAATGACAAATTCACGGGAAATGGCCTCAATGACTTCAAAGCCTATATTGTGCCGGGTTTTTGAATACCTGGGTCCCGGGTTTCCGAGCCCGACAATCATAAAGCATTTCTGGTATCCACACTGCGTTTCGGTTGCTTCGGATTCGTTTTCTGCCATCCATGATCATCCGATGATTACAGTGCGGTCCTTCAGATCATTTTACGGGTGCACCCGGAGCACCGGCTGCGCCTGACTCTTCGCCGGGCGCTTTTTCATCGGACTTGGTGCTGAGGATGGTTAAAATCGTATAATTTGTATCTGCCGGGATTTCAACATTCTCCAGCAACCTTCAGATCCTTGACATGGATGGAATCCCCGATTCCCAGATCCGTAATATCGATCTGGATGGATTCCGGAACTTCAAATGGCAGGCACAGCACTTCAATCTCCCGCTCGATGATCTGAAGCATGCCGCCTTCTTCAATCCCTTTTGCCTTGCCTTTGACAACGACGGGAACATTGACCGTGATTTTGCGGTCTTTTGAAATTTCGTAGAAATCCACATGAAGAAATTTTCTGGACATCGGGTGAACCTGCAGCTCTTTGATCATGGCGCTGCGGTTGCCGGTTTGCGCATTTTGAATCGCCATGTTGAAGATGATCTGGCTGACGGATGCCTTTTTCAGGGCATGCTCCAAATCCAGGGATGAAATTGAGAGTGAAACAGACTCGGACCCCGGTCCGTAGAGCACGGCAGGAATATTTCCTTCCCGCCTCAGCGCCCGTGAAGGACTGTTTCCGGCTGATGTTCTCATATTAGCAGTAAGTTCAAGTATCTCCAAAAAAAACCTCCTTTAATCTATTCTTCAATCCATCAATGGATGATGCCTACGCGTTTATACAAATAATGATGTTACGGAATCCCCTCTGTGACTTCGAATGATGGCTTCCCCCACCAGGCGGGAAATGCTGAGAACCTTGAATTTTCCACAGGCAGCCGCATCATTTTTCAAAGGGATGGTATCGGTGACAATAAAACTTTTTAATGAAGACGTCATGATCCGCTCAACCGCAGGGCCGGAGAGAACAGGATGCGAGCAGCAGGCATGGACTTCGCTGGCGCCTTTATCCATAATCACGGCTGCGGCCTGCGTCACGGTTCCGGCGGTATCGACCATGTCATCCAGAATGATGGCGATTTTTCCGGAGACATCTCCGATAAGGGCCATGGCCTTGGCCTTGTTGGGCGCCTCCCGGCGTTTATCCACGATGGCAAGACCTGCGTTCAGACGCTTGGCAAAAGCCCTGGCTCTTTCAACACCGCCGGCATCGGGAGAAACCACCACGATTTCGCTTTCAAATTTATTTTTGAGGTAATCCAGTATCACCGGGGCCGCAAACAGGTTGTCCACGGGAATACTGAAAAAACCCTGAATCTGGCCCGCGTGAAGATCCATGGTAATCACCCGGTTGGCGCCGGAGACCGTAATGATATCGGCAACCAGCTTGGCGCTGATCGGAACCCTCGGCGCCACTTTCTTATCCTGCCGGGCATAGCCGAAATAGGGCATGACAGCCGTAATTCTTCGGGCAGACGACCGTTTAAAGGCATCGATCATCAGCAGGAGCTCCACAAGGTGATCATTCACCGGAGAACACGTGGATTGAATCAAAAAAATATCCTTTGACCGGACATTTTCATCGATTTCGATCTGAAGCTCACCATCGCTGAATGTTTTGACCTTGGCGCCGCCCAGGGGCAAATCCAGATATTGGCATATCTTCTGCGCCAGATCAGGGTTTGAGTTTCCTGAAAAAATCGCCAGCCCGTTTGTCGCAAACCCGCTCATTTAGAATCTTCCTATGCTGCCCTTCATTGATAATCCGTCATAAGGTTACGATATTTAAACTCAGCCGCGGATGTCTATAAGCCCCGATCCAGCCTGAAATAACTGGCTGGGGCGGGAGGATTCGAACCTCCGAATGCAGGAACCAAAATCCTGTGTCTTACCGCTTGACGACGCCCCAGCATGAAAACCGGACAGGCTAAACCAGCAGTTGCGTCACAAAACACGACCATCTCTGGTTTGTGGACAGGGTTTCATACGCCTTCTTTGCCCGATCTGAATCCGAAAAAATCCCGAACACCGTCGGACCGCTTCCCGACATCAACGATCCCAAAGCCCCTTGATCCAGCAGGGCTTTTTTGATATCCGCAATCTCCGGATACCAGGAAATGGTAACAGTTTCAAGATCGTTACACAAATGGTGAAGTGGATTAAACCCCTCATTCAAAGGAAAACTTTTAAGCTTTTGTTCACAGTTTGTCAATCCCAAATTCAGGTTATTATAGACATCGGCAGTGCTTACCTGGATCTCAGGACGAATCAATACAACAGGATAGGGCTGAATTCCATTAAAAAACTCAAGGTTCTCCCCTACCCCGGTTGCCAGGGCAGGCTTTTGATGGATAAAAAACGGCACATCCGCCCCAAGGGACAAGGCCAGGGATGCCAGGTCCCGATTTGAAAAGGGATGACCGTAATGGGTGTTCAGAGCCGGAAAGCACGCTGGCGGCATTGCTGCTGCCGCCACCCAGACCGGCCGCCACGGGAATGCGTTTTTCGATGTTGATGCCGACACCGCCCGAATGACCCAGGGCATCAAAAAAGCATTCTGCCGCGCGATAGGCGATGTTGGTTTCATCTTCCGGAACTGCCGAATGCGTGCAGGAAACGGTTATTTTCGAAGCCTCAAAGTCCAGCGTCAGGGTGTCGTACAGGGCAATCCCGCACATCAACGAATGAATATCATGGTAGCCATTCGGCCGTTTTCCGGTGATATGCAGGAAAAGATTGATTTTAGCGGGCGAGTTGATTTTCATGATAAAGGCATCCAAAAAAATGTTGACAAAACAAAGTGATTATAGATAAAGATATTCCAAAAATAAAGGATGAAATCGGTAACAGCAAATGAAACACAATCAGTTTTCAAAATATTTCGGATATGCATAAAGGATGGTGGCGCTGGCAGACCATATACCAGGGTTGCGCCAACGAACGCTGATTAGAAATATGTAATCTCTAAAAAAGGATCGTGGGCAGCCCAAAGCCCATGATCCTTTTTTTATTCCAAAAGGGTCGTGGAAAATAAATCCACGGCCCTTTTTTATTTGCAAAAGGAGTTTTTATGATTCTCCAGCAGTTTCCATCAGAAGATGAATTCAACCGAATGGCAAAAGAATTCAATGTCATTCCCCTGTGCGTTGAAATTCTGGCAGATACGCAAACCCCGGTTTCGCTGCTGCAAAAATGCCTCAATAAACAGGGCCCTGTATTTCTTTTTGAAAGCGTTGAAGGCGGAGAGCGATGGGGACGATACAGTTTTTTGGGATTTTCCGCCCGTTCTCGCATTGAGGTTTTTCGGGACCGGGTGGATATTCAGGATTCCCAGTGTTTCAAATCCATTGCGCATGAAGGGGATCCGCTGAATATCCTGAAACAGATCATGAGCGCATACCGTCCTGCGAATTATCCCGGGCTTCCCAGATTCTGGGGAGGCATGGTGGGATATTTCTCCTATGAACTGGTATCGTTTTTTGAAAAAATCCCCAACCGCCTGCCCGAGGACGTCCCCATCGCGCAGTTGATGGTTCCGGATCAACTCATGGTGTTTGACAACATCCGGCATACCCTCCTGGCGATTGCGATATCCTTTCTGGACCCTGATTCGAAACCCGCTGAACATTACCAAAAAGCCGTTGAAACGCTTCAGGGCATTATTCGCATGGTCCAGTCCCGAACGCCGGAAGCGCCGGAACCGGTTTCCCGGTCCGCATCCCTTTTGAAGGCATCCTGCCCGGATGAGACGTATCGCCGGCAGGTTCAGCAGGTCAAAGACCATATTCAGGCCGGAGATATCATTCAGGCCGTGCTTTCGCAGAAATTTGTCTGCGACTCCCCCCCGGATCTCTGGATGCTGTATCGGGCTCAGCGGTTTATCAACCCTTCACCGTATCTGTTTTTTCTCCGCATGAATCATCAGACCCTGATCGGATCTTCTCCGGAAACCATGGTGCGCCTTGAAAACGGCATTGCCACCCTTCGGCCCATTGCCGGAACCCGGCCCAGAGGAAAAACCGAGCAGCAGGACCGGGCACTGGCCAACGAGCTTCTGGGAGATGAAAAAGAGCGGGCGGAACACCTCATGCTGGTGGATCTGGGCCGAAATGACCTGGGACGGGTTGCGGAAACCGGGTCGGTTCAGGTGACGGATCTGATGGTCGTTGAACGCTATTCCCATGTCATGCACCTGGTCTCCAACATCACCTGCGACCTGAAGTCCGGACTGGATGCCTGGGATCTGCTCAGGGCCACGTTTCCGGCCGGAACACTGAGCGGCGCTCCCAAGGTCAGGGCCATGGAGATCATCGCCGATCTTGAACAGGAGCCCCGCGGGCCTTACGGAGGCGCCGTCGGGTATATTTCCTTCAGCGGAAACATGGACCTTGCCATTACCATTCGAACCGCCTGCATTGAAAACGGCCAGCTCACGGTTCGGGCCGGCGCGGGCATCGTGGCGGATTCGGACCCCGAACGCGAACGCATTGAAACCGTGAACAAGGCCAAAGCCATTGAAAAAGCGCTGCAACTGGTTTCTCAATATTTGGAGAAACGCCATGATCGTGATGATAGACAATTATGATTCTTTTACCTATAATCTGGTGCAATATCTTGAACAAATCGGAGGTCCTGTCCGGGTCATTCGAAACGACGCCGCAACCATCGAAGACATCGCTTCCTGGAGTCCGGCAGGCATCGTGATCTCTCCGGGACCGGGCCGGCCGGATTCCGCGGGCATATCCCTTGCCGCAATCCACCGGTTTTCCGGCCGGATTCCGATTCTCGGCGTTTGCCTTGGCCACCAGGCCATTGGCATGGCTTTTGGCGGCAAGGTCGTCTCCGCCAAAAAACTGATGCACGGAAAGACATCCGCCATTCATGCCGACGGCAAAACCCTGTATGAAGGCATCAAGCAGCCGTTTCAGGCCATGCGCTACCATTCCCTGGCTGTTTCCAGAGAGGGGCTTCCGGAATGCCTGGAAATCAGCTCGGAATCCGAAGATGGCGAAATCATGGGGCTCCGGCACAAAGAACACCCCACGGAAGGCATTCAGTTTCACCCGGAATCCATCATGACCCCTGTCGGAAAACGGCTGCTGAAAAATTTTTTAAAAATCACCGGATCGATCCACTAACCCTGAACCTCAAAAGGAAGGCCCGTTATGTTTAAAGAATATTTAAATAAGATGATCCATCGCATCAACCTGAGCGAATCCGAGATGGCGGAGATGATGACCGAGATTTTTTCAGGAGAGATTACCGATGCCCAAATCGGCGCATTTATGGCCGCCCTTGCCACCAAAGGCGAAACCTTTGAAGAACTGGCCGGCGCCGCCAGAATCATGCGCCGGAAAGCCACACGTGTTCAGACATCGGCTGAGACCGTTGTGGATGTCGTCGGCACGGGCGGAGACGGCGCACATACGTTCAACATCTCCACCACGACCGCCTTTGTTGTGGCAGGCTGCGGCGTCACGGTCGCCAAACACGGGAACCGTTCGGTATCCAGCAAATGCGGCAGCGCGGACCTGCTGGAGGCATTGGGCGTCAACCTGAACTGCGAGCCGGAACTGGTTGAAGAAGCCATCAGGGAAATCGGCATCGGGTTCTTGTTTGCTCCCCTGTATCACAGCGCCATGCGCCATGCCGCCAAGGCCAGAAAAGAAGTCGGCCTTCGCAGCATTTTCAATATGCTGGGGCCGCTCACCAATCCGGCGGGAGCCAATTGCCAGCTGCTGGGCGTCTATGCGCCGGAGCTGACCGAGATGTTCGCCCAGGCGCTTCGGCTTCTTGGGGCCAAATGCGCTTATGTGGTGCATGGTCATGACGGCCTGGACGAAATATCCATCTGCGCGCCGACCCGGATCTCAGAGCTTCGGGATGGCATGATCCGCACCTACGACATCAGCCCGGAGCAGTTTTTCGGACAATGTGCCTCACCCGAGACTCTTACCGGCGGCGACCCCGCAGTCAATGCAGTCATCACCCGCAATGTCCTGAACGGCGAAAAAGGCCCCTGCCGGGATGTGGTCCTGATCAATGCCGCAGCCGCACTGGTGGTTGCCGGAAAAACCGGGCAGTTGAATGAAGGGATTCAACTGGCGGCCCAGGCCATTGACAGCGGCGCGGCAACGGAAAAGCTGGACAGCCTGATCCGGTTTACCACTGCATAAAGGACAGGGAAAGCGAATCCATGACAAACCATATCTTAGATGCCATCGTTTCGCAGAAACACCGGGAAATCGCCGCCCTGCTTCAAAAAACACCTGAAAAAACACTTCGGGAACAGGCGCTCCGGCCAAGAGAGCGCCGACCGTTTCTGGAAAGGCTCAGGCAGCCGGGACAAACAGGCATCAATATCATTGCCGAAATCAAGCGGGCATCGCCTTCCAAGGGACTGCTCTGCCCCGATCTGGACCCGGCTGCCTTTGCCGCAAGCTATGAATCCGGCGGCGCGGCCTGTCTGTCGGTGCTGACCGACCGGCAGTTTTTCCAGGGAAGCCCGGAGGACCTGCTGGCGGCCCGTGCCGCCACGCATCTTCCCGTTCTTCGAAAGGACTTTCTCATCTCCGCCTGCCAGATCTATGAATCCTGCATCCTTGGGGCGGACGCCGTGCTGCTGATCGCCCGGATCCTTTCCGCAAATCAGCTCAGCGAACTGCTGGATCTCTGCAATCTGCTCGGCATGGACGCCCTGGTTGAGGTGCATTCGGAATCGGATGTGGCATCCGCAATCCGATCCGGAGCAAAACTGATCGGCATCAACAACCGGAACTTACAGACCTTTCACACGGACATCGCCACATCCATGCAACTGGTTTCGCAGCTTGCACCCGATCAGATACCCGTTGCCGCAAGCGGCATCCAGAACCGGCAGGACATTGACCGCCTGTTAAAATCCGGAATTTTTAATTTTCTGATCGGCGAAAGCCTGGTCAGATCCAAAGACCCGGCAGCCTTTTTGAGGTCTCTGATGGTCAATAATTAATGATACCAAAAAGTAACGGAGATCATACGATATCAGAAAAAGTATTTTCTTTTTTCTGAGCCTCTTTCAAAACACCTTCAAATTACCTCTTCCGTCATACCGGCAAATGCCGGTACGGAATTCACAGACTTCGTCACTCCGGCTTCCCCTGCGTGATGAACAGTGTTACTTTCGCAAGAGGCGCTTCTGTGTATTCTGTTGAAAAAAAATTAGGATTTTCATTCAAAACCCATGATGTTATATAACCGGAAATAAAGATCTGCGGCCTGACACGGGCGGATGAAGCCGTGGCCTGCGCCGATGCCGGGGCTGACGCCATCGGGCTGGTGTTTTATCCGCCAAGCCCTCGACATCTTACGCCCCAGCAGGCCAGGGAAATCAGCCTGGCACTGCCGGAACAAACCGCCCGCGTGGGCGTGTTTGTCAACAGCCCGGTTTCAGATATCCTGAAACGGGTCGACGACTGCGGGCTGACGGCTGTTCAGCTTCACGGGCAGGAATCCCCGGACGTGGTCAAAGCGCTTTGCGACAGGGGCATTCGGGTCATCAAAGCCCTGTTTATCCACAAACCCCCTTTGATCTCCGAAGCTTTGCACTATCCGGCAGCGACGTTTCTGGTGGAATGCGGAAAAGGCAGGCTTCCCGGCGGCAACGCCCTGACCTGGAACTGGAGTGAGGTGAAATCCTTTGGGCTGTCTTATCCCCTGATTCTGGCCGGAGGCCTTAGCCCGGACACCATTGCCCAGGCTGTTTTCGAGGCCGGCCCCGATGCCGTCGATGTCAGCTCCGGAGTCGAGTCCAGTCCCGGACGCAAGGATATCCAAAAAGTCCGCGCGCTGATTCAGGCCATTTCCCGCTGCAGCATTGAAAGGCAGCCCAGAAGGATATGGAGACCGGCCGAATAACAAGGCTCACCGGACCCATGATTTCAAATACATAGACACAGAGTACGATTGACTTATTCGGTTTTTATACTTGCTTTAGGGTTTTTGCACATCGTATAGAGAGGAGCAGATTCCCGCTGAAAAACCTTTTGAATACGGAGCGCTCAAATGGATACCGTCTACGATATAAGCAAAATCACCCGTTCACTGAAAACCGATGAGAAGGTGATCGCCTTTACGGGTTTTTCCATTGATCATGATAATCAGCCCGGCAATGAAGGCGTGCTGAAAATATCCGCTTTTTCCAGGCCGGACGGGAGTGGCTATTTGACGCTGACTTTTATCATGGACACCGAAGCAGACTCCCGAATTCAGGATGATCTCGCCCGCCATTTTTCCAGCATCAATGAAAACACGCTGCGGCCACATTTCAAGGATGAATTTGAAACCGTCTTTCAATGCCCGATGGATGCGCTGTCCAAATCAAAGGCATGGTATTTTGAAGAGATCAATATCTATTTCAAAACATTAAAGGGCAGAGAACGCCGCATTATTGAACAACATCTCATCCCTGCCCTGGAAAAAATGCTGCCGTTTCACTTTGATCCCGTGGAATGGTGGGATCAGCAGCCCCGTAAATCCGAGGCCATTGCGTCATCCGCCTGCAAGAATCCGATAGCGGCCGGATCGCTGAAATCGGCATTGATGAAATGGTTCCGATCGTTTTAATCGGGTTTCCTGATAAAATCACAAGGAAGTCTGCCCGGAAGGGTATGGGCGGCAAGCAGCGGCATTCTGAACGATAGTCGGTTTGCACCGGCTGGCAGCCGTTTATTATGCATCAGAACCACTCTGACCGTCAGCATCTCATCCCAGCGCTGGAAAAGATGCTGCCGTTTCACTTTGATCCCATGGAATGGTGGGATCTGCAGCCCCGTACACCCAAGGCTGTTGCAGTCATCCGCCAGCAAGAATACGATAGCGGCCGGATCACTGAAATCGGCATTGATGAAATGGTTCCGATCGTTTTAATCGGATTTCCGGTAAAGGGCTCTGACCGTCAAAGGGCATGAAGCCGGATAATTTCAAGAACCAGCTCCGTTGTCAGAATCATATCGCTCAGACGAACCCACTCCCGCACCGTATGCATATCCCGCATGCCGGTTCCCAGAACGCCGGTCATGATTCCTTTTGAAAAAAAGACATTGGCGTCCGCGCCGCCGCCGGTGATTTTGGGAATCAGCGTGCGTCCCAGATTCTGGGCGGCCTTCATGGCAAGGGTCACCACCGGGTGATCCTCGGGAATATGCGTGCGGGTAAAATCCGGCACAATCTCAACCTCCAGCCGGGGTCTGCCGGCTTCGGCGGACTGGGGGACATAATCCTGAACAGCGGTTTCAAAGGCGGACACAATGGTCCGGGTCAAATCCGCCAGTTTCTCGGGATCATGGCTTCTGACCTCGCCGTTTACCGTCACCTGGCTGGGAATGATATTGGTGGCCACGCCTCCCTGAATCACGCCGATATTGCAGGTGGTTTCCTGATCGATGCGGCCGAGCGTCAAGCCGGCAATGGCCTTGCTGGCAATGGCAATGGCATTGATGCCTTTTTCCGGAGCGGCGCCGGCGTGGGCGTCTTTTCCATGCACCACAAATTTCAGGTGATTGGCGCCTGGCGCGCGGGTGACGATACCGGCGGTATCGGTTGCATCCAGGGCATAGCCGAATTTTGCGGTCAACAAGCTAAGATCCAGATTTTTGGCGCCCTGAAGCCCGATTTCCTCGCAGATCGTCAGAACCACTTCCAGCGGACCATGCGGCAGGCGGTCTTCCTGAAGTACCGTGAGCGCCTCCAGCAAAATGGCAATGGCGCTTTTGTCATCCGCTCCCAGAATGGTCGTGCCGTCGCTGGTAAACACGCCGTCCTTATAGACGGGTTTCACGCCGTTTCCAGGCTCGACCGTATCCATGTGCGCATTCAGCATCAGGACCGGAGCATCCACGCTGCCCCTGAACCGCGCAATCAGATTCCCCGTGTTGCTGCCGACCGCCTTTCCGGCATCATCCACAAAGGTTTCAGCTCCCATGGCCTCGAGAATATTCTGAAGTTCACTGCAGATCGCCGCTTCATTTCTGGATACGCTGTCAATTTGAACCAGGCGGCTGAATGTCTCCGCCAGTCTTTCCGGGTTGATCATTTGGATCTCCTCATATCAATTATTCATGCTCTGCAGGGGAGCGGGAATCAGCCCGCCCAGGCGAATAAAGGGGTTGTCTCCGCTGCCGTTGTTGACCGCCATGATGACGGACTGACCCAGCAGACCTCCGAAAAAAGCGAAGTCACCGGCTTTTTTTCCGGGAACCGGGATCAGCCGGGTTGCCGTTGTTTTTTTGTTGATCACGCCAATGGCCATTTCATCCGCAATGATCGCGGCAATGGTTTCCGCCGACGTGTCACCGGGAATGGCCACCATATCGAGCCCCACGGAACAGACACAGGTCATGGCCTCGAGCTTTTCAATGGACAGAAATCCGGCTCTGGCCGCCTCGCCGATATTCAGATCTTCGCTGACCGGAATAAAGGCGCCGCTCAGCCCCCCCACATGGGAACTGGCAAAGGCGCCGCCTTTTTTGACGGCATCGTTTAACATGGCAAGGGCGGCGGTGGATCCGGGAACACCGATACTTTTCAGCCCCAGGCTTTGAAAAATCTCGCCGACGCTGTCTCCGACATTGGGCGTCGGGGCAAGGCTGAGATCCACAACACCGAAGCGGATGCCCAGAACCTGGGCCACTTCCCGGCCGATGAGCTCGCCGACACGGGTCACCTTGTATGCGGTGCGCTTGATGATTTCCGAGATCTGTCCCAGATCGGGCCTGGAATCGGATGCCAGGGCGCGGTCGATGGCTTTTTTGACCACGCCGGGACCGCTGACACCGACATTGATGACCGCATCGGACTCGCCGATGCCCAGGTAGGCGCCGGCCATGAACGGAATGTCTTCGGGTATGTTGGCGAACACGCACAGCTTGGCGCATGCCAGGCCGTCCTGAGCGGCGGTTCTGCCGGCGGCTTCCTTGATGATTTTTCCCATCATCAGCACCGCATCCATGTTGATGCCGGCGCGGGTGGATGCCACGTTCACCGATGAACACACCCGGTCTGTCTCTGCAAGCGCCTGGGGAATGGCCTCGATCAGGGCCCGGTCCCCTCTGGCAACCCCTTTCTGAACCAGGGCCGTAAACCCGCCGATGAAATCGACATTTACCGAAACAGCGGCTTCATTCAGGGTTTTGGCCACTTCCACCATTTCCTCGGAAGAAAACATGGCGCCCAGCACGGCGACGGGGCTGACGGATATGCGCTTGTTCACCACCGGGATGCCGTATTTATCCCCGACCTGGTTGCAGACCTGAACCAGGTTTTGAGCCAGTCCGGTGATTCTGGCAAAGATGTTGTCCTTGAACCGGTTGATGTCATGGCTGGCGCAATCCAGAAGATTTATCCCCAGGGTAACGGTTCGAACATCGAGATGCTCGTTCTGAAGCATTTCCAGGGTTGATACAATTTCGCTCGTACTTAACATTTTATCCCTCTCCTGACTTCTGTCGTCTGTCTTTTGTCGTCTGTCTTTTTACACCCGGTTGATGGCTTCAAAAATCTTTCGATGCTGAATGCTGATGACCAGGCCCAGCTCCGCGGCCTTGTCCCGAAGATCCCGGTGAAATGCGTGGGCGTCGATATCCACCGGAACATCCACCTCATAGATCATGATGTTGTCGTTGGGGTTTTCGCCGCCCTTGAATGCCGCCTGAAGATTGGTGACATTGACCCCGTAACCGGCGATGATCCGGGTAACATTGGCCACAAGCCCCTTTCGGTCCGGCCCGCGGGTGGTAATCACAAACGGCTCTGCGGGCCTCCCGCCAAGCGCCGGCGGGCTGATTTCCAGATGCTTGACATTGACCTGAAGCCGCATCGGCGTCAGGGCTTCGGACAAAAGGCAGCACAGCGCATCGGAAGTCAGGTCTGCCGGCATTTCGGCGATGAAGCTGCCCGAAAATTCGGACTGCAGAATGGTCTGGGTAACGTTTTCGATATTGCAGTCCTGCTCAAACAGAATCCGGGATACCGCGGCCAGTATTCCGGGCCGGTCCGGACCGAAAACGGAAATGATGATTTTTTTCATGGTTTCATCCATAAAATAGAGGGGTCCACAGCGACGAACACTTTTAGAGCCCGTAAGAATCATGGCCTGGATCAGCTCCGAGCGGATCTGGTCGATGTAGCGCATGGCCCCATCTTTCAGCCCGCCCATGACGGCAACGGAAAACGGCCGGCCGATCATCACGGCGTCGGCGCCAAGGGCCAGCATCTTGAGCACATCCCCGCCGGTCCGCACGCCGCCATCGGCCAGAACCACGATCTGCCCCTTTACCGCCGAAGCGACTTCCGAAAGGATGCGGGCCACGCCCGGGGTGTGATCCAGGACCCTGCCGCCGTGATTGGATACCACGATGGCGCTTGCCCCCACATCCACGGCGATTCTGGCCTGGTCCGGGGTCATGATGCCTTTCAGGATAAATTTCATCGGGGTTCTGGAGATGATTTCCTTGAGTTTTTCCGGTGTCTTGGGTGAAACCGGCCTTCCCATCAGCTTCAGGGTGATCAGGCCGGCGGCATCGATATCCATGCCAACCACGGCTGCACCGGTGGCTGCGGCGCCTTCCAGTTTCCCGAACAGCTCCCTGTCTTCCCAGGGTTTGATAAAGGGAATGCCATGTCCCTGCAGCGACCGAATGGCCTGAAACCCGGCTTCATGGATGAAATGCCGGCGCACCGTCGCCCGTACAGCCGATGATTCCTTTTTCCTTGCACCCTTCCAGCTTTGCCGCGATATAGTCTTCTTCGGAGATCTTTCCGCCCATATTAAAGGAAACCCCGCCGATGGGCGCAGCCAGAACCGGTATGTCCAGGGGAATCCCCAGGATCTCGGTCCGGGTATCGGGTTCCACCACATCATGGATCACCCGCATCTGAAACCGGCATTCCGAAAGCGCCTGGATATTGTCCCGGAATGCAGCACCGGTTCCGATGCCTCCCATGCCCGGCACCTCGCCGGCACAGGCCCTGCCGTCACAGACCGGGCAGACCCTGCAAAATCCCTCCATCAGTTTTCTGGCCTGATTTCGGATTTCTTTCATAATCACCTTTCCTTTACAGCTTGAACACTTTCCCCGGCCTGTGATACATTGAAATCGTGATGGCTTTGCAAACAATTATGGCCATGCATTTTGCTGCCCGAAGCATGAGAATCGAATTTTGACTTTTACGAATAAAAGGTTTCGGGCAAGCGGTTTTGGATCGTTTTTTGCTTTTCAAATAGCCCATTATCCTGCTTTTCCATCAACAGGACAGCACCATGACAACAAGCCATACTATGGCATCTTTGTTCAGAGAAAACAAGACCCTGTTCATTCTCATCGCCGTTGGCATTTTTTTGATCGAGCTCGAAATATTCGCCGTTGCCGCCATTCAACTCCGGCAGAAAATCCTGGCTTGAAATCAAGGATCAGCAGGGCAACATCATTCATGTGTCGGAAGGCAATAACCTGAGCAGCTTCAATAAATATTATTTTGAAAAAACATTCGGGCCTCTGGATCAGTATCAGGTGAACTGGGTCTCCAAGGATGAGCCATTTCCCTTTCGGGCCTGGTTTGCGGCAGCCATCGGCATTCCGGTTGGCGCCATTCTGCTCTTTGGTTTTATCACCCGCGCATTTGCCGCCCTGATTTATGGCGACAGGATCGCCGGCAGCGCTCCTTCCGGAGCCCCCGAACCCATCGCCCGGAACCGACTGGAAACCCTGATGGCCGGCATCAGCCGCCTGAACATTTTCACCATCGGATTTCTGGTGCTTCTGGCCGTGTTTACCTACTGGGTCGTACCCAATCTCATCCTGTATATCGGCCAGGTGGGAATGGATACCATCACGCGCTACAAATGGTTTTTTCTGGCTGTTGCCCTTATCATTCTGGGAATTATGTTATGGATCATCTATCTGCGCTATCTTCTGGCCAAAAAGACCATAGACAGCCAGACCGAAGTTGAAAAATTCAGGCTTCAACTGGCGGCAGGCAGGGCTCCCCTGCGACTGGAATACCCGGAATCCGCACTGCTGACAAATGGTCCCGCGGAGGCTTTGGCGCCATCTGAAATGTCCTGGCAATGCAGCCGAGAAGATCGGAAAACCGGAAAAGCCGCAGTCCGCTTAATTGGTGATCTTCCTGGCTTCTTATTTTCAAGGAAATGGATATGCAGATTGTAACCACCCATAAAAATACCGATTTTGATGCACTGGCCTCCATGATTGCCGCAACCCTGCTCTATCCGGAATCGGTTCCGGTTATTCCCAAAGCCATCAACCCCAATGTCAAATCCTTTATTTCCATGCACAAAGACATTTTGAATCTTCGCGAACCCGATGACATCGTCATCGATGACGTCAATAGCATCATCATTGTTGATGTGAACAACTGGAGCCGGATCGAGCGGTTCAACAAAATCAGCCAGAAAGAAGGCCTTGAAATCATCCTTTGGGATCATCACGCCATTGAAGGCGACATTCAGCCGACCTGGAAATGCCATGAAGAAATGGGCGCCAACATCACGCTGATGATCCGGGAATTCCGGAAACGGAACATCCGTCTGACCCCGATTCAGGCCACGCTGTTTTTAACCGGCCTTTACGAGGATACCGGAAATCTCATGTTTCCCTCCAGCAGGGCTGAAGATGCGTTTGCCGCCGGATTTCTTCTGGAACAGAAAGCGGACTTGAACGTTCTGGGATCGTTTCTGCGGCCGGCCTACGGGGAAAGGCAGAAGAACATCCTCTTTGAAATGCTTCAGAACGCCGAAAGGATGCGGTTCAACGGCTACAGCGTCAGCGTCAACAAGCTCGATATTCAGGGACACGTGGACAGTCTGGCGGTTGTGGTGCGCATGTACCGGGAAATCCTGAACGTGGATGCCGCCTTCGGCATATTCTCGGACAGAGAGCGGGAACGGTGCATTGTCATTGGCCGAAGCAATGTGGACGGGCTGAACATGGGCATGATCATGAACAGCATGGGCGGCGGCGGCCACCCCGGAGCAGGCTCCGCCATGCTGAAATCCGTCAATCCCGAAGCGGTTGAAGCCATGATTCTGGAGCTGATTCAGGGCAACCAGCAGGTTTCGGTCCAGATCAGCGATCTGATGTCCTTTCCGGTGGTGACCCTGCCATCCGACACCACCATGGATCAGGCTGCGCATATTCTGCGGGAAAAAGGATGCAGCGGCATTCCGATAGTGGATGACGGGAAACTGGTCGGCATGATTTCCCGAAGGGATTTTCGAAAAATCAAGGGGGCAAGCCGGCTGAAATCACCGGTTAAAGCCTTCATGAGCACAAATGTACTCACGATTGAGCCCGGCAAAAGCCCGATGCAGGCAGCCCGCCTCATGGTCAAGCACGATGTGGGAAGGCTGCCGGTCGTTGAAAACGGAACCATTATCGGGATCATCACCCGATCCGACACCATGCTCTATTTCTACGACATGCTGCCGGATTACAACAGATTGACGCTTTCAGGTATTGCCTGTCAGACCGGCGACAGTCCTTCTTCCGTGGACACTTCCGGAACATATCCCAGATCCCTCCGTGCAGCGCGGATATCAAACCAGTGGGAGGTTGAAAGCTCTCTGGCGACAAACCGGGTCATCTGCGGCTCTCCCTTTAATGCGAATGCCTTGTAAAACCATTCCAGGACTGCCCCGATCCGATAGGCCGCCCGCGGAGATATCGAGCGCTTTACCGGAGAAAGCCCGCCTGCCTGAAGAATATCATCAATCATTTTCCAGAGATAAAACCGGCTTTCCCTGGCTGATGAAATACACATTCCCCGAAAGTTCCGGCTGCCGGATCAGGGCCTCTTCGGCCAGAAGATGGGCCTTGGCCGCATTATCAATGTAAATCACATCCACCCGGTTTTTGCCGTCCCCAATTCGCCGGAGGCGTTTTGCCCGCTTCAGGATTCGCGGAACAAGGTGATTGTCTCCCGGACCCCAGATCAGATGCGGCCTCAAGATGATGGTTTTCAGCCCCTCCCCTGCCCCCTGCCATCTCTTTTCAGTCCTCCGCCATCCGCCATCCGCCATCTGCAACCCGCCCCCCGCCTGCCGGACAGCCTGCTCGGCCAGGGCTTTGGTTTCCGGATAGGCGGCGTGATAACTGCCGGGATAGGGAACGGTTTCGTCCACGCCTTCCATATCTCCGCCGTCAAAGACAACGCTGGGCGAGCTGGTGTAAATCAGGCGGGAAACCCCGCAGGATTTGCAGGCGGCGATGACGTTGCGGGTGCCTTCGGTGTTGATCCGGTAATAGTCCTTGTAATCCCCCCAGACGCCGGCTTTGGCCGCCACATGATAAACGGTATCCACGCCTTTGACGGCATTTTCGACGGCAACCGGATTTGAAATATCGCCCTGAACCTGTTTGACCCCCAATGCCTCAAGCTCCGAATAATAGCCCCTTGAAAAACTGATGACCCTGTCCCCCCGGTTTATGAGAAGCCGGACAATGGCCTTTCCCAGAAAACCGCCGCCACCGGTAACCAGAATGGTCCGGGCAGAATCCCCCCGATGTTTCATACTCCTGACTCCATTTTTATCACCACCATGCTTTGCCAGCATGATCAAATGTCATTGACTTAAAGCAAAATCCCCCTTTGGAAAGGGAGGAGGATTTTCAAAAATCGTCAAACCGGACAGAGGACTTTCTCCAGCTTCAGCAGATCCTGTTCCTGGCCCACGGCGATGACCGTGGCTCCGGGTTCAAGCCGGGTTTCAAAGGAAGGGTTGAACATCATGCTGCCGTCAACCTGTTTAATGGCGATGATGATCAAATTATAATTCCTGACGGATTCCGGAATTCTTGAGCATCACGTTGGCCAGCGTCGATAAAGGGCTTATCGGAATTTCTTCCATCTGAATGTCTTTGCGGTCATACGTCATGGCCAGATCCAGAAAGCTGGTAACCGTTGGCCGGATAATCCGGTGGGCCATGCTCACGGCCCCGACTTCGTAAGGCGATTCAACGGCGGAAGCGCCGGCAGCCAGCAGTTTGGACTTGGACTCTTTATAAATCGCCCTGGCCATGATAAACAATTTGGGATTAAGCTGTCTGGCGGTCAAAACCAGAAACACATTGTCCACGTCGGTCCCCAGAACGGCAATCAGGCCTTTGGCGCGTTCGATCCCCGCGTTTAAGAGAATTGTCTCGTCCGCCGTATCGCCGGACAGGTACAAAATCTTGTCTTCTTCCATGACCGGTATCAGGTCCGGATTTTTTTCAATTACCACAACATCAATGGGCTTTTGACGAAGATTCATGCACAGAGACTCTTCCAATTCGGCCATAACCACAGACAATGTAATGATTTTTCAGTCGGGTAATTTTTTTATCCAACCTTCGCCTCCCCAGAATGATTCGAATCCGCCCTTCGATCATGTACTGAATCAGTGTCGCACCCGTATATCCCAAAAAACCAACTCCCACTAATATCAGGAGTATGGTATATATTCGACCGACAGGACTGAGTTGATGGACTTCTCCAAACCCCACGGTGGTCAGGGTGATCACGCGTCATGAAAAGGGCATCCAGAAAATTCCAGCCCTCAATGGCCATGAATCCCCAGGATCCGCACAAAATGATGGCAAGGGTGATCAGAAGGGATATGATCAGTTGTCTGGTGCTGTCCATGTCTGGGGATATACGACACACTCGATAGTGAAAGCAAGAGGATTTCCCTGTGGACCCCATCTGGTTCTATCATGTACTTCACAGCGGGCTTGGAATCGCCGCGCTGCTGGTTGCGCTGGCCACCCTGACCGTGGTGCTGGCGTCTTCGCGGAGTGCTTCAGTGGAAGCGCTCATTAAAGCATGAATTCAGGGAATTAAAGGATGAGCTGTATTCCGCGGGGCCTTGCCGGGAACAGGCGATTCAGGTGGTGTTGGATCGCTGCCAGGGAATCTGGCAGGCGGGGTTTCCGGAAATCAATGAATTTTCCGGACTTGCCGGATATCTGCGGGATATTGCCGCCGCATTTCATCCGGATCAGGAAAAGCCGGAGCTTTGCGTGACCGCCGGAAGCCTGATCCGCGCCTCTCACAGCGCCGTCGAGCGGCTTCAGGACATTCTGCGCAGGCCGGGGTTTTCACGGTTTCAAAAAATGCGCATCCGGCATATTCGAAAGGCATGGAACTGGTATGACAGAATCAGCAAGTATCGGGCGGTCAAGGCCTATATCCGCTACCGCAGATGGATCAGCCACGCCAATGTGCTGCGGCTCATTCTGTTGCCGGATCCTTTTTCCTGGCTGATCTATCTTTCCAACCAGTTGACGATTCTATCCCTGACCCGTTTCTTTTTAATGGATATTTATCTGTTTGCCGGCAAGCAGGCGATTCTGGCTTATGATCATGAATCCCGGAATGAAGCAATGCCTCAGGATGCAGGGGAAATCGAACAGGAACTGGCGGACCTGGCAGAGCTGATCGAGCCGGAATTCCGTCTGCAGGATCCGCGAATTCAGGAGATTCGAAATCGCCTGGTAGGCGTCAATACCCTGATTTTTTCAACTCCCGGGTACACGGAATGGAAATCCGGTTTTGAGGAAGCGCTTCGGGTGATCGCCGGAACGTATTTTCCGGAAAGTCCGGCACCGGTTGAGGAAGCCAGGCTGGGTCCGATTCTGGTCAGATGCCAATTCTGGCTGCAATCGGTTTCAGACACGGAGAAGCTGCCGATTTTCAGCCGTCTTCACCGCATTGAACTCAGGTATTTTTACAGCATCAAAGCCGCCGCGGAACACCCGCTCTTCCGTCAGGCCGGAACCTTTGCAAAAAAATCCTGGAACGCCTATAAATGGATGCAATGGCCGCTGTTCATTTACCGGCTGATCAGAAAAACAACGCCGGCGGGCATGGCCGCCAGCATGGGATGGATGCTCGTGCGGAAAGGAACGGTCAACTATCTGAGCCGAAGGGCTTTCGATCTGACCCTTCAGGAAATCGAGACGGTCTATCGCTTGTCTCAGGAATCCGAAGACAGTGGACGGACGACAGAGGGAAAAATCAAGGGATCAGAAGACTGAGGACTGAAGTCAGGAGGCAGAAACTCCCGCCCCCTGACACCTGATACTTATCCCTTATTCTTCAGTCTTGCACACCGCCTGCGGATCGGCAATCTGCTTCAGGGTTTCATAACCGTTGAAGGATTTCCTTCTCGATCTGAGCACGAAGTTTTTTCGACTCTTCCGGGAAGGATCTTTTCAAGCTGGGCATAACGGTTTTCGCCGGACAAGAATGTCTGAAGGGTTCCATCCGGAGCTTTGTCGTAATCCAGAGTAAACGGATTTTTCCCTTCATCCGCCAGAAGTGGGTTATACCGGTAAAGCGGCCAGTAACCGGCCTGAACTGCAAGCTGCTCTTCAAGCTGGGTTTTTCCCATGCCTTTTTTAATCCCCTGATTGATGCAGGGCGCATAGCAGATAACGATGGACGGCCCGGGATATTGGTCCGCTTCCATAAACGCCTTTAAGAGCTGCTGCTTGTTTGCGCCCATCGAAACCGATGCCACATACACATATCCATAAGTCATGGCGATCCGGCCCATATCTTTTTTCCCGATTTTCTTTCCGGATGCGGCAAATTTGGCCACCGCGCCGGTTGGGGTGGATTTTGAAGCCTGGCCTCCGGTATTGGAATAGACTTCGGTATCCAGAACCAGAATATTGACATCTTCCCCGGATGCAATGACATGATCCAGACCGCCGTAACCGATATCATAGGCCCATCCATCGCCGCCGAATGCCCAGATGGATTTTTTCACAAAAAGATCTTTCATGCCGTAGATCTGATCCAACAGGCGGTTTCGCTGCATGCCGGCAAGAAGTTCCTTTCAGCTGATCGCCGTAAGTCTTTGATCGCATCGGCGTTATTCATGGCGCCCAGCCAGCCGGTCATGGCCTCTTTTAACGCATCCGGAATCGGCGTATCCAGGGCCGCTTTCATCAGATCCGCCAGTTTATTTCTGCGCTGGACAACTGAAATGGCCATGCCGTAACCGAATTCCGCGGCATCCTCAAACAGGGAATTTCCCCAGGCCGGGCCATGCCCGTCCTTGTTCACCGAATACGGTGTTGAAGGCGCCGACGCCCCCCAGATCGAGCTGCACCCGGTGGCATTGGCAATGATCATCCGTTCGCCAAAGAGCTGGGTCAGCACTTTGACATAAGGGGTTTCCCCGCATCCGGCGCAGGCGCCGGAAAATTCCATCAGCGGTTTTACAAACTGGCTGCCTTTGACCGAATCCCGCTTTAACATATTATCCTTGACCGGAATGGTTAAAGAAAACTGATGGTTGGGGACCTGCACCGCTGTCTGGGTTTCAATGCGGTTTCATGACCAGGGCTTTTTTCTTGGACGGACAGATATCCGCGCAGTTGCCGCATCCCTGGCAATCCAGGGTATTGACCTGGATTCGGAACTGATAGCCTTTCAGTTCCTTTCCCAGGGCCGGACGGGTTTCAAAAGCCGCCGGCGCGTCCGGCAAGTTCGGCATCCGTTAGCCAGAACCGGAATGATGGCGGCATGGGGGCAGACAAAGGCGCACTGGTTGCACTGAATACAGTTGTCGATGATCCATTCGGGAACATGGATGGCCACACCGCGTTTTTCATATCGGGCCGTATCCACGGGGAAAACGCCATCCGGCTGAAATGCGCTGACCGGCAGCTTGTCGCCCTGCTGCGACAGCATGGGATTCATCACTTTTTCCACAAAAGCCGGCACTTCGAGCCCCAAGGATGTCGCTTCCGGCAGCATCTTTCCAGGATTCGGGATAATTGATTTCCTGAAGGTTGGCCAGGGTCTGATCCACGGCATCCATATTCATCTGGATGATTTTTTCGCCCTTTTTGCCGTAAATCTTTTTGATTTCGCCTTTTAAAAGCAAAAGCGCCTCTTCAACGGGCAGCACATTGGCCAGTTTGAAAAATGCGGTCTGCATGATCATGTTGATCCTGCCGCCAAGACCCACGGCATTGGCGATTTTGACCGCATCCAGGTTGTAGAATTTCAGTTTGTTGCCGGCGATGAACCGCCGCATTCTGGCCGGCAGCACCGTTTCCATTTCTTCCAGGGACCAGTTGGAATTCAGCAGAAAGGTTCCGCCGGGCTTGATGCCTTCCAGCACATCATAAATCTGGACATAATTGGATTTGTGGCAGGCCACGAAATCCGCCGTGTTCACCAGATAAGTGGACTGGATGGGCTCGATGCCGAAACCGCAGATGCGATACCGTAATGCCGCCGGATTTTTTGGAATCATAGGCAAAATAGCCCTGGGCATACATCGGCGGTGTTGTCGCCGATGATCTTGATGGCGGTTTTGTTGGCGCCGACAGTGCCATCCGATCCCAATCCCCAGAACTTGCACTGAACCGTGCCCTTGGGGGTGGTGTCAATCAATTCTTCCACATCCAGGGAAGTTCGGGTGACATCATCAATGATCCCGACGGTAAAATGATTTTTGGGCCCCGCGGCATTCATGTTTTATAGACGGCCTTGACCATGGCCGGGGTGAATTCCTTGGAACCCAGCCCATACCTGCCGCCGGTAATCATCGGCATTTCGCCTCTTTCCATGAAGGCCGTGCAGACATCCATATAAAGCGGATCACCGATGGCGCCCGGTTCCTTGGTCCGGTCCAGAACCGTTATTCTGTCGCAGGATGCGGGCAGCGCTTCCAGAAAATCGGCAATGCAGAACGGCCTGTAAAGCCGGACTTTGATCAGACCCACCCGCTCTCCATTGTCATTCAAATGATTGACCACTTCTTCGATGGCTTCGCAGGAGGAACCCATGGCAATGATCACCCGTTCGGCCTGCGGATCTCCCACATAATCAAAGAGCCTGTATCGCCTTCCGGTCAGATCGCCCACTTTTTTCATGTATTTGGAAATCACCGCGGGAATTTGCTGATAAAAAGAATTGGCGGCCTCCCTTCCCTGAAAATAGATGTCCGGATTCTGGGCGGTTCCCCGGATATGGGGATGTTCGGGGTTCATGGCCCGGCTGCGAAACGCCTCGATGGCTTCAAAGTTGGCCAGGGCCGCCATATCCGCATAATCAATCAGTTCGATTTTCTGGATTTCATGGGAGGTTCTGAATCCATCAAAAAAATGCAGAAACGGCACGCGGCCTTCAATGGCGGACAGATGCGACACCAGCGCCAGATCCATGACTTCCTGAACCGAGTTGGAACACAGCATGGCAAATCCGGCCTGACGGACAGACATGACATCGGCGTGATCCCCGAAAATGGAAAGGGCGTGGGCGGCAATGGCCCGGGCGGTGACATGAAAGACGCCCGGAAGAAGCTCGCCGGAAATCTTGTACATATTGGGAATCATGAGAAGAAGCCCCTGAGAGGCCGTAAACGTGGTGGTCAGGGACCCCGCGGCCAGCGCGCCGTGAACAGCGCCTGCGGCACCGGCTTCGGACTGCATCTGCTTGACCAGAAGGGTCTGCCCGAATATATTTTTTCGTCCCTGGGCTGACCATTCATCGGCAATCTCTCCCATCGGGGTTGAAGGGGTTATCGGGTAAATGGCGGCAACATCGCTCATGGCATACGCCACATGGGCTGCGGCAGTGTTGCCATCAATGGTTTTCATTTTCTTGGACATGACGATTCTCCTTTGTTCTGGTTTCTTCAAACAGCTTCCATTAGATGAAGATGTTTTAGCGTATAAGCGGCATTTTGTAAACAGGATATGGCTGCAGCAAAATGACAGATTGAAAACTTTGTTACCGATAAGGATAACCCGATCGTGTTTTCGACACGTCAAATAAAATGTCCATGCATAAAATAATTGATCATTTAAAAATGAAAATTATCATAAAAATGATAAATTAAATTGAAAATATTGAGAACTACAATAATATAGAAATATCATGTTCGATATCAATTTATAATTATAACATATTATATATTATAATATTATTTATTGATAATATAGTTAGATAACATCATAACATAATATCGAAACAATGTTTCGTTTATTTTGTTACATGAATGAATTTGTTCTGTCAAGTGGAAAAAGACAACCCTGGTATTCAAATAATGATTACTCTATCGCATTTGTTCAGCGGCTACTTATCCAGATGCTTTCGAATGGCCAGACCAATTTTTTCCGTCACATAGGGTTTCCGGACATAAGCCCCGGCTCCCAGTTCCTGGGCTTTTTTAACCCGATCCGTTTCTGAGTATCCGCTCACGATGATGGCCTTCTGGCCGGATGGATTTCAAGGATTCTTTGATATGTTTCCAGACCATCCATGCCGGGATCCATGATCATATCCAGCACAATCAGATCGGCCCTGTTCGGTTTTCAGGGTATTCAATGGCCTCTTCGCCGCTCGGCACGGCGGTAACACGATAGCCAAGCCGGGTCAACATCGCCATGGCCAACTCCCTCTGCTCCCTCACATCATCCACCACCAGAATCGATTCTCCCCTGCCCATGAATGATTCCGGAGATACGATTTTCGATCATTGAGCGACCTCATCCCGCAGACAGGGAAGTAGAGGGTAAAGATGATTCCCCTTTCCCTCCTCGCTCTTCACATCAATATATCCGTCGATGATCCTTCACCGTACCCCAGACGACCGCCAGCCCCAAACCCGTGCCGCTCTTTCCCATCACCTTCTTCGTGTAGAAGGGCTCAAAAATCTTACCGATGTCTTCGGCCGATATGCCATTTCCATTGTCCGATACCTTCAGGACGACATAGTCGCCCTCCCGAATGTCATCGTACCCGTGAATCGGTCTGTCAAGATAACGGTTTTCCGTCAGAAGCATCACTTCCCCCTGATCGGAGATGGCTTCTGCTGCATTGGACAACAGGTTCATGATCATTTTGCTCAAATGAACGCCGAGATCCCTGGATATTCATCAGGTCCTGTTCCAAATCGATCCTGAAGGTCACATGCGGGATGATAGTTCTTCAACTTCTCGAATCCGGGGGTCTTAAAATAGTCGGAGATCAATCCGATTCAGGTTGACCACCTCGGAAACCGCCACACCCCTTCTGGCCAGTGTCAGCAAGTCCTGAATGATTGCAGCCCATCTCAGGCCGGACTTCAGGATGTTGTAAGCGTTCTTTTTCAGCGGGCTTGATTCCGCAATCTCTTAAGAAGCAGTTCGGAGTACCCGACGAGCACCCCCAGCACATTGTTGAGGTCGTGGGCGACGCCTCCCGCCATGGTTCCCAGTGCTTCCATCTTTTCCGCACGGCCCAGGCGTTCCTCCAGCCGCTGACGGTCCTCCTCGCTTTGCTTGCGAGCGGTGATGTCCTGCATTATGCCGATCATTTGCTCAAACCTGCCCGTGGCATCGGGTAAAACAAAACCCCGGTCAAGAATCTGGACATAGTTGCCGTCTTTGTGCCTGAAACCGTATTCTGCCTGAAAGGGCGACCTTTTTCCTTGTAACATCCATCAGCCGCATCACCGCTTCACGGTCAAGCGGATCAATCAGATTCTCCCACTCGGAAGATCCACCGCTTATTTCAAACGGATGATATCCGAGCACTTGTTCGATGCTGCCGCTCCAGTTAACATGCCCCTTGACAAAATCACAATCATACACGATCTGACCGGATGCGGCGGCAATAGATTCAAAGCGATGTTTCCAGTCCGCCACCTCTTTTTCCGCCTGTCTGCGTTCCGTGAAATCATTTCCGATACAGAGGAGTTCCTTGATCTGATGTTTCTCGTCATAAACCGGCTTGTTGGTCCAGGCGATCCACACCCTGTCGCCATTGCGTCGCATGTTTTCGTTAATGTGGTTAATATAAAGATCGGGGTTGCGGCCGATATCCGCAGTGATCCACTTTAAATCGCGGCCGGTCGATTCTGTTTCCGGAACGATGGTCCCACAACATTTCTTCCGAGTAATTCCTTTTCATCATAATCAAAGAATTTTTGGGCGAATTCATTAATAAAGGTGATAACTCCCGCAGCGTCTCTTCTAAAGATGATGCTGTTGACGTTTTCAACCAGTTCCCGGTATTTTTCCTCACTTTGTTTCAGTGCTTCTTCGGCTGTTCTCCGTTTCTTTTCTTCGCGGATGACGGCCAATGCTTTAAGAAGAAAGTAACAAGGAAAAACCAGCCGAATGCCATGACACCGATGATCAACATCCACCTGTTTTTGAAGTCCTTCATCATGGCCAGCGCTTCATCTTCGGGGGTTGCGACAACGATAGGACCAGAACGTATTGATGATGGATATCGGCAGATATACCGCCTGTTTTTTCAGGGTGTCCTTGATGTCGCCGCGGATCCGGTCATACAGGTACGTGGTCTCTCCTGTCCTGCCTTTTCTCATCTCCTCGGCCATCGATATGACGTCGGGAAACTGCCCTGACGTTTCATAAATCGACTTTCCGACATGCCCCGGAATCGGGCAGTAAAGTTCAACCCCCTTCGGACTGATCATCCAGGCATATCCATCCTGGCCGATGCGAATATCTTCCAGAAAATTCTTCGATATATGATCAAAGGGAAATAGAACAACGATGGCGCCGTCATAGGTTTCCTCCTTGAACACCGGCACATGAAAGGCGATGCACCGGAACCCCTGCACGGCTTCAAACACATCGCTGACAACCGGCTTTTGGGTCTTCATGATTTCGGCCACATGCTCCTGAGATGAGATGTCCACCCCAATGGCCTTGGGATCAAAGGGGTAGGTATGCATTATCCTCCCGTTGGCGTCAACCCGCGTAACCCCTTTGATTTCATTTATGTTATTGTTGTAGAAAATCCGCATGAGATCCCGGCCCTGATCGTCCAACCGGATGATGGAATCGATTTGAGACAGGCATTTGAGCATATTCAGATAATGATTGAAAAAACTCTCGATTCCCTTTGCCGCCTGCTTTGCATGGGCCGTCTGCCTCGCGTTCAAGTCCCGGATCATTTCTTTTTTCACGGTATCGTAAACCGCGTAAAACAGGTAAGCGCAGATCCCCAAAAAAAACAGCGAAATAAAAAAACGAAATTTATATTTCATTTCGACCTCCGTCGGAGCAAAGCGCCTTGCAGCCGCAAGGACTTCCCGATAATCATGGTCATTGACCCACGACCTGTCTTAATGGCCGGAAATTCGTGACATTGTTGATGCTGACGGTCGGTGACCGGCGATTATTTTTTTCCATAGCCGACGGTTTGTGAAAAAATGACTTTCTGGTCTTCTCGCAGTTTGGCATCATAAAGATAAAGGCCGCTGACCATGCTGACATACGAATATCCTCCTTGCAGATTGTGAAAAAAACATATTGACCCGACTAAATGCTGCCATAGGCATTCCTGACCGCCGATATCCCATATTTTCTTTCAAGACGGCGCACAACGAAATGGCCATGTGCCATATTCTGGAAATGATCAATAAACAAAGTATTGATAAGCGCCCCGCCAACTGCGCCGATTGCAGGTAGAGCCTGTGCGGCGGCTTTCTCGGAAACCTGGATACTGAATCGGTCCGCAACTTGAAAAATAAGCCGGATAAGCGCCGGCGCACCTTCTTCAGCAATTCCTTTTTCCGCGACATATTCAGCGGCTTTTGTTACAGACTTTGCCAATGCCGCGCGAACGGCAAAATAGCCTGTTCCCGCCCATCATCGTCCTTGCTCAATCCCCCCAAAGCAAAGACTTCAATGCAGGCCATTTTGGATTCGATGCTGCTGATGCGCTCTCCCTCGCTTCTGGCAATATCGGCAATGGACCGCAGCATGATGGCCGTGGATATGGGAAGCTCGATCACCAATGCCGGCAGTCCAAAGAAACCGCCGACCCCGCCTGTTGCCGCAACCGCCAGTTTATGCCAGAGATTTGAAGATTCCTTTCTGGGCGCGGGGTCCATCGTGAAGACCGCGGCATTGACGGACATGAATAAAACCGTGCGGGTTACCGCTCCAATGGTCACGCTCCAGCCTTCGGAAGAAGCCCAAACCCTCTTTGAATCGGCGTTCCAAGCAAATCCGTAATTTTTGCGGCAATGCCCGGATTCTCCAGCAACCATTTGGCGGCCTTCAAGTCCGCCATATCCTCCGGCTGAATACTGACCATGGCAGGATACTCCGCTTTATTGTTCATGACAGATCCCGGTTACCCGATTTCATGACATTCCACGAGAAATCTCCATAAATGCTATCAAACAGTCGATCCCTTATACCGATCATCATTGAACTTCAAGCAATAATAATTTATCATGCATGCGTTGCAGTTGCTTCTATTATGAACAATTGTGCGTGAACATCCCATAGCCGATATCAAAGCATATTCCGGATGCATGACTTATTCAATCACATATTTCTTATTTCTGCGCTTCTCATCACGACCGTCATCCCCTTCTCAGCTTTGAACTTCTGCTGAAACCAAAGCGATAAAGGTTTTTGGGCGGTCGATTCGATTGCTAAACCAATCAACCCTGCAGTTCTGCATGCCAAGGCAAATACCTGCCTGACCCTGAAGGCCCAAAGTGGCAGATAGGACGTTCACACGAATTTTTGGCGCGCTATGGCGGCGAGGACGGAATCAGGTGTCGGTCAGTAGCGGGATATTTTTCGAATTCCCTGAAATGATCGATGTAAATACACCCTGGAGCAAAAGGCCATCGCAAATATTGATGGCCCTGTAAAAAATCAGGAATCGTCTCTTCCTGTCATTCCGGCGAAAGCCGGAAGCCAGTATTTTTTGATGGTTATGGACTCCGGCTTTCGCCGGAATGACGATAATTTGGATTTTTTACGAGTTCGCCCATATTGACTTTTCATAGGGAAGTACATATAGACCCTCATTTGTCCGCTATATGGTCAATAGGGCTATATAAGGGGGGTTATTCTCTTCCAGCCAAGCGAACAGTCCATAACATCCGGATAGTAACCTCTTGGGCTCCGGCAATAGTACCTGTATTTTGGATAACCGACTGTTCGTTGAAGCGCCTGTGATGTTGGTATGACAGGCTGTTCATTTACAACGTTGCGAGTTCTGTAGTAGGTTCGTTGATACGATACCGGAGGGGATTCGTAATAATAGGAAGGTTGGACGTAAACACTGCCCCGGAGTATCCTCCGGACAGCGCATAGGCCAAAACAGGAATACCCAAGAAGATCAATGGCAAAGCCCAATAACCTGCTCCATACCCTCCGTAATAACAACCATTTGCCCGAGCGTGAGAAGCTGTCAGACACAGACAAAGTAAAATGGCGACAATGACGATTTTGAATTTTCTCATAACATCCCTCCGTCACATCAATAAAGATAGTGCGTAATCCGGTTGCTCGAATACCGACCGGAGCGTCTCAACTCCCTCAAGGCGGAGCCATGATTATCCGAGTGGAATCAACTTCATGAATATTCGAGCAGTTTTTGCTTTAATCCAGCGGGAACTGCAATGGACTTATTCTTCCCCATAATCAAAGCAGACCTGAACGGATTCGCCTTCTGCGTATGCGATTGACGCATCTGACAGGTCCGCCAGTTTATAGCCCAGTCCAAAACTCTTGTTCCCAATGTCTTTTACCCACATCTCAAGCGACAGTTGGGTATTCAGCGTAATGGTCCTGATAAAATCACAACCTATATGAGCCAGGATAAAGGGAAAAGCGGAAAGGTCTGAAACATCCAGGACAATTTATTAAAAAACGCTTTTCTTCCTTCTTCAAAATAAGTGAAAAATACCGCATTGTTCACATGCCCCATATTATCAATATCGCGGAATCTGACAAAAATTTGGGTTTTAAATATGTTTTTCATGATCTTTTTCTCAAAACACCCTCGCCATCTTCCAACAGGATCTTCATCCCGTTGTGCTTGTTATCACTTCAATCCGGCCTTAGACGCCGTACCTATTTTAACCGATACGGCTACGTCGTCAAGTATAATCCGATTGAAATGTAAAACGTGGTTTTCTTTGGTTTGGGAGATTGCGCCTGGGTCACCTGCGGCGGCCTTCGCCAGGAGGGGCTTATCCTTGGCGGCCTCCCGGCATCGATGCAGCCACGAGTTATTGAAGATGTTACCACCGATGCCTGCTCCAGCCGCCCAAAGGAACAAAGCCAGATAATGACTGAAGCTGCCGAAGGTGGCGTCATACAGCGCAATCATGGCAGTGGCGACAGCGAACCCGGCAGTAATCCCTATCACCGCCCATTCGGCAAAGCCGCCTCCACTGAGTGTCCGGAGAAGAACAGAACGCTTCGTATCCTCTTGCTGATCCTTGACCTGGCGGGCCGATTCGACGGCCACGTATTTTGAGCTAAACCACCCCAATAGAGCGCTGAATAGTACGACGAATACAGGCAGCATCCAATGATGGCGAACCTGGATCGTCAGCGAAAGCTTCGCTTCCGAGGCGTCGTCCGAAGATTCATCAGCGGTGAACTGGAGCGCTCCGGCGTATTCGCCGGGACTGAGGGATCCGACTCGCACACTGAGCGTACGCTGCTGACGATTTTTGATTTCTTAGGGGTGCTGGTTCACCACCGTTATGCTCCTCGCGCCGCTTCAAGTTGACTTGTTCCAATTTACCGCCATTATTTACCCAGAAAGAAAAAGTATCGAGTGTGAAACTCGACGTGATCGCTTTTGACGCGAGCGTCTTCGAAGGTTCAAAATGAACGTGGACATGCTTGTACGGTCCCCCCCGGATTGATCGGACAGGGTGACCTGAAAGCTGATGTCTTCACAATCCTCGCTTTTCAGCCAGGGGGTTGAAATCCAGGCAAAGAGTGGAAATGTCGAGAACTTCTGCCGATCCGACCGGGTCCGCGCCAGGATTCCCCTTGCGTCGGTAGTCAGCGTGAGCTCCCATCGATGCGTCTTGTCCTGAGCAACAAGGAGCAGCACCCCTTTGTACGTCGTGCCCGGGCGAAGCTTGTCGAAGGTGAGCTTGAAGTGGTGCAGGGCGGCCTTTCAAGCGGTACCGGCAGGAAATTGCCGTTGTCAGCGCTGTCTTTGGCATCGGCGATACCGATCTTAGTCTCCACCACGTCTCCGGCTGGATCTCGGCCTGGAATTTTGTAATGGTCAGCCTACCAACTGGTGCGTCTTTCGGGACCTTGACGATCTGGAAAAACAGGTCGTACTCCAGAGGTCCGTGCGGCACGTTTATTGACATCGAGTCATTGGAAGGGGTTGCGCCGATGAGGATGACGGTTTCCTTGAGAGTCTCCGCTTGATCTGCCATGACCGTCAGCGTCGGCCCCGACAACAGGAGTAGCATTCCCCACCAAGCGAGAGAGCGATGAAAGCACCGCAGAAAAGGGTCCCTGCCAAAACGGAAGTGATTTGCTTGCCTCCCATGGTGAGAGCAACTGGCAACAAGCCTGCAGGCCGGAGCAGCCGCAAACTTGTCAGGGCTGAACTCGGAACCGCAGTTGATATTGCGGCGCTCCGCATGAGGTGCTTTGGTCATAACGGTCTCCTTTATCTATCAAGTGCCCATATTTACAATAAAAATCCCCTCAAACTCCTTTTAGAATTTATATGAAAATGATCATTTTATCCTTCGTTGTGCCCGCACCGGGCATGGCCGTTAGTCTCTATATTTTACTAATCTTCAACCTACTCACCGCGTTCCTGGTCAATACAGACTGCATAAACTGGCATGCATCCCATGGCAACCAGTATTCAAAATATGGGAAGGTCATGGTTAAGCTGACGTCTTTGTGCTCAGGGAATCCCTGTATGACCAGAAGTCTGGGTCTGCTTCAAGCAATTCGTGGAAAAGGAATGTCGGAAGGGGTGACAGCCGACATGCTTGACTACGCCAGCTTTGCAGATAAATTTTGTCACGGCCCGCTGTAGAATCGTCCCGTGATGGAGAAGATTCTGTTTTATTCTTCCAGTCGACAAAATTGATTGGGGAATTAATCGATATTGAAAATTATTGATATTAACTTTGTATGAAATTAAGCATTTGAAGTCAACAATATTTTTTCTGTTGAAAAGCCCGTTTCCTTCTTGTGGGGAGCTGGCTTTTATTTGGAGACCTAAAGACGCCGGCAGCGCATAACCCTGACGGATCCGTCCGAACAGTTACCACGTGCGGGACCGTGAAAAATCCAATACCTTTGGTTGTTTTTGGCTGAAAAATGAGAACTGACTGGGGACAAAATTCTTGAAGAGAGAAAAACGGGTTCAGACATTTAGCCAGACCCCATTGATTTTTTATGGTGCCCCCGGGGTGAATCGGACACCCGGCCAATGGTTTAGGAATCCATAAAAATGATATTTATCGTGATACTTTCAAAGCAGAAATTAGCCCAAGTTAGATTGATATAAATCGCTATTTCAATAAGATAGATAATTTTGTTAGAACGAGTGAGAAGGGGTGAATTAAGGTTATCCAAATAGATGTTGGGGGGTTCATGTTTACCAATTGTTTACCATGAACTACCATCTAAATATTGAGTATAGATATCCATTGCTCGCATAAGTACCTCATCGGTACCTATCATATAGTGACTATCCATCCCATGTAAAGTATGACCCAGGATCATATCACGGAGGACTTTGTCTATCCCAGCCTGAAGCATCAGCGTCTTGAATGTTCGTCGGATGTCATGAAAGATCAAACCGTTTTGAACATCTCTGCCATGAATGATACCCACTGCCTTGACAATATTCTGGAAGCCGTGTTTAATCCCTCCGGGGGTCGTGATAGGGTCTCCATGATGAGTAAGAATAAAGTCATGTTGGACCCATCTATGTTGACCATCCAGAACAGCCTTTACATGGTGGTTTATCGGAATCACTTTCGGGTTCTTCTCTTTGGTGGCCCCGGCCTCCAGCCGAATGAATCGCCGATCCTTGTCAATGTTGCTCCATCGTAGCTGGCGGATCTCCCCTAACCTCATTCCGCTATTCATAGCAATGATGACAAAATCCTTAATGTGGCCTTGTGACCGTTCAAGAATCTTCCGATATTCTTCAACCGATAAAATACGACGTCTTGCATTTGATCCTTTACGTAATAGCTTATTAATCCGGTTCAACGCCTTCAGTGCTGACCCATCAACCATATCATCCATAAATCCATGATTAACCATCGTCTTGACCAGCATTATTTCAGTATCAACAGTGGTTGGCGATATAGTCCTGGTAACTGGTGTTGTATTTCTCCCGATCCTGACAAGGTCTTTCAGCCTATTTTCCTGGTAGTTGACTAAATCCTCTTTCTTCAGGGATGAAACAACCATATTGCCCAAAACAGCATTAAAGTTCTGGATACCAATCCTGACCCTATTGAATGACTTCAGCCTGGTTACTGCCGATTGATTGAGATACCATTCCGCCAATTCCCGAAAAGTAGTCTTGTTGGTCTGTACGATATCAAGAATGCGGTTTTCAGCCTTTTGACTATTTCGCTTCCCCTCTGATGCGACTGCCGCCTGATGATCCGTTCCTGTATATTCTGTTCGTTGTTTTCCGTTTATACGATATGAGATCCAATACCGCATCTTCCCTGACTTTTTAACGGAATCAAGGTTAGCTCCACAGGTACATTTTTTATGTTTTTTTGACTGTTTCCGGTGACACGTCGGACATTCAATTAATACCGCCATCGTTCATTACTCCCCTATCAAAACAATAGCATATGCGAGGATTTTCAACCAGAGAAAACGCACCCTGCCGCACAGTTATTTGAGCCTCTTGCAAAAGTCCCATATCGTCATTTTCTGCAGATACGGTAATCCTGATTTGATAACATTTTATATCAAATGACTTGATACTTTTTGAAAAATCATGTAGTATAATCGCTCCCGAAGTATTTTTTTTAAGGAGCGGAAAACATGAGCACTCAAGGCAAGTCTCTTTCGACTATTGAAAAAGAAACAATCGTTACATTGAAGAAATACTTTGATCGTACCAGAGATGACCCGCAAGAGCAGGCGATTCCTGGTGTTCAAAGAACAGTGAATGCGTTGGGTATCAGCATTGCGACCGTTAAAAGGGTAATGGCTAACCATAACCGCGGGGTACATTTTGAGGATCAGGAGGAAATTTACAGAGGACGACCGCAACTGGTACTCCCAAACTCAATGCAAACAGTTACCAGAGAGTACGTTCGCAAAGCGAATAGAGAAGGGAAGCAAGTCACCCTTCAATTGTTATACCAGCACCTCAAAGATTTAGAACCTGAAAACGAATATAGCATTCGAACGTTAGGTAGAGCACTTGACCGTTGGGGGTTCACATTTGGAAAGGGAACACGAACCCAACGACTCAAGGAAAAAGATCATGTAGTGGCGGCGCGACAACGTTACCTGAGGCGGAAACGTTCAAACAGGAAAGATGAGGGAATCGTTAGACCAGAAGTTTACCTTGACGAGTCATATGTTAACAAGAATCACAGCAATGACTTTGTTTGGTACTTTGACGATGATAGGGCTGTGGATACAGAAGCCGACAGGTAAAGGTGAGCGCTTGATTATTATCAATGCGATCACAAAAAACGGCTGGGTTCCGGGTGCAAAGCTAACCTTCAAGAGCACAAAAAAGACAGGCGACTATCATGGCCAAATGAATCAAGAACTATTCACGAAGTGGTTCAAGGACAAGTTGCTTCCGAATATCCCCGAAGGTTCGCTTATAATCATGGATAATGCCTGCTTATCATAATGTTTTGTCAGCCCATTCAGCGCCGACTGCCAAGTGCAATAGAGAGAAGATCCGGTCCTGGTTAGAACAAAACAACATCCCGCTAAGTGAAGATTGTTTAAAGGTTGAAATGATTGAGGTTCTTAATAAAATTGTGCCATCCCCCACGTATATTCTTGACGAGATTGCAGCAGAACATGGCCATGAGGTACTGCGAACGCCGCCGTATCACCCAGAGTTGCAGCCAATAGAGACTTGCTGGGCGGTAGATAAAGAACCAGATCGCACGTAATTGTGACTTCACTATGACCAACCTTGTGGCTCAACTGGAAGATGCCTTTAACGCAGTTACTGCTGAAACGTGTTCAGGGTTGATCAAGAAAATCCGTGAGGTTGAAGATAAATTTTGGAAGGAAGAAGTAATGCTTGATGCCCATAATGATAATCATGGTTTCGTAGGAATTGCAATTTTCCCAGAGTTTTGCAAGAGGTTAATTTAATAATGTTAAACGCTGGCCAGATATTCTCAAAACATATAAGTAAAATTAAAAACAACAAATAATTAACCATATCCTACAAATCAGTGAAAACTCCTTAACCATATCAGTCATTGCCTTTAAATATGCCTGCAAAGACTGGCGCTCCTGAACCACACTGGCACTGTACATACCATGCTTCCAGGCGTTCCTGTTTCCAAAAGTTCCTCCGGCGCCGGGAGCACATCCATGCTGGAAACATCGAGTTTTCCCATCTACAGGAAGATTTTTACATGGACCTAATTTGGTTTTAGCGCCGCATATATTTCCCTCAAACTGGTCGTTACTTGTGGTATTCATATAGCCCTCACCCCCTTTAAACCTTATCAGATGCTATCTGACCTACGATAGCCTGGCCGCCATTATGTATGTGAACGTGCTCCACCACCATGCGCTGTTCCCCTTTGGATCTGATTTTCTTTAGTGTCTCAAGTTGTATTGCAAAAAGCCGGGACATCTTTAATGCCAGCTTCAGATACTGTTCCTTAATGGTTACGGAATCGTATTTTGCAGCTTTACTGAGCAAATCAGTGGCCTGATAGTGTACCCCCACCATCTGTATTGCCAGCATTGCCTCTTGGATATTTTGGGGTTCAAAAGATGATATCATGGCAGAAATGTAATCCCACTCGGGGGTGGGGGTGATACTTGTTGTTTTTAAAGAGCTTTTTAAAGCTTGAGATAGTAGGTTAGCCGCAGCCATATACGATACCCCAACAGACTGGGAGAGACTGGTGATAACTTTGTCGAATTGGTTTTCAGCAGGTATTGTGGTTGCTTTATTTTCTATTTGTAATTGATTCATTTGATTTATTTACTCCATATTATTTAAAGGTTGTGTTCTGTACTGAAAACATTATGCGGCCTTCCTATTATTCTCCTGACCATTCATAAGGATATCCAAACTTTCAATCCATCGTTCAAGCTCATCCGCATTTCCATCTTTATTCCAACAATCCGGCCGGGAAATGTTGACTTCCGCCTGTGGTCGTAAAACCGGGAAATATTCTTGAAGTGTGTCACACATTATCCTAGCAGTAAGTTCAGCTACATTTTCCAATTGATCCAGTGGCGCTTCAAATATAAAAGCATCATGCACTGGAATTATAATTCTGGCATCATACTGCGGGTAAAGCTTATCCAACCTATTTCCAGCAGCCTTAAACACAACAGCAGCGCTACCCTGGACTGGATAGTTGGTTAACCAGTTCCGCTCCCACGTATCAGTTGCACCTGATCTACCCCGGTGCCGTTTCAAACCGCTTATGGCTAAAGCATAACCTCTGATAGCCTCCAAAACATGCTGTCTGATTCAGGGCGTCCCGAAGTTGCGGAAACATTGTCATAAATCGTTTCTGCAATTCCGCCGCTTTGGTCTTGGTAGTTCCCAGATTTTGAGCCAGGCCAGTTGGGGTAATTCCGTAAATGATCCCCAGCGTACACGTTTTCATCTGGTTCCGGAGTTCTTTATATTTTGTCTTGAATTCCTTACCGGATATAACAAGATCTTCCGGTGGTATTTCCTCCTGGAAAAAATGCTGGGCCATAGCCGAATAAACATCTCCGGAATTAAACATCTGGACCAGTTTATCATCACCATACATAGCAGCTGCCACACCCACCTCTACCTGACTCCAGTCCACCTCACCAATTCCATAACCCGGATTTGGGATAATCAGTGGCCTCAGTACCTTGTCCAATCCCATGAGATTTGGCCAACGATTCGTTTGTCTACCGGTATCGGTACCAAGCTGCTGGTGTTCCGATCTCATTCTGCCATCTAAGCCAATAAATTCCGGTGACAGAATCTTATCTGATAAAATGTCAGAAGCCCTTCTAGCGTCTCGTAACAAGGCAATTGCTGGATGTAGTCGGGCATTTAATTTCAAAATTTCTTTGTCAAAACTTACTGTCCCACCTTGCTGGAAATTATGCAGAAGTCCGCAGTTTTGAAAATATTGCTCAAGCTGCTTATGGCTCCGAGTGTTCTTTATCCCATATTCAACGGCCAAGTGTTTCTCAAGCCGCTCCTTGTGCTCACCGATCTTGGATATGACTTCATTACACTTTGTTTGATATACCCGCACCCCAACCCACTCAATTCTAGCATTGGTAATCACCCAGGGCATTTCCACTGTCATGCAGTGGTGAAGCAGGCCATTCTGAACTGCCTTCTGAACTTGGAGGGGATAAAGCTGGCATGCGGCAATGGCATCTTCGGCGGAATATTCAATCTGTTCTTGTGAAAATGGGGTATCGTCGGGATGAATAAGGAATGATTGTTGCAGCCGCTTCTTCTCCGTCTCCATACGGTACGCCACGCCATGCCTCTGACAAGTTGCAACGAGTGAAAAACTAAACCCCTTATTTTCATTTGTCTCTTCTTTTGCCCGAATCTTTTCAAACTCATCTGTTACTTTTTGCAGTTTGTACTTGTGATGAAACCTCCCCAAGTGCAGGGCTTTCTCAAATATGAAAGTATCCCAGAGGATATTTGGTTCTATCAATCCCAACCGCCAAAGACAAAAAAGCTCTACTTTTGCAAAGTGCCCACAGAAAGTTACTGGAAGCCGGAAAAGTTCATTCAGGACCGGCAGTAATTCAGGATTTCTTAAATCAATAACAAAGTTGTATAAGACGCCCCCATCGTCTCCCGTTTGTTCCGCCATTGCCAGTGATAGCAAAAGCGGATGAATACTTTGATTGTCATAGGCCGTGTGATTTTTATCAATTACCACTCCTGGCCGATCAAACCTAAATTCAGTATCAAAACCGATATGTGAGAGAGGGCGCTGCAATGCAAATTCAAGCATGGCCTGTGCACCATCAACGGAATTAATAAAATTGGTCTTTTCTGAATAGTACCTGGGTAATTTTTTCAAGCCGTAATTTACCCTTTTGACGATTGGTTCTGATTTAACTTCTTGAATTCGTGCATTCCAGCATGGTAATAATTCCATCGGACTCCTCCTCCATAAAAAGGTGACAGTTTCCCTTATAAAATATATTATATAAAGGGTTGGTGTCACCTTTTTCAATTCCAATAACGTTTGATTGTTCTTGTACTTACCCCCAACTGGAGGGCTGCCTCTCGCTGCTTCAACCCCTCAGATCTGGCTTCCTTTATTTTTGAACAGATTTCCGAAAGTTTGAGCAGATCTGCTTCCGAGGATATCAAAATGCTTGCGGGCCTCACCAATGCTGGTGAATTCCCCGGTATAATCTAAATCGGGATGCCCAGCGCATTGGAAAGTAATAACTTCCCTGGGTTTGGTGTAAGGGCGTACCCTTCCCACCGCTTGCAGGACTGTATCCATTTCCAGATGGTCCAGAGCATGTTGAGCAAGAGCATGGAGGTCATAAATATGGTCTGCATGATTTAGAACACCAGCTTTCCGCCTTAATGGCCTACCTTCATTTGAAATTTGCAACGGGATCTGCATATCTGACCCAAGAATATCCTGTAAAATTCCGTTAATTGCATCTTCAGTGACGTAATATCCCGTAAGGCAGTATGCGCAATCAAATTCCTCAAACAGGTTGGTTCCGATCATGCCGTAATGGATCAGGGGCACAACATTAGCATTGCTTAGCAGGTTTGCCTGCCATCCGTTGGTGGCCACACAGGCTTCAACGCCCAGCTTATGTAACCTTCTACCCATCTCCCGGGCACAAAAATCTCTGAAACATTTTTTTGCAATGAGTAACGGGCGCTTACCATCCTGTAACCGTCTGGCAACTAAACTGGCAAAGAAATCCAGGATTTGATCTGAGTTCTTTTAAAAGTATTTTCTCATCCCCAATCTGGATGCGATGTTGAACCAGGTGGTCTCTGGATGGACAAATGAATAATTTTGAAAAGGGCTGGCAAATTCTTTACCCAGCCTATATTCAGAAAACTTCTGGTGGGCGGTTCCGCTGTAGATAATGAAATCCATCGAAACACTCGGTACAGCTGCAAAGAGAATGTCACCGTTGGTGTCCCGTTCTCTAGATTCAAGAGGAGAACGGCAGAAATTAACCAGATCAAACGCTAAAAAAGAAAATAAATCCCTGTGAATGCCATATCCACGGGATTGAACAGCAACTGACCACTCATGATTAATTTTTGGCATCCGCCAATCATGGCTGCGTAAATCCTCAGTGGGGGCATTAAGAAGCAAATCGCAGAGATACTTCCATTTCTCATGGGACTTACGCCAACGCTTCGGGTTAAGTTTGTTCAGAACATCAACAAATATCCGCAACTTCTCATGCTCAATCCGCCGCTGAAAAGGTTTCATCATAAAATTTGCTTCATCAAGAATAACCAACACTTTTTCTGCTTCCGACCACTGGGCAAGCTGATCCAGAAAATTTGGGGAACGCTCAAGATGAGCCTGGGCTCCGAAGATCACTTGAGTTCCCTTGAGTGACTTACCAAATTGTTCGGGCCACGAGCATTCTGGCTGTAGAAGGCAGTGACCGCATAACTCAATACGGCCGAGAGCCCCGAGTCCATTTTTCTCAAATATCTCCCAACGTTTGTTCATATCAACTCCACAGTTGCTGCTTATTCTTGGTTTTAAATTGACTACGGATATCCCTTTGGGTGGATTGATTATCCATCTCCGTTCATCAATAATTTGCCGGGTTGGGAAAAGGGCAATTACAAGATCAAATTTTTCTGACATAATTGCCGATTCAATGGTACTGTCTATGTTGTAGCTCTTACCCACACCCACAGCCCAATCAACTCTTAACCGTCCATGATGCTGGCCCAACAGGGCCAACATCTTTCCCCATCCCAGTGATTCCGGAAGACGGTAAGTTCTTCCGAGACCGCTTAATTACTGGCATTTAATCCCTTTGAGCGCCATCATACGGCCAATTTCTGAGACATTTGCAAGCTGTTCGTTATCTATTCTTGGATAAACTGATGTAAAGTCAATAAGGTCGGCCTCACACTCTTCACGAAATCTTTTGATCACTGTCTCACCGCCATCAACATCCTTCTGCAGTTCAGCCGTGGAAACATTGTACTTAGCCCCATCCCTGGTTACAAACATCACCATAGGCTTTCCAGCCTTCAGCACATTGGCAATCTGGGGCAGTAGAGCAAAAGGCCTAAGAGACTTACTCACGGGGAGGATACCAACTCAGCCGGCTGTTGGTAGATAAACGGGCAGCAGTAGTCGTTGGTCTTTCTTTCGGCCGATCCGGCAAAGTACACAGTCAGGGCCATTACAGACGACATATCCATTTATTTCTGTTTCCTGACAATAATGAAGATCAACGCTCATGCTGTGGGGTGTAAATGGGATGATGGCTGTTTCGTCACTCCCAAGCCGGATCACTTCAGGGGGGGATTCCACAGACTCGTTTGCTACTAAATCAAGAAGGTTCACTACATTATTCATATTTTTTATCTCCTGTTTCGTGTTATTGCTTAAAATATCATTTTGACTTAACTTACTGGTATTATTGCTATATTCTACAGTATCTTCGGTGTTCATATTATGTTTTCTCCTATATTATTAATAAGGTGATCAAATGTTGCTACCTCTTCAAGTGGCGAAAGTATTGCGACAACCTTTCCGGTCCTGGTAATAAGTTTTCTTTTATGAGTTTTCTGAACCTCCCGAATAATTTCATATAAGTTTTGTTGAAGTCTTCCTATTGGAATCCTATTAGGATCATTAAACTTTTCTTCTGCCCAGTTACCATGTTTAATTTCAGTCATTTTCAGTCTCCTTGTAATTAAATTTATTTATTGAAACTCTATATACATATTGCGGTCACTATCATGTGAAGTTAACTTTTATTTTTAATTTTTTTCATTGCAGCAAATTTCATAATTAATCTCTATACAAATACTGCTGGTTATTTTCAGCGAAGTTAAGTGTATTAAGAAAATTTATTTTTATAATTTTTCTTCATGGGAAAAACCCATATATTAATAGTGTGGAACTTTCGGGGCGGAGTTAAGTAAATATTTTTATGGGGTATAAAAAAAGTTCAGAAATGGAAGAATCAAGCAGAAAGGATATTGTTCATGTAAAACGAGGGGCTCACATTTAAGGCATAGTCAGGTATGGCCCTACCTGTGGAGGGTACTAAAACACGTAGCTATTGAGTTTGGTTTGGCCTAATAAATAAAAAAGGGGGAACAATCCAATAATGAGTATGGATTATCTCCCTCTTGATACTTCTTAGTTTTTATGGGGCGGGCCGACAGAACCCCAACTGAAACGATGTTCAGTCCGATTATTTTGTTCTTGGCATTGAGCATAGCGACAACGAACTGTTCTCGATCGGGCTGCCCTCGGGTAAGGATAAGGTTCTGGATCAGAGCGTGTGCCTGATGGGAATTGTTGACAAAGGCTTCTTGACCGAAGGAAACGGTTGCATCCTTGACCAGGCAAACCCGATAAACAGAGATGGACTTGCCGGCAGATGGGTTTGAAGGTGCGGAAAAGGTTCTGCTGGGCAGTGGTGGGGATGCTGCGTGTAAATGTCTGCTTCATGATGAGCCTCCTTAAAATGCAAAAAGGGCAGCCACCGGCCAAAATGGCAACCGCCCTCGGTTGATAAATGGGATACTCCATCCCGATGACGGGACGGCTATCCTGTGATTCTCGACTTACATTAATTGGATTTTGAAATTGACATTATTCCGTCAAATGGATACTGGGAAAGATCAAATACAAATCGGAGGGAAAATTGAACAAACTTGAATTGATATCTATTCTGAAAGAACAGGCGGATCTATCAAAAGCTGAAGCCGCAGGCGTGATTGATCTCTTTTTTGATAATATGGCGGATGTCCTTGCCAGGGGTGATCGGGTGGAAATCCGGGGTTTATGCAGTTTTTACGTCAAGGAATATGATGCATATACCGGCAGGAATCCGAAAACCGGCGAGAAAGTAAAAATCAAACCCAAGAAATTGCCGTTTTTCAAAGCAGGGAAAGAGCTGAAAGAGCGGGTGAATCGCAAAAGAAATAGAGGAAATAAACACTGATCATGAAACTTTGACTGAAGTCATGATCTTTCATTTATTTGACTGACCGTTCTTTTCCAAGCCACCAATTGTTGCGAATTGGGTAATTATCATTGAGATCTGTTCTTCAAGCTTTTTTGCCATATACGAAACAGCGAGGAGCCGGTTTTTATGCTGACAGTAAGCAAGAAATTCGCAAGTTATGCGGATCATTCTATTTATTATTATCCAACTTAAGCGGTGTAAAAATGAATATAATCTATGCTTTGATTTTTTTGTTTGTACTTGGATATGTGTTTTACAACAGGAAAATGAAGGCACTACGAGAATCAGATCTAACGTGTCGATTATTTTCCCGTACTTTTACAGTGAGCCTTAGTCATCCATTCGATGAAAGCCAAGCAATAGAATTGATATCAATAAACGAGAATAAATCCGCCACGATAAGAACAGTATTCAGTGACGAAATGCTAACTGCAAGACCATCAGAGTATTTCATAGGTGAGGATTTTGGGTCTTTCGGACTTCAGCTTATATCAATTTCACAAGAAAGGCATACAATACAATTAAAACAGACGGCACCGGAACATGTTGGATAACACCAGGTTTGACAAGGATGTGCGGAAAAAACACCCGCCCACTTGACTGTAATGCTAACCGTTCAACAAGTTGATTCCGCTGGGCTCACGAAGAGAACCTGCGTAAGTATGTCGTTTATCAAGAAGGTGAGCTATAACATCCATGCCAAGGAAATTAAAAAAAAGGCAGAAAGCCAAACAAAGCAAATCGTCTCATGCAATACATCAGAAAACTTCATCACCCATAACATCTGCAGACAAAATAGACTTTGCCTTCACGTCAACAGGAGAAATCTTTCAACCTATCCGGGTACATTACAATGTGAAAAATAAGTTAGAACTGATATATGAATTTAGCAAACTTCAATGCATTGATCTTGATTCCACACATAACAGATGGGTTTGGCTTTATGTGGCAGAAGCCAGAAAAATTCAATTTGCGAATCAACCGCCAGAGAAAGAACGTATAATTATTGGAGAATTTATATTCAAAGGAAAAGATGAATTGGTTTTAAATTTACGTTCTATTGAGCGTGCTTTAGAGGCAATCGTTTTCTTTGATCAATACTTTTCGAGAAATAATGTTTCAGTTACTGATATCACCATGATCAATAGATTGTTTGACATAAAAGAAATTAGGTCGATCAAAAGCATTGATTATTTATTTGAGCGATCTGATGTTTTGGTTAGAAATCCTGATAAAATTATCCAACAATTAATGGATATTAAATCCAAAGCAGAAAGTGAAATAGATAGATTTATAGAAATTGAGCATTTTATTCAAAAATTGGTCAATGAACCGGAGCCAGAAATTGAAAGATTTCCATTCAATTACTATGAAAATGGGATTAACTCACTGAAATTTGCATTGGCACTTCGTCAAAAGACTGCTATCGAGCATTGGAAGGGAAATACCAAATACACAGCGATGGATGCCATCAAGGATATGCTTAATGCTGCCAAACCCATTGAGTGAAACACATTCAAGCTCACAATCAACATCAGATTCCGCGATCTGGACGGCATGGGACATGTAAATAATGCTGCAGGAGGTTAAAATGAAGTTGAAAACAGGTCAAAGTGTGAAGGTAAAGAAAGGAATTCTGTGTCCTGATGATTTTGAATTTGATCTCAGCGGATGGCAGGGAAGGCTAATTGACATCGAGAAAGATGAAAACGGCGAGACGATTATTGACATAGCCTGGGACAGTATCACGCTCAAAGAAATGTCGGAAGAGTATATCGTAAAATGTGAGGCTGACGGATTGGAATGGGCTTCCATGTATTTATCTCTTTCCGATGTCGAACAGGTAAATGAGCGTGACTCCGAAAAAGATACCGATAAAATCCGAAGCGAATTGGAAAATCGTTTTGGATGGATTGGAATGGGAGAAGAGGGTATAAGAATTCAGGCGGTTGTCAATTCTGCAAAAAATAGCAGCGATCGGGAGATTATGAAAACCTGGGGGAAATATCTGGAAAAACATATGAAATTCCCTTTTGAAAGTGTCGTTGAGGGATATCAGGGAAGATTGCCTATCAGGCAGGGGGACAAACTCAGAATTTTCAGTATCAAACTTGTTGATGATGAGCAATACGAACGACGCCGAACAGAAACATTATCACGTATTGCTGTCAATCACCGTTGGTCAGGCGCGCGACCATTTCAACACCAGCCGACGATACGTGCTGGCTCTTTTGGAGTACCTGGATGCGACAGGTGTCACCGTACGCTCTGGAGACGAGCGGCGTTTGAATCGTTATCTGCCGCTCAATGCAAAAAAAGGGGGAACAGAAGTTGGAAGATGATCTCCAAAATGGATACAGAATGATTGTCCCATTGGGTGTCCAGCGGTTCCTCCAGGCTGGTTATTCGGACACTGTTCTCAAGCAATCCGTAAGGACCGGTCGTTATTAGACCTGTGACTGTAATCATTCCTCCCTGCCCTGGCGTCAGGTCAGCGACGTCAAACTGGAGTGGATTGTTCGATGTCTGGCTGATCGTTAGGTGAGAGGTATTGACCAACAAATTATTCAATCCATCCGGTAAAGTATCGCTGATTGTGACCTGTGTGGCAAGCGAATCCCCTTCATTCGTAAAGGTGATCCAATAAGTTGCCAGAACCCCTGTCATCTGAGAGTGGAGAGGGTTCCAATTTAGAAATCGATAGGTCAGGTTTTGGGATCATCGTTACAACTTCAGAGCGGTTGTCATCCAGCGTGAGCAGCCCCTCTTCGAGACATTGGATTTCCACCTTATTGGGTAGGTTGAGCGCTGTTCCGTCATCGACCAAACGAGCTGTAATGGTTATTTCACCACCAGAAGCAGGCGGAATATCAGCCACATCCAATATCAGCGGCTGGCTCGAGGTTTGGGTCATGGGTAGACCAGAGGTCGTCACCAGGACATCCAACAAACCAGTTGGAAGCGTGTCGCTGATCACAACCTGCGTGGCGGTCAGGTTCCCGGAATTAGTAAACGTAATCCAATAAGTAGCAAATCCCTTCCCCTTGGGATCCTGTCATAGTTCCATGTTTGAAGATCCCAAGGTCGGGTCTTGGGATCGCGGTTGCAGATTCAGAGCGGTTATCTGCGAGCCGGGTCAGCGGCTCCTCCAGGCTCTGAATTTCAACGTTATTGAGCAGGTTGGTCGCAATCCCGTCATCTTCATAGCGAGCCGTGATGGTGAATGCTCCCCCAGAACTCAGGCGGGATGTCAGCCACATCAAATATCAGCGGCTGGCTCGAGGTTTGGGTCATTGGGATAGACCAGAGGTCGTCACCAAGAACATCCAGGAGACCCGCTGGAATCGTGTCGCTGATCACCACCTGCGTGGCGGTCAGGTTCCCGGAATTGGTAAATGTGATCCAATAAGCAGCCAGAATGCCATCGCCCTGAGACCCGGTAAGCTCCCCATGACTTGAAAATCGAAAGGTCAGGTCTTGGGAACAGGGTCTCTGTTTCAGAGCGGTTGTCACCCAGCGCGCCCAGCGGCTCTTCACGGCTCTGGATCTCGACAATATTGCGCAGGCTGATCGCAGTGCCGTCATCCGCCACGAGGGCCGTGATGGTCAGCTGACCACTTGAAGCGGGTGACATGTCTGCCACGTCGAAAACAGCGGCTGGCTCGAGGTCTGGGTGATTGGAATGCCGGAGCTCGTCACACACACATCCATCAGGGCAGCCGGCATAGTATCGCTGATGGTCACCTGCGTGGCGGTCAGATCTCCAGCTATTTTCAAATGTGATCCAGTAAGTAGCCTGGATGTTTGAATCCTGGGTTACTGTCAACAAACCGCTCTTGAGGATCGAAAGGTCTGGTTTTGGAAGCTGGATGACCGCTTCAGCCCGGTTATCATCCAACCAGCCAAGCGGCTCCCCCTAAGTCGTGATTTCTGCGCTATTGAGCAGGCTGGTCATCAACTGGTCGTCCAGCAAATCTAGCCGTGATGGTCAGCTGCCCACCAAGATCGGGTGGGATATCCGCTACATCAAAGGTTAGCGGTTGACTGGAGGTCTGGGTTAGCTGAACACCCGATGAAACCACCAGCAAATCGAGCAGGTTGGGTGGCAGCGTATCGCTCAGGACCACATTCTGGGCGGTTGCTCCTCCGGTATTCGTAAAGCTTACCTGGTAGGTGATCCAATAATCCGGATAGCTGACCTGGTCAAGATACCAGACTTTGAAATTTCCAGGTTCGGTGAGGCGATGGATAGCTGCGTTTCAGCCCGATTGTCCGCAAGGCGGTCTGGCAGTTCGCCCGCGCTGGATATCTCGACCGCATTCACGAGATTTCCCACAAATCCATTTTCCACACCAGCCGTGATGGTGATTAAGTCACCCATGCCTGGTTGGATATCGACGATTTCAAACCGGAGGGGCGAGGAGGAGACCTGGCTGATCGTCAATCCAGACGTAGTGATCAGGATATTCTCCAGACCTGTGGGCAGCGTATCGCTGATGACTACATGGGTAGCCTGTCCGTCGCCCGTGTTGGTAAAAGCGATCCGGTATTGGATAAAATTCATCCGTGGCAGATGAGCAATACGTAATCGGTAAACCAGGTCAGGAAGAACGATGTATTGCGATCGGCTGT